>JAPOSR010000039.1 GCA_026709625.1 Chloroflexota bacterium
CACCCCAAACCCCTCCCCCAAAGTGAGGGAGGAGCTTGGGGTGGGGGGGGGCAAAGCCGCGCGCACCCACCAAAATCACCATTCCCCTCGCGGCGCGAAGGGAAACGCGGACAAAGCGATTATGTCGAGATGGGGCGGTAGGTCGTATCAATCGTGTTGATGAATTCCAGCGCATATTTTGCCAGATCGCTTTCGGGCTGAAAGTGCTGGGACACGATTTCGACCATGGTGCCTCTTTCTGCCCAGCGATAGAGCTGCTCGGCTTTGGAATCCAGCGACATGATGCAGCCGAAGGTAGTCGGCTCGTACACGCCGCCGCCGCCCAGAAAGTTGCCATTGGGCAGTTCCACCGCGCCATGAAAGCCGTTCATCAAGCCAGGCACCACTTCATAAATGCCCATGAACCACTTCATCTTCCAGTGGCTGCAATTGGTGCCAGATTCATTGCACAGCGCATAACTGCCGCCAGAAGCCACCTCGTTGTGCGTCAAGATCTGATAGATGCCGGGATAAGTCTCCGCCTGCTCGCGTCCTGATGAGATCGGCCAGCTGAAGACCAACTGCCGATTGTCGAATGCCAGCAGCCACTGTGTTTCCAGGTCGACGACGATGCGCTTGTGCGGAACCGGGTCGACAGGCACCATGCTGTCGCGCGTGGGCAGCTGCATTTCTTGGCCAATCACCAGTTGATTCCAGTTGACCGTGGGGTTGGCCGCGCCGATGAATTCAAAGGGTATGCCGCGCTTGCGACCGATTGAGAAACCAGTGTCTTGCCGCTCGACCTGGTACTTTGACGGCAAATAGCGCAGGCGCAGCAGAATATCCGGGTTGCCGTCTACGAGCGCGTTTTGCAGTTTGTCAATCGCCTCCAGCTCGTCGATGTACCGTCCGTCCGCTACCAACAGGCTGTTTTCAGCATCGATAAACTCGCGGAAGGCATCTTCACGCACCGCCAAGCCATTCACGCCTGCCGTCAGCCATTCTGCCGCCTGCACATCAGTCACGTTGAACGAAAGCATCTGGTCAGAGAACGGGTCATAACCGCGGATGCGCAAACCGCTGTCCAACAAGACCAGCGCTTCGTCCAGAAACGGTGAACTATCTAAAACGGTCGGGTTGATGGCATTGGCAGTCAGCTCGAATTGGCCATAGGCAACGATATTGACGAGGTCGTCTTTGAGGCTTTGCAAGCTGCCCGTCACATCCAGGTGGCGGCCGCGGCGGCCGGGCACAGCGATGAGCGTGCCACCCGACCATTTGTAGCCAGCTTCATAATGCCGCAAGAAAATATCTTCGGTCATATCCAGCAGCACCGACTGCGCTTTGGCATGCGAGACCTCCACAGTCGGCGCGATGTGCAGACCGAAGGGAATGCCGGCGATGCCAGCCGCCTTGGCGCTCGCCGCCATCGCCGCGGCGTCGATGGTCAAGCCCAGCGCTTCGGGCGTCACTGTTTGCAGGCGCTCGCCATCGACTGTGATGTCGATATGCACGGCGCGCTGCCAGTGCGCCATGATTTCTTGCTCGGCTTCTTCAAGGGTTAACTCGCTGAGCGGCAGTCCGAGTGTATAAACACTGGGGAATATGCGCCCAGAAACGACATAGCTGCCGATGAAAAATACCAGCGCCGAGAGGGTGACCAGCGTCGTCAATTTGGCAAGCGGCGAGCGGCTGGAAAAGAGCCAGGCCAAGGCGCGATGCACAGCATTGTTTTCATCATAGGCAGGGAAGCGCCGGCGAAAGAAGGCGTGCTCTTCGCGGTTTGCCTGCCGATTTTCTTCTGCAGCGAGGCGGCGCTGCTGACGCGCAATCACCCGCTCGCGCGTGCGGCTGGCCGGACGCCGGCGGATTTTGCGGTTGTTTTGAGTCATCTGCCCACCTGCGCATCTCACAAATCGCGTATCGCGGCAACAACTATTGTATGCTGTTTCGCTTTTTCGGCAAATGCGCCGGGGAGGGCTATCTTAGAAACTCGTCAAAAAATCGGCGCGCTCCGCCAACGCTGATTCCAATTATGCGCGACAGTCGCTAAAGTAGAAGACGCGGCGCAAATTGCATTGCCGCCACAGCTGCCTGCCCGGCGAGGACAGAACGTTATGCACAATCGGGATTACCTGCTGGACGATGAAGACGCTCCGACGCCAGCCATAGAGATCGAATTGGTCGAGAGCATGGATGACGACAGCGCGGCTATTGACCTGCCAGAAGAAGTGCCTGTCTTGCCTCTGCGCGGGCTGGTTGTCTATCCACAGACGGCTATACCCTTGACAGTCGGTCAAGAGCGCAGCATCCAACTGGTCAACGATGTCGTGGCCGGCGACCGCATGGTTGGCTTGGTCGCCTCGAAAGACCCCAACCTGGGCACGCCAGGCCCCGACCAGGTGCACGAAGTCGGCACCTTGGCGACCATACACCGGCTGTTCCGCGCGCCCGACGGCACAATCCGCTTGTTGATCCAGGGCTTGCAGCGCATCCGCATCGATGAATTCATCAGCGACGCGCCTTATCTCAAAGCGCGCGTATCGCGTATTGCCGAAGACGAAGTCGTCTTTGCCGACGATATCGAAATGGAAGCCTTGGTGCGCAGCATCACCGACCGCTTCAGCCAACTGGCCAACTTGGTGCCCAATATCCCCGAAGAACTGGTGAGCAGCGCAATTCATGTCGAAGACCCGCTGCAACTGGTGTATTCAATCGCGACGTATGTGCGCATCGAGTCGGACGACGCGCAGCTGCTGCTAGAGCTGGACAATGTCGGCGACAAGATCCGCCTGCTGCTCAAGCTGCTGTCGAAAGAAGTGGATGTGCTTTCGCTGGGGCGCAAGATCCAAGAAGACGCCCAAGAAGAAATGGAGAAATCGCAGCGCGATTATTATCTGCGCGAGCAAATGAAAGCTATCCAGCGCGAACTGGAAGAAGATGAAGATCAAAAAGAAATCGAGCGGTTTCGCCAGCTCATCGACGAAGCGCGCATGCCCGACGAAGCGCGCAAAGAAGCCGAGCGCGAGCTGAACCGTCTGTCCAAATTGTCCGTGGCGGCAGCGGAATATGGCGTTATCCGCACCTACCTGGACTGGATCTGCGGCATGCCCTGGGACACCCGCACCGAGGACAAGCTGGATATCGCCAATGCGCGCGCGATCTTGGACGAAGATCATTATGGACTGCAAGATGTCAAGCAGCGCATCCTCGAATTCCTGGCTGTGCGCAAACTGCGGGCAGAGCGCGAAAGCGAGTTCGCTGAATCCGAGGCGCTCGACCCGGTGCGGCGCGACCGTTCTGGCGCGATTTTGGCATTTGTGGGTCCGCCCGGCGTCGGCAAGACATCGCTAGGGGCGTCGATTGCGCGGGCGATGGGACGCAAGTTCATCCGCATGAGCCTGGGCGGCATCCGCGATGAAGCTGAGATTCGCGGTTTTCGGCGCACATACATCGGCGCGATGCCCGGGCGCATCATCCAGGCGATCCGCCGCGCCCAATCTCGCAATCCGTTGATCATGCTGGACGAAATCGACAAACTGGGGCGCGACTTCCGCGGCGATCCAGGCTCGGCGCTGCTCGAGGTGCTGGACCCCGAACAAAATGCGGAGTTCCGCGATCATTATCTGGATGTGGCTTTTGACCTCAGCGACTGCATGTTCATCACCACAGCCAACGCGCTCGACACCATCCCGCGTCCCTTGCGCGACCGCATGGAGATCATCCAGTTGAGTGGCTATACCGAACGCGAGAAGCAGGCGATTGCCTCTCAATATCTGGTGCCGCGCCAACGCCGCGAAAATGGCTTGCATACCGACGAGCTTGAATTCACAGACGCGGCGCTGCTGCAGATCATCCGCGACTACACCCGCGAGGCTGGCGTGCGCAATCTAGAACGCGAGATCGGCAAGGCAGCGCGCAAGGTTGTAACGCAAATCGCCGAAGCAGCCGCCGCGACAGTCTGCGTCGTGCCCGACAATTTGAAAGACCTGCTGGGCAAGACACGCTTTGGCTATCGCAGCGAATTGCAAGACCGCGCCGATGCGCCCGGCGTGGCGACCGGGCTCGCCTGGACGCCAGTAGGTGGCGATGCGCTGTTTGTCGAAGCGGCAAAGATGACCGGCGGCAAAGGCTTCCAATACACCGGGCAGCTGGGCGCGGTCATGCAAGAAAGCGCCAAGATCGCCTATAGTTTTGCGCGCTCGCGGGCTGGACAACTGGGGCTAGACCCGACGTTTTACAGCGAATCCGATGTACATTTGCATGTGCCTTCGGGCGCAGTCCCCAAAGACGGTCCGAGCGCGGGGATTACCATGGCTGTGGCGCTGACCTCGCTTCTGACTGGGCGGGCAGCCAAAAGCCACATCGCCATGACTGGCGAGCTGACGCTCAGCGGGCGGGTGCTGCCGGTGGGCGGCATCAAAGACAAGGTGCTGGCGGCGCATCGGCTGGGGGTGGACACGGTGATTCTGCCGCGCAAAAACGAAAATGATCTGGATGATGTGCCAGACGATGTGCGCGCCGAGCTGACTTTTGTGCTGGTTGATCACCTGGACGAAGTGCTGGATGTGGCGCTGGATGGGCAAGCGGCAGCGGGATGACGGCTGCTGGATGGGCGCGACACCTGCTGCTGGCTTGCGGCATCGCCATCTTGCTGTGGTCGGGCGTCGAAGACCATGACGCCCTGGCGGTCTCGCTGCTTGGCGCGCTGCTGGCGCTGGCGGCGACGGCTTTGTGTCGGCCGCGCGCGCTGGACAGGCTGACTTCGGCTGTGGCGGCGGGTGGCGTTTTTGGCGCATTGGCCAGCCTGGCGACCTTCACGCTGATGCTCTTCAAAGACTTGCGGCATGCGCATGCCTTCCCCGATTATCCGCCGCACATGCTGCTGGGCATGCTGGAGCGGCTGCCGGTCTGGGCGCTGGCGGGTGGCTTGGCTGGGCTGGGCTGCGGCATATTGCTGCGCTCGCGGCGGATGCAGCGTGGCGATTCTGCCGGGCGCTGAGCGATTGGCAAGGTCCGCCGGGCAGCGTGGCGCGCCTGCCCCTCGCCTTTGCGCTACAATAAGGCGAATAAGTGTCCGCCTATAATAGGAAGGACTATTGATCAATGGCAGCGTTTATCCTGGCGCTGGACCAAGGCACGACCTCGTCACGCGCCATTCTCTTTGACCGCGCTGGCCGCATCATCCGCAGCGCCCAGCAGGAGTTTCCCCAGATTTATCCTCAGCCAGGCTGGGTCGAGCATGACCCGCGCGATATTTGGACATCGCAGTTGGCGGTCGCGCAAGAGGTCATTGCTGATCCCGCCGACATCGCCGCTATCGGCATCAGCAATCAGCGCGAAACCACATTGATCTGGGACAGGCAGAGCGGCGCGCCCATTCATAACGCGATCGTTTGGCAAGATCGGCGCACAGCCGGCCTTTGCGACCAGCTCAAGTCCGAGGGCTTTGACGAGACGATATGGCAGCGCACGGGCTTGGTTGCCGATGCCTATTTCTCTGGCACGAAGGTCGCCTGGCTGCTGGACAATGTGCCGGGCGCCCGGCAGCGCGCCGCGGACGGCGAACTGGCTTTTGGCACGGTGGACAGCTATTTGGCTTGGCAGCTGAGTGGCGGCCGCCTGCATATCACCGATGTGAGCAATGCCGCGCGCACCATGCTTTTCGACATTCACCGCGCCGACTGGTCGGACGAAATCCTGGCGCGGCTGGCAATCCCTCGCGCTCTGCTGCCCGAAGTGCGTTCCTGCAGCCAGGTCTATGGCGAGTGCGCTGCGCAGCTTTTTGGCAAGAGCATCCTCATCGCCGGCATGGCGGGCGACCAGCAGGCGGCGACATTTGGACAGGCAGCCTATCAAGCCGGCATGGCAAAGAATACCTATGGCACGGGCTGCTTCATGCTGATGAACACAGGCGGCGCGCCTCAGCAATCGGCCAACAACCTGCTGACCACAATCGCCTGGCAAGTCGGCGACAGCCCGCTGCAATACGCGCTGGAAGGCAGCATTTTCATGGCCGGCGCGGCGGTGCAATGGCTGCGCGATGAGCTGCGTTTGCTCGACGACGCCGCCGAAAGCCAGGCGCTGGCAGAAAGCATCGCTGGCACAGACGGCGTGTATGTGGTGCCAGCTTTTGTTGGCTTGGGCGCGCCCTATTGGGATCAATATGCCCGCGGCGCCATTGTCGGCATGACTCGCGGCAGCGGCAGGGCGCAGATCGTCCGCGCCACCCTGGAAGCGATCGCCTATCAAACCCGCGATGTCGTGGCGGCCATGAGCGCCGATTCGGGCTTGCCGCTGGAAGCGCTGCGCGTTGATGGCGGCGCTGTGGCGAACGACTTCCTTATGCAATTCCAAGCCGATATCCTGGGCGTGCCAGTCGAGCGCCCGGCTGTCACCGAGACGACTGCGCTGGGCGCGGCTTACCTGGCTGGGCTGGCGGTCGGCTTTTGGGATTCCCAAGACCAAATCGCGGGGCAATGGCAGCTTCAGCGCCGCTTCGACCCCGTCATGTCCGCCGACCAGCGGGAATCGCTGTATGCCGGCTGGCAGCGGGCGGTTGAACGAGCGCGTGCCTGGGCAGCGCAGTAAGCGGCGGCGATGCTCACATTTGTCCTGCGCCGACTGACATTTTCCATCCCCGTCATTTTTGGGATCATGATCGTCACCTTCGCCCTGGCGCGCGCCATCCCTGGCGACCCCTGCCTGGCTGTGCTGGGCGAGCGGGCAACACCCGAAATCTGCGAAGCCTTCGCGCGGCGCAATGGACTCGACCAGCCTGTGCCAGTGCAGCTGCTGATTTACATGCGCAACTTTGCAGGCGGCGATCTGGGCGATTCGCTGCGGTTTCACCGCCCGGTGATGGAGCTGCTGGTCGAGCGGCTGCCAACCACAGTCGAGCTGGGCTGTTTTGCGCTGCTCTTTGCCATCAGCATTGGCGTGCCAATCGGCGTGTTGAGCGCCTATCGTCACAAGTCGGCGCTGGATGTGGGCACGATGATCGGCGCGAACATCGGCGTTTCCATGCCGGTGTTTTGGCTTGGCTTGATGCTGGCCTACCTCTTTGCTGTGCTGCTAAAGGACACGCCACTGGCGCTGCCGCCATCGGGCAGGCTGACGCCAGGCGCGAATCCGCAGCCGTTTTATGCGCTGTGGGGATGGGTCGTAGAAGGCCAAGAGCCAGCGGGAATTCTCGTTTTCTTCTCGCGGATTAACACATTGAACGCCCTGCTCACTTTGAATGGCGAATTGCTGGTGGATGCGCTGCGGCATTTGATCTTGCCGGCGGTGGCAGTGGGCACGATTCCACTAGCGATCATAGCGCGCATGAGCCGCTCCAGCGTCTTGGAGGTGCTCAGCCAAGATTATGTGCGCACAGCGCGGGCGAAGGGGCTGCGCGAAGGCAAGGTTGTCGGGGTGCACGCCTTGCGCAATGCGCTGCTGCCCGTCATCACCGTCATCGGGTTAAACTTTGGGCTGGTCATCAGCGGCGCGGTGCTGACAGAGACCATTTTCAGCCTGACCGGCGTTGGGCGCACCTTGGTCGACAGCATCACCTCGCGCGATTACACCTTGGTGCAGGGCTTCACGGTGGTGATCGCGGCAGGCTTCGTGCTGATCAATATGGTGGTCGATATCATGTATGGCTACCTCGATCCGCGGATTCGCTTCAACTAGGGGGCGGCTGTGAGCGCGAAGCCAGCTCAACTCGAACAAGGGGGGCATGCGCGCTCCGCCAATCTGTGGCTGGAAGCGCTGTACAACCTGCGGCACAGTCCCTCGGCGCTGCTGGGGATGACCATTATCGGCGCGCTGGTCGTCATCGCCATTGCCGCGCCCGTCTTCGCCACGCATGACCCGATTAAAACCATGATCGGCGTGCCCGGCGAGACAGGACGCCTGCCCAGCAAACCGCCCTGCATCCCCTTGCTGGGCTGTGAAGAGCCGCAGCATATCCTGGGCTTGGACTTGAACGCGCGCGATCTGTACAGCCGCGTGATCTATGGCGCGCGCACTTCGCTGTCGGTGGGCGTCATCACCATCAGCCTGTCGATCATTGTGGGCACGGCGCTGGGCATCACAGCGGGTTATGTGGGCGGACGCGCCGACAATGTCATCATGCGCCTGATGGATGTGGTGCTGGCATTCCCGGCGCTGTTGCTGGCGATATCCATCGTGACCATCCTGGGGCCAGGCTTGACCAATGCGCTGCTGGGCATCACGATTACGTTCATACCGCAATACGCGCGGCTTTCTCGCGCCAGCGTGCTGTCTATCAAAGAGCAAGAATTTGTGCTGGCCGAGCGCGCGCTCGGGGCGAGTCCCTGGCGCATCGTGCTGGCGCATATCTTGCCCAACGCCATCACGCCCATCATTGTGCAAGGGACGTTGGGCGTGGGCACGGCGATTTTGGATGCGGCCGCGCTGTCATTCCTGGGTTTGGGCGCGCAGCCGCCTACGCCGGAATGGGGGCAGATCCTCAGCGAATCGCGCAATTATCTCTTTACTTCACCGCATTTGGTGTTTTTCCCTGGCATCGCCATCATGATTACGGTGCTGGGCTTCAACCTGCTGGGCGACGGCCTGCGCGACGCCCTCGACCCGCGGCTTAATCGGCATTAGGCATACCGCTTTCCCGGGAGTGGTGATTTTGGTGGGTACGCGTTGCTTTGCCCCCACCCCAAAAATGAGGGAGGCGCTGGCAAAACCCCCTTCCCTCCAAGACGAAGGAAGGGGAGTCTACAGCGATTCTGCCGCCTTAATGCCCTTCCCTTAGGCTGCGCCGCGGCGACGCAAGCGGTCGGAGAGGGCTTTGGGGCGGAGAGAACTAGCACTGATCGGCATTGATGAACTGCTGGAAGATCGACAAGTAAATCGCGAAGCCTTCGCCGCGGCCTGTGTGGTTGGGGCTGGCGCAGTCGGCGGAAGCATGCCAAGTGGCGACCACATCGTTGGCATCCAGGCTTGAGCCATCGTGGAAGAGCACGCCTTCGCGCAGGTTAAAGGTCCACACCGTGCCATCTTCAGAGACATTCCAGGTTTCCGCCAAGCCAGGGATAACAGCGACGCCACCCTTCTCGAAGTCGAGCAGAGACTCTTGTACCTGGTGACAGGCGCGGAAAGTCTCGCCATCCCAGGTGTCGTTGCAATAGATCGAGATCGGCTCGGCGTTCTGCATATAGATGATGTTGTCGTCATCTGGGTCTTCGAGGCGCGAGAATTCTTCTGTGCCATCGAGGACGCCAGGGTGGACACCGATGATATCGGCTTGCCAAACATCAGCGGAACCGGCATGACCAAAAGGCACCCAAGGTACAGCAGCCGCCATGCCTTCAGCCACCTGTTGGAAGTAGGTCATACGCGCCTCTGGGTCGAGGACTTGGCCCGCCGCGATCAATGGCTCATAGATTTCTGGATAAGGCTCGCCCATCTGCGCCATGTTCGGTCCGTGGCAGCAGGTCAAAAAGTTTGAGGCATCGGGGAAATCAGCATGCCAGCCCAGAATATGCAGCGGTTCGTTGCCCGAAAGCGCCGAAGCGATGAATGCGCCAGATTCAACAACTTGCACATCGGCATTGACGCCAATGTCGGCGAGTTGGGCGGCGATATCGTTGGCGATGATGCCCGGATTGGGCAGGTAACCGCGGACGACATCGCGCCATGTCAATGTCAAGCCGCGCGCTTCACCCGTGCGCGTATCCACCACCGAATCCAGCGGCAGCGAGAATCCCAAATCGGCAGCGGCTTCTTCGAGCAGCGCCACAGCCGCCGCTTGGTCGAAGCCAGGCACGCCATCCTCGCCGATGTGGCCAAAGACAGCCGGCGGCACGAAGTCGGGCGTCAATGGCGAGCCAGGCGGGAAGAAGTTATCGACGATGCGCTGCCGGTCGATGCCCATGGCGATTGCCTTGCGCACGCGGATATCGTTGAGTGGCTCGAAGAAATTGCTCATCGCCACATAGACGCCAGTCAGCGGGGGAATGTCGATCAGATTGAAGTTGGGGTCGGCGCGAAAGACGGGGATGTCATCGGGGTTGGCGAACTTCATGCCGTCAATGGTGCCGGCGCGCAGCTCGGTCGCGCGGGCAGCCGCTTCGGAGTTCCAGCGCAAGATGACGGTATCTTCGATAGATGGCTCGCCCCAGTAATCCTCGAAACGTTCAAAAACCATTTCATTGCCTTGGTCCCAATTGACCAGACGCAGCGGACCCGTGCCGATGGCTCTGGTCAAAATGTCGCCAGTGCCGCCAGTGGCTTCGATCCACTCGCGGGGGTGGATGGACAAGCCGAGGCTGGCCATTTCCTGATCAAAGATAGCATCGGTATTGCAGAGAGTCACTCGGACAGTGAGCTCGTCCAGCGCCTCGACCGACTTGAGGTTGCCGCCATAATCACAATCTGCGGCGGCAAAGCTCAACAAATCGTCTTGAGCCGCAACCGGCAGCGCCAACAGCCCCAGCAGCAAAGCCAGCAAAAGCAGCCTATTCATGCGCGTATTCATTGGTCTTGCCTCCATTGAGTCGCTAGATTTTCAGAGTCTCTCAGAACCTAGAGATAGAAGAATTGTAGCGCGAATGGACAAGCGAGCCAAAATGGACGGCAGCTCGCAGCGCCCCGCTCGAATTACCGGGAAATGGGCGCGGAACAGCGATTGGCTGCGCAGACTAAAATTCGAACTCGTCGAAGTCGCGGCAGAGGGTTATGGGACCGTCGTAGGTCTGCGCCGCTTCGGCAACCAGCGCCTCCGGGTCCTGATTCCAGACCTGATAATGGATCAAGCGCAGCTGTTTGGCGCTGGCTTGAGTCGCCGCTTCGCCAGCCATCCGCGCGGTGCTGTGTCCGGGCGGGGGTCCAGCCGCTTCATGGATGAAAATATCCGCGTCTTTGCCGATTTTCAGGGCGTTTGGACAGGGCTCGGTATCGCAGCTGTAAGCCAGCACCTTGCCATTGTGCTTGTTGGTGATGCGCATGCCAATCGTGGGGATGAAATGCACGACAGGGAAGGAACGGATGAGGAAGTCGTGATTCTCAAAGAGCAGCGTGTCATCGGCCAAGCCCGTGCGCGTAAAGGACACCGGGAAGAAATTGGGCCAATACTCCCAGCCATACATATCCATTGTGCCTTCGACGCGGTCGATGCAGTGCGGAATGCCGTAGAACTGGATCGGCTGTTTGCGCCCCATCTGCCACATGTGCATGAGCATATTGGGCACGCCAGCCACATGATCAGAATGAAAATGCGTCAAAATGATATCGCCCAGCGTCAAGTGATCAATGCCCAGCCTCTTGATTTTTTCCAGAGGATTGGAGCCGGCATCGACCAGCACAGGACCATCTTCCTTGCCGATCAGCAAGAAATGCGTGTAGTCATGCCGGGCATCACAAACCGCGCCAGATGTGCCGAGGATGATTACGCGTGCCATGTCCGAGCCTTCATGCCACCCAACAAATTATCAGTCATATAACAATTTTATGCGCCGACTCCCGGCAATGCAAATCTGTGTCGTCACGAGCCGACCCCAGACAGGTTTGCCGAGCGCGAAGTCGCGTCAGCCGCCGCCAGAGCCTCGGCGCTGCGCCGGCCACGCCGCCGCCACAGCAGCGCAATCGCCACAATCAGGGCGATGGCGGTAATCGTCTGCGAGCTGTTGAGGCCGGTTTGCCCGATGGTGGCGATTTCCACGCGCATAAATTCCAGCAAAAAGCGCCCAACAGCATACTGCGCGATATAGATGAGCAAGATGTCGCCACTCGACAACTGCCCGCGATAGTGATGATAAATGCGCCACAAGATCACAAAAGCGACCAGGCTCCACAGCGATTCGTATGCCCAAAGCGGATGAAACAGCGTATCGATTGGGTAGTCGATCAAACTTTCATAAGGCGCGACACGGGCTCCGCGCGGGATGTTGATGCCCCAGGGCAGGTTCGTAGGTCCGCCATAAAGCTCTTGATTGATGTAGTTGGCGATGCGGCCGATCGCCTGGCCCAGCGGAATGGCGACGCCAGCGATATCCATCCAGGGACCCAAACGCATGCCTTCGTCTGGAAAGCTGCTCACAGGGCGGCGATAGCGGAAGCGCGTCGACTCTTTGCCGCGCAGGCGGTCCAACGCGGAAACCAAGAGCCATTCCAGCAGTTGATAGAGCCAGAGCAGCGGCGCAGCCAGCGTGGTCAGCGCGCCAACAATCCGGTTGTGCCAGGCGCTGAGGTAGAGCCATGCGCCAAACATCCCGCCGATCATCGCGCCGAATATGCTGAGCCCGCCATTCCAAATGGCGACCGCGCCGTTTTGACTGTCGAAGAAATTTTGCAGCATCCAGGCGGTATCTTGGCAAAGCTCGCCCTCGACGCCGCAGCCGGCCGTCAGCGAGACCGGCGGAAAGAGCACAAACCACAAGCGCGCGCCAACGATGCCAGGGAGGATCGCCCAAGTCAGACCGCCCCAGATATGGTCGGAATCCAGCTCGCTGCGGCTGGCCAGCTGCGAAGCGACATACGCGCCCGCCAGCAGCGCCAGCACAATAATGATGCCGTAATAGCGCACCTGCAAGTTGCCGATGACCAAATAGGCTTGCTCAAACTCCATTTATTCACCTCGGTCTCTCAACGTCCTGTGTACATAGCGCAATCGCTGCAGCGTCGTAAAGTTCGTGCCCGCCGCCAGCAGCAGCAAACCAATCTCCAGTGGCGCCTCGCTGTTCAAAATGCCGGCGGCGACTGTCATCGCCAGCAAGACGGCCACTCGCTCGAGCCGCGAAAAAAGCCCGACGGTCGCCTTAACAGCCACTTTGGCATCGTCGGCGCGAGCGCGGATATAGCTGACCAAGAAACTGCCCAAGAGCGCAGCCAAAGCCGCCGCGAGCATGTCCATCCGCCCTTGCCCAGCGAAATAATACCCGAAAGCGGCGAAAATAAAACCGTCAGCATACCGGTCAAGCGTGGAATCCAGCACCATGCCAAAGCGACTCGCGCCCCCAGCCGCCCGCGCGACAGCGCCATCGAGCGCATCCAATGGCAGGCTGCACAAGAGCAGCAGCGCGCCCGCCAAAAATGCGCCATGCGCCAGCAGCAGCGCCGCCAGCCCCACCAGCAGCAGTCCCAAAAAGGTCACCTGGTCGGCATGAATGCCCAGCCGCGCCAGCCACCCGCCGATTCGGTCGAGCGGGCCTCGCGTAGAAGCGCGCAGGCGGTCGGTCAGGGTTGGCGGTTGCGTCTCAGGCATAATCTGACCTTGTCACCGGCCGCGGCATCAGCTAGACTGCCCGCCGAGTCGGGGCGTGGCGCAGCCCGGTAGCGCGCACCGTTCGGGTCGGTGAGGTCGTGGGTTCAAATCCCGCCGCCCCGACACGCTTAATGCACAACAACATGGCATAACCCAAGTCCATTTCACTTGGCCGCCATCGCCAAACCGCCATCCAGCGCCGCGTTCTTGCGCGACCAAGCCCACAGAAAAGCCGCGGGCAAGATCGCCAAACTGACCAATGCGCCGCCCAGCCAGTTGGGCAAAGCCGGGTCTGCCGTGAACAACCCGCCCGAAACCGCCGTGGCAATAATCACGCCCAGGCTCATTACCGACTGATGCGCGCCGAGAATGCCGCCACGCAGCTCTGGAGCGACTGTCTGGGTAACCAGTGACTGCAAAGCCGGCAACAACAAGCCACTGCCCACAGCAAAGGCGACCATGCTGATGGAGCCCAGCCATGGCTCTGTGGCGACAGCCAGCGTAAACAAGCCGACCGCTCGCGCAGCCGCGCCCAGGATGACAATAGTCGGATCTGCAAAGCGCCGCAGCGCCGCCGGCAAAATGACAATCTGCGTAAAGAATTGCCCCAAGCCCACCACCATCAACAGCAAGCCCACGCCCAGGCTGACCGTGGCAAAATCCTCGCCAGCAAATAGCACCGCCTCGGCGAAGAGGGCAAATGTGCCGATCAATAAGCCAAAGCCGAAACGCGATACAAAGGACACGCCCATAACCGCCAGCAGCGGCACATTGCCCAACATGGCTGTCAGGCGCAGGCTGGCGCGGTTGCTGTCGCGGTTGCGGGCTTGGTCGGCATCGCTGAGCGTCTCTTCCAGCGTGAACCATGTCAACAGCACGGTGACCAGCGCTGCCGCTGCCGCAAGCAAAAAAGGCACTTGGGGTCCCAGCCCGCTGGCCAATACGCCGCCAAGCGCCGGCCCCACGATAAAACCCAAACCGAATGCAGCCATGACATAGCCCAGCGCCTGTGTGCGTTTGTTCTCGGGCATAATATCGGTCACATAGGCTTGAGCCACCACAATGTTGCCGCCAGTGATGCCATCCAGCACGCGCGCAAAAAACAAAATGGGCACAGACTGCGCAAATCCAATCATCACAAACGCGATGACCGTGCCCACCTGGCTGATCAGCAGCACCGGCAGCCGTCCGCGCCGATCAGACATGCGCCCGATGGTCGGGCCGGCGAGGAACTGCGCGGCGAAGAAAGCCGTCAGCAGCAGCGTGATTAGCTCTGGCGGCATGGCAAATTCGCTTTGGGCATACAGCGGCAGGATCGGATTGACCATGGACGTGCCGATCATCTGCACGAAAACGATCAACAAGATCGTCAGCATGCGGCGGTCAAAAAAGCGCGGCTCTGGCTGCAAAAGCGTCCATCCCAAGCGAAAAATCCGTTGGCGCTTGATGATAAGCGAAAGCGCGAAGAATCGTTAGCCACAGATATTCGGGCGATTGCAGAGGAGCGCCGCCACTGCTAGACTTTGGATGACCCAGGCGGAAAGGCGCTGAAATTGAAGACCACCCTCTACCTGCTGCGACATGGCGAAGTGCACAATCCCGAAAATATCTTGTATGGCCGCCTGCCCGGCTACAGGCTGAGCGCGGCTGGCAAAGCTCAAGCGCGCGCGGCCGGCGAATGGCTGGCTGACAAGGCGGTCTGCGCCATCTATTGCAGCCCGATGCAGCGCGCCCAAGAAACTGCCGCAATCATCGCCAACTATGTGTCTGGCTCTATGCCGACGATTGACCCGCGCATCAACGAAGTCCACACGCCCCACGCAGGCCAGCCGACAGCCGAACTGGCAAAAGGCGGCTGGGATTTGTACACGGGCAATCAGCCACCCTACGAAACGCCCCAGGTCGTTCTGGAGCGGGTGCTGGATTTTTTCGATCTTGTGCGAAAACGGCATGCCGGCAAAACGGCAGCCGCTGTCGGACATGGCGATATCCTGGTCTTCCCTTGGCTGCATGCGCAGGGTGAAGCGCCCGAAGCGCTGATGAAAGACCGCCTGCGCGAGTATGGATTGCCAGTCGCCTACCCAGCCACGGCGTCTATTATGCGCTTCGACCTGGCGGGCGACCCGCGCGCATCATTGCCCAGCGCCAGCTATCATTGTCCGTATTAGGCTTTGCCAGCCGCTTTGTATACATTGTATTAGAAACAGGCTGTTTCACTTGTTAGACATGCCTAATCATGCTAGAGTCGCCAGTATCGGCTGCTTGAGATATGGAGGCGCATCGTGGAAAACCTAAGCTTCACAGGCGCGAGCTGGCACAAGCAACGCATGGACGCGCTGATGGAAGAAGCGCGCATTGAACGTTTCTTGCAGCAAAAGCGGCAACGCGACGCGCAAGAATGGGCGCAGCGTCAGCATCGGCGCGGCCGCAAGTCGAACTAAGCCCAAAAAACCTTCTTGCCAGCAGCCCCGCCACCCGGGGCTTTTTTCTTGGTTTTGGCCTGCGCCCAGAGCAATCACCTCACTGTTTTCGCCGAGCGCAGCGCGATTCATGATTGCTATGATATCAAAAATCGCTGCGTTGTGGAGCGAATGGCTCGCCGCTGGACGACCACAGTTTCCGAGCAGGCATCTTGCAAGACGCAGGGCGCGTCGATACAGCGCAAAGCCTTGGCTGTGCTCTCGGTATCCGCCGGGGCTTCCTCAGGAATTGCCGCTTCCGCCCGCCCGCAGTATAATCCTGCGCATTGTTTGGACGGCTGACGAGCGCAAGCGACCGCGCAGGCAGGGCTTTCTGACCACGATGCAAAGACTGTTGCTCATCCTGTCGCTGCTTTGCTGCGCATGGCTGGCGCAGGCGCAGGCTGTCCCGCCGCCACAGCGCTGGGATCTATTCTTGCTGCGCGATTCATCGGACGCGGATAGGCCGACGCTCGGTTTCGTCAACCTGCTGAGCGGCGAAGTGACTGAAGTCGCCGTGCAAGGCAGCCAATTCGGCGTCACTACGCTCGGCGTCATCTATCTGGACAGCGACGACAGGACAGTCAAACTGGCGGAGGCTGATGGCACAATCCGCAATCATCCTTTCATCGCCCTTGCGCCCGGCGACCACAGCATCGACTGGATTATAGCGGCGGACGGCGCGCGCATCGCTTGGACGGTCGCGCGGCAGTTGGCTGATGAATCGCTGGCAACGACCACCTGGCTGGCGAACAGTGATGGCAACCAACTGCGCGAACTGCTGGCGGACCGTCCGCGAGCTGGCATCCGGCTGCGCCCCGTGGCATTCCGACCACAGAGCGAGCAGCTCATTATGGAAGCGCATGCATCGGAAGGCATCGAGGCCAGTCCCTACCGGCTGCGCGCGGGCCTGTTTGCGCTGGATTTCGCCGCGGACGAGGTCAGCTCGCGCGCGTTGCCCGGCGAGCAGGATTGTTATTGCGCTTTCGGCATCGGCGCGGATGCCATGCTGCGGCTGAGGCAGGCCAGCGCGGGCGGCTTTGCGGTAGAAGTTTTTGCGCTGGAATCGAGCCAGGCTCGCCTTATCGAAGCGCTGCCTCTCGCCGATTATCCATATGCTGGCAACCTGATTGTCAGCGCGGACGGCAGTCTCGCTGTGTATGCTCTGTCGCAAACTGCGGGCGACACCGGCGCTCGCACTGTGCTGGCGCGCATCGACCTGATTGCGGCGCGGCAAGAGATCATCAGCCGCCCCATCCCGGCTCTGATTCGCCCGCTCGCCTTCAGCGAAGACAACAGCGCGCTGCTGTTCACGACAGCCAGTGAAGGCGGCACCTGGAAGCTGCGGCTGGCGGACGGGACGATCAACAAAGTGGCGGATGGAGTCTATCTCGGGCGGATGACCGACCGTTGACGAGCCTTATGCGTGGCGGGGGCGTTTGAATTTGGGGTGGCGCGCCCATTCCCAGACAGCATCGGCAATGTCCCAGACCGCATCAGGCTTGGCGATGCGCCGGGCATTGTCTGCGCGCTGCCGCAGGGCGGCGGGGCCTTCTGCCAGCCATTGCTGTATGCGCTGCGCGACCTGCTCTGGCTTGGGCAAATAGACGCCCGCGCGGTTTTCGGTGACCAAGCGCACATTGCCGCTTTCTTGCCCGGGAATGCGGTCGCTGATGATCATTGGCAAGCCGGCGATGGCGGCTTCGCTGATGGTCGAAGGCCCCGCTTTGGTGACGATTATGTCGCAGGCTGCCATGATGCGCGGCATTTCTCGATAATTGGTTACATAGCCAAACAGGTGGCGCCGGTTGTTCCAAGCTCGGCTCGCCAGCCTGGCGCGCAAAGCCGCGTTGCGCCCACAGACGACGACCAGCTGCGCGCCCAGCCGCTGCGCATCCAGCGCCGCCACCAGTTTGTCGATCGCGCCCATGCCTTCGCTGCCCGCGACCAGCAGCACCGCCGGCAAATCAGGGGCAAAGCCAAACTCGGCGCGCGCTGCATCTTTGCTGGTTATAGAATCGAGGAAATGCGGGTTGACTGGCAGACCGGTGACTTGCATCTGGCTCGGCGACATGCCGAGGCGCAGGCCGCGGCGATAGGCGCTTTCCGTCGGCACAAAGCAATGGTCGACGCGCGGGTCATACCAAAATGATGGCGTGGTGACCAAGTCGGTCACCACTGTTAGGAAAGGCGGCCGTTCATCCAGCGTCAAAAAAGCGCGCAAGGTGGGATTCACGATGACAGAGTGGGTGCAAACGACGACATCCGCCGGGCGCTCGCGGACCAGCCGGCGCAGTTTGCGGCGATTGTTGCGATAAATTAGCTGGCGCGCCAGGCTCGAACGCTGTTTCCCATCGAAGCTATGGTACATCAGCGCCCACAGGAACTTCGAGGTATTGACCATGCGCGGATACAATTCCGGCTGTTTGTTGAGGGGCCAGCGCAGCTCGCGCAAGACATCCACCGCGTCGAATTCCACAGCTGAGCCATAGCGGATGGCCAAGGCGTCTTGAATAGCCTGAAAAGCCGAGCGATGCCCGCCGCCCGTATCGGAAAAAAGAAAAAGTACGCGTTTGCTCACCGCCAGCGCCTTTGCGACCTGCCTCGGCAAAACCAGATAGCCGCAATACTGTAACATCATTTCGCGGAAACGGCTTAATATGCACACGCCGCCACGGCAATCGCCGCAATCTTTTGCCACGGCTCCTACCGAGAGCACGCTTAAGGCGGTCCAGCGCCTCGCCGCGGCCGCAGCGTGGCAGCGGCAAACGCGAAATTGGCCTTCGCATGACAGGCTTGGCAGACCCGAATTGTTAGAAGCGTGTAAAGCCCTGCCGAAGCCAGCGAGACTGCGGTATAATACATAGACTGTCGATACAAGATGAGGCGAGCGATGCTGCTGGATCTTCATCCGCTGGTTATCCTGATTAACCTGGTCGTGCTGGGCTTCGCCATGACCGTGCACGAGTTCGCCCACAATTTTGTGGCGTGGAAAATGGGCGATGACCTGCCAAAACTGCAGGGCCGGCTGACGCTCAATCCGCTGGTGCACATTAACTGGGTTGGCTGGCTTATGTTCGCCATCATCGGCTTTGGCGTCCTGGGCAGCGCGCCTATCGCTGCAGAGCGCATGCGAGATCCACGCCGCGGCTTTCTGGCGGCGGTGGCGGCAGGTCCTCTATCCAACCTGGCGCTGGCGGTGGTTTCGGCGCTGCTTTTGCGCTTGAGCGGCGCGAGCGCGGTGGGCTATTATGCCTATCATTTTCCCGCCCAGATTACCGAACCGCTGGGGCTGCTGGCGGCGCTGCTCTATGCGTCGGTGTTTTGGAATACGCTGCTCTTTGTCTTCAACCTCATCCCGCTGTTCCCGATTGATGGCTGGCATATTGTCCAGGCGCTGCTGCCCGGCAAGTGGCTGGATCGGATGCAGATTCCCGTGACCATCCAGCAGAATGTCCGTCCTCTGGCCGAATTTTTGCAGTTCCCGGCTTTCAAATGGCGCGACTGGAGCACAGCCAGCTACTATGTCTTCATCGCGCTGATCTTCCTGTCGCTCGTTCCCTTGGGCGGCGCCAGTCCTTTCAGCCTCATCGTGGGCCAGCCGACCAGCGCCCTCCTTCGCCTGCTCGTTTTCTAAGCATGCCCAGGCTGCGGTATCGGCTGGGGCAAGGCATTCGCGCCTGGCTGGCTTTTGCCGCTCGTCCCGACCTGGCGCTAGCGCGACAGTGGCTGTCCGACTGCGAATACGCCGCGTTTTGCCGATTGTCGCGCGCCGACCAACTGCACAGCGTCCGCGTTTTCGAAGCCGTCGCCAGCGCCGATGCAGACGCGCCATCAACACTGCGCAAAGCCGCTTTGCTGCACGACATTGGCAAGTCGCGCTATCAACTGGCTGTCTGGCAAAAGACCTTGTCGGTGCTGGCCAGGTCGCTTGCGCCAGGTTGGTTTCGGCAGGCAAGCGCTGGCGGCGACTTGACAGCTTGGCGAGCGCCCTTCAGCGTACACGCGCATCATCCCCGCTGGGGCGGCGAGATCCTGCGCGCCTGCGGCAGCGACGCAACAGTCGTGTGGCTGGCGGAGCATCATCAAAGCAACCCCAGTTCGCTGGACGGCCACCCATTGCGCGCGCAGCTGGCGGCATTGCAGCGCGCAGACAACCACAGTTGATTTCTGTGTTAGAATGGCGAGACGGTGACTTGTGGAGAAGCGCGGCATGGCAGAGTTGACTGTAGCCATATTGGGGCTGGATCGGCTGGGGCTTTCCATCGCCCTGCGTCTGCGCGCCTACACCGAAAAAGGCGGACGGCATCGCTTTATCCTCATCGGGCACGACAGCCGCGACGACTTTGAAAAACCAGCCCGCAAGCAAAAAGTATTCGCCAAGTTCGAACGCAAAATCCATGTGGCGGTCGAGACGGCGGATGTCGTCATCATGAACCTGCCCTATGAAGACCTGCGCGCGGGATATGAATGGATTGGCTCATCGCTGCGAGATGGCGTGGTAATCCTGGATACCGCCGCGGTGAAGCAGCCCTCGCTGGCTTGGGCGGCCGACCTGCTGGGCGACGAGCACCATGTCATTGGATTTACGCCCATCATCAATGCCGATTATATGCTGGACCATCGGCTGGAAGCCGAGTGCGCCAGCGACGATTATTTCCACGAATGCGCCATCTATCTCACGCCGGGCTTGCGCAGCCTGTCCGAAGCTATCGACCTGGCGGCAAATTTCGCCGTGATCCTGGGCGCGAAGCCGCACTTCCTCGACGCTGCCGAGCATGACAGTCTGACTGCCCTGACCGAAGGCATCCCGCAGGTATTGAGCATCGCCGCCTATCGCGCCACGATGAGCCACAGCGCCTGGGCCGACGCGCAGCGGCTTACCAACCCACCCTTCAATGTGCTGACTCGCTACCTGCTGACGCATCATCCTGATGCGCTGCGCGATGAATGGCTGGCCAATCGCGATGGCTTGGGGCGCGCTATCGATCAGTTGATCGTCCAGCTGCGCGAGCTGCGCGGCGCGCTTGCCGACCATGACGAAGACGCCATCGAAGCTTTTTTGATCGCCGCCTCAGATGACTATCAACTATGGATCAACCGGCGGCACAAGGGGGGCTGGAACGAGCAGCCGGGCGCAAAAGCGGGCATCGAAAGCACGATCGCGGGCAGTTTGTTTGGCGGCGCAATCACGCGGCGTCTGTTTGGCGACAAAGACAACAACCGCTAGGCGAGTGATTCGCATCGCAGACCCCACAGGGCAATCGCATCAACTCATTTTCACCCCCGAATGAGGAGTGGCGATTTTTGTGGATGCGCGTTGCTTTGCCCCACCCCAAGAATGAGCGAGAGGCTTGCATGCTGTGAAAGCGCAGGAAAAACTCCCCCTCCCTCGTTCTGTAGGCAAGGGGCCGGGGATGGGGGACTTAGTTGCCATATCCACGCAAATAGTCACTCCCACTCCGGCAATTGTTTGACGACCTGGCGGATATCGGTTAGAGTTGTGATGGAGAAGCATTTGGCAGGATGCAAGCGAATGGTCAATTCGGTCTTGGAGACAAAAAGGGGGCGTCTCACCATGAAATCTGCACCAAGCATGTTGATTCGATTGTTGGTTCTGACAGCGCTTTTGCTCAGTTCAGCTGTGGCATTCGCGCAGGACCAAGCAAATGCAGAACAGTCTGACACGCCCTTCATGGGCATTCGCTATACCGGCGTCGCAGATGGCTTGTTCATCACCGGCGTCATTCCCAATACGCCAGCCGCAGCCGCGAATCTGCAGCCGACCGACATCATCACCGCCGTCAATGGCGAGGCGATCCAGGTGGAAACAGTTCGCCAGTTGGTCTGGATATACGATGTGGGGGCCAGCATTGAGCTAAGCCTGCTGCGCGATGGCGAAGCGATGCAACAGCCGCTGACGTTGATGGCGCGCCCCGACGATGTCTTCAACAACCCCGATTATCCCATGCCGCTGGATCTAGCGAGCATCGGACTCTTCGTTGGCGAGTGCGGCGACCATCTGCTGGTCATCGGCGCCTACCCAGGCTCGCAGGTCGCGCAGGCTGGCTTCCACCTCCATGATGAAATCGTGGAAATTGATGGCGACCGCGCCAGCAGCATCCCGCAGGCTGATGCCGCTGTAGCCGACCTGGTCGAAGGCGATGAGCTGCGCATCGTTGTTCTGCGCGATGGCGAAGAAATGGTCTTCGCGACCAGCGTCGAAGACCAGCGGCGGCGGCGCAATCGGTGGCGTCATCCGCGTCCACGCGCTGATATCGAAACGAACTACAACACCAGCATGATCAGCCTGGGTTATGGCGATGACTTTGTACAGGTGCTCGAGATTGACCCCGCCCACGACCTGTATGCGGCGGGACTGCGCGCCTACGATGTAATCACCGAAGCCAACGGCGAGCCAATCACAAAAGCCGACAGCCTCTTTGAGAGCGAATCAATCGCTCTGACAGTCGCGCGCGCAGCCGGCAGCCAGCGCTTTGATGTGCCTGGCTCCGCAGCCGCCCTGCTGAGGCTGGGATATGCCAAGCCAGTCGCGCAAGACCAAAGTCAATGGCTGGGCTTACACGAAAAGCAGGTTACGCTGGGCCTGCGTTATGTGCAGCTGGAGCCAGACAGCGAATACTTGGCCAACATGGAAATTGCCAATGGCGCTTACATCGTCGAGGTGATTGAAGGCTTGCCAGCCGAAGCGGCGGGCATCCTGGAAGGCGATATCATCGTTGCCGTGGCTGGCGAAGCAGTCACCCAAGAAATCGACCTGCGCAACCGCATTTACTTCCACGAGCCAGGCGAAGTCGTGAGCCTGGATGTGCTGCGTGGCGGCGAATTGATGCAGGTAGAAGTCACCCTGCGCGTGGCGAAGTAAAGCCCTGCAGCAACGCAGCAACATTTCATCAAGGCAGCAAAAAGCCCCTGCCATTGCGGTGGGGGCTTTTTTCGTGGTTCAGCGCTTGTCTTACTTCGCGTATTCCACGCGGCGCGTCTCGCGGATGACATGGACCTTGATCTGGCCGGGATATTGCATGTCGGTTTCGATCTGCTTGGCGATATCACGCGCCAGCTGAAGAGAAGCGTAGTCGTCCACCACCTCAGGCCGCACAATGATACGCACTTCGCGGCCCGCTTGCAGCGCATAACTCTGCTCGACGCCGTCATAGGAATCGGCGATTTCTTCCAGTTGTTTGACGCGGCGGATATAGCCATCGAGGCTTTCGCGGCGAGCGCCCGGCCTCGCGCCAGAGATGGCGTCAGCCGCCTCGACAATGAAGGCTTCCACGCATTCTTTTTCGACCTCGTGATGATGCGCGGCGATGCAATTTACGACGGCATCGTTGACGCCATAGCGCTTGACGAAATCAGCGCCAATCATGGCATGCGTGCCTTCAACATTGTGGTCGATCGCCTTGCCAATATCGTGCATCAAGCCGCCCATCTTGGCGATATTGACATCCGCGCCCAGCTCCATGGCGATCATGCCAGCGATATGCGCTGTTTCGACAGCATGCGCATGCTGGTTCTGCCCATAGCTGGTGCGAAACTTTAATGTCCCCAGCAGCTTCAGGATTTCGGCATGCAAGCCGTGAATGCCGGTTTCGTAAGCAGCGCGTTCGCCCTCTTCTTTGATGATTCCATCGACTTCGGCGCGGGTATCCTCGACCAGTTTTTCGATGCGCGCGGGATGGATGCGCCCATCGACCACCAGCTTGGCCATCGTCCGCTTGGCGACCTCGCGGCGGACAGGGTCGAAGCTGCTGATGGTGACCGATTCGGGCGAATCATCGACGACGACATCGACGCCGGTTGCCAGCTCGAAAGAGCGAATGTTGCGCCCGTTGCGCCCGATGATACGGCCCTTCACATCATCGCTGGGCAGGTGCACGGCGCTGACCGAAATCTCGCTGACCTGCTCGGAAGCCAGGCGCTGGATGGCCATGGCGATCAGACTTCGGGCGCGTTGGTCGGCAGTTTCGCGGGCTTCTGCTTCGACCTGACGAATGATGCGCGCCATGTCGTTGCGGGCGTCCAGTTCGATCGAGTCCAACAGCTGCTGACGGGCTTCGTCGACTGTCATCTGGGCGATGACTTGCAACTTGTCGAGCATGACCGTTTCGGACTTTTTGATCTCATTTTCTTTGCGGTCGAGACGGCTTTGGCGCTTGTTCATTTGCTGGTCGCGTTGGTCGAGTCCCTCCATGCGCTTGTCGAGGTCGCCACGCCGCCTCTGGATGCGCTCGTCTTCGTCGTCCAGGTCGCGGCGTCGGCGCGAGATTTCCGCAACGGCATCGCTGATGCGCTGGCGGGCGTCACGCTCGCTTTCAGCAATGATCGTCGCGCGTTGGGTTTCGGCGTTGTTCAATAGCTCCTTGGCATCGTTGGACGCTTTGACGAGGGCGCTGCTGCCCTCTTCCTGCTGTTGCTTGAGCAGATTCTGCACGGCTCGGCGGCTGCCGAAAAGATAACCGGTGCCAACCCCGACAAGTGCTGTGACAACTGCAAGTAGGATTTCCATATTGGTTTGACGGTATCCAGTGGATACATTCGTCTTTGCTCCTTTCCGGTTTGATCTGACAAATGTCAGCCGACATCAAGCATCGGCTTCTCTGTGGAAGTACTCGCTGTCCTCTTCATCGATCTCTTGCTGGCAGCGCATCGTTGTCTGGCGAACCGTCTCAGCGGCAAAGCCACGCCGCATCAACAGGCCACCGAGCTTTTGGCGAAACGCGCGAGGCGTCTGCCCGCGATAACGCGCAAGCCGCGATTGCGCCACGCGATACGCCGCATCCGTTTCGTCCAGGCATTCCAGCGCCGCTTCGATGACAGCCTCAGCCACGCCCTTCTGCCGCAGCTGATAACGCAAGGCTCGCGCGCCCATTGGCTTGTGGCGCTGCCGCTGGTCGACCCAGTAGCGGGCAAATTCAACATCATCGAGCCACGCGCGCGCTTGCAGCCGCTCCAGCACAACCGCGATGACCGAAACGCCCACTTCTTTGGACAGCAGATAGCGGCGGACTTCTTCGGCGCTGCGCGGACGGCGCGCCAAGAAACGCACTGCCCGGTCATAGGCATTCTGCAGCGCGCCAGCTTCCAGCAAGGCCGCGATCTCTTGCTGGCGCAGTTCTTGCCCACAGCTCAGCCCAGCCGCCTCCAGCAAAGGCAGCTGAAAGGCATATTCGTCATCCAAGTAAAGTTTGACGCGTTCCTTGTTGCGGCGGTGCGTCTTCAGGGCGGTGATGACAGGCATCGCATTCGTCCAGCAGGATTCGCTGCCACATTGATTCTGCGCGCATGCCAGACAATTTGCCGCATCGACTACGAACAGCTATGGATGTTTTGGCTGCGTCAAGTGGGTCAGCCTTTTGACAACGCAGCAAGTCCGTTTCAATCGTTCAGGTTTTGCGCCGTTCTTTCTGTTTTGATGCGCTTCCGTCACTTGCCTTCGCCGGCACCATACACCGTCTCACGATTGGCTGTTCGTTCGCTAAAAATTTCCGCAGCCGCCAGCAAGCGCTATCCCCCAAAATGCTGGTCAAGCCCAAGCTGGCTCTGTAGCGATTATTCTGCGACTGCCCTGGCAAGAACAGCATGGCTCGTTCGCTGGTCTTGCTTTGGCATTGCGCGCTGGCTTGAATCAAGCTCAAGCCAACTCAACATAGTATACTGCAAACACCAGATAAAAGTAGCGCAAACACATGCAATGAGCAGGGCGAGCGAAATGCCTGGCAGCGCGGACATAGCCCGAGGCGCGCGCGGCATCCTGGTTACGGGCGGCGGCAGCTTTCTGGGCGACTATATCGCCGTGGCTTTGCTGGCTGAAGGGGCGCCGGTGAGTCTGCTGGCGCAGCCCGGCGCAGAAGACAAGCTGGGGCAACTGGCGCGGCACACCCGCTGGTCGCCAGCGGATGTCTGGAAGCCGGGCAGCCTGCGCGGCAAGGCGCGGGGACATGCGGCGGTTATCCATACCATCGGCAGCCTCACCGACGATCCGGCGCGTGGGGCATCGTTCGAGCGGCTCAACCTGGTTTCCACCCGAAATGTCGCCAACATGTGCATCAGCGACGGCGTCGAGCGGCTCATTTTCATCAGCGGCTCCAGAGCGCCATGGTTGAAGCGCGGCTATATTCCTTCCAAACGGGCGGCGGAAGCGTATCTGCGCCGCAGCGGCTTGCGGACGACGATTGTGCGCGCGCCACTGCTATATGCCCGCGATCAAGACAGAGCCTTGTTCTTCCGCCTGTTGACCCGCCTGGGCAGGCTGCCGCCGCTGGCTCAGCTGGGGCTGGGGAATGCCGCGCCCCTGGCTGTGGATCTGCTGGCGCGGGGCGTTGCCCAGCTGGCGCTCGCCGACAGCTATGACAATGCCATTGTATATGCGGGCGAATTGCAGGAGTTGGCGCGGCGCGCAACAGCGCCCATCGCAGAGGCATCGCCGGGTTTTGCCAGTAGAGAGCTGGGCGATGCGCCAGACGAAGACCTGCCATTTGGCTGGACGCCCGGCAACGAACAGCCGTAACTGCCACTTGAAATCGGAGCGAGCGCATTGTTAGAATTGCCGCGAATCGGGCGACGTAGCCAAGTGGTAAGGCAGAGGTTTGCAAAACCTTCATTCGTGGGTTCGAATCCCACCGTCGCCTCTCTGCCCATCTCCTGCGCCAACCATGAAAACCAGCCGCCAGCCAAAGCAGCCCGCGCCTATACCGAGATACCGCCCGGGCCCATCAACAACTGTACGCTCAGCAGCGTCTGCCCGGCTTGCGACAGCCCAATCACGCGGCGGCGCTGCAAGGCGCTTTGTTCAAAATGCGGCTTCGTCTGAGATTGCGGCGAGCTATGAGGCCGGCTGCCACAGGCCCTCGACATAAGCGCCGGTCTGCGGATCGGTGAAGGCGCGGCGCACATCGGCTTCCATATCACGCAGGTCTTGCCAGAAAGTGCTGATTTGCGACTCATAACAGGCGATGGCAGCCAGCTTGGCGCGCATGTCGACCTCGCCCAGCGCGAAATCGGCCGGCCTCAGCGCCATTCCCAGCGCATCAAGCGCTATCTCGGTGGATTTGTCGGCGTTGGAATAGGGATATTCGGCATAGAAGCGCACCGCCCAGCGCCCGGGATTCTCAGCGATTTGGCTCAGCCCCCAGTCCAGCACAATCTGATGATCGACATGGTTGCCCACCGCCAGCGGCAAATAGACGGTGATGCTTTGGCTGATCTGTGGCACGCCAATGCCCCGCAGCAGCCGCGGCGCAAAGTCGGCGGCGTGCACTTCGCCAAAGAGCGACGCTTCCGATGGGTACAGCGCCATGCCATCGACCGCGCGATAGACACAGTCGGTCAGCGGAATATGTGAATACTCGACGCCCAAAGCCTGAGCAGCCCGCTCGTCTTCCCGCTGCCGATGCCGCAGGGGGTCGCCACCCGCCTGCCAGCGCCGCAGCAAGTCGCGCAGGATGGGCGTATCTGGCGCAGCGCCTTCGCGCACCCCGCCCATCATGGTTACGATGATGACGCTGTGCCCAGCCCGGCGCAGCTGATGCGCCATGCCGCCGCAGCTGAAGACGCCATCATCAAAATGCGGCGAAATAATCACATGAGACTGTCGAGATTCTGCCAAGCGCTTCCTCGCAATGCTCATCTCAACCGAGCGCAGCGAAATAGTCGCAGTGCGCAGGGATCGGGCAGCGGTCGCAGGCTGGCTTTCGCGCATGACAAGTATCGCGCCCGTGTTGAATTAGCTGGATGTGAAACTGGTAATAATCATCGGGCGGCGTGATCGCTTCCATCACAGGATGCGCATTGTCGGCGGAAATCTTGGCGGGTAAAAAGCCAATGCGCTTGCCGACGCGGAAGACATGGGTATCGACCGGGAAGGCGGGCCGACCATAGGCGAAACACAGCACGATGGCCGCCGTCTTGGGGCCAATGCCGCGCAGCGATACCAGCCAGGCTTTGGCGTCCGCAAGCGACATCGCCTCCAGGAAGTCGATGTTATAGTCGCCGGCATGGTCATAAATCGCGGCCAGCGCCTCTTGAATGCGCGGCGCTTTCTGGTTTGCCAAGCCGGCTGGGCGGATCACCCCGGTCAATTCTTCAAGGTCGGCGGAGCGAACAGCCGCCCAATCATCGTAATGGTCCTTGAGACGGGCGAAGGCGCGGTCGCGGTTGCTATCGTTGGTGCTCTGGCTGAGGATGCAGCTGACCAATTCATCCAAGCCATCTTGATTCCGCGACCAGTCCAGCTGGCCATATACAGCTGTCAAGGCAGCGGACACAGGCGCATACTTGGCGGCGCGCGCCGGCAACTTATCGACTTTGGCGAGCGGGTCGCGTTTGGCTGGCATATCTGTATTGTACTGGCAGGCGGCTCGGCTGCAAGGCGGACGCGCTTTGCGGACGCCAAACAACTGCGCTGCCGGCCGCAAAGCCCGCCAAGATGAGCCTGCCAGCGCCAGGCTGCGCAATTCGCCACAGGCCGATTCCACCTGTAATTTTGGCGCGGCATGTACTATGGTTTGCTCCGCTAGCGCCCACAAGCTGAGGGACAGCGCCCGGATGTGGCAACCCAACAAACTGGAGCGGGAGCGGCTGGACAAGGCTGCGCGCCTGGCGGAAGCTGGCGTGCCGCTCTATCCCGCCCGCACACAGCGCACGCACCGCATCGCCGAAGCGGTCGAGGCATTTAGCGCCGGCGAAGACGCTGAACACCCCATCGAAGTAACTTTGCTTGGGCGCGTTCGCCGCCTCAATAGCAAAGGCAAGCTGTCTTTCGTCCATATCGAAGACGAAAGCGGGCGCGTGCAGCTCTTTTTGCGCGTCAACACATTGGGCGCAGACGTGTATGAGCAGGTTCGCCGCAAGCTCATTGATGTTGATGATTTTGTCGAAGCGCGCGGCGAGATGATGCGCACGCGAACTGGCGAGATCAGCGTCAATGTTCGGCAGCTGCGCCTGCTGGCAAAATCGCTCAGTCCCTTGCCAGTCGTCAAAGAGCAGCGGCTGGATGATGGCTCGCTGGTCGAATATGGCGAGTTCAACGATATTGAAATGCGCTATCGCCAGCGCTATGCCGATCTGGCTGTGAACAAGGCGGTGCGCGATGTTTTTGTGAAGCGGGCGCGCACAATCAAGGCGCTGCGCGATTTCCTGGACGCGGAAGGCATGCTCGAGGTGGAAACACCGATTTTGCAGCCCCTGTATGGCGGCGCGGCGGCACGGCCATTTACCACGCATCACAACCAGCTGCATCAGGATCTGTACCTGCGCATCAGCTTTGAGCTGTACCTGAAGCGGCTGCTGGTCGGCGGTTATGACGCGGTTTACGAGATCGGACGCGACTTCCGCAATGAAGGCGTCAGCTATAAACACAATACTGAATTCACCATGCTGGAGTTTTACAAAGCCTATATCGACTACGCCGGCGTGATGGACATCACCGAGCGCATGTTCGCCTATGTGGCCGAGCAAGTTGCCGGCAGCGCGCAGATTATCTATCAGGGAAAAGCCATTGATTTGACGCCGCCCTGGAAACGTCTCAGCATCCGCGAGGCTGTGCTGGAGATCCTCAATTTCGATTATATGGAGTATCCAACCCGTGATGCGCTATATGCCCACCTGGCATCGCAAGGGCTGGCGGATGGGTTGGACGCGCAGGATACCTGGGGGCGCATGATCGTCGAGGGTTTGCTGGGCAACCGTATCGAACCACACCTGACGCAGCCGACCATCATCAAAGATTATCCGCGCGATATGTCGCCTTTCGCCAAGCGGCTGGGCAGCGCCGAGGCAGCGAGCGACGAAAAAGAACGGCGCTACCTCGCCACGCATACCGAGCGCTTTGAATTTTTCATCGCCGGCATGGAGATGGGCAATGCCTTTACCGAGCTGAACGACCCGCGCGATCAGCAAGCCCGCTTTGTAGAGATGAAGCGACTCTACGCCGATGAAGCGGATGAGACCACGCCACTGGATGAAGATTACCTCAATGCGATGCGCTATGGCATGCCGCCCAACGGAGGCTTTGGCGCGGGGGTCGACCGACTGGTCATGCTGCTGACTGACCAGGTGAGCATCCGCGATGTGCTGCTGTACCCGCACCTGCGCGCGCCCGCCGTTTCTGAGCGCGACCTGCGCGGACAATTTATGCTGGAGGCGGCTGTGCGTGAACTGGAATATCAACTCGATGTGCCGCTGGGCAGCAAAAAGCGGGCGTTGGCGCTGCTGCTGCCAGCTTATGGAGTCGGCATCGAGTTTCGGATGGCGAATGCGCTGGAAGGCGCGCTGCCGCAGCTGCGGACTATCGACCGAGCCTTTGCTGGCGCGCTGTATGTGATGACTGAGAAGAGCGTTTATCGCGTGGAAGACGAATTGCGAGAGATCGACATGGCGCAATTCTGGGCTTCCCTGCCAGAGGGCGCAAACGCATGACCGACTTGCTGACGCCGCCATTTTTCGACCTGCTGATCGTGCTCAGTCTGGCGCTTGGCGCGCTGTTGGCGGGCCGGCGTTTCTTGCGAGATCTGCGCAAGCCGCCACCTGCCGACGCCCCAGCCTGGACGCGCGAAACACAACGAGGGAGAGCCGAAGACCATGCTTGATATCGCGTTGATTCGCTCGCGGCCAGATTGGGTCAAAGCGCAAATCGCCAAGCTGGGCGATGAATCGGCTCTGGCGCGCATCGACCGCATCGTTGCGCTGGATGCCGACCGCCGAGGCACGCGCACGCAATGCGAAACCGCGCAAGCCGCCCGCAACAAGCTGAATCGCGCGATGGGCAAATTGCGGGGCAACCGCGCTATGCCGCCAGCGAAAAAAGCTGCCCAAGCCAACGCTGCCGCTTCTGCGCTTGCCCGCTCCGATTATGCCGAGGCCACAGCGCTGCTGAACGGCGCAAAGACCGCCCTCGTGAATGCAGACGCTGACGATGCTGATGCCCAAGCAGCCTTCGCAGGGCTCATCCGCCAACTCAAAGCCATGGGCGACCGCATCGACGCCGGCTATGCGCGCGCCAAAGTCATCGAAGCCAATTTGCAAGAAGAGATGTTGTGGCTGCCCAACCTGCCGCATGCGAGCGTGCCGGTTTTTCCCAGCGAAGACGACAACATCCCCGGCGCGCTCGTTGGCGAGCTTCGTGAGTTCGACTTCGCGCCAAAGCCGCACTGGGAACTGGGTCCCGCGCTGGGCATCATCGACTTTGAGCGAGGCGTCAAGCTGTCGGGCAGCCGCTATTATGTGCTGACTGGCTGGGGCGCGCGTTTGCAGCGGGCTTTGATCAGCTTTTTCCTCGATGCAGCGCGCGCAAATGGCTATGAAGAGCTGTACCTGCCCTATGTCGTGCACGGGCAGATGCTCTATGGCAGCGCGCAATTCCCCAAGTTCCACGACACAGTCTATCCCGTAGCCGATGGCGACAAGTACTTGCTGCCCACATCCGAAGTGGCGATCACCAACCTGCATCGCGACGAGATCCTGGACGAAGCGCAATTGCCCTTGCGCTATGTGGCGCACACGCCATGCTTTCGCAGCGAGAAAGCCAGCGCCGGGCGAGATGTGCGTGGCATCAAGCGCGTGCACCAATTTGAAAAAGTGGAGATGTACCAGCTCACCGCGCCCGATGACAGCTATGCCGCGCTGGAAGCCATGACGCGGCAGGCCGAGAGTCTCTGCGCCGCGCTGGAGATCCCCCATCGCCGCCTGGAGATTGTGTCGGGCGATCTGGGCTTCAGCGCGACCAAGAAATATGACATCGAAATGTGGTCGCCGGGCTGTGGCGAATGGCTGGAAGTCAGCTCGTGCAGCAATACCGAAGACTTCCAGGCGCGGCGGGCCGGGCTGCGTTATTATCCGCGTGGCAGCCACAAAACCAGCTACTTGCACACATTGAATGGCAGTGGACTGGCTGCGCCGCGGTCGCTGATCGCCCTGTTGGAAAACAACCAGCAGGCCGACGGCAGCGTCGTCATCCCGACCGCGCTGCGTCCCTATCTGGATGGCGCCGACACGATTCACCCCAAATAGTGGGGGGCGGCGGCGGTTTGACAACGGTTTCGCACGAGGTCTATACTCTTTCACAGGGTACAGGGTGCAGCAGGTCTACAAGCAACATAGACCTGCGCGAGCGAGGAGCGGCGGATGGCGGCATCGGCGGTGATAGACATCAAGGGGCTGTCCAAGATTTATGGCAGTGGCGGCAAGAGTCTTGTCGCGCTGGATAAATTGACTCTGCAAGTCGAGCCCGGCGAGATATTCGGTTATCTGGGACCCAACGGTGCCGGCAAGACGACTACCATTCGCGTGCTGCTTGATCTGATCCGCCCCAGCAGCGGCAGCGCGACCATTTTTGGCATGGATGCGCGCCAACAGAGCGTGGCCATCCACCAGCGGATTGGCTTCTTGCCGGGCGAGCTCAACCTGTGGCAGGGGCGAAGCGGAGCGCAGGTTATCCACTATGTCGCCAGCGTGCGCGGTGGCGTCAAAAGCATTGTCAAGCAAGCCGAAGAGCTGGCTGCGCGGCTGAAACTGGATACCAGCAAAAAAGTGCGCGACCTGTCTTCTGGCAACAAACGCAAGCTAGGCTTGGTCATCGCCATGATGCATTCGCCCGATTTGCTCATCCTAGACGAGCCAACCAGCGGCTTAGACCCACTGGTTCAACAGACCTTTCATGAATTGATGAATGAATATCGCGACAAGGGCAAGACCGTATTCTTGTCTTCGCATGTACTCAGCGAGGTGCAGGCAATCTGCGACCGCGTCGGCATCTTGCGCGATGGCGACTTGAAGGCAGTGCAATCGGTAGATGCCCTCACCAATGTCAAGTTCCGCTGGGTGCATGTGCAATTCCGCGACGATGTCCCAGCCGAAGTGGCGCAGGGCTTGCGCGGGTTGGCAGCCGTGAGCGAGTTCAACGCCGACGGCTGCCACGCCCGGATGCGCCTGCAGGGCGACTTTGACCCGCTGCTGCGCACGATTGCCGCTGGCTATGTCGAGCAGCTGCACGTCGAAGAACCGACTCTGGAAGACATTTTCCTGGCTTATTACAGCGGCGGAGGAGAAGACGCATGAGCGGCGTCATACTGGGCAACACACTGCGCATCGCCTGGAAGCAAATGCTCTATTGGGGCTTGGGTTTAGGCATACTGGGCGCGTACATCATCTTTATCGCGTCCAATTCGGATATTGTACAGGGCTATGCCGACCTGTTTGATTCGCTGCCGCCAGCATTGATGAATGTGCTTGGCGCTTCGGGCAGCGAGCTTTTTCGCACGACCGAAGGCTGGGTGGTGACGATCTTGGTGAGCGAACTGGCGCTGTTTATCTCGGTATATGCTGTGATGGCGGGTTTGGCTATCTCCGCCAACGAAGAGCAGTCGGGCATTTTGGATGTTGTCTTGTCACTGCCGATCTCGCGGCGCGCATTTTTGTTGGAAAGGTGGCTGGCTTATGCGCTGCTGGCATTTGGCATCGTGTTAATCTCGGCGTTGCTGCCCACATTGACCGCAATCGGGGTGGGCCTCGATGCAGACATTGGTATTATCGCCGCCAGCATTATGGCTGTCTATCCTGGCGCGCTGGTTGTCATCGCGGCAACCGTGCTGCTGTCCACGCTGTTTCGCCGGCGCATCGCCGCCATTGGCGCGGTCTCGGCATTTGTCATCGGCAGCTATATGGCCAGCATCCTTGGCGGCGCAGCGAGCGGATTCCTGCCCGATCTACTGGAGGCGCTGTCGTATTTTTCCTACGTTGGCGGCGAATCGATCGTCTCTGGCGAATACGAGCCAACCGGCGCGCTGGGGCTGCTGGCGGCGGCTGGCTTGGCTTTCGTTCTTTCCGCCCACTTGTTTGACCGCCGCGATATTGGGACCTAGGAGCAAATCATGACTGGCGCTGTATTCATTGAGACCTTCAAACAGACCTGGAAGCAGATGGTCGCCTGGGGCTTTGGCTTGGCTGCGCTGGCGATGATGGTTGTTTTGATGGTGCCGCTGTTTGACATGCAAGACATGAAGAGCCTGCTGGAAAACTTCCCGCCCTTCATCTTGGCGATGATCGGCATCGGCAGCGATCTGGAAGTCTTTGCCACCAACGAAGGCTTCGTCGCGATCGGCTTTTTTGGCAAGTCAGCGCTCATCTTTGCGGTCTATCCGGTCGTGATGGGCATGCGCATCACAGCCGAAGAAGAAGACACGGGCATTATGGATGTGCTGCTCAGTTTGCCCTTGAGCCGCGCCAAGACGCTGGTCGAAAAGTTCCTCGCCTATAGCATCAGCATCATTGGGGTGGTCCTGCTGATCTATCTGGGCGTGGGTATCGGCGCGAGCCTAGGCAATGTCGATCTGGATGCGGGACGTTTGACAGAGGTCACCTTCTATCTAATCCCGCTGATGATCTTCGTCATGGCAGCGACTATGTTGGTGGCGGCGGTGGCGCGGCGGCGCATGGTGGCGCTGGGCGTCATCACTGCCTTTGTGGTCGCCAGCTTTATGTTGCAGACGATCGGCTTGGCCGCAGAAGGCACAGTCGCGGAACCGCTGGGCGCGGTGTCTTTCTTTACCTATTACAACGCGGGCAACATCTTGCGCGAGGGCTTTATCTGGCCGCACATCGCTGGCTATGCTGCGCTGTCGCTGCTTATGCTCGCCGCTTCGCTATATCGCTATGAACGGCGCGATGTCGGCGTGTAACCGCGAGCATAGAACGCGCTGAACAGCGTAACAGCCTGTCCACTGGCGACAATCCCGCAATTTACAGGGTTGACGCGAGGTCGTTTTCTTGCGCTATACTGCTGCGAGCGTTGCTTCACTCGAGAATCCAACCAGGAGATGCAAGATGATCGCCATTCGCAAGCGAATGCTGGCTTTATTCATGCTCTTGTCGCTGTTCGTGGGCGCAGCCTACGCCCAGGATGACATCGTCATCGACTTCTATTTTCCCTCTGCCACCGCCAATGACGCCGAAGGCATCTTCCAGGGCTATGCCGACAGGTTCGCGGAAGAAAATCCCGGCATTCGCATCAATCCTGTATTCACTGGCAGTTATACCGATACGCGCAACACGATTTTGACCGAGCTGCAAGGTGGCGGCGCGGGACCCGATGTCGCCGTGATGCTGTCGATCGACCTCTACAGCTTTGCCGAAGAAGGTTATATCGCGCCGGCGCAGGCTTTCATTGACAGCATGGAAAACGGCGAGGCTTATGCCAGCGACTTCTTCCCGGCTTTGATGAGCAATGGCGTGGACGAAGACGGCAACATCTGGTCGATCCCTTTCCAGCGCAGCACGCCCATCCTCTATTACAATGCCGATCTGTTGGCAGAAGCCGGCTATGACAGCCCGCCCGCCAACAATGCCGAGCTGGTCGAAATCGCGCAGGCTTTGACCACATCGGAAAGGCATGGCTTGCTGGTGCCGGTTGCTGGCGGATTCCCCATCTGGATGTATCAGAGCTTTGCCATCGCCTTTGGACGCAACATCGTCGATGATGACCCGACTGCCGTCTACTTCAATACGCCAGAAGCCGTGGCTGCTGTCGAGTTCCTTCGTTCGCTGGGCGCTGAGCTCGGTGTCGGCCCCGCCGGCGGCGCAGCCTGGGGCGATACGCCCGTAGCTTTCCTGGCGGGCCAAGCTGCCATGATTTATCACACCACTGGCAACCTGACGCGCATTCTGAACGGCGCTGACTTCGAAGTCGGCGTATGGTATCTGCCCAGCGGGCCAGCGGGCGAAGATGGCGCGGGCTATGGCGCGCCCACCGGTGGCGGCAATCTGTACATCTTTGACGATGGCAGCAAGTCGCAGGCCGAACTGGACGCTATCTGGAAATGGGTGACATTCTTGTCGTCGCCGGCGATCCAAGCCGACTGGGGCGCGACAACCGGTTACATCGCCGCTAATGCCAGCGCCTGGGAGGCAGAACCTTTGGCTTCACTCGCGCTGGAACATCCACAGTATCTGGTCGCGCGCGACCAACTGCAGCATGCCGGCAAGGAGTTTTCCAGTTATGCGACCATCACCATCCAGGGCATCATCAACGGGACTTTGGAAAGCATTTTGACTGGCGAATCGGAAGATGCGCAAGCAGCGATGGATGCCGCGCAAGCGCAGATCGATGGCATCCTGGCTGATTATCGCTAGCAAAAACGGGGGTGTGCCCTTTGGAGCGCCCCTGTCTCTGGCGCTCCACCCAGTCGTCTGGCCGCCGATGGCGAACAGTTTGGGCGAGGCGGCCGCTTCATGATCGCCGGCGCATGGCGGCAGCGGTTTGTCGCGCGCGCGCTGCCCTACCTGTTAATCGCGCCGACGCTCACGTTGGTGCTGATGTTCAATGTCCTGCCTGCTTTCAACACAGTCAATGACAGTTTGTACAAACCCGCGCGGGGGCTGAACGCGGCGGGCAAGCCACCAGAGTTCGTCGGTTTACAGAACTTCGCCGATATTCTGGATGACAGCCACTACATGGGGCAGCGTTTTTTGCGCGCCTTTCGCAATACGCTCGTCTTTGCGCTGGCGACAGTCATGCTAGCTGTGCCGCTGGGGTTGCTGCTGGCGTTGCTATTGAACCGTCCACAGCGCTTGCGGAGCCTCTGGCGCTTTGCGGTATTTTACCCGGCGCTGCTGCCACTCATCGGCGCAGCCAGCATCTGGTCCTTTATATTCAGCGACAGCATTGGCTTGGCAAACGCGGTACTGCGCAGCTTGGGTCTGCCGGGTTTGAATTGGCTGGGCGACCGCAACCTGGTGCTGCTTTCGGTCATCATCATCAATATCTGGAAGCAGGCTGGCTATTTCATGATCTTCTTCCTGGCTGGTTTGCAAAACATCGCGCGCGAATTGTACGAGGCGGCGGCGCTGGATGGCGCTGGCGGATTCCAGCAATTTGTGTGGCTGACACTGCCACTGCTGCGCCGCACCCTGCTCTTCGTCAGCGTGATATCTTTCACATTCGCCTTCCAGACTGTGGAACAGCTGCAAGCCCTGGGCGAAGGCGGTCCAGCCGACAGCGCCAATCTGCTACTATACCTCATCTTTCAGAATATCGCCGAACGCCGCAACTGGGGCTATGTCAATGCCATGACCCTGGTTCTCATCGCGGTCGTGCTGGTCTTTACGCTGGGCAACTTTCTGCTCTTTGAGCGCGACGAGCGTGGGCGATGACGCGCAACAGCCGAGTCGCGCAGACGATTGCAGCCACCTTGACCGGAGCGATCGGCTTGATCTTTCTGCTGCCGCTGGTCTTCACGATTCTGGTCAGCATCCGCCCGGAGAATGAGCCGGTCACGCAGGGCAGCATCTTCTTCGGCAGCGAAATCACCTTGTCGCTCTATCAGCACGCATTGAAGATCGCGCCCTGGGGCTTGCACTATCTCAACAGCATCATCTTTGTGGGCGGGACCTTGCTCGTCCAGATGTTTACGGTGACCTGCGCGGCCTATGCGTTTGCGCGGCTGCGTTTTGCGGGGCGCAATCTGCTGCTGGTGGTGATATTGCTGCAGTTGATGATCCCGTCTGGCGTATTGCTGGTGCAAAATTTCCGTATGATCAACCGGCTGGGCTTGTTCGACACGCATTTGGCGCTGATGCTGCCCTATTGGGGGTCGGCATTTGGCATGCTGCTGCTGCGGCAGGCATTCCGCGAAGTGCCGATTGAGCTGGAAGAAGCGGCGCGAATCGATGGCGCAAACCTGACGCAGGTCATCCGTCACGTCTATGTCGTCAATGCGATCCCCGCTTATGTCGCTTTTGCGCTGGTCTCGCTCAGCTCGCATTGGAACGAGTTTCTTTGGCCCTTCATCATCACGCGCTCCGAAGACATTCGCCCGCTGACTGTCGGGCTGAACAAACTGATCAAAACCACTGACCAAGGCGCGTTTTATGGGCAGTTGATGGCGGGCACACTCATCGTCATCACGCCGCTGGTGATTTTGTTTCTGCTTTTTCAGCGACAATTTGTCGAGAGCTTCGCCCGCAGCGGCATCCGTTGATTTCTACCTGTAGCGCTGGCGGGGCGCGTATTATAATCACGCCGACTCGCCAACCGCACTGGAGAAGCATGAATTATCAGAAAGAATTGCTCGCAAACATCGAGGCGCGCACGGCGCAAATCGGCATCGTCGGCTTGGGTTATGTCGGCTTGCCGCTGGCTGTCGAATTCGCCGAGGCGGGCTTTTGCGTGCTGGGCGTCGATGTGTCTGCGGAAAAAGTGGCGCAGGTCAATGGCGGGCGCAGTTATATCGCCGATGTGCCAGACGCGCGGCTGGCAGACCTGGTCGCGGCGGGGCGCTTGAAGGCGACGACCAGTTATGATGAGCTGCGGGACGTCGACGCCATCAGCATTTGCGTGCCCACGCCACTGCGCAAAACAGGCGACCCCGATATGTCCTATATCATCGAGGCGGCGCAATCTATCGCGCAGGTTCGCCGTCGGGGCATGCTCATCGTGCTGGAAAGCACCACCTACCCCGGCACCACCGAAGAGGTCATCGTGCCGCGCATCGCCGGCGACAGCCTCGCGCTGGGCGAAGATGTGTTTGTCGCCTATTCACCAGAGCGCATTGATCCCGGCAACAATGATTTTACGGTGCGCAACACGCCCAAGGTAGTTGGTGGCATGACCCCAGCCTGCAGCGAGGTTGCCAAAGCGCTCTATGAATCGGCTGTTGAACAGGTTGTGCAAGTGTCTTCGCCGACCACCGCTGAGATGGTCAAATTGCTGGAAAACACCTTCCGCGCGGTGAATATCGGCTTGGTCAACGAGATGGCGTTAATGTGCGACAAGCTGGATGTGGATGTCTGGGAGGTCATTCAAGCTGCCGCCAGCAAGCCCTTTGGTTATATGCCATTTTATCCTGGCCCGGGCTTGGGTGGGCATTGCATCCCGGTCGACCCGCATTACCTGAGCTGGAAGCTGAAGACGCTGAATTACAACGCGCGCTTCATCGAACTGGCCAGCGAGATCAACACTTCCATGCCCTATTATGTGCTGGACAAAATCACCGAAGCGCTGAACAACCTGGAGCGGTCGGTGCGCGGCTCGCGGGTTGTGATTTTGGGCGTGGCATACAAGCGCGATGTCGATGATGTGCGCGAAAGCCCGGCGCTGGACATCCTCAGCCTGCTGCGACAGCGCGGTGCCGATGTCTGCTATCACGACCCGCATGTGCCACAGCTGCGCCTGGAAAGCGATGTGATGCTGCGCTCGGTGCCGTTCTGCGCCGAGCTGCTGCAAGGCGCGCATTGCGTCGTCATCATAACCGACCACTCAGCCACAGATTGGCAAGCTGTGCGCCGCCACAGTCGGCTGATTGTAGATACGCGGCATGTCTTCCGCAACAAGGATGGCAGCCACATTATCGGCTTGTGAGCCTGCGCATCGCCATTGATGCCAGCCGCGCCACCGCCACCCAGCCGACTGGCACCGAGACTTATGCCCTGCGGTTGATTCAAGCGCTGATTCATGCCAACGAAGGTTTGGCGCAGCCTTTCCGTTTTTGCCTCTATTTTCGCGACCAGCCCGCGGCTGGGCTTTTTGAACCGTCTGAATTTGTCGAGCAAACGACTATCCCGCTGCCGCGTATGTGGACGCATCTGCGCTTGGCGGCAGCGCTATGGCGGCGGCGGCATGATCTGCTGTTTGTGCCGGCGCACACGCTGCCATTTGCGTTCCCGGGCCGAGCGATCGTCACGGCGCACGACCTGGGCTACAAGCATTTTCCCGGCGCGCACCCAAGCATGCAGCGGCTTTATCTCGATGCGACCACCCGCTACAGCCAGGCGCGGGCAAGCATCGTGCTGGCTGATAGTCATGCGACCGCGGCTGACCTGACGCGTTTTTATGGAACGCCGCGCCACAAAATCCGCGTGATTTATCCGGGCGTGGCGGCTGCGCGGCTGGCTGCAAGTCCCGACCAGGTTCACGCTGTGCGCATTAAATATCAACTGCCGCAGCGCTATTTTCTGTTCCTGGGCACTTTGCAGCCGCGCAAAAATATCGCGCGACTCGCGCAGGCATTTGCGCAATGGCAAGCGGCAACAGCAAATAGCGAAACGGCGCTGGTGCTGGCCGGCGGACGCGGCTGGCTCTTCGATGAAGCCTGGCTGGACGGCGCGAGCAACCTGCGGCAAACCGGCTACATCACCGAAGCCGACAAAGCCGCACTTTTGGCTGGCGCGCTGGCTTTGGTTTTCCCCAGCCTGCATGAAGGCTTTGGCTTTCCAGTTGTCGAAGCGATGCATTGTGGCACGCCGGTCATCGCCAGCAGCACATCCAGCCTGCCCGAGCTGGTCGGCGACTGCGGCATACTGGTTGACCCGCTGGATGCAGCCGATATTGCAGCTGCCATGCGTCGCATCAGCGAAGACGAACGACTGCGCAGCGAGCTGGGCGCGCAGGGGCGAGCGCGGGCGCAGCGCTTCAACTGGAAAACGGCGGCGCTGCAGACGCTGGATGCCTTCGCAGAGCTGGACGGGGACCTGCGCTACAATCAGCTAGTATGAGGAGCGAGCGGATTCTCTTGGTGCAGTTGGCGGATATCGGCGATCTCGTTTTGACGACGCCAGCCCTCGCCGCCTTGCGAGAAGCGCGCCCCAAAGCGACTATTGATCTGCTGGCGGCAACACAGGCGCTGCCCATTGTGCCGGCTGAGCTGGTGAACGAAATCTTGTCGTTTGACCGCGCCGGCAAGAGCGCCAGCCGCGCCATGTTTGCCCGTGACAATCTGCCTCTGCTGCTGCGGATCATCCAAAAGCGTTACGACTCGCTGGTTTTCTGCCACCATTTCACCTTGCGCGCTGGCTTGTGGAAGTTTCGCCTGATTGCCAGAGCCAGCGGGGCAAAACGCATCATCGGTTTGCAGAATGGAAAAGCAGGTTTCCTCACTGCTTCGCTGCCCGACGAAGGCTTCGGCGCGCGCCACCAAGCGCAATACTGGCTGGACCTGGTTGGGCTCTTGGGCGCTTGCAGTCAACCGCGACCAGCTCAAGTGCGGCGGCAGGCCTGCCCCCTGCTGGGCGATTCACTCACTTCGCCCAGTGTGGTCATGCATGCGGGCAGCGGCGGTTACAGCCCGGCGCGGCGCTGGGGCGCAGAGCGGTTTGCCGAGCTGGCGCGGCTGCTCCAGGAAAAATGCGGCGCGAGCATCGTGGTCGTCGGGCAAGAAGCCGACCGCGAGCAGGCGCTAACTGAGTCGCTCGCTGCCCCGCATGTCAATCTCACCGGCAAAACCACCCTGCCGCAGCTGGCGGACGTCATCGCCAATGCCGATCTATTCGTTGGCGCGGACAGCGGCGTCATGCACATCGCGGCAGCTGTTGGCACGCCCGTGCTGAGCATTTTTGGCCCCAGCAATGCCAGCGCCTGGCAGCCCTGGACAGTTGATGGTCTTTCGGCAGTGCTGCGCAGCGGCGTCGCTTGCAGCCCTTGCAGCTATGTCGGGCAATCAATCGGCGCGCGCGAAGGCTGCGCAGCCCGCACCTGCATGAAATTGCTGCGCCCTGTGCAGGCGCTTCAAGCCGCGCGGGAGATGCTGGCGGGGCGCGAACCAACTGAGACCAGCGCGCCACCGGCCGAGCGCGGGTTCAACAACCGGCGGCTCAACTTGCTGAGCGTGCCGGTCGATGCGGTTTCTTATGCCGACTTGCTCACGATAATGGCAAGCTGGATAAAAACTGGCGGTGGCGCGCGCCAAATCTGCACCGTCAATCCAGAGTTCATCATGATCGCGCAGGGCGACCCGATATTTCTGAGCGTCTTGCAGCGAGCGGCGCTGTGCGTGGCGGATGGCGTGGGCTTGCTTTGGGCTTGTCGGCGGCGGGGGTTTGCCTTGCCAGGGCGGATTACCGGGTCGGACGGACTGCCCCGTATTGCGCAGGCGGCCGCGCAATACGGCTGGCGGATATTTCTGCTGGGCGCAGCGCCGGGCATTGCCGAGCGAGCCGGGCGCGCCCTCGAGACAACCTATCCTGGCCTGCAAATCGCCGGCGCCTATGCCGGCAGCCCTGCCGCAGCCGAAGAAGACGAAATCGTGGCAAGAGTCAATGCCAGCCGCGCCGATATTCTTTTCGTTGCGTATGGCGCCCCCCGCCAAGACAAATGGATCGCCCGCAATTTGCCGCGCCTGCAAGTTTCGCTGGCGATGGGCGTTGGCGGCTCACTCGACTTCATCGCGGGCTTGGTGCCGCGCGCGCCCCGCTGGATGCGAGACCGCGGATTGGAATGGCTGTACCGACTCTTGCGGCAGCCCTGGCGGCTGCGGCGCATGCTGCGGCTGCCCCGCTTCGTTTTCGCGGTTTGGCGAGCGGCTGATGTACACTCAGCGACAGACAAGGCAAGAAAAGCGAGCAAGGATGTCGACCTATCTGGCTGAGTGCATCCCGCAACTGGCGGGGAAAAAGACGCTGGTCATCGGCGATGTGATGCTGGATGAATACATCACTGGCACGGCAACGCGCATGAGTCGGGAAGCGCCCGTGCCCGTGCTAGAGTTTGAATCCAGGCGCTATATCGCTGGCGGCGCTGCCAATCCGGCTGCGAATATCGTCGCGCTGGGCAGCCAAGCCATCCAGGTAGGCGTTGTTGGCGCTGACGAAGCGGGGCAGCGATTGCGGAATATCTTGGGAGTTCGCGGCATCGACAGCGGCGTGTTCACCTGCGCGGGCCGGCCGACCACAGTAAAGACCCGTATCTTGGCGCAGATGGGTCTGCGCTTCCCGCAGCAGGTTGCGCGGATTGACACCTTGACGCGCGCGCCCATCGATGCCGAGACCGAAGCGAAGATCGGCGCATTCGTATATGGGCAGGTCAACACAGTCGATGCGGCGCTGCTGTCGCATTATCATGGCGGCTTGCTGACCGCATCGCTGGTCGGCTCGCTGCGAAAGCTGTGCGCGGCCAACGATGTGCTGCTGACAGCCGATGTCCAGGGCGACTTCGAGATTTTCGCCGGGCTGGATGTCATCAAATGCAATGCCGACGACGCCAGGCGGGCGCTAAACCGCGACCTGGCAAGCGATGCGGATTTTGAGCGAGGCGCGCTGGACTTGCACAAACAGCTGGGCATTCGGCGGGCGACTATCATCACGCGCGGCGGCCAGGGCGCGACATGGGCAGAGGCGGGTGTGGCGGGCAAATGTCCAGCGCCGCGCATCCGCGATGTCTATGATACGGTGGGCGCGGGCGATACAGCCATCGCCACCATCACACTGGGGCTGGCGGGCGGCTTGTCGGCGCGCGATGCGGTCAGGCTCGCCAATATCGCCAGCGGCATCGTCGTCCAGCAGCTGGGCAACTATGCGCCAAGGCCTGAGCAGATGCGGCAAAGCATCATGGCGGCTCTATGACAGCAGCTGCACAAATTCGATTGTGTTGCCATCGGGGTCAGCCAGCGATGCCACCTTAGCGCCTTTGTATTCGTCAATCGGGTTGATCTCGCTGCCATGACAAGCCAAACCCCGCTGGATTGCCCGCTCGATATCGCGCACTGCAAAGCGCAGCTGCTGGCGATTCTGTTGGGCGACCACGCCGGCGATGGCATTGGGGCAGAGCGTCAGTTCCAACGCGCCGATCTTGCCGCCATAGAATTGCTCGCCGCCGATGTGCACTGTGGCTTTCAAGCGCGCGTCAAAAACAGCATTGTAGAAGCGCACCATCTGGCGCATATTTGTTGTCGCAATCGTCAACCCGCTTAGGCGCGCCATGTTCAATCCACCTAATCCGCAAATTTTCTTCGCCACAGTCTGGGATATCACGCGGCAGATCCCGCCGGGCCGAGTCAGCAGCTATGGTCAGATCGCTTCCATGATCCCACCCGCCGAGTATGCTGATCCCCAGACCATGCGGCGGCTTGCGGCGCGCTGGGTGGGCACGGCAATGCGCAAATCTCCGCACGGCATCGCGATACCCTGGCAGCGCGTCATCAACAGCCAGGGGCGCATCAGCTTCCCGCCCGGCAGCCCACAAGCGGCGCAGCAGCAGCGACTGCTGGAAAGTGAAGGCATACAGTTTGATGGCGGCAGGGTCGATCTGCAGCGATATGGCTGGCAGGGACCGCCGGAAAGCTATTTGCGGGCGCGCAATCTGCTGCCACCGCGCTCTTTGACATGACGGCATTGGCCGACTAGAATTGCACATAGCTGTTTTCCGCCAGTACGAAGCGATGGGCATCGGGCATGTGCGTGGCGGCGATTACCTGCGTGTTGTCGGCCAACAAGCTGCGGTCGATGCGCCCAATAATGTTGCGGATCTGGCAATTCTTCATCACAATGCTGGCTTCAATCTCGCTGCCAGCCACCACCACATTGTCGCCCAGCGATGTATACGGACCGACATAGCTGTCGCTGATGACCGTGTCTGCGCCAATGATGACCGGACCGCGGATGACGCTGTTGATGATGCGGCTGTTGGGGCCGATCAAAACGCGATGAGAAACTTCGCTGTCGCCTTCGATCTGTTCGCTGTTTTCGGGCGTGGGCGTATACGGCAGCGCTTCCAGCACCAATTGGTTTGCCATGATGATGGCGTCTGGCTTGCCCGCGTCGATCCACCAGCCGTTTAATTCGTAAGACTGGACTGGATAACCGTCGCTGACGAGCATCTGGATGGCATCCGTAATTTCCAGTTCATTGCGACCCGACGGTTTGATGCGCTTGATAGCGTCAAAAACAGATGATCGAAAGAGATAAACGCCGGCGATAGCCAAATCGGAGGGTGGCTGCTGCGGTTTTTCGACCACGCGCACAATGCGCCCGTTTTCGATCTCGGCGATGCCAAAGCGGGTCGGGTCAGGCACTTTGCCCAGAACTACAGCGGCTTCGTTGTCTGAGGCGGCGAAACCAGTCAGCAGGCTGGTCATTTTGTCTTGGAAGATATTGTCGCCAAGGAAGACCGTAAATGGCTCGTCGCCGACGAATTCCTGGCAAAGGGCTGTCGCATGCGCCAAGCCACGCTGCTCGTCCTGGACGATGTAGCTGATCGTCACGCCCAGTCCGCTGCCATCGCCCAGGTTGGAAACAAGCGGCGAATCGAGATTGTTGACGACAATGCCAATATCAAGCAAGTCAGCCTCTTTGAGCGCGTCTATGGCATAACTGATCAGCCAGCGGTTGGCGACCGGCACCAGCGACTTCGGCATCGTCAAGGTAACGGGGCGCAGGCGCGTGCCCTGTCCCGCCGCAAGTATGAGCGCTTTCATCAAGTTTCTCCCTGGTTTGCGCCGATGATGAGGCTGCCAGCATACTAGCAGAGCTTGCCAGAATGCGACAGGCGCAGGCGGGTTAGCTGCGTTGGCGCAAGACTTCGAAAGCGATGGCGGCAACCGCGCTAACCGTGCCCAGCGAGGCCGAAAACTCGCGCCCATAAGGGATGCGCAGCTGCATATCGGCGCGCTGCGACAAAGAGCGAGGCAAGCCGCGGCGCTCGCCGCCAATCAGCAAAAAAAGCGGCTGGGTCAGGTCGGCGGCGAAAAGCGATGTCGACTCGGCGGCATTGGCTGCCTGCGCAACAGCCAAACCTCGCGCGCGGAAAAATTGGGCGGCTGCGGCGGCATGTTGAGCAATCGCGACGGGGATTCGTTCGCTGGCGCCGGCGCTGGCACGCCCGACAATGGCGCTGGCGCTGGTCCAGTTGCGCGGTCGGAGGACCAAACCATGCGCGCCAGCCGCATACAAAGCGCGGATCGCCCCACCAAAGTTGTACGGGTCTTCGATGCCATCCAACATAACGATGAAAGCGGCTGAGTCGGCTTCTAGCAGTCTGTCCAGCGAAACAAAGCGGCGCTCGCCCACCAGAGCCACGATACCGCCATGACTTGCTCCGTCTGCCATGCTGTCAATGTCGGCGCGTGGACGGTAGGCCACGGAGATGCCCGCTGCAACCGCTTGGCGAGCCAACTGGCTCATGCGCCAGTCGTAGCGCTTGCCCTCGTCCAGAAGCAACTGATGGATGGTCCGCGAACCGGTCGCCAGCGCCGCCTGGATGGACAACCACCCTTCCAGCAGCGTCTCTGCCGACATCACTTCTCCAACTGTTTGGCTTGCTGCCACCAGGCTTCCAACTGAGCGAGCGACATGTCCGAAAGCGCTAGTCCCCGCGCCAAAGCCTGCTCTTCCACATAGCGAAAACGCTGGTAGAACTTGGCGTTGATTGAGCGCATCAGGCTTTCGGGGTCATCCACGCCCAGCCAGCGCAGCCAATTCGCCAGCACAAAGATCAAGTCACCGATTTCGAGCGCGCGCGCCGCATCACTTTCAGCAGAAAATATCTCGCCCCATTCTTCATGGGCTTTAGCGATGACGCCTTGAACATCTTCCCAATCGAAACCGACCTTGGCGACGCGAGCCGAATAGCGATACGCCACCAGCAGCGCCGGCGCCATCTTGGGGATGCCATCAAGGATCGAGCGGCTGCTGCCGGCCAGCGTGGCTTTTTCGGCGCGCTTGATGTCTTCCCAGTTGCGCGCGACCTTGTCGCTGTCGCCCGCGACCTCGACATCGGCGTAGATATGCGGGTGGCGGCGAATCAGCTTTTGATTCAGCTGACGCAGCACATCAGCCATCTGGAATTCGCCTTCGTCAACCGCAATCTGCGTGTGCAGCGCGATTTGCAGCAGCAGGTCGCCCATTTCTTCGCATAGCGCGGCGGGATCGGATGTGTCTAGCGCCTCCAGCATTTCATAGGCTTCTTCGATCAAAAAAGGGCGCAGCGACTGGTGAGTCTGCTTGCGGTCCCAAGGGCAGCCAGCGGGCGAGCGCAACTGAGCGATGATATTTTGCAAAGATTGAAAACTGCTGAGCGCGTCCAACTGTGGCAAAAAGAGAGCGGTCATAACGCCTATATGCGGGCTGCGGTCAATTTCGTACAAGGGCAGCGCCTCCACCAGCGCCGCGTCGGTGCCGGCAGCGTGCAAGAGCTTGACCGGGAAAGTATCTGGATACTGGTTCATCAAGGTCAGTTTAAGATCGGAAGCGACGCCACGGCTGTAGACTTGCGCCAGCAGCGCCGGCAAGGCCGGGTTGGTGAGCGGGTGATATGCCGCGGCGATTTCCAGCGCATCCAAGATCTGCAAGCCATCCAGCGCGTCGATCTGCAACTGCGCCAGACAAGGCTCGATAAAGCTCAGCCCGTGTATGATTTCGACTGGCAGATTCGCTTGCGCAGCGAGTGGCAGCAGGCGTGTGACGGTCGCTTCGCCAACCAACGGGTCGCCAGGCACAGCATAGACGGGCGATTCGCCGCGCCGCGCCGCATCCAGCAGCCGCGCTGTGATCTGGGCATAGACATCATCAAAGCGGCTGTGGGCTTCGTAAATATCGTCAAAGCTGATGTATTGCTCGGTGGTTGGCAGTTCGGCAACTGCGGGATGCCGATTCGTGCGCAGGTAGAGCGCGTCGGCGTCTTGCAAGGCACGCCAAGCACGGCGAGTCAGGTGCTCAGCAGAGCCTGGCCCCAAACCGACAATCGTTATTTTTGCGCGGCTGGAGATGACGCAGTCCTTTTTCTCGCCGATGAATCGAGCGTCTGCGCAGGGCGTCTGGCTGCGCTGGCGAGCTAGCGCTTGGTATAAGTAGGCGCTTTGCGGGCGCGCTTCAAGCCAGGCTTTTTGCGCTCTTTGACGCGGGCATCGCGCGAAAGAAAGCCCTCGCGCTTCAAGGCGCCGCGCAGGTCAGGGTCGATCTTTTCCAGCGCGCGCGCCACGCCCAGCAAGATAGCATCTCGCTGCCCGGTGATGCCGCCGCCACTGACATGCACGGTGACATCATAGCTGCGCTCTTGTCCAATATGCGTCAGAGGTGCCAGGCAGACCAGCATATCGCCAAAGCGAGGCAAGTAATCCTCGCCTGCCTTGCCATTGATGATAAAACGGCCGGTGCCGCCCGGAAAGAGCCGCACGCGCGCCGATGCCGATTTGCGCCGCCCGATGCCTTCGTAGTATTGTGCTGACATGATGGTCTCCTTGCCGGCTCGCCTAGAGCTCGAGCATTTGCGGCTGCTGAGCCTGGTGCGGATGGTCAGCGCCGGCGTATATCTTGAGTTTGCGGTACATCTGCCTGCCCAGAGGCCCCTTGGGCAGCATGCCTTTGATAGCGAATTGCAGCGCGCGGGTGGGAAAGCGGCTCATCAGCTCGCGCAAGGTCATTTGTTTCAAACCGCCAGGATAGCCAGAATGACGATAATAGATCTTCTGATCGAGACGTTTGCCAGTGACATGGATTTTGTCGGCATTGACGATGATGACATAATCGCCCGTATCCAAATGCGGGGTGAAATAGGGTTTATGCTTGCCGCGCAAGATGGGCGCGACCTTGGATGCGAGGCGGCCGAGCGTCATGCCGCGGGCGTCAATCACGAACCAGCGGCGCTCAATATCAGCCGGTTTTGTCGCGTGTGTCTTTTGAATTGCTTGCTTCATCATTGTTCCTCCAGCGATGCGCCGACTCTGCTTTTGCGCTCTCGCCCCTTGCTGTTTCCCAAATACCAGGCGGATAACCCACCGCTTCCAGTGTCAAACCCTGTGGCGGAGCCAAGCGCTTGGCTCGCTGTAGGTCGCGGCTGTTCAAGATGGCTGCGAACTCCTTCACTGTCAGCCTGCCTCTGCCCACCATCACCAGCGTCCCGACCAAACGGCGCACCATGTGATACAAGAAAGCGGTGCCGCGGATGCGATATGTCCAGATTTCGCCATCTTCCTCTGCCACTTTGCTCCAGCGCGACATATAAACGTTGCGAATCGTGTTGATGCTGCCAGCCTGCGGCGGCCTGCCAAAAGTGGCAAAGTCGCGCTCGCCCAGGCAGTGTTCCGCCGCCGCTTGCATCCTCGCCATGTCCAGTTCCACCCCAGCCAACTGCCATTCGTAGCGCGCCGTCAAGGGGCTGCGAGCCCCAGCCGTTCTGATTCGGTAGGCATATTGCCGCCAGAGCGCATCGTAGCGCGGGTGAAAATCCGGGGCGCTCCAACAGCTTTGCAAGGCGATGTCCAGTGGCAGCTGCGAATTCATCGCTCGCTGCAAATCAGACTCGCTGTGCCGCCAAGCCATATCAAAGGCGATGACTTGCCCGGCCGCATGCACGCCTGCATCCGTTCGCCCCGCCGCCACAATCGTCACATCCCGTCCACATAACCTGCTCAGCGCCGTCTCGACCGCTGCCTGGATGCTTGGCGCTGGCGCGGGCTGTCGCTGGAAGCCTTGGTAGGCTGTGCCGTCATAGGCAAGCAGCGCCCCGTAACGGGTCATCAATTGTCGATAGCTCAATCCTCGTCTGCGTAATCAACCAGCTCAATCAAAGCCATTTCGGCATTATCTCCTTTGCGCGGACCCAGCTTCAATATGCGCGTGTAGCCGCCGGGACGATCGGCATACAAAGGCGCGAGCTCGTCAAACACCTTGCCGACCAGCACGCGGTCATTGTTCAGCCGGCGAGCCACCTGGCGGCGCGCATGCACGGCGATCAGGTCATCGCCACGCGCTTCTGCCCGCGCCAGTCCGCGTTTGGCAATGGTGATCAGCCGCTCGGCGTGGCCCTGCACAAACTTGGCTTTGTGAAAGGTCGTGCGGATGCGTCCGCGCTTGAGCAGCGCAGTAGCCAGGTTCATGCGCAGCGCCTTGCGGTGACTGCTGCTGCGATTAAGTTTTTTGCCGTGATGTCGGTGTCGCATGTCCGCGCCTCGCTAGTCGCTTATTCTGCCCGATCGAGGGGCCAATAGTTCTTTTCCGCCAGCTTCTCGGTCAGCTCGTCCAGCGACTTTTCGCCAAAATTGCGGATAGCGAGCATGGCGTCTGGTCCGCGATGCAGCAGATCCAGCACATCGCCCACCGAAGTCACGCCAGTGCGCTTGAGCGAATTAAAAACGCGCACGCTCAAATCCAGCTCCTCAATCGGCTTGTCATACAGTGGCGGGTAGGTCGGTTCGTCGTCGATTGGCGCGGGCAGCTCAATGGCTTGGAACCATTCTTCGTCGACGCCAGCGACGACCTTGAGATGGTGCATCATAATCTGCGCCGCTTGCGCCAACGCTTCCTGCGGGCGGATGGTGCCGTCAGTCCAAAGCTCAAGCACCAGGCGGTCGTAGTTGGTGCGCTGGCCGACGCGAGCGCGCTCGACCTCGAAGTTGACACGCTTGATCGGGCTGAAGATGGCATCGACAGGCAGCTCGCCGATTGGCAATCGTCCCCGGTCCTCAGCTGGGCTGAAGCCGCGCCCGCTGCCCACCTCAAATTCCATTTCAATGTGGGCATCGCGGTCATCGACCGTGAACAAATAGAGGCTGGGGTTTTCGATCTGCACTTCGGGCGGCGCAGCGATGTCGCCAGCTGTGACAGTGCCTTCCGCGCCACGGTGTTCCAGCCGCATGCGCGAGCTTTCAACGCCGTGCAGCACCAGCCGCAGCTGCTTGAGCTGCAAGATGAGCTGCGTCATATCTTCCCGCACGCCGGGTATCTTGGAAAATTCGTGATTCACATCGGATACGCGCACACTGGTTATCGATGCGCCGGGCAACGACGACAGCAAAACACGCCGCAAGCCATTGCCGAGCGTCAAGCCATAGCCGCTTTCCAAAGGCCCGATGACAAAACGCCCATAGTCGCGCGTGGGGTGTTCACACTCGATTCGGTGTGGCAGCACCATGTTGGCGGTTACAGAGCTGACCTCAGCGACCGCCGCCGGCCCAAAATCTGACGAAGTTGCAGGAAACACCATAGAGTCGTTAAGTCCTTTCGGCTAGACGCGCCGCCGTTTGGGCGGCCGCACGCCATTGTGCGGCACGGGAGTCACATCGCTGATCGAGCGGACCTTCAAGCCACTCTGCTGGATGGAACGAATGGCTGCTTCGCGGCCTGGACCAGGCCCCTTGACAAAGATATCAACCTCTTTCATGCCGTGCTGCTGCGAGTTGGCAGCGGCTGTTTCGGCAGCCATGCGTGCCGCATACGGTGTATTCTTGCGGCTGCCAGTGAAACCGGATGTGCCAGCGCTCGCCCAGGTGATGACATTCCCGGACTGGTCGGTCATGGAAATGATGGTGTTGTTGAAGGTCGCATAGATGTGCGCCTGCCCATACGGGATATTTTTGTAGACCCGCCGGCCAGCGCTGCGGCCAGCTCTTCTTGCTCTTGCCATGCGGCTGCTCCAAATTGCCTAATCGTTACTCGTCCGGTTCGTCTTTCAACGTGTCAAAGTGAATATTGCGCAAAAGGCGCGCAAATGATCAGCGCCCACCGCCTGATGCGCTCGGCGAATCGCTACTTTTTTGTCGCTCCGCGCCGCCGTCCGCGCCCTGCGACTGTTTGCTTTTTGCCGCGCCGCGTCCGTCCATTGGTGCGCGTCCGCTGGCCCCGCGCGGGCAGCCGCCGCCGATGCCGCAAGCCGCGATACGAGTTTATCTCCATCAAGCGTTTGATATTAAGCTGGGTCTGCCGGCGCAGGTCGCCTTCGGTCGTCAAGCTGACGATCAATTCACGCAGACGCTGCACTTCGCTTTCACTGAGATCGCGCACACGCGTACTGTGATTGATGCCCGCGCTGTCCAAGAGGCGCTGGCTTGTCGACCGGCCAATACCATAGATATAGGTCAAACCAATGACGACTCGCTTGTCACGTGGCAAGTCTACTCCTTCAATTCTCGCCATGGATCTGTCTCCTGGTTAGCTTTGGGCTAGCTCTAGCCCTGCCTTTGCTTGTGCTTGGGATTTTCACAGATGATCATGATGCGGCCCTTGCGCTTGATGACACGGCATTTCGGACAGCGCCGCGTGACACTAGCTGATACTTTCATTGGCTGTTCCTCAGTATTCGACCTTGCACGCGCTGGCGCAAAACTCCCCGCCATCTGGCACGCTGACAACGAAAGAGCACTATAGCATGGGTCCGCGCGCAGGTAAAGGATAACTTTTGTTCATAACAGAATCGTCATCGGTGATGAAAATCGGGCGGCCGCAGCGCTGCGAGGCAGTCGGCAGCCGGCTCCACAGTCGGCTGGCGCAAAAAAGCCTGCGCAAGAGAAGCGGCGCAATCGCTATTGCTCAGCGCGCCATGTCCCGCGGCCGGCAAGACAAAATGCCAACTGGCGCTCAGGTATTGCGCGGCTGCATCAGCCCAGGCGGGCGGCGTTATCGGGTCGTAAGCGCCAGAAAGCAGCAAGGTCGGGATTTCGCTGAGGATCGGCCGCTTCGCATTGGCAGCGGCTGCGGGCACATCCCAAACACGGCAATCATCAACGATCTGCATAGCGGCTTTGGTCAGCGCAGCATCGATGCGCGGCGGCAGCTGCTCGCCAGTCGCGATCAAATCGGCTGTGTCTGCGAACGGAGCCGTCTCAGTGCAGATGACGCTGTAGTGCATACCCTCGCTATGTCCATCAATATCATAGGCATAACCGGGCAATAACGGTCTAACTGGTTCAGCGCCAGCCAGCGATGCCGGTTGGGGTGGCGCAGCAGGCGCTTGGAAATCGTACTCGCCAGCGGCATGCGCGCTGATCATCGCCGGCAGCCACGGTATCAGGCTTGTGTCGTAGAGCAATTCGAATACGCTATTGACCCAGGCTTCGCCGTCCATCCAGGTTGCTTCGCCTGTCGGCAAGTGGATGACCAGGGCTGGCTCTTGACTCAGCCTATCGATCACGCGGTCAAACCTGTCGCGCAGATCGGGATAAGCGGCGCTGCAGTTTGGGCTGGCGGCGCAATCGACAAACAGTTGTTCAAAAGCGCGATTGGCATTGGCGGCTTGCTCGGTGAGGCTCTGGGCTTGCCAAGGCACGACGCCATCGAGAATCAATGCGCGCAGCCGCTGGGGGAAGTCGCGCGCCAAAGTCAGCGCCAGCCGCGTCCCATACGATATGCCATAGATATTGGCGACTGGCAAATCTAGCGCAATCAGCAGATCTTGCACATCCTGCGCGCTGGCGACGGTGTGATAAGCCGCCAGGTTGATGCCCGCCGCCAGCATGCGCGCCCGGCATGTCGCCAGCGAATCTTCGCTCGTCATTTCGTCATTTTCCGCGCAGTTCAACGACGGCTGGGAAAAGCCGGTGCCGCGTTGATCAATCAAAATGAGCTCGTTCCAGGTTCGCAGCGGCGAGCCCAACAAATCTCCCAAAGACGCCGATGCCGCGTCGCCGGGGCCGCCCGCCAAATAAATAACTGGCGGGTTGTCTCGCTGAATCTGCGCCGCCAAGCGCAGCACAAACAAGCGCAGCCTGGCGCTGTCCTCGCCAGCCGCTCGGTCTTCGAGCACATGCAGGTAGCCGCAACTGAGCAGGTCCACCTCAAGAAAGGCCATCCAGAGCACGATCTCTGGGCAAGCGCCCACTTCATAGTTGGGCAGTGCGCCTTGAGAAAAAACCGGCGCAGACCTCAACAAGCCAAACAGGCAGGTGAGCAGGCATAGCGCGCGAATCACGGATATGCCGGCGAGGTCAAGATGCGCGGACCCGTTTCGGTGATAGCGATGGTGTGTTCGAAGTGGGCGGTCAGCGAGCCATCTTTGGTTGCGACTGTCCAGCCATCGTCCAGCTCGATCAGCTCAGGTCGGCCAGCGATCAGCATGGGCTCGATGGCGTAAGTCATGCCGATTTGCAGGTCATGGTCCTGCCATTGGAACTTGCTTTTGCGGCTGTGCCACCAGTTGGGCACCTGGGGCGCTTCGTGCATGGCGCGCCCAACGCCGTGCCCTGTATATTCCAGCGCGACGCTGTAGCCCATGCGACCAGCGACTTTGGCAGTGGCTCGGGCGACATCGCTGATGCGCTTGCCGAGCGTGGAAGCCTGGATGGCAGCCGTCAGCGCTGCCTCGGTGGCTTGCATGAGCCGCCGCGCCGACTGCGAGACTCGTCCGACCGCGTGGGTATACGCCGCATCGCCGATAAAGCCGCGATACTTGCAGGCGAGATCGATGCCGATGATGTCGCCTTCGCGCAGGATTCGCGATTCAGACGGGATGCCATGCACCAACTCGTGATTGATCGAGGCGGTGATGGTGGCGGGATAAGGCGGCCGCTCGCCTTGCACATAACCGAGGAAACTGGGCTCTGCGCCATGGTCGCGCAAGACTGATTCAGCGAGCGTATCGAGGGCTTTGGTGCTGACCCCGGGCGCGATAGCCTGCCGCACGGCTTCGTGGGCTATGGCGACAATGCGGCCGGCCTCGCGCATGATTTCGATTTCTTGGGGCGTTTTAAGCACCGGCGCGGGCTGTTCTTCGCTGGCTTGCGCAAGCATCAGGCTTGGTCCAGCGCGCGCTCAATATCTGCCCAGACTGCTTCGATGCTTTGGTCGGCGTTGATCTTGCGCAGCAGGTCTTTGGCGGCGAAATAATCAATCAGCGGCTGTGTCGTCTCCACATAGGTATCAATGCGATGGATGATGGCGTCGGCGCTGGCATCGTCGGGTCGGCGTCTGAGTGGCGCGTCGCTGTCAGCCTGGGTCGCTTCCAGGCGCGGCGGAAATTGCCCATTTACATCCGCCAGCCAATGAAAATCGACACCGCCAGTCTTGTAATAACAGTTGTAGCTGCTGCCATCGGCCGCCGTTACCCGCCCAAAGGCGCGCTTGAAGGCGACATACAGGTCCAGCTCCAGCAGCAGCACCGCATTGAGGCTCGTGCCTTGCTGTGCCAGGTGCTCTTCCAAAAAAGCGGCTTGCGCCTGATTGCGTGGATAGCCATCCAGGATGAAACCAGCGCGCGTATCACGTTGGGCGAGACGGTCGGCGACGATTACATTGGTGGTGGCGTCATCAATAAGAAAGCCTGTCGCCATGATGTTCTGCACATTGCGCGCCAGCGAGTCGCTGCGTACGCGCATCGCCCGGAACAGGTCGCCAGTCGATACCTGGGGGATGCCATAGCGCGCTTCGATTCGTTTGGCTTGCAAGCCCTTGCCAGCGCCCTGCACGCCCATCAATATCACATTCAAGCTCATGATGACTAACCTCCACATTCATCCGCGAGATGCGGACAAAAATAGAGCCGAGCATGCGCCAGGCTCGGCTCCAGGTTTGAAATGACTCGTCCGCGACTAGCGCATAAAGCCTTCGTAATTGCGCATGACCAACTGCGCTTCCAGCTGGCGCATGGTGTCGATGACCACGCCGACCACGATGATCAAACCCGAGCCGGAGATAACCAGCCCGGCATTGATGACCGCGCCGCCCGCCGATGCCTCCAGCGGAAAAATGATGCGATTGACCAGATCAACCACGCCGGGGATGATGGCGATGACACCCAAGAAGAACGCGCCCACAAAGGTGATGCGCCGCGTCGTCGACTTGATGAAATCTTCGGTGCGCTTGCCGGGGCGGATGCCCGGGATAAAGCCGCCATTGCGCTGCAAGTTCTCAGCCAGGTTTTGGTTGCCCACCATGACCTCCGCATAGAAGAAGGTGAAGCCAACCGTCATCAGGAAGAAAGTGCCCCAATACAGCAAGCCCTGCTGGTTGCCGAAGGTCGTCTGGATGGTATTGCCGACCGCGCCGGGCGGGAACAGACTGGCGATGATGGCGGGAAAGGTGATGATCGACTGGGCGAATATCAGCGGGATCATGCCCACTGGATTGACGCGCAGGGGAATGAAGCTGTCTTGCTGGGCAAATTGCCGGTTGCCGCGCACACGCCGCCCGTATTGAACCGGCACGCGGCGCACGCCTTCTTGAATCACCACGACAGCCAGCACGCTGAGCACCGTGATGACGATAAAGAGCGCCAGGTTGTATAGTGTTCGGTCGGGCTGCTGCGTCAAAAGCTGGATCAGGTTCTGGGGGGCTTGCGCGACAATGCCAGCGAAAATGATGATGGAAATGCCGTTGCCGATGCCCTGCTCGGTGATCAGTTCGCCCAGCCAGATAGCGAACATCGTGCCCGCCGTCATGGTCGTCAGCACTGATACAGTCAGCAAAATGTTGCTGCCGATGCCAAAGCCGAAGCCGGGAATAATCTCCGCGCCGGTGCCAGTCGCCAGATTGAAAATGCTGATCTGCCCCAGCGCCTGCAAGACCGCCATGGGGATAGACACAAAATAGGTATAGCGCTGGATCTTTTCTTGGCCGCCCGGCTCGCGTTGGATTCGCTCCAGCGCCGGCACGATGGGCACCAGCAACTGGAAGATGATGGAAGCGGTGATATAGGGGTAGACGCCATTGGCGATGACGCTGAAGTTGGCGACCGCCCCGCCCGAAAGCAGGTTCATCACCTGGATCAAGTTGCCCGCGCTGCTGCCGCTTTCGAAGACCTGCCGCAGCACACTCCGATCGACACCCACCACCGGCACATGCGCGGCGAATTGGTAGACGATCAAAATGAAGGTGGTAAACAGCAGCTTGTTGCGCACATCGGGCAAGCGCCAAGCGTTACGCAATGCTTGTATCATCAGATCGTGTCCTCGTCACTCAGTCGCCGGGATCTGGTTATGCCGGGTCAGCCTCGCCATACAGTCGCTGCAGGTCAACCTTGCGCAGCCGTTTGACCGTTGCGCGCGCGCCAGTCACTTTCAAGGCATGGGCATGGGCAGAGCCGCCAGCCGCTTCGATTTTTGCGGCAGCGCTCTTGGTGAACTTGTTGGCATGCACGTCCAGCTTCTTCGCCAGTTCGCCGCGCCCCAACACCTTGATAGGCTCGTCGGCATCGCGCACCAAGCCAGCCGCTGCCAGCGCCGCGCCATCGACCACAGCGCCATCGTCAAAGCGGGCTTCGAGCAGATCCACATTCACTTCTTGGAAGACAATGCCAAAGATGTTGGTGAAGCCGCGTTTGAAAGGCAGACGCCGCACCAAAGGCAGTTGTCCGCCTTCAAAATAGGGGCCTTTGCCGCCGCCGCTGCGCGCGCCTTGTCCCTTGTGGCCGCGCCCGGCGGTCTTGCCTCGCCCGGCGGCGATGCCCCGGCCGACGCGTCTGCGCCGGCGTCTGCTGCCTTTGTCGGGCTTCAAATCATGCAATCTCATGTCTCGACCTCTTCTACAGCCACCAAATGGCTGACCTTGGCGATCATGCCACGAATTTGCGGCGCATCGCCGATGAGCACCGATTGGCGCATTCGCCGCAAGCCCAAGGATTTGACAGTCGCTTTCTGGCGGCTATTATAACCGATCGGGCTTTTGACCAAGGTTACCTTCAGCAGCTTGCCAGCGCGCTCAGGCATTGTCGGCTCCTTCGCGGCGGCGCTCCCAGAATGGCGCGACTTCGTAGGGACGTTTGCCACGCATCTCGGCGATTCGCGCGGCGCTGCGCAGTTGCTTAAGCGCATCCAGAGCCGCCATCGTGACATTCAGCAAGTTGGCGCTGCCTTGGCTTTTGGTCAAAATGTTGCGCACGCCGACCACCTCCAGCACAGCGCGAACGCCGCCGCCAGCGATGACGCCGGTGCCGGGCGCAGCCGGCTTCAACAGCACGCGCGCCCCGCCATGCCGCCCGATTACGGTGTAGGGAATGGTCGTGCCCGACAGGGCGACCGTCTCGATATTGCGGCGCGCCCGCTCTGAGGCTTTGCGGATGCTGTCGGGCACAGCCCGCGCCTTGCCAATGCCGATGCCGACTCGACCTTTGCTGTCGCCGACGACGACGACGGTTCGAAAGGCGAAGCGCCGTCCGCCCTTGATTACCTTTGCCACGCGGCGGATATCCACCACGCGCTCGTCAAATTCATCGCGTTCTTCGTCGCGGTTGCGACGCGAATCACGTCTTCTGCGATCTGCCATCTGCCAACTCCCGCCTAAACTTGCAATCCGGCTTCGCGGGCAGCCTGCGCAACAGCCGCCACCCGTCCGGTGTAGGTAAATCCGCCGCGGTCAAACACAACGACATGGATGCCAGCCGCCTTTGCCCGCTCGGCAACTGTCTGTCCGACCAGTTTTGCCGCTTCCAGCTTGCTGCTGTCGCCCAGTTGCGGCGCCAGCTCGCGGTCGATAGTCGAACACGCGACCAGAGTGCGCCCCGCAACATCGTCAATGACCTGCACAAACATGTTGCGGTTGCTGCGATACACGCTCATGCGCGGGCGCGCAGCCGTGCCAGAGATTCGTCTGCGCACGCGCCGATGTCGTCTCTTGCGCGCCAAAACTTTTCTGCGACCCTTAATATCTGCCATCGTTCCAATTCCTCGTTTCGCGGTCGGCTAGCGTTTGCCGGCTTTGCCCGCTTTGCGCCGCACATATTCGCCCAGATAGCGCACGCCTTTGCCCTTGTATGGCTCGGGCGGCCGCCAGCCACGTATATCCGCAGCAACTTGTCCGACCACCTGCTTGTCGATGCCGTCGACATGGATGAGAGTGCCCCGCGAATCTTTTGGCACATCAAAGGTGATATTCGCAGGTGGCTCGACGATGACCTCGTGCGAATGTCCCAGCCTCAGCTGCAAATTGCTGCCTTGCAGGGTCGCCTGATAGCCGACGCCTTGGATCTGCAGGGTCTTGCGATAGCCGCTGGAAACACCCTCGACCATGTTGGCGAGCAGAGCGCGCGTCAATCCGTGCAGGGCTTTGTGATGCCGCTGGTCAGACGGACGAGCAACAATGATGCTGCCATTCTCCTGGCAGATGGCCATATCGGGGTTGAAGTCGCGGCTCAATTGACCTTTCGGACCACTGATCGTGACGCTGTTGCGGTCGATGTGGACAGTGACCTTGTCGGGCAGCACGACCGGCTGCTTGCCTATGCGTGACATTGCGCTTCCCTCCCCGCCTACCAGATGTAGCAGAGCACTTCGCCACCGACGCCATCGCGCCGCGCTTGCTGGGCGGTCATTACGCCTTTTGGCGTGGTGACGATGGCGATGCCAGTGCCGCTGAGCACAATAGGCAGCTCGCGCCGCTTGCGATACACGCGCCGACCTGGTTTGCTGATCCGCCGCAGCTGCGTGATGACTGGCTGTCGGTCGCGCCGGCTGCCGATGTATTTGAGTTGAACGTTGATCAAAGGCACGGGACTCTCATCACCGATGCTGAATTCGTGGATATAGCCCTCTTCCTTGAGGATGCGGGCGATCTCCACCTTAATGTTGGATTTGGGCACGATCACTTCGGGCTTGCCACGAACCAAGGCGTTGCGGATGCGCGTCAGCATATCGGCAATGGGATCGTTGGTAACATTAGACACGATAACCGCCCTCCTACCAGCTCGCCTTTACAACGCCGGGAATCTCGCCTTCCAGCGCCATTTCGCGGAAGCAGATGCGACATAGGCCAAAACGCCGGATATAGGCGCGCGGACGCCCGCATACCTTGCAGCGGTTGCGCACACGCACCGGGTATTTGCGCCGCTCTTCCCGATACTGCATACATTTCTTTGCCATAGGTTCCCCTCTAATTCCCCTGGAAAGGCATGCCGAGCAACGCCAGCAAACGCCGCCCTTCCTCATCAGTCTTGGCGGTGGTCACGATAGAGATTTCCATCCCGCGCACCTTGTCGATCTTGTCAAAGTCGATCTCTGGGAAGACCAGCTGCTCACGCAAGCCGACCGTGAAGTTGCCGCGGCCGTCCAGTTTCGCGGGTACGCCTCGAAAGTCGCGGATGCGCGGCAGCGCGATATTGACCAGCCGGTCATACAGCGCCCACATCCGTTCGCGGCGCAATGTAACCTTGGCACCGATCGCCCTGCCCTCGCGCAGCTTGTAAGTGGCGATACTCTTCTTGGCACGCGTCACCACCGGCTGCTGGCCCGTGATCGTCATCAGGTCTTGCACCGCGCCATCCAGCGAGCGCGGCTCGTCAATGGCTTCGCCAACGCCGATATTCAGCGTAATCTTGCTGATGGTCGGCACCTGCATGCGGTTGGTATAGCCGAACTCCTGCGTCAAGGTCGGCACGACCTCTTCAACATAGCGGGTGTACATGCGGTTTTCCATGGTATCGCCTCGCCCAGGTTACTCGATATCTCTGCCGCTTTTTTTGCTATAGCGCACCTTCAAGCCAGCGCTGTTTATGCGATAGCCAACGCGCGTGCGCTCATCGCTGTGCGGGCAGACCAGCATCACATTCGACAAATGGAGCGGTGCCTCGAATTCGATGATCTGGGCGGGGATCTGCTGCCCGCCGGGGCCGGGGCGCGCCTTTTGATGCCGCTTCAAAATGTTAACGCCATTGACAATGACGCGGTTCTTCTTCACCAAAACACGGACGACTTCGCCGCGCAAGCCCTTGTCGCGTCCGGCGATCACCTCGACCGTGTCCCCTTGCTGCACTCGTTGCATGTGGCTGTCCTTTGTTACAAAGTCTCGGGCGCAAGCGAGACGATCTTCATGAATCCCTTGTCGCGCAGCTCACGCGCCACCGGTCCAAATACTCGCGTCCCACGCGGGTTTTCCAGGTCTTCCGCTAGCACCACCGCGGCGTTGTCATCAAAGCGAATGGTCGAGCCATCGGCGCGGCGATATTCCTTGTGCGTGCGTACGATTACAGCGCGCACCAACTCGCCTTTTTTGACAGCGCCGCTGGTCGACGCCGATTTGACCGTCGCCACCACGATATCGCCGACATGGCCGTATTTGACTCGCGAGCCCCCCATGACGCGGATAACCAGGATCTCCTGCGCGCCACTATTGTCGGCGACTTTCATGCGCGATTCTGTCTGAATCATCGGTTTGCTCTCTCCGTTCTTGCAGCGCGCCTGCGCCTAGCTCAGCTATCCAGTTCGGGCGGCGCTTCCAGCACAGTCTCGACCACCCAGCGCTTGCGTTTGCTGATGGGGCGACTCTGCACGATGCGCACCAGCGCGCCGATGCCAGCGCCGGTCTCGTCATGCGCCATCACCTTTTTTGTGGAGGTGACGACCTTATGATAGACCGGGTGCATCTTGCGGTTTTCGATGGCGACCACGACTGTTTTTTGCATCTTGTCGCTGACAACCGTGCCCACCAGGCGCTTGCGGTTATTCGGCATTGCTTCCTCCTTGCCCAACCAGTTCCGCAGCCAGTTCGCGCTCACGCAGGGCAGTTTTCAGCCGAGCGATATCGCGCCGGGCTTTGCGGAACAACGTGGTGTCTTGCAACTCGCCCGAAGCCTGCTGGATGCGATAAGTATACATTTCGACCTTAAGGTCTTCGATCCGATCAAGGATGGCATCATCGGACAATTCGCGGATTTCGTTCATATACATCAGTTGACCTCCCGTCCGGAGATCGGGTCAAAACGCTTGACAAACTTGGTTTTGATCGGCAGCTTGTGCGCGGCGAGGCGCAGCGCTTCACGGGCATCAGCTTCAGGAACGCCGCTCATTTCAAACAAGATGCGACCTGGCTTGACGACGCAAACCCACTTCTCGACCGAGCCTTTGCCTTTGCCCATGCGGGTTTCGGCGGCTTTTTGGGTGACCGGCTTGTCAGGGAAGATGCGGATCCAAACTTTGCCGCGCCTGCGAATATAACGCACCATAGCGCGGCGGCAGGCTTCGATCTGTCGGCTGGTGACCCAACTGGGCTCCAGCGCCTGCAAGCCATAATCGCCAAACTGCACGACAGCGCCACGGCGGGCTTTGCCACGCATGCGACCGCGCATCTGTTTGTTGTACTTTCTGCGTTTGGGCATCAACATGGTTGCCGCTCTCCTCGTTTTCCCGCAACCGCTAGTTGCGGCGGCGTCTGCCATCGGGCTGGCTGCTGCGTTGCGCGCCGGTGCTGAACGGGTCTTCGCCTGGCAAGATGTCGCCCTTGTAAATCCAGACTTTGACGCCGATTTGTCCAAAGGTTGTCAGCGCCTCGGAAAAACCATAATCAATATCGGCGCGCAGGGTGTTGCGGGGCACGCGCCCATCAAAAAGCCATTCGCGCCGCGCCATGTCCGAGCCACCCAGCCGCCCGCTAACTTCGATGCGAATGCCGCCCGCGCCTTGACGCATCGCTTGCATGATCGCGCGTTTCATCGCCCGGCTGTGGCCAATGCGCCGCACCAACTGGCTGGCAACATTGTCCGCCACCAGTTTGGCATCCAGGTCGGGCTTGTCGATCTCGCTGACTTCGACTTTGACAGTCTTACCGGTCATGTCTTGCAGCTGCTGGCGCAATTCTTTGACCGCTTCGCCCTTGCGCCCGATAATCAAGCCGGGACGCACGGTATTGATGGTGATAATGACCAGATTGGGTTGCCGTTCGATTTCAATGCGCGAAACGCCGGCGCGCGTCGTCTTCTGGCGGATGAACTTGCGAATCTGCCGGTCTTCCATCAGCAGGTTGACAAACCGCTCGCCCTCTGCATACCAGCGGGCATCCCACTCGCGGATGACTTTAAGACGAAAGCCTTTTGGATGAACCTTGCGACCCATTAGTCTTCTTCCTCTCGTTCTGCCACCATCACCCACAGGTGCGCTGTACGTTTCAAACGCGGCTTGTAACGGCCGCGCGCGCCAGCCTTGAAGCGCTTTAGTGTCGGACCATCGCCGGCGTAGATTTGCGAAACATACAACTCTTCGCGGTTGAGGTCGAAGTTGTTGACTGCGTTGGCCATCGCCGAATTTAATGTTTTGCTGACGATATCTGAACCCTTTTGGGGCATGAATCGCAGCACGACCAGCGCTTCTTCGGCATCCATCCCGCGCACCTTGTCGCAGACCAGCCGCAGCTTTTGTGGCGATATAGGCAGGTAGCGGGTAATCGCTCGCACTTCCATCGGCATCGTCCCTATCGTCTGCTATCAGTGATATGACCACGGAAGGTGCGAGTCGGCGCGAATTCGCCTAATTTGTGCCCCACCATGTTCTCGGTGATGTAGATGGGCACATGCCGGCGCCCGTCGTGCACGGCGATGGTGTGCCCGACCATCTGCGGAAAGATGGTGCTGGCGCGGCTCCAGGTGCGGATGACCACTTTTTTGTTCTGTTGGTTGAGCCGATCGACCTTTTCCAGCAGCTTGGGCTGGACAAAGTAGCCCTTCTTTAGTGAGCGTGACATGCAGGTGCCTCCTGAAGATTACCGGCGCTTGCCGCGGCGGCGAATAATAAATCGGCCGGTGCGTTTGTTGCGCCGCGTGCGAACGCCCAACGCTTTTTTGCCCCAGGGCGTCTTGGGCGCAGCCATGCCGATGCCGGTTTTGCCCTCGCCGCCGCCATGTGGATGACTAGCGGGGTCCATCGCTGTGCCGCGAACAGTCGGACGCCAGCCCAGCCAACGCCTGCGGCCAGCCTTGCCCAGCTTGACATTGCCATGCTCGGCATTGCCCACCTGCCCGATGGTAGCGCGGCAGCTGCCCAGGATCATGCGCATCTCGCCACTGGGCAGGCGCAAGGTCACATACTTGCCTTCGGCTGCCAAAATTTGCGCCGAAGTGCCGGCGCTGCGAGCGATCTGCGCGCCTTTGCCAGGCCGCATTTCGATATTGTGCACGACTGTGCCCAAAGGGATGTCCTTGAGCGCGCGGCTGTTGCCCGGACGCAGGGCGCTCATCTCGCCATTGCCGACTGTATCGCCGACCGATACGCCCATCGGCGCGATGATATAACTCTTCACGCCATCTTCATATTGCAGCAAGGCGATGCGAGCCGAGCGGTTGGGGTCGTATTCGATGGCGATGACCTCGGCGCGGCAATCTTCTTTGTCGCGCTTGAAATCAATCAGCCGATAACGCCGCTTGTGCCCGCCGCCACGATGCCGGACCGTGATGCGCCCGGTATTGTTGCGACCACCCTTCTTGCGCAGCGCGCGCGTCAGTGAACGCTCGGGCTTGCTCTTGGTGATCTCCTCGAAGGAGAAGCCGGTCATGTCGCGGCGACCGGGCGATGTGGGTTTGTATACCTTGATCGGCATCGCTCATGCTCCCCTAGACATTAAAGAGTTCAATCGTCACGCCCTCTTCCAGTGTGACAACCGCTTTTTTCCATTGCCGCGAGCGGATGTAGGCGTTGCGCCCACGCCGGCCGCGCTTGGCTGGCATCACCATGGTGTTCACCTTGACGACTTGGCCATCCAGGTCAAAGATCTCTTCAACCGCTTCTTTAATCTGGATCTTGTTGGCTTTGCCCGCCACTTCAAAGACATATTTGTTTTCCAATTCCGCAATCAAGGTCGACTTTTCTGTGATGACCGGGCGGCGGATAATGTCGTAAATATGCAGCTCAGCCATGGTATTTCTCCTTGCCCCACAGGCTTTTGACGACATCCAGCGCTGCCAGCGGCATGATGACCTTGTCGTACTTCAGCAGGTCGCGGATATTCAGATAATTGACAACGATGCTGTGCGCGTTCGCCAGATTGCTGACGCTCTTGCGCACCGTCTTCTGCTCTGCGGTTACGACGACCAGCGCCGATTGCTCGCCGACCAGCGATTCAATCAACTGGCGCATCGACTTGGTATTTGGCGCGTCCATCGCCAGCTTATCCAAGAGAATCAGCTGTTCATCGCGGATTAAAGCGCTTAATGCAGAACGGATGGCACCTTGGCGCATTTTGCGAGGCATCTTTTTCGAATAATTGCGCGGTTTGGGCCCGTGCGCCAAGCCGCCACCGACAAAAATGGGCGCGCTTTGAGCGCCATGACGCGCGCGGCCGGTGCCCTTTTGCCGATACCACTTGCCGCCAGTCGCGCGGATCTGCCCGCGAGAGCGCGTACTATGCGTGCCTTGACGGGCATTGGCCATCTGCCGGACAAATGCCTGGTGCATCAAGCCCACATTGATCTTGGTTTCAAATACATCGGGCGGCAGCTCGACCTGCGAAACTTCTTGCCCGGCGCTGTTCATGACTGGAAACTGCATTGCCATAACTCCTGTAATGTCGCGTTGCTGGCTCAAGCGCGCTTATTGGCCGGCCGGATCATGACGATGCCGCCCTTGGCGCCAGGCACAGAGCCCTTGACCGCCAGCAGATTCCTCTCGGCATCGACGAGCACCAGCGGCAGGTTTTGCATCGTGACGCGGTCGTTGCCCATGCGACCCGCCATCTTCTTGCCCTTGAGCGTGCGACCTGGCGTCGCGCACATGCCAATCGAACCGGGCGAGCGCATGCGGTCGGACTGGCCATGTGTTTTTGGCCCGCGCGCGAAGCCGTGCCGCTTAATCGTGCCAGCATGCCCCCGTCCCTTGCTCGTGCCGATGACATCAACCCGCTCGCCCCGCTCAAAGACGGACACGGTGATTTCTTGCCCTTCTTCGACTTCGATAGCGGCGTCATTAGCCAGGCGGAATTCGCGCAGGTGACGCAGCGCCGGCAGATCCGACTTTTGCAAGTGGCCCAGCTGCCCCTTGGTCAAGTTCTTGGGTTTGGTTTCGCCAAAGCCCAACTGCACCGAAACATAGCCATCGCGCGCCTGATTGCGCACTTGGGTCACATAACAGGGACCAGCCTGGATCACCGTCACAGGGGTGGCTGTGCCTTGCTCGTCAAAGACCTGGGTCATGCCCACTTTTCTGCCAATCATGCCTTTCATGATTTAGCCTCCGCACGGGCGCTGGCGTTTGCGCTGAACCACGAAGCTGCCCGAATTCTGTCTAGGCGACAGCGCTGCCGCGCCTAAATCTTGATCTCAATATCGACGCCAGCCGGCAAATTCAGCCGCATCAATGTGTCGATAGTCTTGCTGTCTGGGTCGAGCACATCAATCAGCCGCTTGTGTGTGCGCACTTCGAAGTGCTCTTGCGAATCTTTGTCGATAAATGGCGAGCGCCGCACAGTAAATCGCTCTATGCGGGTAGGCAGCGGCACAGGCCCCACAACGCGCGAGCCCGTGCGCTCGGCTGTGTCCACGATGCGCACCGCCGACTGGTCAAGCACGCGATGGTCATAGGCTTTCAAGCGAATGCGGATTTTGTTCTTTGCCATGCCCCAACCTTTGGCTCTTTGCGCGGCACGGGCGGCATCTCCACTGGGAAGCCGAGCCCGCGCTGCGAACAGTTCTACTCGAGTATCTCGGTGATGCGCCCGGCGCCGACAGTCAAACCGCCCTCGCGGATGGCGAAAGACGAGCCGCGCTCCAGCGCAACCGGCGTGATCAGCTCGACATCCAGGTTGACATTGTCGCCTGGCATGACCATCTCGACGCCATCGGGCAAGGTGATCGTGCCAGTGACATCCATGGTGCGAATATAGAATTGCGGGCGGTAGCCGGTAAAGAAGGCTTTGTGCCGCCCGCCTTCATCGCGGCGCAGCACATAGACCTCGCACTTGAATTTCTTGTGCGGGGTGATGCTGCCGACCTTGGCGATAACCATGCCACGCTGCACATCGGTGCGCGCGACGCCACGCAGCAAAATGCCAGCGTTGTCGCCAGCCTGCGCTTGGTCCAACTCTTTGTTGAACATTTCGATGCCGGTGACAACCGTCTGGCGAATGTCGTCGCGCAGGCCAACGATATCGACCTCAGATCCCTTCAACAGGGTGCCGCGGGCAACGCTGCCGGTTACCACTGTGCCGCGCCCTTTGATGGAAAAGACATCTTCAATCGCCATCATGAACGGTTTGTCGACATCGCGGACAGGCGTGGGGATCCAGTCGTCAACCGCTTCCATAAGCTCAATGATCGAAGCGTATTCCGGCGAGTCGGGGTCGTCGCTCGCGCATTCTTCCGCAGCCAGCGCCGAACCTTTGATGATGGGGGTGTCGGGGTCGAAGTCGTAGCCTTCCAGCAACTCGGCCAATTCCATTTCGACCAGCTCAATGAGTTCTTCATCATCCATCTGGTCGGTTTTGTTCAGATAGACGACCATGGCCGGCACTTCAACCTGCTTCGCCAGCAAGACATGCTCGCGAGTCTGTGGCATGGGGCCATCGGGCGCGCTCACGACGAGAATCGCGCCATCCATCTGCGCCGCGCCGGTGATCATGTTTTTGATGTAGTCGCGGTGGCCCGGGCAGTCTACATGCGCATAATGACGATTGTCGGTTTCGTATTCGACATGGCGGATATTGATCGTGATGCCGCGGGCGCGTTCTTCTGGCGCATTGTCGATGTCGCCATACTCACGCAGCTGCGCCTGCCCTTTCAATGCCAAGACCTTGGTGATCGCGGCAGTCAAGGTCGTCTTGCCATGATCGACATGGCCGATCGTGCCGATATTTACATGTGGTTTGCTGCGCTCGAATTTTCCCTTTGCCATCGTTCTGTTCCTCTTGTGTACCTCTCGGATGCGAATAGATTGAGATAACGGACGAAATCAACAGCTGAGCGCGCTCAGCCCCTGCCTCTACAGCGCCCCAGATTTCACCAACTCGGCAATGTCGCCAGGCGCGATCGTATAGGTGTCGAACTCCATGCTAAAGTTGCCGCGACCCTGGGTGTTGTTGCGCAGGTCGTTGGCATAACCGAACATCTCGCCCAAGGGCACTTGCGCCTTAATGACCGAGATGCCTTCGCTATGCGGCTCCATGCCAGTGATAATGCCACGCCGCGCCGATATATCGCCGACCACCGCGCCCGTATGGCTGTCAGGGACGACCACTTCCACGCGCATCGATGGCTCCAAGATGACGGGCGCGCCTTTCTGAATGCCTTCTTTGAGGCACATTGATCCCGCGATGGTAAAAGCGATTTCGCTGGAATCCACCTCATGAAATGCGCCGTCAACCAGTGAGGCTTTGATGCCGACAACCGGATACCCAGCGATGACGCCGCCTTGCATCGCCTGGGCGACGCCTTTTTTTACAGCCGGAATAAATTCCTTGGGGATGTTGCCGCCACGGATGGCGTCTACAAAGTAGAGTTCGCCAACCGCTTCGTCTTTTTCATCGGCGGGCAGCGGCTCAAAGCGAATCGCGCAGCGCGCATATTGCCCAGCGCCACCCGTCTGGCGGCGGAAGGTCGTATCGACTTCAGCCATGCGAGTAATGGTCTCGCGGTAGGCGACTCGCGGTCGACCTACACGCGCTTCCACGCCATATTCGCGCATCAGCCGGTCGACCAGCACTTCCAGGTGCAGCTCGCCCATGCCTTTGATCTTTGTCTGCCCCAACTGGTCATCGACCTCGACAAGGAAGGTGGGGTCTTCTTCGGCCAGCTTGCGCATGCCGATGCCCATCTTGTCTTGGTCGGCCTTGGTATTTGGCTCGATCGCCACCTCGACCACCGGCGCGGGAAACGTGATAGTCTCCAGCAAAATCGGGCTGGCGGGCGCGCAGAGCGTATCGCCAGTAAATGTCTCTTTCATGCCGATGACAGCGGCAATATCGCCAGCGTGGATTTCTTTGACATCTTCGCGGCGGTCGGCGAACATGCGCAGAATCCGTCCGATGCGCTCGCGGCGGCCATTGGCGGGATTCACGACCATCATGCCGGCTTTCAGCACACCCGAATACACGCGGGTGAATGCCAGCCGTCCGTACTGGTCGGACACGATTTTGAAGACCAGCGCCGCCAGCGGATCGTTGTCATCGGCGCGGCGCAGCAACTCAGAGCCATCTTTGGGGTGCTCGCCCGTGATCGGCGGAATATCCAGCGGCGACGGCAAAAGCGCCACCACCATATTCAGCAGCGCCTGCACGCCCCTGTTCTTCAGCGCAGCGCCACACATGACCGGATGCAGCGCGCCCGATATCGTGCCAGCGCGCAAGGCACCGAGGATTTCTTCATCCGTGATTGGCTCTTCTTCGAGGAACTTCATCGTCAGGTATTCGTCGTTTTCGACGATCTTTTCGATCATCTCTTCGCGGCGCGTCTCCGCCATTTCGCGGTGGCTCTCGGGGATGGTGTGATAGCGAATATCGGTGCCTTCGTCGTTGCCATAGGTGATCAACTGCATATTGAGCAGATCGATAATGCCTTGAAAATTCTCGCCGCTGCCATAGGGTACCTGGATGATGACCGGGTTGGCGCTGAGGCGGTCGACCATCATATTGACGCAACGGTCAAAGTCTGCGCCGATGCGGTCCATCTTGTTGACGAAGCACAGCCGCGGCACATTGTAATCGGATGCCTGCCGCCAGACCGTTTCCGATTGCGGCTCGACGCCAGCCACGCTGTCAAAGACTGTGATGCCGCCATCCAGCACGCGCAGGCTGCGCTGCACCTCGGCTGTGAAATCGACGTGGCCGGGCGTGTCAATGATGTTGATCTGATGATCGTCCCAGCCAGCTGTCACCGCCGCCGATGTGATGGTAATGCCGCGTTCGCGCTCCTGCGCCATATAATCGGTGGTGGCCGAGCCTTCATGAGTCTCGCCGATCTTGTGCACCATGCCCGTGTAATAGAGCACGCGCTCAGTCACAGTCGTCTTGCCGGCGTCAATATGAGCGATGATGCCGATATTGCGCACTTTAGCGAGTTCAAAACTTGGGTTCAACGTTGCCATCTCTTCGTCCAGCTCGCGCGCATTCACTGCAAGCACGTTCTTAACAAGCTCTAGCGAAAATGAGCGAAGGCGCGATTCGCCTCCGCCATGCGATGAGTCTCGTCCTTGCGGCGGACCGCGTTGCCCTGCCCGTTATAGGCATCCAGCAATTCATTGGTGAGCTTTTCAGCCATGCTCCTGCCGCTGCGGGCGCGAGCAAACATAATCAGCCAGCGCATCGCCAAGGTGATGCCACGCTCGTGTGACACATCAATAGGCACCTGATACGTCGAGCCGCCGACGCGCTTTGGTTTGACTTCGACCGCCGGCGCGACATTGCGAATGGCGATCTCGAACACTTCCACTGGGTCTTTCTTGGCGCGCTCTTCCATACGGTCAAATGCGTCATACATGATCCGAGTCGCCAGACTCTTTTTGCCGCCGCGCATCATGCGGTTGATGAACATAGCCACATGCAAATTGCCGTATTTGGCATCGGGCGGCGGAATGCGTTTGGGCGGACGGTTTCTTCTGGGCATTGCTTGTTTTCTCCCGCTTACCTGGGACGTTTAGTCCCGTATTTGCTGCGCCGTTGGCCGCGCCCTTCGACGCCATTGGTATCCAGGCTGCCACGCACGATATGATAGCGAACGCCCGGCAGATCTTTGACGCGACCGCCGCGCACCAGCACCACGCTGTGCTCTTGCAGGTTGTGGCCCTCGCCACCGATATAGGCGGAAACTTCAATGCCATTGGTCAAGCGCACGCGAGCGACCTTGCGCAGAGCCGAATTGGGTTTCTTGGGCGTCATTGTCTTGACCTGCGTGCAGACGCCACGCTTTTGTGGAGCGCCTTTCTGCTGACGCGCCCGGCGATTCTTCAAGGCGTTGAAGGTGTACTGCAAGGCTGGCGCCTTGTTCTTTTTGCTTTTGGACCTGCGACCTTTGCGCACCAACTGATTGATGGTCGGCATACGCTACTCCACAATGTCTATCGGCTGCTCTTCCAGCGCTTAGGCAAGCAAACAGGCGCACTCGGACGCCCATCTTGGTGTTTCACTGGCGAGATGTCCCGTCTCTGCCGGGCTCTTTCGCCACATTTGCTCAGTTCAGCCAACCTTGCCTCCGGCGCGGAGGATGCTGGCTGCGTGTGCGAGGATGGAGAATAGCAGGGGCGCTACAACCTGTCAAGGCATGAATTTGCCGAATTTTGACATTGAGCCGGCCTGACGGTCAGCGGCCGCGGAAGAGCTCGCGCACGATGATATTGCGCTGGATTTCGCTGGTGCCTTCATATATTTGGAAGATCTTTACATCGCGCAGCAGCTTCTCGACCGGGTATTCTTTCATATAGCCATAACCGCCGAAGACCTGCACGGCATCGACCGCCGCCCGAGTCGCCATGTCTGCGGCGAAGGCTTTGGCATAGGCGGGGATGCGCGGATTATGAATGCCGTTGTCGATTTGCCAGGCGGATTGCCAGGTCAACAAACGCGAGGCTTCATAGTTCATCGCCATGTCAGCGATTTTGTGTCCGACTGCCTGATGCTGATAAATCGGCAGACCAAAGGCTTCGCGCTCAGCCGCATAGTTGACACTCTCTTCCAGAGCGCGGCGCTGCAAACCGGTGGCGGCCGCCGCCACACCAGGACGACTGTGATCAAATACCTGCATAGCGAGATAGAAACCCTGCCCGATGCTGCCGACGACATTGGCTTCGGGCACTTCGACATTCTCAAAGACCAATTCTGCCGTATCCGACGCCCGCTGACCGAGCTTGTCAAACTTCTTGCCGACGCTGAGACCAGGCGTTTCGCGGTCGATGATGAAGCATGTTATGCCACGATGCCCCGCGCCGGGATCCGTCTTGGCGAAGATCGTATAAAAATTGGCATAGCTGGCGTTGGTGATAAAAGTCTTGCTGCCGTTGATGATATAAGCCGCGCCCCGTTTCTCGGCGCGTGTTTGGATGCCGGCGACATTGGAGCCAGCGTTGGCTTCGGTGACGCCATAAGCCGCGAACTCCCCCGGTCGTTGATGCGCTCGCCCATCCAATACGCTTTTTGCGCATCGCTGCCCGCCAGCAAAATCGGCAGCAGCGCCAATGAATTCAAGCCCAGGCTGGTGCTGATGCCGGTGCAGCCATAAGCCAGCTCTTCGCTGACCAGGACTTCTTCAAATGCGCTCGCGCCGACCCCGCCAAAGGCTTCTGGGATGAGCATATTGACGATGCCCAGCTCGCGGGCTTTATGAAAGATGTCGGCGGGGAAAGTCGCATGTTCGTCATAGTCAGCAGCCACCGGGATAATATGGTCGGCTGTGAACTCGCGCGCCATCCGCGCCAGCATGACCTGCTCTTCGTTCAGTTTGAATTGCGGGCCTGCCACGCCGTCCATCGGTCTCGCCTCTCACGCCAGCTGTAGCGGCCAATCTAGCACGGATTCACGCTAAGCGCCAGATGTCTCCAAAAGGCGGCGGACCGCTTGTACGACTTGTTCGTGCTGCTGTTGATGGCTGATTTGCGCCGGGTTGTCGCCCGCCTGCTCGCCGTACCACCCGAACTGCGCATGATTGCCGCCGGCGATGCGCACTGTCATGGCATCTGCGGGCAGCAGCGAGAACGATGCCTCGATTTCTGCGGCTGTCGCCAATCCGTCAAGCTCGCCATAAATCGAAGCCACTGCCAAGTCGCGCTGGCTGAAGTCGATCTGCGCTTCGGGGTAGGCTGCCAGGATCGCCAGCCCGGCGATTTGCTGTGGATTGCTGTGCGCATAGCGAGACGCCATCGCGCCGCCCAGCGAATGGCCGCCGATGACCCAGCGCTTGATCTGTGGGTGCGTGTTGATGACCGCGCCAGCCGCATCGATATTCAATATGGCGAGATTCATCGGCATGGGCGTGATCACAGCCAGATAACCGGCTTGGGCGAGGGCTCGCCCCAATGGCGCATAGGCTTCGGCAGCGACCCGTCCGCCAGGGTAGAAGATGAACCCCGCGTCAGGCTGCTGGGCAACGGGCATGAAAGTGATCCAGCCGCCGCGGGCGACCTGGACGGCAGCGGTGGACTCCAGAGCCGCCAGCGCCTCGGGCATGACTTCGCCTGACGGTGTCCCGAAATAGACCAGCGCGCCAACAAGGGCGGACACAAGCAGCAGCGCGACAATCAGAACAATTCGTATTGAGCGGCGGCGAAAAAGTCGCATGGCTCAGACCCTGACCGATGACGATAGCTGTATCAACACTGCGCACTGCCTTGATTATCTCGCAAGCACAGACAGGCTTGTATTAGAATCGTATTATTTGCGAATCGGCGCGCATTGCAAGCCAATAAATCTGTGCTACAATATGCGCAAGCTGCTGACAGACGCCGGGTTGGGCTGGCGGATGTCTCTCAGCCAACAAGGGAGCGAATCAGATTCGACGTTGGTGGCTGAAAGCGCACGGCAGGCCGTGGTGTCACAACACGTTAAACTGGCAACGCACATAGGTGCAAAACCCAACTTCCAACCCCTCCCAATGGTTGCTTAGGCAACCGGGATAAGGGTGCAGGGACCAACTGTTCCCTGCCGCTCTCGCAAGGTCGTCTCCTGGCGCGGCCGGCGATGAGTGTCATAAAAAGCCCGGGTGCCCACCGCCGATGCCGATAACGCGGTGCCAAGTCCCATTCGGCTAGCGCGCAGCAAACCGCGCCCACTGGGGGTGCCGCGCGCGAAACCTAACAGCGGGCTATGCTTGTAGATGTGCGCCTTTCGAAACCAGCGGACCCGGGGGGCAGGTCCCCGGCGCTTCCACTGCCCATAGCCGCCTCGCGAACATTGCGGGGCGGTCTTTGTTTTCTGCGTTATACTGCCGCTATGAAATCGCCACGCGGACTCGGCGTTTGGCTGCTGCTGCTGCTGCTCTTGACGGGCTGCGCCGCTTCGGCTGTGGAACAGACCGCAGCCACCGAGCAGAGCAGCGCCGAAACAGCCATAGCGCAGTTGCGCGCCACCAGCACCGTTGCGCGCGCGCGCATGCAAACCACGCTGGATTATGCGGGCTCGCGTGTGACCGAAGCCGCCGAGGCGCAAGAATTTTTGCGCTTTAACCTGATCAGCCTGGGCACAGAAAGCGCTTGGCTGTCCACGGCGATTGGGCAGTTGGGCGAAGTCGGCGAACAAGCCACAGCCACCGCCCAGCCCGCCGCCATCGGCACAGATGCCGCCCCGTCCGCGCCGTCATCATTTGCCGTCATCGTAACGCCGCCAACCCCGCAGCGCTCTGGACCGCGCCTGGAAAATGTGTTGATGGCATCAGGTGTAGACAGCCGCGACTGCGCGATCGACAACAATCCGCGCTTTACTCCCGCCAGCAGTCAAATCTATGTCGTGGCGCAGGCATACAATGTTTTGGCTGGCGCGACAATCTCATCAGTCTGGCGCCGGCAAGACAGCGAAGTCGCCAAGTTTAGTTTTCAGCCGCGCAATAATCTCGATGGCGATTGCATCTGGTTCTTCATCGACCAGAGCGATGCGGAATTCACTGTCGGCGCGTGGAGCGTGGAAGTCACTGTCGATGACATCCTCCCCGCGCCATCGCTGGCTTTTCAGATCGTGCCGGGGTGAATCGGCCGGATTGGCGCTTTTTGTGGACACGCGTTGCTTTGCCCCTCACCCCAAACAATGAGGGAGGGGCTAGCATGCTGCGGAAGCGCAGGAAAAACATCCCTTCCCTCGTTCTGGGGGTCAGGGGCCGGGTGATGGGGGAGGGTGGGGGCTTGGTGCCATATCCACGCAGCTAGCCACTCCCGAAGCGTCCACCGTCTTTATCCTCAGCGCTTTTTGTGCTATGGTAAGCTGGAAATCTGTAGCGATGCGCGGGCGCGTTGGCGCGCGGGCGCTCGTTGCTTGCGGCATGACAAGGAACAGGCAAAATGGCAATCATTACCCGCTGGGACAACAAGCAGAAGTCGGCAATTATCCTTGAATTCGAGTCGGAATGGACGCGCGCTGATTTGGAAGCGGCTGTACAAAAGACCGACCAGCTGATTGGCAGCGTCGACCAGGTTGTGCACCTGATCATCGACCTGGAAGGCACATCCATCCCAAGTGATATTTTGTCGCTGGCGCGGGATCTGCTTTCGGCTGGCGAAGCTCGACCCAACGAAGGCGCTCGCGTGGTGGTCGGCGCGAATGGCGCGATACGAACCGGGTATCAGATGCTGCAAAGGACCTTGGTCGGCGCTGTCGAAGGGCGCGAAGTGCTCTTTGCGGCCAACCTGGCCGACGCGCGCGCGATACTGCGTGGACTGGCGATGGGCAGCTAGGCAAAAGCCGCTGGGCATCCTGGTCATTGCGCCGATGTCCACCTGGCCAGATTGGCAGGCGCGCCCAAGCCCCGCCCCGCATACACTGAAGTCCAATCCGAAAACGCGAGGGCGACGATTATGATGCGCGGCAGCGGCTGGTTTCGTTATCTACACAGCGCGGACGACGCCAAGCCGAATGTGACGCGGCAACTGCTGCTGCGCGTGCTGGCTTATGCCGGCCCGTATCGCAGGCAGATCGCCAGCATGTTGGCGACGATTCTGCTGACGACCGGGCTGGGCTTGCTCAACCCGCTCATCTTCCGCGAAATCATCGATGGCGCATTGGCAGAGAAAGACATTAACCGGCTGCACATCCTGGCGCTGGGCTTGGTGGTCATCCCGGTGGTCAGCGGCGGCGTGCGCATCGTCCAGCGCAGACTGAATGTGTCTATTGGCGAAGGCGTCATCTATGACCTGCGGGTGGCGCTTTATCATCACTTGCAGCAGATGTCGCTGCACTTCTTTACAAATACCAAAACCGGCGAGCTGATGAGCCGGCTGAACAACGATGTGGTCGGCGCGCAGAATGCCATCAGCAATACCATCGTCTCGATCATCACCAATGTCATCACAGTCGTGGCGACGCTGGCGGTGATGCTCAGCATGGAATGGCGGCTGACCATTTTGGGCGTGCTGGTGCTGCCCTGCTTTGTTTTCATCGCGCGGCGGCTGGGCAGGCGGCTCAAAAAAATCGCCCGCGAGCAAATGAGCCACAACGCCCAGATGAACGCCATGATGAACGAAACGTTGAATATCAGTGGCGCGCTGCTGGTCAAGCTATTCGGGCGCATCGACCAGGAAGTGGCGCATTTTGAAGACCGCGCCGCCGATGTGCGCGATGCCGGCATCTTGCGCGCGGTGCTGGGCAGCCAGTTCTTCGTGCTGATCGGTTTGGTCAGCGTAGTGGGCACGGCGCTGGTCTATTGGGTTGGCGGCATTCTGGTCATCCAAGACGCCTTCACCATCGGCACCATCGTGGCATTTGGCGCCTACTTGACTCAGCTATATACGCCGCTGCAAGCGCTGACCAACGCGCCGGTCGACTTTGCGCAGAGCATCGTCAGCTTCGAGCGCGTCTTCGAGATTATCGACCTGCCGCTGGATATTGCCGAGCATTCCGATGCTGTTCATCTACAGTCGGTTCGCGGCGCGCTGAATTTTGAGGATGTGACCTTCCGCTATACGGTGAGCGACGAGCAGCTGCTTTCGGATGTCGAGCGGGTGGGGCGGATGGACAATGTCGCCGCCACGCGCACGGGCCGCTTCAAACATGGCGAAAATGGCTTTGCGGCGGGCGGTACGGCGCACCAAGCGCGCGAGCTGGCGCTGAACAGCGTGAGCTTTCGCATCGAGCCGGGGCAGCTGGTGGCGCTGGTGGGTCCAAGCGGCGCAGGGAAGACCACGCTCACTTACCTCATTCCGCGCCTGTACGACCCGACAGCCGGGCGCGTTACGCTGGATAACTATGACCTGCGCGAACTCTCGCTGGCTACGCTGGCTGACAATACCGGCATGGTTACCCAAGAGACATATCTTTTTCATGACACCATCCGCACCAACCTGCTCTATGCCAAGCCCGATGCGACCCAAGCCGAGATCGAAGCGGCGGCGCAGGTCGCGCATATTCACGATTTCATCCTGGGCTTGGGCGAAGGCTACGACTCGATCGTGGGCGAACGCGGCTATCGGCTCAGCGGCGGCGAAAAACAGCGCATCGCCATCGCCCGAGTCGTGCTAAAAGACCCGCGCATCCTGGTGCTGGACGAAGCCACCAGCCACCTCGACAGCCAGTCCGAAGCGTTGATCCAAGACGCGCTTAGCCGGGTTATGCGGGGGCGCACCAGCATCGTCATCGCGCACCGGCTGAGCACGATCCTGGCTGCCGACAAGATATTGGTGCTCAACCGCGGCGCGATCGTCGAACAAGGCACGCATGATCAACTGCTGCGGTTGGACGGCGTGTATGCGCAGCTCTATGAAACGCAATTTAGCCAACAGAGACAACCAGCATGAAAGCGACCATCACCCAGATCGATGCGGGGCAGCTGGAAGACAGCTGGGCGCGGCTGCAGGCGCATGTCGCGGCGCAAACAAGCCAGCTAATTTTGCTGCCCGAAATGTGCTTCGCAGCCTGGTTTTGCGCGACGCCACAATATGACAGCCGCGTTTGGAACCGGGCGGTCGCTGCGCATGACAGCTGGCTGGAGCGGCTCCACGAGCTCGGCGCGGAAATCGTGGTTGGCACCGCGCCGCGCAACTTGGCTGGCAGACGAAGCAACCGCGCCTATTGCTGGACGCGCGATCATGGCTTGACCTGGATTCACAGCAAGACTTACCTGCCGCGCGACGCCGGCTATTGGGAAGCGAACTGGTATCAGCGCGCGCCGATTGACTTCCAAGCAAAACGACTCGGCGAATTGAGCATCGGCGCGATGATTTGCACAGAGATCTGGTTCATGCAGCATGCGCGCGAATATGGGAAGCAAGGCGTGCAGCTGCTGCTGAATCCGCGCTGTACGCCCTGGGGCACCAATGACAAGTGGCTGGCAGGCGGTCGAACCGCGGCGGTCGTGTCTGGCGCATTTTGCTTGTCGTCCAATCACGCCGGGCAAGCGGACCAGACCAAGCTGGGCGGCGCAGGCTGGATCTGCGAGCCAGATGGCGCTGTGCTGGCGACGACATCAGCCAAGCAGCCCTTCGTCACGCTGGAGCTGGATCTGCGCTTGGCGGACGCGGCAAAGGCGACCTATCCGCGCTATGTGGGTGACAGCGCACTTTGATTCATCGCAGAGGCACAGAAATAAGCGCAAGTAAGTCATTAAACAATTATTCACCACAGAGACACAGAGAAAATCTCTTGCTCTTCATAAGGAAGTTTGCTTTGCAAGGGGCAGAACTCTATGCATGAGCAAGCTGGGCAAGCCCTTGGGAAGCGCGATACGGATCCGCCGCCAGGAACTGGGGCTATCTCAAGAGACGCTTAGCGAGCTATCGGCAGTGCATTGGACTTACATAAGCCAATTAGAGAATGGGCATAAATCACCTTCCTTGCGGGTGATGGAAGACTTAGCCGAAGCCTTGCAGATTGAAGTATCGACGCTCAGTCAAATGGCAGAAAAACTACGGACTTGAACAAAAACCCTCTGTGCCCTCTGTGCCTCTGTGGTGAATATATTTTTTCACAACGAACTTGCATTTACTTCTGCGCCCTCTGTGGTTAAATCAACGAAAGAAAAATTGGACGGTCGCAGCGCATGATGGCTGGCAAACATCTCGTCGTCGGGCTGGGCAATCCTGGCGCGAACTATGCGAAGACGCGGCACAATGCCGGCTTCTGGGTGGTCGATGAGCTGGCGCGGCGGCATGATTTCAGCGGCGAACGCAGCCAAAAACGCGCCCAAACCCAAGACGGGAGCATACAGGGCGCGCGCGTCAAACTGGCCAAGCCGCAGACCTTCATGAACCGCAGCGGCGAGTCGCTGGGCGCTTTGGTCGCCTATTATGACATTCCGCTTGAGCGCCTACTGGTGATTCATGACGACCTGGATACGCCCTTTGGCAGCATCCGACTGCGCAAATCGGGCGGGCATGGCGGGCAGAATGGCTTGCGCAGCATCATCCAGCATCTGGGCAGCCAAGAGTATGCGCGGCTGCGATTTGGCATTGGCCGCCCACCGGGCCGGATGTCGCCAGTGGACTTTGTCTTGCAGCCATTCAAGGGCGATGCAGCGATCCAGGCGGATGAGCTGGTCGGGCGCGCCGCCGATGCCGTCGAATGCTGGCTCGTGGACGGCATCGAAGTCGCCATGTCGCGCTTTAATGGAGATGGCCGCCCCGCAAAGCCAGCGCCGACAGCGGAAGAACTGAATGCGCGACTGGCAATCGCGCTGCGGGCGCATGAGCTGTCCCCGCGCGATCCTGGCCCGCTAAAAGCGTTGATCGCCCTGCAAAAGAAACTGTGCCGCATAGACGAAGCGGCGCAAAACCATCTGCGGCTGGCCGCGCTGTACGAGACGCTGGGCAAAGGCGCGCTGGCGAATGCGGAGCGAGTCAAAGCGGTTACGATGCAACCAAGCCTGGTCGATGCGCAGCGGCAGATCGCCAACTGGTTCCTCTCACAAGACAACAAGAAAAAAGCCGTAGCGCGTTATCTGACCTTGGCGCAGCACTTCAAGCAGGCTGGCCAGCCGGCTGCCGCGCAAGAGACAATCGAACGGGCGCTGACAATCAACCCGCAGCACCCCAAAGCGCAAAAAATGCGCGCCGAACTGCCCGGAAAAACAGACGAGGAGAGCAAAGCATGATGATCATCGCGCCAGAAGCCTTGGGGATTTCCGCAGAGCGCCTGAGCCGCATCAACAGCCGGCTGCAAACTTATGTCGACAAGCAGCAGGCAGCCGGCTTCGTAACTTTGGTGGCGCGGGATGGCGAAGTGGCACACTTTGAAGCCTGTGGCTGGCGCGATGCTGAGCAGGCGCTGCCTATGGAACGCGACACCATCTTCCGCATCTACAGCATGACCAAGCCCATCACCTCGATCGCGCTGATGATGCTCTATGAAGAAGGCGCTTTCCAGCTCTTCGAGCCAGTCAGCCGCTATATCCCGGCTTTTGGGAACAGCAAGGTCTTGACTGGCTTTGGCTATATGGGCGCGCAATATGCAGCGCAAAGCCCGCCCATGACCATTCACCACCTGCTGACGCACACGGCTGGCTTGAGCTATGGCTTCTATTTTGATACGCCCATTGAGCAGATGTACCGCGACTCGGTCTTGCGCAGCGCGACAGCCACGCTGGAAGAAAAGGTCCTGGGCTTGGCTGGACTGCCGCTATGCTTTCAACCGGGCAGCGGCTGGAATTACAGCTATGCCACCGATGTCTGTGGCTATCTGGTGCAGGCGCTGGCAGATATGCCTTTCGAAGATTTCTTGCAGCAGCGCATCTTTCAGCCTTTGGGCATGGTGGATACCGCTTTTCATGTGCCCGCGGACAAGCTCGGTCGCTTCGCCAAGTTGTATCAGCACGATGCGGGCAGCGGCGCGTTTCATGAATTTCAAGGCGCTGCGCACATCCCGGCGCATGACTTCACCCAGCCGATGAGCGCGCCTTCGGGCGGCGGCGGGCTGGTGGCGACGACCAGCGATTTTTGGCAATTCGCCAAAATGCTGCATCATGAAGGCGAGCTGAACGGAACGCGCATCATCGGACGCAAGACACTGGAATATATGACGCGCAATCACATCGCGCGGGAATTGCTGCCGCTGGAGATCGGCATGAGCAAGATGCCCGGGCAGGGTTTCGGCTTGGGCTTCAGCGTCGTCATGGATGCCGCGCAGACAGGCGTGCTTAACTCCGATGGCAATTATGGCTGGAGCGGCGCGGCGGCCACCAACTTCTGGGTTGACCCGCAAGAGCAGTTGGTTGGCATCATCATGACGCAGTTGATGGACAATCGGCTGCCATTCCGAGAAGATTTTCGCGCGCTGGTTTACCAAGCGCTTGAGGAATAGCCGCGTTTGACTGGCGCACTGCGCAGTTGACCGCACCTAGACCCGATGCCGGCAAGGCTGTTATACTGGCGCGCCCACAAACAATCGCAGACAACGCATCCATGACGCTTCAACTTGCAGGCTTGCTTGAACTTGTGCGCGGCAGCTTTGTCTATCAGGAGCTGGTCGCCGGGCTGGACAATGGCAGCTTGGGCAAAGAGATCAATGTGACGCGTGCGGCGCGGCCCTGCCTGTTGGCGGCGCTGGTCGGCGACTGGGGTGGCCCCATCATCTACCTCACCACCACAGCGCGGCGCGCATACAATGTCAGCGAGCAGCTGCCCATCTGGCTGGCAGATGCGAGTCGTTTGCATCGCTTTGCCGAGCCGTCTGCGCAATTTTATGACTACGCAGCCTGGGATGCAGGCGTCATCCGCAGCCGCATCGCCGTTCTGGACGCCTTGGCGCGCTCCAGCATCAAAACGCCGCCCATCATCGTTGCCTCTGCGCGCGCTTTGATCCAAGGCAGCATCCCGCCCGACCGCTTCCGCGACCACACGATCACCCTGCGCGTGGGGCAGCGGCACCGCATGGACGCGCTGATCTCGCGCTGGCTGGGTATGGGCTATGAACCAGCGACCGTCGTTTTGGATCCCGGCACATTCAGTCGGCGCGGCGGCATTTTGGATATCTTCCCACTGGCCAGCGAGCAGCCTCTGCGCATCGATTTTTTTGATGACGAGATCGACAGCTTGCGCCGCTTTGACCCAGGCAGCCAGCGCAGCAATGCCAAGCTGCTTTCGGCGCGGATCGTGCCAGCCCGCGAGGCGCTGCCAGTGGATTCGCGAGCCGCCGGGGCGCGGCTGCAAACCTGGGCGAAAGCAAGGACAGACGATGCTGACGACTTTTCCAACATCAGCGCCGATATCTCCGCGCTTGCGCAGGGCAGCGCCTTCGCCTGTTTGGAGCATTACCTGCCCTATTTGTACAGATCTCCGGCTTGCTTGCTGGATCATGCGCCGGACAATTGCCTGGTGATCATCGAAGAAGCGGATCAACTCGAGCAGGCCTGCGCAGATCTGGCGGAAGATGCCGAAGTCAATCGCGTAGATGCGCTGTCTTCTCTGCAAATCGCGCCCAGGCACCCCAGACCCTATCTGGATTGGCCGGCTGTGCGCGCCAGCCTGGGCAAGCTGCCGCAATTTGCCTTGGGCAGTTTTGGCGGTGGCGAGTCGCCGACCTTGTTTGCGCCGAGCGAACGTTTTGGCGGGCAGCTGCGCCTGATGCTGACACAGTTGCGCAGCTACAGCCAGCGGGGCGAGCGCATCGTCATCCTCAGCGAACAGGTCGATCGGCTGGGGACGCTATGGGCAGAGCAAGACGCATCGACCTTTGTCGCCACCGTTGCGCAGATCAATGCGCCGCCCGCGCCGGGCAGTCTGCGCTTCGTCCGCGGCGCCGCGACCGAGGGCTGGACATTGCCAGGCGCTGATGGCGGTCTGCGCTTCATCACCGATGCAGAGATCTTTGGCTGGTCGCGCCCTGAACCACGCCGGCGACTCGATGTCAAACGCAGGCGCGCGCCCGATACGCGCTATGCCGACTGGGAACATGGCGCTTATGTCGTGCATGTCGACTTTGGCATTGGGCGCTTCGCCGGTTTGCAACACCGCAGCATCCGCGACAGCCGGCGCGAATACCTCATGGTCGAGTATCAAAATGCCGACACCATCTATGTGCCCATTCACCAAGCCGACCGACTGTCGCGCTATGTCGGCGCGGATGGCAAAGCGCCCAAGCTGAGTCAGTTGGGCAAAGCCGATTTGTGGCTGAAAGCGCGCGAAAAAGCCCGCCGCAATGCCGAAGCGGAAGCCAAAGAATTGCTGAATATCTACAGCCGGCGCGCGACCGCCCAGGGGCATGCCTTCAGCCCCGACAGCGCATGGCAGCATGAGATGGAAGCGGCCTTCCCATTTGTAGAGACTGAAGATCAACTGCGCGTCATCGAACAGGTCAAAGGCGATATGAGCGCAAGCAAGCCGATGGACCGGCTCGTCTGCGGCGATGTCGGCTTTGGCAAGACCGAGGTCGCCTTGCGCGCAGCTTTCAAAGCCGTGCAGGATGGCGTCCAGGTCGCGGTTTTGGTGCCGACCACCGTGCTGGCGCAGCAGCACTATGACAATTTCAAGGCGCGTCTGGCGGCTTTCCCCGTCTGCGTCGAGATGATGTCGCGCTTCCGCACCAAGGCGCAGCAGAGACAGATCGCCACAGGCTTGGCAAACAGCGAGGTCGATATCATCATCGGCACGCATCGTCTGCTTTCGGACGATATCCACTTCAAGAATCTGGGTTTGATGATTATTGACGAAGAGCAACGTTTTGGCGTCAAGCACAAGGAGCATTTTAAGAAGCTGCGCGCGCGCATCGACATCTTGACGCTCACCGCCACGCCTATCCCGCGCACGCTTTACCTCAGCCTCAGTGGCATCCGCGACATCAGCATGATCCAGACGCCGCCCGAAGAGCGCCTGCCGGTCATCACCCAGGTGGGCGCATGGGACGACAAATTGAGCCGCATGGCGATCCGCCGCGAGCTCGACCGAGGCGGCCAAGTCTTTGTGGTGCACAACCGCATCCGCTCCATATACGGCCTCCGCGACCAGCTCGAGCGGCTGGCCCCCGAAGCGTCTGTCGCGGTCGCGCATGGTCAGATGCCAGCGCGCGCTTTGGAAGCTGTCATGGCGGATTTTGCGCACGGCGAATACGATATTCTGCTCTCGACAGCCATCATCGAAAATGGCATTGATATGCCGCGCGTCAACACACTGGTTGTCGACCGCGCCGACACCTTTGGCGTTTCGCAGCTGTATCAACTGCGTGGGCGCGTGGGACGGTCGGCACAGCAAGCCTATGCGTATTTTTTTCACAGCCCCGGCTCGTTGACTGAAGAAGCGCGCGCGCGCCTCGAGACGCTGGCAGAAAACACGCAGCTGGGCGCGGGCTTCCAAATCGCCGTGCGCGATCTGGAAATGCGTGGCAGCGGCGACATATTGAGCATGCAGCAGACGGGGCATGTCGCCAGCGTCGGCTTGCACCTCTACACAGAAATGCTCCAGCAGGCAATTCTCGAACAGCGCGGCGATGCGCCTCCCAATGAAGCGGCGCCCGCCTCTGCCCGCGAGCGCATCATCATCGACCTGCCCTTGCCCGCCTATCTGCCGACAGATTGGATACCCGAGATGGCGCTGCGCTTGCAGTTGTATCGGCGCATCGGCAATATCGCCCAACTTGACGAAGTCGATGCCATGCGCGACGAACTGATCGACCGGTTTGGCGCGCTGCCAGCCGCTGTCGAGGGGCTGCTGGTTCAGATACGCGTCAAGGCGCTGGCGCAAGAGCTGCGCGCCACCCATGTGCAGCTGCGGCGCGGCCAGATTCACATCAAGCTGCCGTATCTGGCGACGTTGAAACGCGATCTGCTGGAGATTGTCTTGGGCGAAGAGATCGAAGTTACGCGAACCGAATTGCGTTTGCCCGCCACCGCAGACTGGCAAGCGCGCCTGCTGCGGCTTCTTGCGATGCTGAAAGAGCGCGTTCGGCTGGTTGGCGGCGTTTAGGCGTCGCTCGCCAAGTCGGCAACTTCGGCGGCAGCGATCTCGCGCAGCTTTTCTGTACGCACAGGGAAGATGGCATGGCCCGCGCCACCGGCTGCGTAAACCGTTTCAAAGCGCCGCAGGCTGGCATCCATGAGAATCGGCAAGCCGCTGCTGCGATGCGCGATCGGCGGGACACCCCCAGGCGCGTAACCCAGCAGCTCGCAGCATTGCCGCGCGTTCATCATGCGCACCTTTTTGCGCCCGACCCCATATCGCCGCGCCAGTTTGCGATCGTCGATGTGCTGGTCGCCGCTGGCCAAAACGAGCAGTGGCTGTGATTTGTTGATCATGAACCGCAGGCTTTTTACAATCTGCCCCAGCTGGCAGCCGATATTGTCCGCCGCTTGCTGCGAAGTCGCGGTGGACGACTCGAACTCAATGATGACGATGCCCAAGCCCAGGTTGTCCAGCGCCGCCTGCACATCCGCCACACCCATCGCTTGCATAGACGCATCCCTTTGCGCTATGATTTGCGCAGATTGTAGACTGTTGTCAGCAATGCGCAACAGCGGCTTCGAGGAGTGAGACCATGCAAGTAGATGTGCAGGCTTTTCAAGAGCGCGGCTGTGTTGCCGTGTCGGGCTTGTTCAGCGATGACGAAGTGGCGCGGTATCGGCAGCATTTCATGGATATGCGGCAAAATGGCAGCTATCCGGGCGATTTCGCTGGGGTTGACGCGACCAGCGACGACCCGCTGAAACGGTACCCGCGCCTCATTCATATGCACCGCTGGGACGAGCTCAGCCTGCGCTGGCTGCTGGATGACCGGCTGGCGGAAGTCTTTGCGCGGCTGCTGGGCAAGCTGCCACTGGCTGTGCAGACGATGCTCTACTTCAAGCCAGCTGGCGCGCGTGGGCAGGCGCTGCACCAAGACCAGTATTATCTGCGCGTGCAGCCGGGCACTTGCATCGCCGCCTGGATGGCGCTGGATGATTGCGATGAAGAGAATGGCTGCTTGCAGATCGTGTCTGGCAGCCACAATATGCCGCTGCTCTGCCCCACAGAAGCCGATGTCAACCAGAGCTTCACCGATGTGACTGTGCCGCTATCCGCCGATATGCGCACCGAGCCAGTGCCCCTGCGCGCGGGCGATGTCTTTTTCTTCAATGGGCAGCTGATCCACGGCAGCTTCCCCAATCGCTCGCAGACTCGTTTTCGGCGCGCTTTGATCGGCCATTATATTGATGGCGATGCGCTGCAGGTCGCCAAGTATTATCACCCCGTCTTGCGGTTTGCGGGCGGAACAGCCGACCTGGCTGTCAGCGAAGGCGGCGGAAAATGTGGCGTGTGGGTCGACCAAAACGGTCGCGAAGTCCTAGAGATGACAGGTGCCTTGCATCAACTCGCTTAGTCGGCATAAAGCTTGCCGCCAGCGCGCTCGAAGCTGCTGGTTGGCTCGGCGATGTCTGCGCGTGGGTGGCTGCGCGGCAGCATATTCAGCATGATGCGCCGTCCGCCCGACTCGATATAATATACATGCAGCGATTGGTCGGCTTCGAGCCGCAGCTTGCTGCCCAGCCGCCGCTCGAAGCGCACTGTCTCTCCCGACTTGCTCATCAGCATGGTCTTGCCCCAGAAACGCCAACGCGCGGGGACATGCTCGGCGAACAGCACACGATAGGTCAGCTTGGCGCGAGCGAACCTCCAGGCGCGCATGGCGATTGTGATCGCAAAAGCCGCCACCAAAGCCAGCACGATCAGCCGTCCCGCCGGACCATAGCGCCCCGCCAGCAGAATCAACGGCACCGACAGCAGCAGCAGCGCCGAAAGCGGCTCGGTGATGAGCGCGATCCACTGCCGAGACGACAAACGTCCAGCGCGGTTGCGTTGGAAGTCGCTTATGACCTCCGCTGGCAGATCATGCAGGCTTGTCATGCGCCTATCCCGCTTCGTAAGCGATGCTGATATCGAGTCGATTGCGCGGACGCAACTGCAACACGACAACGCTGCCGATGATCAGCGCCGCGCCAACCCATTGTAACGCAAGAATGAGCTCGCCCAGCACAAACATCGACACCAGCATTGACAAAGGCGGCTCGACCGTGCTGATCAACGAAGCCTGCGCCGCGCCGATCCGCTGAATAGCCAGATTGATGCCAAACACAGGCAGTACCGTGCACAACGTGGCGATGCCCAGCAGCATCAGCCCGGTGAGCGCGTTGGGGGGCATTTGCAAGCCGCGCAGGGGGATCAGCAGCGCCAGAACAAACAATGTGCCCAGCATCATCCAAGCGCTCGCGCCAGAGATATCGACCACGCCAGCCAGCGCCCGCCTGGAAAGCAGATAATAGACAGCCACGACTGCCGCATTCGCCAAAGCCAGCGCCACGCCGAGACGACCGACGCCGCCCGCTGCTTGAAAATCGGGCACGGTCAAGGCCAACCCAATCAAAGCCAGCCCCAAAGCCAGCCAGGCGCGCGCGCCAATCGCTTCGCCCAGCAGGCGCGAAAGCAGCGCCACCATGGCTGGATACGAGTAGAAGAGCACGATGTATGTGCTGCCCGGCAGCCGCTCCAGCCCGAAAAAAGCCAGCAGAGCCGCAGCCGACAGCAGCATGCCAATCAGCAAGGGTTGGCGGATAGGCGCATCGCTCGTGGGCTTGCGCGGGGCGCTGCGGCGCGAGACCAACACCAGCGTCCACATCAGCGGCGCTGCAAGCAAAAAACGCCAGAAGGCGATGTCCATAGGCGTAAATGTCGAATGCGCGAAGGTGATCTTCACCATAGAGGGCATAACCGAAAAGCCGCCAGCCGCCAGCAGCACCCAAACAATGCCGGCGCGTTCCCTAGATGACATGAGAGCGAGAGTCGGTCAATGCGCGAATCAAGCGATGCTGACCATGCTGACGAGGTTGCTGGCCAGGGGATAAAAGATGCCAAAGATCAATGTGCCGGCGAGCGCGATATGGATCGCCCAGCGCACATAGACAGTTTCCAGCGCCGGCGCTAGCTCGCCGCTGCTATCGCGCAGGTACATATTGACGACCACGCGCATGTAATAAAAGGCGCTGACCACACTGGTCAATACCCCGATGACGGCCAAGCCAACCAAACCAGCCTGCACCGCCGCAGCAAAGACCATGAACTTGCCGATGAAACCGGCTGTCAAAGGGATGCCCGTCAGACTCAGCATGAACAGGGTCATCGCCATCGCCATCAGGGGGCGTGTGCGCGCCAGGCCTGTGATGTCATCAAGGTTGCCGCCGCCGCCATCCACGCGCTCGATGGTCATGACGACCGCGAACGCGCCCAGGTTGGTGAACATGTAGGCGAGGATATAAACCAGCGCGCCCTGCGTCGCCGAGTCGGCCGAGCCAGCTGTGCCAGCCGCCGCCAATGCCACCATGATGTAGCCGGCATGGGCGATTGACGAATATGCCAGCATGCGCTTGAGGTTGCGCTGCGAGATAGCCACAAAGTTGCCCAGCACCAGGGTCAGCGCAGCGATAATCGAGATAGTCGTTTGCCAGGCAGTTGCCCCGCCCTCGACCAGCGCCAACGCCGAGAGCGCTGTCAGCAGCACGCGCAGCAGCGCCGCAAAGCCGCCGATCTTGGCGGTAACGCTCATCAAAGCCGTCACTGGCGTGGGAGCGCCTTCATAGACATCAGGCGTCCACATGTGGAAGGGCACAACCGCCACTTTGAATCCCAAGCCGACGATCAGCATCGCCGCGCCGATCACCAGATAAAATGTCGCCGACCCAGCCGCGCCGACGACCGCCGGGACAGCCGCGAGTATCTGCGGAATGTTGGTGGCGCCGGTCGCGCCATACACCAGCGCCGCGCCAAATACCAGGAACGCGCTGGAAAACGCGCCCAGGATGAAATACTTCATGCCGCTTTCTTCCGACTTCAAGGCCATCTCGCTGCCATCATTCTTGATAGAGCGAAATGCCGCCAGAATGTAAAGCGGGATGCTCAGCAATTCGAGCGCGACGAAGATGACAATCAAGTCATTGGCAGCGACCATAAACATAGCGCCAGCCGAAGACAGCAAGGTGAGAATGTAATACTCGCCGCGGTGGATGCCGGCGCGCTTGAGATAATCGCGGCTCATCAGCAAAGCCAGCAGAGTCGCGACCAAGATGACGATATTCAGGAAGCCGGTGAAGGCATCGGCGATAAACATGCCATAGAGCGCGGTCTGCTGGTCGGCGGCGGGGGCATAGACGAAGAGGTTGGCGACAAAGCTGACGCCCAAGCCCAGACAAGCCATAAACGGCGTCCAGTGCTCGCGCTCTTCGCCAGCAAAGAGGTCGACAAGCACCAGCAGCAGTGTCCAAGCCACCAGCAAGCTGCCAGGCAGGGTCGCAGCCAGGTTGGATTCGGCTATGAACTCCGCGATAGTGGGCGATTCAAACATACGATCTCCTAGCGAACGAAGAGCGCCGCGATGCGGTCGACCGAGATATCCAGCATGTTAAAAAAGACGATCGGCTGGATGCCCATCCAGAAGATCATGATGAGAATCGGGATGTAAGCCGCGATTTCGTGCCAGCGCAGTTTATAGCCGTCTTCGTCTTTCAACGGCTTCGTCAGCTCGCCCATGAACACATGCTGGAACATTTTCAGCAGGTAGACCGCCGCCAGGATGACGCCCAGCGTGCCAAACAGCGTGAAGGCAAAGCCGAGATAATCGCTGCCCAGCGAACCCAGCAGGATAGTGAACTCGCCGATGAAGCCGTTCAAGCCCGGCAAGCCCATGCTGCTCAAGGATATAACGAGGCTGATGCCGCCAAAGACGGGCATGACCTTCCAGATGCCGCCATAGTCAGCCATTTCTTTGGTGTGCCAGCGCTCATAGAGCATGCCCACGATGAGGAACAAGCCGCCGGTGCTGATGCCATGATTGACCATTTGCAGAGTCGCGCCCTGCAAGCCCTGGGCGTTCAAGGCGAAAATGCCCAGCACGACAAAACCAAGGTGGCTGACCGATGAATAAGCGACCAGCTTCTTGACATTGCTCTGGGCATAGCTGACCCATGCGCCATAGATGATGCCAACCACGCCCAAGAAAGCGATTGTCGGCGCCCAGGCCACGGTTGCTTCGGGAAACAGGTTGAGGTTGAAGCGCACGATCCCATAAGTGCCCATCTTCAGCAGCACGCCAGCCAAGATGACCGAACCAGCGGTTGGCGCTTGCACATGCGCATCAGGCAGCCAGCTGTGAAAGGGGAAGATAGGCACTTTGATGGCAAAGGCGACCAGAAAGCCCAGGAACAGGAAGCTCTCGACCGAGCTGAAGAGGAAGCCGTCTTCGCTCTCGGCATCAGGCGGCGCGGCATCCCAGTAGGTGCCAGCGCCTTCGTGCGTCTGCACCATTTCGATAACGCCGATATCGCCACCGGCGCTGTATGTGCTGAAGGTGCCAGTGGTGTTGCCGACATACAGAATGGCGATTAGCATCAAGATGGAGCCGGCCATCGTGTACAAGAAAAACTTGACGGCGGCATAGATGCGTTCTTCGCTGCCCCAGATGCCGATCAAAAAGTACATGGGCACCAGCGTGACTTCCCAAAAGACATAAAAGATGATCAAGTCGTGCACGACAAAAACGCCGATCATCGCCCATTCCAGCAGCATCAGAAAGATGTAATACAGCTTCTCGCGGCCCCGTTCTGCAAAGATATGGCTGCCGAAAGAGCCGAGTATGGCGATGGGCATGATGAAGGTCGTCAGCAAGACCAGCAGCATGCTGATGCCATCGACGCCGACAAAATAGCTGATGTTGATCGCCGAATCGCCGAGGGACACCTCAGCCCAGGTATTGCGCTGCACCATTTGCAGATCGGCTGTGGCGGGGTCGAAGTTGATCCACATCACCACCGATGCCACAAAGGTCACCAGGCTGGTCGCAAAGGCCACCCACTTGAGGTTTTCCCGCTGCGTTTCGCCATTCATAAACATCAGAATGGCAAGCCCCAGCATCGGCAAGAAAAGGGTGATGGTCGTCAACGAGAGTCCAGTTACATCCATCGGAATGCGTTCTCCTTAAGAGCCAGTTTGCAGCAGGGGCTGAATAAATGGCAGCAGCATAAGCGCGATCACCGCGGCGACGCCAAAGAAAAGCACGATCGCGTACAAGCGCACATAGCCGGTCTGCCAGCGGCGCATCCAGTTGGCAGCGCGCTCGACCAGCGCTCCCACGCCATTCACCGCGCCATCCACGATGCCCAGGTCAATCGGCTGGCTGAGCAGCGTGGCGATGCTGTCGAAGCCGCGCTTGATGAGGCTGTCGTGAAAATAATCGTGCAAGAAGTCCCAGTCGACGCGGTCAGCCAAGAAGCCCGCCAAGCGATTGAAGGGCTGTTCGATGATATTGGTATAGAGCTCGTCCCAATACAAGCGCGCGTTTGCCAAGCGGAAGAGAGGCCGCGATGCGCCGCCCAGCTCCAACTGGTCGCGTTTGCCGCTGGCCAGCCCCTTGCCCTTGTAGATACGGTGCGCCGCCACGATAGAGCCGATGCCCAGCGCCAGCGCGACGCCGGCGATCAACAGGTTAAAGTCCAGCACATGACCTTTTGAGATGCTGGACACGCTGTGCTCGAGGAAGTGCTTAAACTCGTAGGGATGATAGATGCCAGCGAATATCGGCGTGGCTTTGGGCACATTGATAAAGCCAATCAACAACGTGAAGACCGCCAATATCAACAAGGGCAACAGCATAGCGCCATTGCTTTCTGGCGCGCGCTCAGCCGCTTCGCTGCGCGCTTCATCAAAGAAAACCAGCACGATTTGCCGCCACATATAGAAGGCTGTGAAAGCCGCCGCGACCAGCAGAATGCCAAACGCGATGAAACCGCTGGCTTCGTTCATCTGGAAGCCCTCATACCAGGCATCGGCGAGGATCTCGTCTTTTGACCAGAACCCCGCGAAAGGGAAGATGCCGGCCAGCGCCAACGTGCCGATCAGATAGGTGATATAGGTGATGGGCATGCGTCTGCGCAAGCCGCCCATATTGCGCATATCCTGCGGGTCGAAGTCCGCCTCGCCATGAGCGGAAGCATGTTCGCCATGTTGGGCGTCATGGCTATGGCTGTGCGCATGATGATGCCCGTGCTCGACCCCATGAATCACCGAGCCACTGCCAAGGAAGAGCAGCGCCTTGAAAACCGCGTGCGTCACCAGGTGAAACATCGCCGCGACATAGGCGCCGATGCCGACTGCCGCCACCATAAAGCCCAGCTGCGAGATGGTCGAGTAGGCAAGCACGCGCTTGATATCCCATTGCCCTAGCGCGATAAAACCCGCCATGATGGCTGTGCCCGCGCCAACCAGCGTGATAACCATGCCAATGATGTAACCAGCGTGATTCAACTCCCACAAAAAGACATTGGAGCGCACCATCATATAGACACCGGCCGTTACCATCGTAGCGGCGTGAATGAGCGCGCTGACGGGAGTCGGACCGGCCATGGCATCGGGCAGCCACACAAACAGCGGGATCTGCGCCGACTTGCCGGCCACGCCCAGTAGCATAAACAGAGCCGCCAGGAAAATCACATCGTCAAAAGCCAGTTGGAAGCCACCGAAGTCGACCATTTCTGCGGCGCCAAAGCGCGTGGCAGTTTGCCCGAAGACACCCAGCATCGCGCTGTCAAAATGCTGGTTGTCACAGTACTGGTTGCGGATGTCAGACGCGAGCGGATTCGCAGCGCTGTACGCATCATCGGCGGATTCGTAGGTATCGGCAGGGCGCTGGGCAGCTGGCACACAGACGGGTTTCGCGCTATGCCCGGCGTCGGTCGCCGCATCGTCCTGGCTGTCATCGGCATGGGTCAACAGCCCGTTGTGTTCTTGCCAGCCTACCAGATACTTGGCGCTGGTATTGGGCAGCTCGCCAGCTTTGAAAAAGTCGAGCGTGCCAAATGTCCAGAAGATCAAAAACATCGCCATCAGCAAGCCAAAATCGCCGATGCGGTTGACGATGAAGGCTTTGCGCGCGGCATTGCTGTTCTTCCAGCCTTCGGGCGCTTTTTTGTCCCACCAAAAGCCGATCAGCAAGAATGAGCACAAGCCCACGCCTTCCCAGCCGACAAACAGCATCAAAAAATTGTTGGCGGTCACCAAGATTAGCATGAAAGCCAAGAACATATTCAAATAGGCAAAGAAACGCGGATACCCTTTGTCGCCGTGCATATAGCCACGCGCGTACAGGTGGATCAGCGAGCCGACGCCCGTGACCACCAGCATCATCGTGACGCTGAGCGAATCCACCCGCAGCTGCCAGCCGATATCCAGGTTTATGGATTCGATGCGCAGCCAGCCATCGACAAAGGGCGGATTGACCACCGCCGCCGCGCCGTTGGTGCCGGTCACATACACGAGCAGCAGCAGCGAAACCACAAAGGCGAATAGCGAGGCGAAGCAGCCGATATAGCCCGACCATTTTTCATCCAGGCGCGCGCCAAAGAAAAAGTTCGCCGCCGCCCCGAGCGCAGGGACAAAAATAACCAGCGGGACCAGGAGTGGCAGATTTTCCATACTCAGACAGCCTCTTCCTTCGGAAAGCGCCTAGCCGCGCATCTGCTGCAAGTCATCGATATTGATGCTTTGGCGCTCGCGGAAGATATTTACGATCAATGCCAAGCCGATCGCCACCTCCGCCGCCGCCACGGTCATCACAAAAAAGACAAAAATATGTCCATCAACCTGCCCCCACTCGCGCGCGAACGCCACCAAAGCCAAATTCGCCGAGTTCAGCATCAGCTCCACAGACATGAAAAGCAAGATGGCATTGCGCCGAATCAAAACACCCAGCGCGCCCATCAAAAAGAGCACCATGCTGAGGATGATGTAAGGCTCTGTGCCGATCGCGTTCATCGTCGCTAGCTCCCGCCTGCTAATCGGCTGGCTCGTCGCCGGGTTTCAACTTGGGCATATAGTCTCCGCTGAGCGCATCAGCGCCGGTCTGCTGGGCGATCACACTGGCGAGCGGGCGGCTGACTCTGCGGCGGCGATTGATGCGGCGGCGTTCGGCTTGCGCCAAGGCATCGGGACGCGCCAGCACAATCACGCCAATCAGCGCCACCAGCAGCAGCACGCCCACCAGCATCACGGGCAGCACATAGTCGATGAACAGCACTTGGCCGATCGCTTCTGGGCTGCCAAAGGCTGGCGCGGCAAATGCATGGTACACAGCCGCTCGATAGGCGGGCTGGCTGCCGGGCACGCCTGGTTCGCGCGCCAGCACCCGCGTTTCTACGACGCCGCGCTCGGCTTTGTAGCCGGCGAGGATACGCAGCACCGCGCTGTCCTGGTCGACAAATGCTAGGTTGTATTCGCCTTCATCGAGTTCAATGCTGATCTGGCTGCCCAGCGGCAACTGGTCAATCAACACGCGATGCGGCAGCAGCGAGCTGCAAGCGGCGTCCTCGCACAAGCTGCGGATGGTGGTGTATTGCCCGACATCGACCAGCGAGACCTGCCGCCCCGCCACACCGTTGACCAGCCCAAGGCGCATCTTGCCCACGCTCGGCGCATGGATCCTGTCTTCCAGCAGGGTATAGTCCAGCAAGCCGTCGGCATTCTGATAAAGCAGCACGGTATATGCGCTTTCGGCTGCCAGGCTGACATTCGCGCTGTAGACATCGCCCGATTCGTAGCTGCTGTCCCCGACGGTGGCAGTGAGCGTGTAATCACCAGCCGGCAAATCCGTATAGCGGCGGCTGGCGGGGCGCTCATCGTTGTAACGCACAGCTTCGATGGCAGCGGCGGCGGCATCCTCACCCAGCCCGACTAGGTTGACTGTCGCGGCGACTTCGTCGGACAAGGGCACCTCGAAGTCCATTTCGAGCACGCGGAAGACCTGCGCATCGCCACCGGGCACAGCATTGATTAGGCGCAGACTAGCGCGGGCATCATGCGACTCGCTGCTGTTGTCGCCTAGCATGTCCGAGGCGAGGGGAAACGCGAAGATCAACAGCAGAGCGATGGCCACCAGCGAGCCAGCCCAGCCCAGCCAGCGCATGCGCCCAGAGGAATCGGTCGTTGTCTCGGCACCCAGCAGCATGATTACAAACAAAAACAGCACCATGATCGCGCCAGTGTAGACTGTGACCTGCACCATAGCCAGGAAGGGCGCATCCAGCATCAGATACAAAAGCGCGACGCAGCCAAAGTTGACAATGAGGAAGAGCGCGCTGTGCACAGCATTTTGCCGCGTCAGCATCATGCCAGCCGCAAAGACTGCCACTATGCTCACCATCAAAAACAGCCATTCCATAGGATTTAGTTCCCACCCTGAATGCAGTTGCGCAGTTTAGCACGATTGATTTCGCGCTTCAATTTGCAGTTCCTTCGCGCTTATGACGGATCTTCCATATCGGGTATGGAGCGATTGTATGCGCCGGCTTCGACCTGCTGGGGGGTGCTGGATGCGCCCGCGGCTGGCGAGTCGATCAACATCTCTTTGGTATAGATGGCATCGCGGCGGTCGGTATAAGACATTTGGTGTTCATGCCCTAGTTGAATGGCTTCGGTTGGACAAGCATCTTCACAATATCCGCAGAAAATGCAGCGCAGCATGTTGATTTCGTAGGTCTTGGCAAAGCGCTCGCCGGGGCTGTATCGTTCTTCGTCGGTATTTTCCGCGGCTTCGACCCAGATGGCGTCGGCTGGGCAGGCGGCGGCGCAAAGAGAACAGCCGATGCATTTTTCCAAGCCATTTTCATAGCGCCGCAAATGATGACGGCCTTTGTAGCGCTGATGAAATTGTTGCACCTGCTCGGGATATTGAATCGTGACAGCCTCTTCCATCAGATGTTTGGCTGTTGTCTGGAAGCCTTTGATCACATTCATCGTCGCCAACCTTTGCGTCGTTTGTGGGAGTGGTTTCGCATTGAATCTCAGTCGCCAGCGCGCTTGATGGCTGTTTCGCCACTTTGCAGAGCGCGGTCTTCTTCGGGCGTTCGTCCGAGCGAAGCCAAGCCCTCCAATGCGCGCACCTGGAAGCGGATATGCGCCAGCGGGATCGCCACCAGCATGCCGACCAGATGCACAAGCGCCCAGCCCAAACCGCGCCTTTCGCCCGTGTAGGCGGGGTCGTCTTCCAGCGGGATAGCGGCTTCGCTGTCGCGGTCGCGGTTTATGCGCTGCAAAGCCACATAGCCGATCAACAGCGCCAGCGCGAACACGAGGCCGGAGATGAATGGATAGGCTGTGCCGCCCAGCGCATCGCCCACCACGATAGCGACCGCCGTCCAAGCCACCGCCAGCAGCGCCAGCGGGATCATCACTTTCCAGCCAAATTGCATCAACCGGTCATACCGTATGCGTGGCAGGGTCGCGCGCACCCAGATCATAGCGCAGAGCATCAGCACGACTTTAATGATGAAAACCAGCGGCGCAAGCATGGGCAATCCATCCATGGGCCACAGATGATAGCCGCCAAAGAACATCGCGACCGCCACCAGACTCATCGCAATCATGCCCAGGTATTCCGCCATCATGAACAAGGCGAACTTCATGCCGCTGTATTCGGTCATGTAGCCTTGGGTGAGTTCTTGCTCAGCTTCGGTGAGGTCGAAGGGGGCGCGGTTGGTTTCTGCCAGCAGCGCCAGCAGCAAGACGGCGGCCGCCAGCGGATTTTGGAATACGAACCAGTCCCAGATATTGCGCTGCGCATCGATAATATCGCCCAGCGCCATGCTGCCGACGATCATGACCGGCACCGCCAGCGTCAACGCAAAGCTGAGCTCATAACTGATCATCTGCGCTGATGCCCGCAGCGCGCCCAGCATGGCGTATTTGTTGTCGCTCGCCCAACCAGCCAGCACAACGCCATAGGTCGCGATGCTGGTGATGGCGATCACCCACAGCACGCCGACGTTGGAATCGATCAATCCCTGTGGCACCTGGAACCAAACATCGCCCAGCGATGGCGCGAACCAGGGCAGCGCCAGGTCAGGTCCCATAGGGATGACCGCCGCGATCATCAAAATCGGGATAACCTTGATCATAGGCGCGAGACGGAAGACCCACTTGTCGGCGCCCGCGGGCAGCAGATCTTCTTTGAAAACCAGCTTGACGCCATCAGCAGCCGGCTGCATAAAGCCAAGCGGGCCGACGCGGTTGGGACCGACGCGATGCTGCAAGAAAGCCAGCAACCGCCGTTCCAGCAGCGTCGTATAGGCAAAGCCGGTGACGATCACAAAAGCGAAACCAGCCGCGAAAATGATGGGCCAAAGCGCCGAGCAGCCAGCATCGTCCTCGCATTGGATGACCCGGCCCACGCGCGCTTCGGGGTTCAACAGCATGCCGATCGCGCCTTGGCGTCCGTCCAGGTTGCCGGCTTCGTCAAAGCCAATCCAAGCGGCGATGGCGCCCAGGTTGGCGATGACCAAACCGACAACCAGCACAGCAAGCGCCAGTCCGATGACAGCTGCCACGATGCCTAGTCTCACATTTCGGCTCATGTTATGCGTCCTTTGCCATCACCACCTGCCATCATCAGCGAATCCCCACAGCGGCTGCCACGCGGCTGATTGTGCCGGCGCTTGCGGACAAGGGCGCGGCCGCGTCCGTCAAATGGCGCGGCAATGCCACCCCGCCCGCCACGATCTCGCTGCTCACCGACGCGCGAACATGCACGCGTGAAGCGCCAGCGACGATCTCAACCATATCGCCGTCGATAATGCCAGCATTCGCCGCATCGTCAGGGTGAATCAACGCGTAGGCATCCAATATGCGCGCCTCGACCAGCAAGCTCGGGCGGAAGCTGCGTTGGCGATTGTATAAACGAGTGATGGGCATGATGAGCAACTCGCCTTCGCCAGCCTGCATATCCGCCGCATCAGCCAGGTCGGCGACCGCCACTGTTTCGCCGCGGTCAGCAGTGGCAGGGATTTGCCAACCGATGCCGCCCTCATTGGCATAGGCCGTGCCGCCATAATACTGGTCGCGGCCGCCTACATCAGGGAATTGCCTTTCGGTCTGGGAAAGCGCTTTGTAGCGGGCGCCTGCAAAGGCGGCGATCGACCCGCTCAATTCCAACATCACCGCCGCGGCCGATGGCGGCAGGTTGGCGATGCCGGCGCTCTGGCTGATGCCGCCGAAGAGTTTCCAAGCTGGCAGCGCCTGCCCCATGGGCCCCTGTGCGGTATAAAATCGCTGCACGCGCCGTTCGCCATTGACAAAGCTGCCATCGCGCTCGGCAAAAGATTGCAGCGGCAAGATGAAATCGGCGCGTTGAGAAATGCCATCGTCAAAGAGCCCGGCATAGATGATCGTTTCCACCTGGCTCAACCATTGCTGCGCGGATGGATCATCGTCCAGCAATTCAGCCTGGGCGACAATCAAGACGCGCGGCGGCTCTTGCATAATGTTCAGCGTCGTTTGCGGCGTAAAGCCGAGGTAGTGCAAACCCAAGCCATTCGCGCCCGGCAAGGGCGAAAGCAGCCCGTTGTTGGCGGAGCCCACATGCCCGCTTGTGACCAAAAAGTTGGCGGCTGCCTTTGCCAGCGCCTCGCTGCCCGCCAGGCTTAGACCTTCCGCGCCAGTCACGATGACCAGATTCGCGGCGCTAGCCAGCCGTTCAGCAATTTGCGGATGCATTTTTTGCAGGTCGCGCATCACCGCGGCGGCTTCGCCCGGCGCATAGCGGATGGCATCGCCTTCGACAACCTTGTCATTCCGCGCGCCTTGCACAGCGAAGTCTTCCAGCCGCGTGTCGCGCGCATTCGCCACCACCAGATAGGCGCCGCGGTCTTGCGCCTGTTTCAAGCGCAGACGCCAGATCGGCACTTCTTCTTCCAAATCGCAGGCGATGACCAAAATCGCATCGCCTCTGCCCAGTTCGCTCAGGTTCGTGCCCGCGCCGACGCCGACCTGCTCCACGAGTGGAGCCGCGCCATGCGTGGGCGGCCATGCGCCCAGCCGTCCGCCGCCGACGCCTTCCAGCAGTTGCCGCAGCGCCCACAGGTCTTCGTTGGCCATGCCGCTGCCGGCGATCGCCGCGACATCGCCACCTGCGCCTTGCAAGGTCGCCGCCGCGGCCGCGAGAGCCGCTTCCCAGTTGGAGCTGCGCAAGGTGCCGCCGGTGCGCATTTGCGGCTGCTGCAAGCGGTCTTCGCTGCGCGTGAAGTGATGCCCAAAGCGGGTTTTATCGCTGATCCAAATCTCGTTTACCCATTCGTTCTGGCGCGGCATAACCCGTTTGATCATGGCTTTGCCGCCGAAATCGCGGTCGAGGCGCATGCTGAGGCTGATATTTTCGCCAGCGGCATCCCAAGGCGAGATGCTGGGCACTTCGCTAAGTTCCCATGGGCGCGCGCCAAAGCGAAAATCAGCGGTGGTCAACGCGCCAACCGGGCAGATGTCGGTGGTATTGCCGCTGAAATAGGTGGCGAAGCCGGGGTCAGAATGGGTGATGATCTGCAAGCGGCGGCCGCGTTCGTGAAAAGCCAGCACATCGTCGCCAACCACTTCGTCCTGGAAGCGAACACAGCGCGCGCACTGGATGCAGCGTTCGCGGTCGAGGAAGATCAGGTCGCCCAGCGGATAGTGTTTTTCCAGCAGCTGTTTGTCTTCGAAATACATGCGCGAGGCTTGCGGGCCATGGCGCATGGTCAGGTTTTGCAGCGGACATTCGCCACCCTTGTCGCAGATTGGGCAGTCCAGCGGATGGCTGCTGAGCAAGAATTCCAGCACATCGTTGCGGGCGTCGATGACCGGCTGAGTGTTTGTCTTGATGTGCATGCCATCGCTGACGGTGGTGGTGCAAGCGGTTTGCAGCTTGGGGAAGTAGCGAATTTGCAGGCTGCCATCGTCGTCGCGCAGCAGCTCGCCAGTCGCTCGGTCGCGCCCGGGCATACCCAGCTCGACCAGGCACATGCGGCACATGCCGACTGGGTCCATCTTCGGGTGGTAGCAGAAGACGGGGATATCGTTGCCAGCGTGCCATTTGGCGGCATCCACCAAGTTTGCGCCAGCCGCCACTTCATAATCTGTCCCATCGATATTGATGGTCACTGTGTCGGACATTTATGCCTCCACATGGGTCGCTGCCATAGCCGGCGGCAGATGGCGCGCCACAGCTTCCAGTCCAAAGAGCGCTCGGTCACGCATGAGTTGTTCTTCGATCAACCAGCCCGCTCGCATATCCAGCGCCTCGCCCATGCCCAGCGCAGCTGCAAAGTCGGCGCGGGCTCGCGGGTAGTCGCGCCGTTCAAGCAGCATTTCGCCACGGAGAACGCGCAAGCTCAAGTTGTCGGGCGCTGCGGCGATACGGTCGCACAGCAGCCGATAAGTCCGAAAGAAGTCGCGCTCTCTCTGCAAAGGCGAGCGCAAAAAACCGCCGGGCAATCCCCGCAACCATCGCATCCAGTTCACCGCCTAAGCCTGCACATGTCGAGCGAAATCATCGGGAAAGTGGCGGATGGTATGGATAATCGGGTTGGCGGCGAAATCGCCCAAGGCGCAGAGGGTCGTGCCCGCCATATTTTCCGCGACATCGGCGATGCGCTTGATATCGTCGGCGGTGCCGCGTCCCTCCAAAATGCGGTCAATCACCTTGTCCAGCCAATACGTGCCTTCGCGGCAGGGCGTGCATTTGCCGCAGCTTTCGTGCTTGAAGAACTTGGTCACTTTGGAAGCGACCCAGGTCATATCGACCGATTCGTCCATGATGATGATCGACGCCGAGCCGATGATCGTGCCAATGTTCGCACAATCTTCATAGCTCATCCGCGTATCAAGCACCTCGTCGGTCAAAGGCACGATGGGGCCCGAGCCGCCGGAGGGCAGCATAGCTTTGAAGGGGCGGTCGTCATGCAGGGGTCCGCCAGCCTGTTCATATAGCAGTTCGCGGAAGGTCGCGCCCATAGGCAGCTCATAATTGCCCGGTCGCTTGACATGCCCGCTGACGCAATAGACCTTGTTGCCGGCGCTCTGTTCGGTGCCGATAGCTTTGAAGGCATCCGCGCCTGCGCTCATAATGAAGGGCACATTGGCCAGAGTCTCGACATTGTTGACGACGGTGGCTTCTTTATACAAGCCGCCGCCTTTCTGCGCCGGGAATGGCGGACGCACGCGCGGCTGCCCCAGATAACCTTCCAGGCTGTTGAGCAAAGCGCTTTCTTCGCCACAGATATAAGCGCCCGCGCCGAGATGCGTATAGACCTCGCAATCATAGCCCGAGCCGAGGATGTCCGCGCCGATGAGCCGCTTGGCGCGCAAGGCTTCGATACAGGCGTCCAACTGCGCGCCGATATCCCAAAACTCGCCGCGCAGGTAAATGTAAACGGCTTTGGCTTGGATGGCATAGGCGCAGATCAACGAGCCTTCGATGAGCTGATAAGGATTTTCTTCCATGATTTCACGGTCTTTGAAGGTGCCGGTTTCGCTCTCGTCGGCATTGACCGTGACATATTTGATCGGCTCGTGCTGGGGAATAAAACTCCATTTGACGCCGGTGGGGAAGCCCGCCCCGCCCCGTCCGCGCAGTCCCGAGGCTTTGACGACATCAATGACCTCGGCCGGCGTCATCGCCAGCGCTTTTCGCAGGCCAGCGAAGCCGCCGTGCGCCTCATAAACATCCAGCTGCTTGATATTGGAGATGTCGCGTCCACGCAGGAGAATATGCATGGTTGGCTGTGCTCCTTATTCGCCGCGCCCGTTCGCTTCGCTGCGCCACTTCGCCAATAGCTGGCGCATCTGTTGCTGGTCGAGATTTTCTACATAATGAAAATTGCATTGCAGCATGGGGGCTTTGTCGCATGCCGCCAGGCACATAACATGCTCGACGGTGAACAAGCCATCGTCGGTCGTGCCGCCTTCTTCAACGCCCAGTTCTTGCTTGAGCCAGGCGTGGAAATCGTCAGCGCCCTGCAGCGCGCAAGGCAGGTCGGTGCAGACTTGCAGCCAATACCTGCCCTTGGGCTTTTCACTGTACATGGTATAGAAGCCGGCGATGGACTTGACCTGCGTGGGGTCAAGGCCGAGCAGCTGCGCCACCTCGCCGACGCCCTCGCTGTTGACCCAGCCGTATTCTTCCTGGGCGATGTACAGCAGCGGCATGACAGCCGAACGTTTTGTCTCGTATTTGGCGAGGTGCCGCTCGATGCGCGCCGCGTATTTTGGATTGCCGATGATTGCCATGAACTGCTTTCCTTCGTTCGTCAACCCATCGCCAACTTAGCGGTCGCAATCGCCCAGCACAATATCCACGCTGCCGATGATGGCGACCATATCCGCCAGCAGGTAGCCTTTCGAGACCACGGGCAGCGCGCTGATGTGCATAAAGGAGGGCGTCTTGAAGTGCACGCGGCGCGGCTTGTTGGTGCCGGCACCATGGATATAACAGCCGATCTCGCCACGCGGACTTTCGATCGCGCAGTAGATTTCGTCATCCGGCGCATCATAGCCGTAGGTCCACAATTTGAAGTGGTGGATGACGGCTTCCATGCTCTGCCCCAGCTCGCTGCGCAGCGGCGGGCAATACTTGCGGTTTTCCGAGCGGGTCGGGCCTTGCGTCCGCTCCAGGCGAGAAACCGCCTGCTGCAAGATTTTGAGGCTTTCGCGGAATTCATGGATGCGTATCAAATAGCGGTCATAGACATCGCCATGGTCGCCCAGCGGCACATTGAACTCATAGGTTTCATAGCCGCTATACGGCTGCGCCTTGCGCAGATCCCAGTTGACGCCGCTGCCGCGCAGGGCTGGTCCCGTCATGCCATAAGCCAGCGCAACATCTGGCTCGACCACGCCAACGCCTTGCGAGCGGTCTTTCCAAATCGGATTTTGCGTCAGCAGCGCTTCATAGTCATCGACTTTGTATGGGAAATCATTCAGGAATTGCTTGAGCGTCGGCAGAAAGTCAGCCGGCACATCGCGCCAGACGCCGCCGGGGCGAATGTAGCTGCTCATCATGCGCTGCCCAGAGAGCATCTCAAACATGCCCAAGATGCGTTCGCGCTCGCGGAAGGCATAAAGCAAGACGCTCATCGCGCCCATGTCAATCGCGTGTGTGCCCAGCCAAACCAGATGACTGGCGCAGCGCGCCAACTCCAAACAAACGACGCGGATGATCTGCGCGCGCTCGGGCACATCAAGGTCGAGCAGTTTTTCCACAGCCGCCGCATACGCCATGTTGTTGGACATAGGCGACAGATAGTCCATGCGGTCGGTGAGCGGCACAGCTTTTTCGTAGGTCTTGTCTTCGATCGATTTTTCGATGCCTGTGTGCAAGAAGCCGATATCGGGCAGGCAGGTGACAATTTGCTCGCCATCCAGCTCCAGCAGCAGGCGCAAGACTCCATGCGTGCTGGGATGATGCGGCCCCATATTCAGCAGCATGGTATCGCCACTGACAGCGCGGTCGGAAACCAGTCCGCGCAGCTGTTCGATGCTGCCTTCCCAGCGACGCTGCTCTTCTAGCGATGCCGCTTGTGATTGTGGTGGCGCTGCGACTGCCATAGCGACCTCGTCCTAGTCCTTGGCGAAAGGCTTGTGCGCGTGAATGTCTTCGACGTTAAAAGAGAAGGCCACGGTCTCCTTGCCCAACGGATAATCGCGCCGATGGGGGTGGCCGTGCCAGTCTTCGGGCATTAGCAAACGCCGCGGATCAGGATGGTCGTCAAAGACGATGCCCATCATATCGGCGATCTCGCGCTCCAGCCAGTTGGCGGCCGGGAAGACGGACGTGCCAGTCGGCAAGCGCGGATCAACAGCGGGGGTGAAGGCTTTTATGCGCAGCCGCCGATTGTAAAGCATGGACAGAAGGTGATAGCAGACGCCATAGCGCTCGGGGCGATAGTCGCTCTGGATGCCATCATAGGCATCGCCATAATCGTCCGGGAAATAATCAACTGCGCTGACATCAGAGAGCATATTGTAGACCAGTCCCGCCCTCCCGCGGAAGAATCCCAGCAGGTCTGGCAGGCGCTCGGCTGCGACCACGACAGTCGTTTCGCCGCGAAAATGCTTGACATGCAAGATAGCTTCGCCAAATGCATCGCGCGCCGCTTGCACCGGGTCTCTCGCCGCTGGTATCTCCATCGATAATTCCTTCTCCGCGCCCTTTGCCTATGCCCAGTCGGCGATGCGCTCGCCCTTGACTTTTTCGTGCAGAGTCAAGATGCCATGCAGCAACTGTTCGGGGCGTGGCGGGCAGCCGGCGATGTACACATCGACCGGGATGATCTCGTCAACGCCCTGCACGATGGCATAGTTGTTATACACGCCGCCGCAAGAAGCGCAGTCGCCCATGGAGATAACCCACTTCGGCTCGGCCATCTGGTCATAGAGCTGGCGAATGACCGGCGCCATCTTGCGCGTCAGCCGCCCGGATACGATCAGCAAGTCAGCCTGGCGAGGCGTTGCGCGATTCAATTCCATGCCAAAACGCGACAGGTCATAGCTGGAGGCTTGTGAACTCATGTATTCGATGGCGCAGCAAGCCAGGCCAAAGAGCAGGGGCCACATCGCCCCCGTGCGCGCCCAGTTGACAGCTTGCTCGACGGTGGTGGTGACGACGCCGAGATTGCCCAGCTTTTCGCTTACTCCCATTCCAAGCCGCCTTTCTTCCATTCATACACGAAGCCGACGATCAATATCAGCGTGAAGACAGCCATGACAGCCAGCCCATAGACGCCCAGGTCGCGCATGGACACCGCCCAAGGCAAGAAGAAAATCACTTCAATATCAAAGATGATGAACAAGACCGCGACCAGATAAAACTTGATTGGCAGGCGGCGCGTGGCGGGGCCAATCGGCTTCATGCCGCTTTCGTAGGGCACTGCCTTGCGGTAGGTCGGGCGCTGCGGGCCCATCACCCGCGAGATGTTGGCGATAATCAGCGCCAAGCCGACTGAGATGATTAGCAGGGCGCTAACAGGTCCGAATTCAAGGATGGTCATCGCAACAGGCCACGCGCTTGTGCTTTTTGGAACAAGACAACGCGCATGAGGCTAGCACACCATTCTGGCGGAGTCAAGCAAGAGTAGAGGCGGGATTTTTTGGGAAGCGGCTGGCGGCATTACAATCCAGAAAATGGCAAATAAATAGCGTTGACACATTATGTATAGAGATTTATACTGCGTGTATCGAACTACATTGGACGGCGGGGACTGGTAGATGAACAGCAGCGAAGACAATACGGCGGACTTGCTGCGACAATCGCTAATCGGCGAGCGCGACAGGTTGCAGCCAGAAATAGAGCAATTGCGCCAAGAGCTTGCCAGCAAGGGACAGCGTCTTCAGCATGTGCTGGCTCTGCTTTCCAACGAGCCTATCGCCGGCGAAGGCCCACCGAGACGCGCCCGACCACGTTCTGGCGCTACGCCAACCGCGCAGCTTCTCGACATGGCAGAAGCGATTCTGCGCGAGCGAGAAAGCGAACCAATGCATTATCGCGATCTTACCGATGAAATCAGGCGGCGCGGCAGGGTCATCGGCGGCAAGGACCCGGCCGCTTCGTTGGTGTCGCGGATGACGCAGGATAAGGCGCAACGCTTTATCCGCCCGACCAGCAAAGGCTTCTATGCGCTGCGGGAGGATTATCCCAATGCGCGGAATGTGGGCGCTCGGCAGCGCAGAAACGCAAGCGATTAAAAAACCATTAATGCAAGGAAAAGACGAAAAGGAAAAGCGACATGCAATTCACAAATACGTCGACAAATATGGTGCAAGCAATAAGCAATATCATTAATGGCTACAAAATGGGCGCAATGCGGGCTTTGGCGCAAGAGCCGGTACAAAATGCCTTGGATGCAAAGCGCAAAGGCACTCCGAAGGTGGTGGTGGAATACCGCTTACTGTGGCGAAGCATGGCTACTGGCGAACCGTGTTATATGCTCACAGTAACTGATTCTGGCACAGTTGGTTTGCGCGGCGATATGGTGACCACAGAAGAACTGGAAAGACGAGATCACAAACTCTTGCCAGAAGAAAATTGGGCAGCATTTGAAGCGCAAGGCTATACCAAAGAAAGTGAAGATGCGCTTGGCTCGCGAGGGCAAGGCAAAGCCGCCTTTCTGTATCATTCGCATGTCCCTGGCCCCACGCGCCGTATGCTGATGCTCTATGACACTTTGCTGGAAAGCGACGAGTACAGGCTGGGCATGCGCTTTGCTCGTCCAGTTGACCAAACCATGGATCCGCCTTTGGTTGATGAAAAGGCGCGAGCAATGGTCCGCAGCGACCTGTTCCGGGTGAATGACGAATTGGCTATTCCGCTCAAATTAAAACCTTTACGCAAGATCGGCACACGCATCATTGTACCGTTTCTTGACGAAGCCGATGTACGCGAAACTAAGCCCTACGGCGAATTATCTCGCTGGCTGCAGCGCTGCTGGTGGCGTGCTATCCAACTTGACAAGTTGGAAATCCGCATTGTCGATGATACGACTGGTCAAACCGAAGTGATCGCCGTGCCAGCCTGGTGGCGGGATTTGCCGCGCATCAAGGGCAAGCCTTCAACAGATGGCAGCTGGTGCGACTTGCCCGACGGCGGCCGCTCATGCGTTTGGGGCAACTTGCCGTTGGAAGATGGGCACAAAGTCCGCCGTTTGGTTCTGCTGCATAGCGATGCCATCCTTGAAGACGAAATCTCAAAGGAGCCGGAATGGTCTGGTATTCAACTGCTGCGTCACTCACAGTGGATTGAGACCTACGGTGCCAGAGAAGAGTATGGGGATTTGATCCCGGCTGAGAAACGCGCCGGCTTCCGCGGCTATGTTGAATTTGCGAAACATACCGAAAGTGCGCTGAGACATCATGAAGTGGAAAACTCGCAGCACGATCGCTTCAATCGCCGGAAGAAGATCATTAGCGATATTCGCAATTTGCTAACAGAAAGAGTGCGCGACTTCAGCCATGAAATGGGCTGGAAGGAAGCTGTCTCAACTTCACAGCAAACGGCCTCTCAGCGCGACAAAGACACCTATATGCGATTTTTGAAGACTTTTCTGAATCCAAATGGGCGCAAACCCAAGCCTGGGCAAGGCAAAGGTGAGCCAGATGGCAAACAGTTAATCTGGGATCTTCGCCTCGACCTGGGTTATCCCGACCCGAAAAGCGCGCGCGTCGATTGGGGGCAAGCGATCCGAAATGTGTATGTAGAGGTGAGCGTAGAACCAGGCGAAGAGTTGATTGGCAGCGCCGACTTGGTATTGGAATGGGTGGATGCCACCGGCGAGTCGACAAACATAATCAGAAAAGAAGCCACCATAGGCAACAGTTGGGGCGAAGACAGCATACAAGCGCAGTTTCAACTTGGGGACTGGCAAATCCATCGCGGTCACGCCGAACGTGAGAGAGTAATCAATTGCCCAAACCCGGGCGAGTATCGACTGCGGGCAGCAGTCGAATATCATGGTGAGCGAGTGAAAAGCGCAGCGCGGACTATCTATGTGCAAACCAAGCCACCGCTTCCGCCAGAGAAGAATCCGATCACTTTGTCTATCAGCGCCGTGAATGCCGACGATGGAGAGAAGCGGCGCATTGACCATGGCGAGGTCTTGCATATTGAATTCAAGTCGCGTAATCGGATGCCCGATACCGCTACAGTCTACTTGAACGCGACATTTTGCGATGAAGTATTCGCACGGGGAATGCCGGTCGATCTGGCTGGAACCCCAGCTGGCGACACCTCTACCCCGTATCCTATCTTAACTGTGAAGTGCCAACTATTGGACCCGCTTCAGTCTGCGAACTTGCTAATCGCGGACACTTTAGTCCTGAAGATGCCTGAGTCGAGCGGCACCTTTCGTATCCGCGCCGATCTACTCGATGCGCAAGGAAACCGCATCGCAAACTCCAGCAAACCAGTCTACTTCCAGCGCGATCCTAGCCGTGCGAAGAACGAGCTGCCATTCGAAATTCGGCAAGAATCCCAACAAAAAGAAATGTGGAAGCTGAATCGAGATCTCACCGAATTAACCTATCCGGGTGACTATCCTCTGCGCAAAGAATTGCCAGATGTGCGACGGCAAAATCATCTGCTGCAAGGCAAGAATGCCTTCATCGCCGAAATCAGCGCAAACGGCTTGCTGGAATGGGCACTGCGACCGAAGCAGGAAAACGGGGATGACAGCAACTATGACCAATTGCGCGATAGCATCGGCAACCCAGATGATCCCAAATGGGAACCTTATATTCGCCGGCTGGAAAAAACTGGGCAACGGAGCAACAGAATCCGCGCTTGAATTCGCCCAGATTAGTCGTGAAACTGTCGCAATCATGCTCGAAATCTTCTCGCAGGAGAACCACTAATGCCCGTCCTCGTCTGGAGCGACCATGATGGCGCGCTTGGCAACAGCATTCGCACGGGCAGGCGAGTCTCGCTCAGCGCTGAAGAGTTTCGCCCCGAAGCCGAAGACCTCGACCGCGCGTTGGACGACCTGCTGGATATGGCTTGGCATGCGCTGACGGTCATCACGAAACGCGAGAAGGGCAAGCCGCGCTTTAATTCCTTCGAGCAAGCCTGGGCGCTGGGGCGCGCCGTCTTCGTCAGCGAGATTCTGCGCCATCCCGCCATGCAAGGCGAAGAGCGAGGCTTTCTGTGGCAGGCGCTGGCACCAAAAGCCTGGTATGGCATCCGCCACGATGCCTCGCGCGATTCCCGCTGGCGCGGCCTTATCCCGGCTCGAGCAAAAAAATGGCAAGCGAAGCCCAAAGATGCCACAGCGTACCGCTTCATGGAAATCGGCTATTGGCTGCGAGACCAACAATTACAAGACGCTGGCGAAGTCTTTGGATGGAAGTACAGCAATGCTTATGATCTCTATCATTGCGCCTCACTGCGTTCCATTGAGCTGCGGCAAGTGGCGCTGGATTGGATCCGGTGGCAGAAACCTGTGGTGAAGGAGACATTCAACAAGGCAACCGGCTTTCGCATATTCCAGCAGGCCTTGCAAAAACGCTTCCCCGCTCGCGGTCCCGGCTCGGCGCTTTTGCCCCAACATTATCCGCCGGACGAATTGCGCGCCATCGTCTTCGAGACGTTGGACGCCGCGCGTGATTTGCATTTCGCGCAAATCGCGGACGCAGCGCCCTAATCCAACGCGCCGCTGCCCGCCAGGTAGTCGGCCAGCTGCCGCGCCATCTCGCTGGTGCCGGCGTCGCTCTGGTGCACGCCATTAATCCAGTACTGCCGTTCGCTTGGCAAGTTGGCGGCCATATCATAAAAAAGCAGCGCTCGCTCAGCTGCCAGCTCGCGGATGATCGCATTGTGCTCGGCGACAGCGGCTTGACGGAAGGGCTGGCTCATCACATCGCCGTTGGGCGCGTCATAGACATACGGCGAATAGGCCCAGGTCAGCAGCAAGGTTGCGATGTCGCGGCTCTGCGCCATGCTGATGATGTTTTGCAAGTTGCGCTCGAAGTAGATGGGCGGGTTGGCGTCCAAAACCTGCACTGCTGTCATGCCCAGGTTGGCGCAGACCGCTTCCGCCCCGCTTGTATCCAACTGGCATCCATGCGCAGCGGGCGGCGGCGGCATTCTCTCGTCTAGCGAAAAAGCCAGCTGCAGCGAATTGCCCAGCTTGTGCATAAGCAGGCGCTGCAAAGCGCTGGCTGGCAGATTCTGATCAAGCGTTCGCCAGGTGCCGCGCAGCTCATAGCCGCCTCGATAGTGGGCGGGGTCGACCAGGCGCGCCCGCACATCGTTGGTCGCGTGATAAAGAATGATCATGTCAGGGTCAAGGTCCTGCGCGCGCAGCATGAAGTTGACCGCCGACTCAAAGGTCGAATAGGCTGGCACGCCCGCATTGACCACTTCAATCTGGCTGTAGCCATAGTCATCAGCCAGCAGCCGCTCAAGTTTGTGAGGCCAGGTCAATTCATGCCTATCCAGATAACCGCCATACGTGGTGCTGCCGCCCAGCGCGACGATGCGGTAGCGATCTGGCGGTTTGGGCTGGGTGATGTCTGGTCCGCGGTAGCCCAGCGAGTTGACATCGCCGCGGTTGGGAGTCAGACCATAATTGACGAAGGGGATGGGGCGGTACAGCGACTGCAGCTCGTCGATCTCGGCGCGCGAAAAGAGATAGAGAAGCTGTTGCTGCCGCGTGCCAAAGTTGGCGACATAAAAGCGCCAGCCGGCTTCCAGCGCCAGCAGAGTCAGCACAATCGCGGCGGCTGACAAAGCGAGCTGCTTGCGCACGAGGCTGGCTCGTCTCCTGGCGGATTATGGCTGGGAGCGGCGCTGGCTTCTGCGCGCCCCCAGGTTATAACGCCGTCTAAAATTCAGCCGAGCGAGCCGCCCCCAAGCCCAGCAAGCCTGTTTCGGGCTGGGGTCTGCGGTACTGCTCGTCGTATTTGCCAAAGCGGATGACATCGCCAGCGCCGGTGATGGCTTCGACCGACAAGCCCAGGCTCTGCAATTCCTTGACCAGCACGCGGAAGCTGGTAGGGATGCCCGGTTCTTCGATTGGCTCGCCCTTGACGATGCTTTCGTAGGTCTTGACGCGCCCCTGGACATCGTCCGACTTGACCGTCAGCATCTCTTGCAGGATGTGCGCCGCGCCATAAGCCTCCAGCGCCCAGACCTCCATCTCGCCGAAGCGCTGCCCGCCAAACTGCGCCTTGCCGCCCAGTGGCTGCTGGGTAACCAGGCTGTAGGGGCCGGTCGAGCGGGCATGCGCCTTGTCTTCGACCAAGTGCGCCAGCTTCAGCATATGCACATAGCCGACGGCAACGGGGCGGTCGAACTTTTCGCCCGTGCGGCCGTCATAGAGCGTCATCTTGCCGTAGTGGGGGACAGGCTGGCTGGTGGCGAACATAACGCGGTCGGCGATTTCAAACAATTCGCGTGCGCCGAGGCCGTCGGCCAACTGCACTTCGTCCGGCGCATAATGTTGAATCCAGAGACGCAGCGAAGCATCCAGCGCATTGGCATCGCGGCGGTCGCGCACTTCGGCAGGCAAGCCGGTGTTGTCGTAGACCATGATTTCGGCGGGGTCATAGCCATGCTCGCGCAGGACCTCGCTGACTGCGACGCGGCGCGCATAGGTTTCCTGGCGCTGCAAGATGATTGCTTCTTTGTCATATTCGCTCGATTCGCCGACCAGATCCAGCAGGTAGGCGCAGATGACATGCGTATCGTCGTCAAAGTCTTCGGACTGCATGCCAGCGCTGGCAGCCATGCGCGCTTGATTTTCCCAGGCGCGGGCGGTGGTCAGCTTCCATGCCCAGTCGATCAGCCAGGCGCGGCCCAATTCTGCCTGGATTTCCAACTCCTGGACGCCATCAAACACAGGAGTGATGGCGCGGAAGCCCAGCCGGTCAGCCGCCCAGCCCAGATGCAGCTCCAGGATTTGGCCGATATTCATGCGACTGGGAACGCCCAGCGGGTTCAGGATGATTTCGCAGGGGATGCCGCCATCGAT
>JAPOSR010000068.1 GCA_026709625.1 Chloroflexota bacterium
CGATCACCTTGCCCATAGCCTTGTTCGCCATGGCATTCAGAGCAAAGCGAGGCGTAGAGCTCGGCGCCGCGTTCGATAGAGCGGCCCGTATGCTGGCGCACAAAAGCCTGCATGCGCGCTTCTTCGTTGATTGCCACCCAGCCCACCAGAATCATGATGCCGACAAACATCGTAATGCCGGTCAGAATGCGCGCTTCGATAGACCTGATCACCAATAGATTCATCGCGGTATCCTGTGTCTGCCTCGCTCAGTTGGGCGCTTTCCGCCGCTAGTCGAAGTAAGCCGATTCTTGGTGAATGAAGAGGTGGGCGCTGTAGATGCGGCGCTCGGGGATGGGGTTGCCAGCTTCGTCGAGCATCAGCATCTCCTGCATCATCGGCGCGCCCGCGTCATCCAGCATAGGTTCGCCCGCGTCATCCAGCATAGACATGTCTTCGGTGGCATAAATCATCACAGGACCACCGGCGTCGTCCATCATGACCTCGCCGCCTTCGATCAGCACGCCATCCCAGCTCACGACCCAGTCGAGCCGCTTTAAGCCAGCTTGATTGTCGGTGATGACCAGCGCCCCCCAGACATTGGGCAGTTCGATGGGCTCTTTCGCCAGGTGATGCTCGAATTCTTCCATCACCTGCATCAATTTCGGCGCTTCATCTGCGGGGATGGCGCGGAAGCGCAGCGGCAACTGGTTCGCGCTGACATGCTGATTCTTGAGTTCGTCCAGCAACTGCGCAAACTGTCCATTGGCTTGGGTTTCGGCATTGATCTCGGCGATGATGTCCGCTGTTGACATGCCCTCGCGCCCATGCAGCTGGGCGGTGGTGTACGCGCCGACAATCATCTGGTCGTAGGGAATGGTGCGCCCGATGCCGACTTTGCTGTGCGCTGGCTCGAATGTCAGCTCGTGCACAATTTCGGTTTCCGCCGATGTCTGCACGGCGAACTTCGCCAGACCCATATAGCTGAGGACGGTGGTCGCCGATACCAGCAACATAGCCAGACTCAGCATGACGCGGCGGTGGGCATAGCGCCGGCTAGGCGTAACATCAAGGTAGGGCAGCAGCGCCAGCGCCCCCAGCGCGATGGTGGGGAAGGCGATGCCCCAAAAGAATTTGTCGCCGAGCTTGAGCGCGCCCTGAATCCACAAGAAGTACCAGGGGGCTGTCGTGCCCAGCGGCGTGACCTGCGGGTCGGCGTGATTTTCCAGCGGCGCATGATAGAACCAGATGCAAAGCACAGTGATGATGAAGGTGACCGCGCCCAGCCACATCATTTCGTTGGTCAACACATCGGGGATGAAATAGACGCGCTTGTCCAGCGGCACGCGCTTGGCCGAGTCTTCGCCGATGTTTTCTCGCTGTGGCGGCAGGCTGTGCCCGTGGATGATTACTTTGTAATAGTGCACGCCGGTCATCACAAAGAGCAGCGCCGGCAGCGCCAGCACATGCAGCAGATAAAAGCGCAGCAAGCCATTTGCGCCCAGTTCGGGCGCGCCACGCAGCAGCAGGTTGACTTGGTCGCCAACCACCGGCGTCGCTTCAGCCATAGAGGCGCCGATCGTCACCGCCCACAGCGCGAGTTGGTCCCACGGCAGCAGATAGCCCGAAAAACTCAAAAAACCCGTGATGACCAGCAGCAGCAGCCCGGTGAACCAGGTGAATTGTCGCGGTTTCTTGTAACTGCCAGTGATCCAGGTGCGCATCATGTGCAGCGCCACCACCGCGACCATGAACTCTGCGCCCAGCCGGTGCATATCGCGCATCAGCTGGCCCAGCGGCACATTGCTGAGGATCGTCAGCATGTCGCCATAGGCGATCTCGGGCGAGGGGGTATACCAGAGCATCAACAAGAGACCGGTGATGGTTTCAAAAAAGACAAAATAAGTCGAAAGCCAGCCCAGACGGAAGCTGGGATACATCCCCGTCACATCGCGGTTGAAGTACGAGGGGCGCATATGCAGCCAAAAGCCATCGGCATGCGGAGTCAGGCGCGGGTTGGGGCGGCGGCTGGGGTTTTCGCCACGCAATGCCTCGCGCAGGTCTTGCACATTCAAGCCAGCAGTCAAGCGCTCTACTGAATCGTCAATGCCCTCGAAGACCGCTTTTTTGAAGCCTTTTTCCTTGACATCGTCCAGGAAGGAGGGAAAGGGGAGGATGCTCATCGTTGCGCCTCGCGTCTCTTCGGGTCCAGGTGTGCCAGCTTAGTTCGACGCCCCGGTGATGCGCGCGCCGGTGTCGATTTGGATGCTGGTGATCTGTTGGTCAGGGTCTAGCGGGATTGCGCCGCCATCAGCCGGCGTTTCCAACGTCGTGCCATCGGCGAAGGTCACGGTGGCGATGAAGCGGTCGAGGTTGCGCGGGGCTGGCCCCTCGATCCAGTCGCCGCTCAGATGAAATTTTGAGCCATGGCAGGGACATTCGAAGCGGTTGTTGGTGGGCACCCACTTGGGCAGGCAGCCAAGATGCGTGCAGACGCCATAGAGCGCCCGCAAGCCTTCTGGGGTGAGCGTCACATGGAAGCGCCCCGCTGGCACGGATGTCGGGGCTGCGCCGACCGCGGGCATCTCTTCAGGATTAAACGCGAAAGTGCCGCCAAACTCGCCCTCTTTGAAGCGCGGGAAAGCGAACCAGATCAAGCCTGCGGAAGCCTGCCCCAAAAGCAGCGCGATCGAAGCGCCCCAGATGTAATAGAGAAACTCGCGCCGGCTGGGCGCCGCGACCTGTATGCCGGGCGCAGCGCTTTGCCGGACTGCCGCCGCACTCATCATGCGCGGACTGGTGGATTCTGCTGTTGCCATAGGCTGCTGTCATCCTTCCTTTGCGCCAGCACGGGACGCTGCGTTCGCGCCCAAGACCTGCATTCGTTCAATATATCACAAAGCGCGAACACAATACAAGGTGTATCAGCGCGCCTTTCAGGGTAGACTATTGTAGAGTGAAATTGTGGCGAAAGCGCACGCGGATGGCAAGCATCACCATCCAGCCGAAGGACCGGCATCTGACCCAATACTATCGCGCCATCAAGGAATTGCGGGCTGCGCAAAGCCAGCCCAGCGAAGGCAACATGCGCCGCGCGTTTGGCGCGCTCCTCACAGGTCTGGGACGCCGCCGCAAGCTGACCCTGATTGACGAATACAGCACGCATGGGCAGGGCAGACGCCACATCCGCCCCGATGGCGCGCTGGTCGACGAATGGAAGCGCCCTGTTGCCTTCTGGGAAGCCAAAGACAGCAGCGACAACCTCTTCGCCGAGATTGAAAACAAGAAAGCAGTCGGCTATCCCCTCGACAACATCATCTTCGAGGACACCGTCACCGCCGTCCTGTATCAAGATGGCTATGAAGCCCGCCGCACAGCCATCCGCGAAAAGAAGAATTTCGCCGCGCTGCTGACCCAGTATTTCAATTACAAAGAGCAAGCCCGCCAGAGTTTCAACGAAGCTGTGCAATCGTATGGCGAGCAAATCCGTGATATCGCCTCGCAGCTCCAAGCCAAGATCGCCGCCGCCCACCATGACAATCCCGGCTTCCAGCGCAAATTTGGCGAATTTATGGAAGTCTGCCGACGCTCGCTTAATCCCAACATCAGCCGCGAAGCCATTGATGAAATGCTCATCCAGCACCTGATGACGGAGCGCATCATCCGCCGCGTCTTTGATGTCGAGCACTTCGCTCGCACCAATGTCATCGCCGCTAAAATCGAAGAAGTCATCGACGCCCTGACCAGCGCCTATTTCAACCGCGCCGATTTTATGGGTGGCTTGCGCCATTTTCATCAAGCGATCGAAGACGCCGCCGAAGACCTCGATTTCAGCGACAAGCAGAGCTTCATCAACAGCGTCTACGAGCAGTTCTTCCAGGGCTACAGCGTCAAAGTCGCCGACACGCATGGCATCGTCTATACCCCACAGGAGGTCGTCGACTTCATGTGCTCGGCTGTCGAAGAAACGCTGGCGCGCGAATTTGGCCTAAAGCTCGGCGATGAGGGCGTTATTCTCATCGACCCTGCCACCGGCACCGGCAACTTCGTGATCAATCTGCTGCGCCGCGCCCACCAGCGCAACCTGCGCAACTTCGAGCGTTTCTATACCGAGCGCCTCTTCGCCAACGAAGTCATGCTCATGCCCTATTACATCGCATCGTTGAATATCGAGCGCGAATATTACGAGCTGGCAGGGCGCGCCGCGCCATTCGCGGGGCTGTGCTTCGTCGACACGCTTGATCTGGCTCGCGAGCGGCAGATGACCTTTCTCACCGAAGCCAATACCGAGCGCGTCGAACGCCAGAAAGCCGCCGACATCAATGTCATCATCGGCAACCCGCCCTACAATGTGGGCCAGCTCAACGAGAACGACAACAACAAAAATCGCAAATACGATGTGGTTGATGGGCGCATTCGGGAGACCTACGCCAAAGACTCGCGGGCGACGCTAAAAAATCAGCTTTATGACGCCTATGTGCGTTTCTGGCGCTGGGCGACCGACCGCCTGGGCGATCGTCCCGGCATCGTTTGTTATGTCAGCAACAACAGCTTTTTTGACGCCTACGCATTTGATGGATTCCGCAAGCGCATGCTGCAAGACTTTGACGAGGTCTATCACCTGGATCTGGGCGGCAACCTGCGCAAAAGCGGCGTCGGCGAGGCAGTCAGCAATGTCTTCGATATCCGCGTGGGCGTGGGGATTACGCTGGCGATTCGAACACGGAATGAGCCCGGTGCATGCCCGTAGACATGCTCTGCGCCCCCTGCGCCTCTGTGCTAAAATCAACCCATGTCCACCCAGACCCTACAACACGACTCCACCACCTGGCTCGACCTCATCGCGCCGTCCGAGTCCGATGTCGCCGCTCTGCAGGCGCGCTTCCCGCAATTTCATCCGCTCAACCTGGAAGACATCCGCAGCCACATCGAGCGTCCCAAGCTCGACCAGGCTGATGAGCATCTCTTCCTCGTCATGCACTTCCCGCAGTGGGATTCGCAAGGCGAGGTTTCCCGCGCCAGCGAGGTCGATTTCTTTGTCGGGCGCGACTTTGTTGTGACCGTGCACAATGGCGCGCTCAAGCCGCTGACGAAGGCTTTCCAGCGCTGCCAAGCTGCCGACGAAGCGCGCGCGGAGCTGTTGGGGCGGGGCGGCACGCACGCCTTTTACACCTTGCTCGACCAGCTTGTCGACTACATTTTCCCTATCCTCGCCAAGGTCGAGGGGCGGGTGGCGGCTATCGGCGATGCACTCTTTGAATCCAACGCCAAGCGCACCATCCGCGAGATTGCTCTGCTGCGCCGCGACATCATCTCGCTGCGCCGCATCATCCGCGCGCAGATCCCCATCGTGCAGCAGTTGGAAACTTGCGCGCATCCCATCTTGCACGAGGACATGGAAGAATACTTCGGCGATATTGCCGACCATCTCTTCAAGCTGCGCGATATCGCCGATGAGAACTTCGAGGTCATCAACAGCTATGCCGAAGCCGCCGACACCTTGGCCAGTTATCGCATCAACGAGGTCATGCGCATTTTGACAGTCATATCGGTGATTATGCTGCCCTTGACGCTGATATCCAGCATCTATGGCATGAATATCGATCTGCCCTTTGCTGATGACCCAAACGCCTTTATGCTAACCGCCATCATCATGATTTTGGTTGCCCTGCTGATGTTGTTGATCTTCCGCCTGCGCCACTGGTTGTAGGCTCGCCCATGCTCGATCCCGCCACAACCATCGAAGACCGCCGCTCGCTGGACGCCGCAGTGGAGCGCATGGCTGCGCAGCCGCGTCTGGCCATCGATACCGAATCCAACAGCATGTACGCGTATCGGGGGCGCACCTGCCTGATCCAGGTCTCGACCGCCGCGGAAGACCTGCTCATCGATCCGCTGGCGATTGATGACATCGGCGCGCTGGGCGGCATCTTGGCGGACGCCGGCATCGAAAAAGTCTTTCATGCGGCGGAATATGACTTGATTTGCCTCAAGCGCGACTTCGACTTTGATGTCTGCGGCATCTTTGACACCATGGCGGCGGCGCGCGTCTGCGGTTATGCGCGCATCGGCTTGGGCAATATGCTCAGCGACCTGCTCGGCGTCCCGCACAGCAAAAAGCACCAGACCGACGACTGGGCGCGGCGCCCCCTGCCGGCCAGCTATCGGCGCTATGCCCAGATGGACACGCATTATCTGCTGCGCCTGCGCGACTGTCTGCATGCCCAGCTGGCCGCCGCCAACAAACTGGACGAAGCCTACGAATACTTTGACGATGTGACTCGCTTCGAGCTGAAATCGCTGGACTTCGACCCCGATGGCTTCTGGACGCTCAGCCGCCCGGGCGCGCTCGACAAGCGGCAGATGGCGGCTCTGCGCGAGCTGTATATCCTGCGCGACGAGCTTGCGCAGGCGCGGGATGAACCGCCCGGGCGCATGCTGTCCAACAAGGCGCTGCTGCAAATCGCCAAATCGCTGCCACGCCGCCAATCTGAGTTGGAAGGCTTGCGTGGATTGCCCCGCTGGTTGGTCCGCCGCCACGGCCACGAAATCATCGAAGCGGTCAAACATGGCGCGGAAAGCCGGCTGCCGCTTGCGCCGCCTCGTCAGCCGCGCATCCCCAACCATATCGCCGAACGCTACAACGCTTTGATCAACTGGCGCCGCCAGACCGCCCGGGCGCGCGGAGTCGAATCCGATGTCATCATGAGCAAGGACACGCTATGGCAGATCGCCCATCGCCAGCCCGGCACAAGCGACGACCTGCGCGGCATCGATGGCTTGGGACCTTGGCGGCGCGGGGAATATGGCGCGCAGCTGCTGGGCGTGGTCAATGGACGCGGCTGATTGCGGCGGCCCGCTCGCCATCCTGCGCATCCTGGACGGGCACTCGCCAGCCGACGACAAAGAAGCGCGCGATATTCAGCGCATACGGCGGCTCGTCTGTCGGCGCAGCGACATCATGAGTCCGCGCTGCCAGGCTGGGCATGTCACTGCTTCGGCGCTGGTCATCGACTGCGCAAGTGGGCGCGTCTTGCTGCATTGGCATCGCAAACTGAATCGCTGGCTGCAAGTGGGCGGGCATCTGGAGGCAGCCGAGAGCGACCCCGCCCAGGCGGCTTTGCGAGAAGCGCGCGAAGAAACCGGCTTGCCCGATTTGGCTTTCTGCCCGCCGATTCCCGCGGCGCCGGTCGACCTTGATGTGCACATGATCCCGGCGCAGGCTGATATGCCAACCCACCTGCACCTGGATTTTCGCTATTTGTTGACGACGCGGCAGCCGCATGCGCTGCGGCCAGAGCGCGGCGAATCGCTGCGGTTTCGCTGGCTGAGCGTGGAACAGGCGCTGGCAATGGGCGATGCGCTGGATGCTTCGCTGCGGCGTCTGCTGCGCAAGGCTGCGGCTGGGCTCGCCACATTGGCCTAAGTCGAGTTGGTTTCGCTTGTCGGCTGGGTTAGCTCGAGAATGATCGGTTCAAGGTCGACCAAAACGTTCCTCGCGCCCATTCGCAGCCAGAGCAGGTATTCGACATTGCCTTTTGCGCCAGTGATCGGCGAGCGGATCAAGCCGCTGGGCGTCAAGCCAATGCCGCTGGCAAACGACGCGGTTGCGCGCAGCACCCGCCGATGCGCCGACAGATCGCGCACGATGCCCCCTTTGCCGACATCGCTTTTGCCGGCTTCGAATTGCGGCTTGACCAACGCGATGACATCCGCGTCTGCCGCCAGCCAGCGCCGCGCAGCCGGCAAGATCAACCGCAGCGAGATGAAGGAGACATCGATGACAGCCAGCCCGACGCGCTCGCCAAGCGACTCCAGATAGCGCGCGTTGGCATTTTCCAGCAGGCGCACGCGAGTGTCCTGGCGCAGGCGATAGTCGATGATGCCGCTGCCCACATCGATGGCGTGCACGCGCGCCGCGCCATGTTGAAGCAGACAGTCGGTGAAGCCGCCGGTGCTCGCGCCGACATCCGCGCATCGTTTGCCGCGAACCCGCAGTGGAAACGCCGCCAGCGCCGCCGCCAGCTTGTACCCGCCGCGCCCGACATAGCGGGGTTTGTCTTTGAGCGTGATCGCCGCGCTGGCCGACACCTGCGTGCCTGGCTTGTCGACCATGCGCCCATCCACGCTGACCTCAGCCGCCATAATCATGGCCGCGGCTTTGCTGCGGGTGCGCGCCAGCCGCCGTTGCACCAACAGCTTATCGAGGCGCAGCTTGCCCGTCATCAGCTGCCGCGCACCATTTCAATGCGAATATCGGCAAATGGCTGGTCGGGTTCATATAAAAACTCATCTGCGGCATGCGGGATATAGCCATCGGCTTCGATGACGACGCTGTAGAAGGTATCAAAAGCCAGCGGACGCGCGAACTGGAATCGACCTCTGCGGTCGGTGGTCGCCAGCGCCACAATCTGGTCTTCGCGCCATACAAATTCGCTGGCGGCATAGTCTTCGCTGATGAGCACAATCGTGACGCCGGAGATGCCACGCTCGGTGGCGGCGTCGATCACCGTGCCCGAAAGCACCGTGCCCGCGAAGTCGGCAAAGCGGTCCAACGGCAGCTGCCCGATGCCGACAGTTGTCTCGGCTTCTGCCAGCTTCAAGTTGTTGATCAATAGTTGGATCGTGTACTTGCCATCGGGTGGATCTGCCAGCGAAACAGCGAAGCCAGCCCCTGTCTCGCTGGTCTGCCAGGGACTGGATACCTGAAAAAATGCCTGGTCGTCCACCAGCCAGCGCACTGTCCAGGGCGTGCCACTGGCGATTCGCCGCCAGTCGAACAAGGCATACAGCGATGGCGCGCCGCCGGCTGCCAATGTCTGTCGAGTCGCCAGCCGGTCGCCAGCAGCCGCAAAGCGCAGGTTTGAAAAAATCAGCGGCAGCGGTCCGCCCGAAGCGCCCGCCACAATAAAGTCAGATGTCGCCGAAAGCGCGCCTTCGATATAGAGCTCGAGCCGGTATTGACCGGGCAGCAAGCCGCCTTGGGGCGCGACGCTGATGGATTTCGAGCCAAAGTCGTCATCGCTCCAGGCTTCGGTGGTGCGAGCGACCTCTGCGCCCTCATAATACCAAATCGCCGACCAGGGAGCGCCCGCGCGCAGATTGGCATACAAAAAGCGCGCTGATGCGATCGAGCCGATGGGCACGATTGATCCATTGCCCACCAGCCGGTTATCTCGATCCAATGTGCCGAAGACGATGTTGCTGAAGCGAGCCCGCGTTTCAGGAGCGCCGCCAATCACGATCTGCTGGCTGGCAACGCTGGCGCCATCGACCAGCAATGTGAATTCATACGCGCCATTCGCCCAAGCCTGCTCGCGCGCGCCGATGTGCCACAACCCGCGTTCGCCGCCACTCCAGCGCAAAGGCGGCAGGCTGAAAATCCTGTCTGGGACTCCATCGCGCACAACCCGCAATTCATAGATCGTCTCGGGCGTCATATTGGCGTAATCAAAAAACAGATATAGAGAGCGCGTGTTCGTGGGCAGCGAGCCGACCACGCTGGCGGGCAGGCCATCGACGATCGAAGGGGCAAAGAACAGCCGCGAAATGGCGGGCGCTCGCTGTGCAGAAGGCGGGGCGGCAGGCGCGGACTCGACGCGGACATCCAGCCCCAGCCGCGCGCCGCGAATCGCGCTCTGCGCAAGATGAACAGGGCGGATCGCGCTGATGAAATCGCCAATTGGCACACAGTGATCGTTGCTGTTGACCAAATTGTCGCCATTGCTGTCGCTGAGGTAGCGACAACTGCCAGCTCGGCCAGCCGAAAGCGCGTTGGTGGGGATGCCGATGAGCCGCCCGGCTGTGTCGTATGCGCCGCCGCCGCTCATCGTTCCCGGCAGCTCGGCGCGCGTCTTGAACCACGAGCGCCCGCCTGCCGATGGCTCGGCGATTAGCGCTGTGACGGTGCCGCGCGCCACGCTGACGGCTTGGTCGCCCAGCTCGGGATAACCCAGGACCAGCAAGTTGTCGTCTATGGCGGTGGTTGTGGAATCGCCGATTTCCACAAATGGCAGCACGGGCAGCGATTCGCTGGCGATGGGGCGATTGTCCAGTTGCCGGGTGATGCGCAAAAGCGCGATATCCAAGCCAGCTTCTGCCCTGGCGATATCGGCGCGATATTTGGGAATAGGCGGTTCGTCCAGGACGACATTCAGCGCGACGATAATCGTATCGCCATCGCATTGGCGGCTGGGCAGCAGGCTGTGCGCATTGGTGATGATGAGTCCGTCGGCGCTGATCAACGTGCCGCTGCTGATGCACCTCACCAGCAGATTATTGTCAACAGCGCGCGCCTGATACAAAAAGACAGTCGCCTGCTTGAGCCGGTCGAGGTCGGCAGTGCGAGCCGCTTGCCCTCGCGCGGTCATGGCCGCCAGCATACAAAAAATCATGGCGCAGAATACACGTTTTGGCATCGTCATAGCCGCCAATCAAAACTCCAGATTCTCGATGAACCAGCGCAGAGTCGCCACTTCTTGTTCATAAATGCGGCTGTCGGCGCGGAAAGAGACGATGACCGCCTGCCCGCGCCGCGCAATCAGGATATCCAAGCCAGTGACGACGGACGAAATCCCTTGCAGGAAAGGGCTGGCATCGCGCGCTACAAAGGAGTAGGCCATAGCGGAAGCGCTGGATTCGTCTGACAAGACATACTCGTCATAGCCGAGCACAGTATAGTCCACAAGGGACTGGGCGCGGGCCAAGCTGAGTTGGTCGAAGACGCTGCGCGCGCTGTTGTTCGCGCCGATGCCGGCCACGTTCACTTCGATCTGGGTGTTGAAGCCGCGATACGACATATCGCGCACGCGAAAGACGAAATCGCCCGTTTCTTCCAAGAGCCAGCGCGCCGGATAAACTGCCGTGATGCCCGCTTCGCGATTTGCATAGGCGCTCGACTGGTTCAGCGCGCTGTCACGCTGGTTTATGCCCGCCAGCAGGCCGACAGCAATCACCAGATAGCTCAGGTAGAGAGACAGGCGCTGCCGCTGCGTCAGCTGCGCACTGGGCGAAAGCGATTCATCAAGCGCCACGGCCAGCGCCTCGTCCAGGCGTCGTTTCGCGCTGGCGTCTTTCCGCATTGCGATACAAGAAATATGCGACAGCCAAGCTTAGCAGCAGCGCAGCCAGCAGAAAGGCGATGCCAAACAAGGGGCGTGTCGCATTGCCCGCCGTGCCGAGCGGCCCGCTGGTTAGCCCTGGCGCTTGTGGAGCGATGAGGCCCGTAGACAGCGCCGCAACCACGAGGCTGAGCGGCAACACGCTAGGGAAGGCGTTGTCAAAGTAACTGGCGATAATGCCCAAAGCCATCGCCATGCTGGACGCAAATTGAATGGCCACATTGGAAAGCGCCACGATTGCCGCCAGCTCCCAGACCGGGTCGAGCCGCCAGATGCTGAAGAGATTGATAGTAAAGCTATAGCCCACAGCCGCCGCCATGGCATAAGCGACCGCATCGCTGCGCGCGCGCAGGCTTTGTGGCAGCGCCAGGAATCGCAGGATCATAAACTTGATGCCAACATCGACAATGCCGACCGTGACGGTGTAGCCAATAATGCGCTGAATCACGGATCCCAGCGGCAGCCATTGTCCAATCTGGTAAAAGTCCTCAATCAGGGGCAATCCCACTGCCGATGCGCACAATCCACTTAGCGCCGCTATGCCGAGCAGCCTGTCGCGCGGACGAGCAAAGCGACTCTCGGGCAGCGCCGAAAGCAGCAGCCACAGCAGCAGCGGCAAAAGCGCCAGCGCCAATGAAAGCGCGCGCCGAACCACGCCCTCGAATCGCAGCCCCAGCAGTTCGGTTGCCAGCACAATAGCCAGCGCAGCCACCGCCATGATCCCGATCTGCGCGGCGATGGGCTGCCAGACCGGCAGAACAGCGAATTCGTCGGGCTCCGGCGAGATTGTGACCGCTCGAGTTGCCCGCAAAAGCCTTCCTTATCAGCAAATCATCACCAGCGACCTACATTATAATAGATGCTGTGACGATCCTGGAACATAGCTTGGCTGACGGGACGGCAAAGTCGATAAGGAGGATCTTGCGCTTGCTTCAACTATTCATGTGGCTGCTGCTATTCCTTGGCATCGTCGGCTGCGCGGCGAGGGCAGAGCTGGCCTGCGAAGACGATTCAGGCTGCCTGCGCTATGGGGTGTCCGCCGATTTTTCTATGCTGGATCCGCACATGGCCGACCTGCCCGAAGCCGCGATGATTTTCCAGCAGATTTATGACACGCTGGTTTATCGAGACAGCGCGAGTCATGAATTTTTGCCGGGCTTGGCGAGCAGTTGGGATATTTCGAGTGATGGCTTGGTCTATACCTTTTTCCTGCGGGACGATGTTTTTTTTCATGATGGCGCGCCGTTCAACGCGGCGGCAGTGGCGAGAAATATCGAGCGAATCTTTGATCCTGAACAGCTGCCGTCTCGCGCCAGAGATTTGTTGGGTCCCCTGAGTCAATACGAAATTGTCGCTGACGATACGTTGCGCTTGCATCTTGCCATTGCCTATCCGGCTTTGCTGGATGGGCTGGCGCAACCTTGGCTGGGCATCGCCAGTCCACGCGCCTTGGATGAATATGGCCGGCTGCGCTATCAATTTCATCAGGCGGGCACGGGTCCATTCTTGCTGGAAAGCTATACGCCGGGCGAATCGGTGTCTCTGCGGCGCTTTGCGGGCTATCGCGTCAACCCGGCTGTGTATGCGCTGCTGGGCGGAGCCGAGATCCAGCGAGTGGAATTCGCGCTTGGCGACCGGCAGCCGGGCGGTGCGCTGGCGCAGCTGGCCGATTCGCTTGATGTCGTTGATGATATTTCGCCAGCCACTGCCCAGAACATCGCTGGCAACAGCCGCGTGCAGGTCTTGCCGGCGCAGATACCGGCTTTGGCATCCGCGCTGCTCGTCAATACAGCCCGCCCGCCTCTGGATGACATGACTCTGCGGCGCGCTTTGCTGTTGGCGACCGACCGATCGGCTATCAGCGAACAGGTCGCCTTTAATTTTTCTCGCATTGCCTGGGCGCCGCTCAGCGCGAGCACCCGTTATTCGCACACGGGCTATACGGGCAGCTTTGCTTACGATCTTGCCGCCGCAAACGAGCGGATAGCTGCCGCTGGCTTCGCCGACAGCGATGGCGATGGCTTTGTCGAGCGCGATGGCAGCCCGCTGCTGCTGCGAATGGTCGTGCCGCCCGGCGGTCAACTGCCACAGATCGCAGAATCGCTGCGCAGAATGTGGCGCTTGGCTGGGATTGACCTGCGTCTGGAGCCGGTGCCCGGCAAAACCCGATTGACCGAGCTGGCCTTGTCTGGCGAATACGACCTGCTGCCGGTCGATGCGGCTGGCATTGATCCGGTGATTCTGGGACAGGTCTTCGCGGGCGACGCGCCCTATGCCGCCTCGCGCGCGCCGCACCCCCGCCTCAGCCAGCTGCTCGCGGAAGCGGAGCGAGAAGCCGAACCACAACTGCGCCGCGAAAGATATTACGAATTGCAGGCGCTGCTGATGAACGAAACATTAATCCTGCCGCTGCTCGAGCCATTGCACCTAACAGCCGCGCGCGCCACCGTGCAGAATTTGCGCTTCGATGCCTATGGATTGCATCCTTTGCTGCACAATGTTTCGCTGCGACAGAATTGAGCTAGAAAGCGGCCGCGATGCGTGTGCCAAGCGCGCGCTGGCGCAGCAGCAAGTCGAGCAAGACGTCTGCGCGCCGGCCATCGGCGATTGTGACAGTCAGCCCTGGCTGCCGCGCGACGAGCTCGACCATCGCCTGGACCTTGTGCAGCATGCCGCCTGTTACATCGATGCCGCTGGCGCCACCCAGCCAAGGCTTCAGGGCGGGGAAAGTCGCTGGCGTAATGCGCGGGATGACCATGCCATCATCATCCAGCACGCCGGCTACTTCGCCCAGCAAGATTATTTCTGACACGTCCAGCGGCTCGACCAGCGCGGCAAAGACCGCTTCGGTGGAAACTATCGCGCCGCCGACCTGGCTGTCCAAGGCGACATCGCCATGCACCAGTGGCAGGCTGCCTTGCTGCAGCGCCGACAGCAAGGGGCGTGTTTCCAGCGAAGCAATGCGCCGATCGCGCGTCGTCAACAGCGCTGATGGCGGGAAGCGCAGGGCAGGCAATTCGGCTGCCAGCAATTCCGCCAAGATCAACCCGCTCAGTTCAGCCGCGACCGCGCCAACCCGCGCCATGCCCAGCCGCTCTTTTGCGCTGACGACTCCTTGCAAGGTCCGGTATCGGCGCGCGGCAACATGTCCAAACGAGCCGCTGCCGTGCCCCAGCACCAGGCGCCGCCCATCGGCATTCGCAAACAGGGTCGCTACCTGAGCGGCAATTTGGCGAACCATATCGCGGCGGAAGGAATTTGCGACGAGCTTGTCGGTAACCAGCGAACCGCCAAGCTTGATCAATATGGTCATCTGGGCGTCAGCCCCCTAGGCTCGCCGCCAGCACGCGTATCGCGCCGGCCGATTGCAGCGCTTTTTTGACGGCTGATGCGGTGGCAGGCTCGACCAGCGCAATAATATGCCCGCCACGCCCGCCACCCGACAGCTTCGCGCCCGATGCGCCGGCTTGCAGCGCCGCGCTCACCAAGGCATCCAGCAGCGGCGACGATACGCCCAATTCGCGCAAATGCTCATGATTGGCTGTCATCAACTCGCCCAATCGCCTCTCATCGCCTGATGCAAGGCGGGCTTGGGCTGCGACAACGCCATCGGCAATTCGGTCGAACAGGCTGTTTGCGCGAGCTGGCTCTTTGCGCAGCAGCTGATGAACGGCTGCCACCGACTCGCGAGTCAAAGCGGGCACGCCGCTGTCTGCCAGCAGAAAATCCAGCCGGCGAGTTGGCTTGACGGCGCGCCTGGGCTGGCCGCGCTGGAAGCAGACTGGCTGCTCATAGACGACTGTCGCATTGTCAATGCCGCTGGGCCGGCCATGATGCAGTTTTTCTACTTCGTAGACCAGCACATTTAATGCGTCGTTCGCTAGCGTCGCGCGACACAGCGCCGCGATGCCTCGCCCCAGAGCCGCAGAGACCGCAGCGCCACTGCCCAAGCCGCTGGCGATGGGAATGGCCGAGCGGATTTTGATTTCGCCGGTCGGCGCGCAGATGCCCAGATGCGCCAATGTGAGCGCGGTCATGCGCACAAGCGGGTCGGGAGAGGCGGCTGCGTCGCTCTTCCATTGCCATGGCCGATGGCTCAAGTCAGCCGCATAGACTGTAAGCGCCTGCCTGGTCTGGCGGAAGTCGGCGACTGCGCGCAGCTGGGGCAGCGGAATGGCGAGCGCCGGCCGGCCATAGACGACGGCATGTTCGCCAAGCAGAATGGCTTTGCCGGACGCGCTGACAGTGCCGTTCATGACGCCTCACAGCATATAAATGATGACAAAGTAGGCCAGCGCCGCGGCAAAAATCGTCGCTTGCAGCGGACGGTCGGTGAGCAGGACTTCGTCCGGCGCGCTGCCTTCGTCCCGCACATAGATCAGATACAGATAACGGAACAAGCCATAGATGACGATTGGCACAGTCAACAGCCCCAGATTTTCGCCATAGCGCACCATCGTCCGCGCTTCGACAGTATAGAGGATATAGGTAATCATTGCTGAGGCGGTCACAATGCGCAGCATCTCATCCAGCAGCGCCAGGTTGTAGTGGGCAAAAACCGGGCGAGTCGCCGCGGCTTTGTCGCCGAGCGCGGAGTATTCTTGCCGCCGTTTGCCGATGACCAAAAAAAGCGCTAGCAAACCAGCCGATGTATACAGCCAGGGCGAAAGCCGCACATCGATGACCACGCCGCCCGCCAGCACGCGCAGAACAAAGCCCGCCGCCACGACCAGAATATCCAGCAGCACAATGTGTTTGAGTCGGAAAGAATAGGCGACTTGCAGCACAAAATAGGCAAGCAGAACCCAAAACAACTCTTGGTCCACAGCATTCGCCAGCGCCAGGGCCAGGGCGGGCAAAATCGCGGCTGCTATCCGGGCGGCTGGCACAGAAACCAGGCCGGCCGCCAAAGGGCGCGATTTTTTTTGAGGATGCGCGCGATCGGCTGTTAGGTCTGCCAGGTCATTAATGATGTATATGCTGCCCGAAATCAGAATCAGCAAGCAACCGCACAGCGCGACGCGCGTCAGCGCATCGAGATCAAACAGCAGCGAATCAAAGACCAGCGGCGGGAAGACGAAGAGGATGTTCTTCGTCCATTGGCGTGGGCGCATGGTTTGCAGCAGGCCGATCAGCATGGGCAGAGCCAATCTTGCTTTCTCTACGCTGGACAAAGAGCGCAGCCGCGCGATAAAGTTGGGCACCGGCCGCCAGCCTTGTCCAAAAACCCAAGCCAGAGTCGATGCCTATGGCAAGTCCATACAATATAGCAAGCGCGCGCGCGCAGCCCAACATAGCGATTGTTAAATACTGGGGCAACCGCGACCATCGACTGCGGCTGCCAGCCAACAGTTCGCTCAGCATGAACCTGGCGGACCTGCACACCACAACCACTGTGCGCTGGTCGGCGGATTTGCTAGATGACAGGTTGACAATCAACGGCAAGTCCCCAACTGTGGCAGCGCTGCAGCGCGTGCAAACGCACTTGGACAGCCTGCGGCGGCGGCTGGGAACGAAGCGGCGAGCGCAGGTCGATTCGCGCAACAACTTCCCTATGGGCGCGGGCATCGCCTCGTCGGCATCGGCATTCGCGGCGCTGACGATGGCGGCTGTGGCGGCGCTGCGCCAAGACATGTCGCAACGCGAGCTGACGACTCTGGCGCGGCTGGGTTCAGGTTCCGCCGCCCGTTCCATCCCCGGCGGCTTTGTCGAGTGGCGCGCTGCCGATTCGCACGAAGAATCATACGCTGAGACTATCGCGCCAGCCGATCATTGGCAGCTTGACGATGTCATCGCCATCGTCAGCGACCAGCACAAACGAGTCGGCTCGACGTCCGGGCATGCCAGCGCCAGCAGCAGCCTCTTCCAGCCAGCGCGCGTCGAGACCGCGATGCAGCGGCTGCGCGAAGCCAAACAAGCCATTGCCCAGCGCGACTTTGAGCGGCTGGCGCGAGTCGCAGAAGCCGACAGCAACTTGATGCACGCTGTCATGATGACCAGCTCGCCGCCACTTTTTTATTGGCAGCCGCTTACATTGGCGGTGATGGCAGCGGTGCGCAACTGGCGCGAAGCGGAAGGGCTGCGCGTCTGTTATACGCTGGATGCCGGCCCCAATGTGCATTGCATCTGCGCGGCGGATGACGCTCTGGCGGTGGCGGCGCGGATGGCTGACTTGTCGCCAGAGATCGCCATACTGCGTTCGCCCGTCGGCGGCGGCGCAGTGGTTTTGCCAAACTAACCCCCGCTCCAGAAGGAGAGAAGCGGAGTTTTTCCAGCGCTTCCGCGACATGCAAACCTTGGGGTTTGGGGGGAGGGGGCAAAGCAACGCCTATCCAGCAGATTCGCCACTGCCCAAACAGTCGGCTGGCGACGGCGCTGTGCATCCGCGCAGTCTGCGGCTAGAATTGCACTGACAAAAGCCGCTGCCCCCAAGGAGGCTGGCATGCCCGCCAACTTGCATATTTCGCCACATCCGCTGGTCAAGCACAAATTGACGCTTCTGCGCGATATTGCCACCGACCATCGCCTGTTCCGCGAGTTGGCGCGCGAACTGGCGTTGTTGCTGTGTTATGAAGCGACGGTTGATCTGGCGCTGCAGCCCAACGTGGTCAACACGCCCATGGGCCAGGCGAGCGGCTGGCATAGCAGCGAAGTCATCGGGCTGGTGCCAGTGCTGCGCGCGGGCTTGGGGCTGGTCGCAGGCATCCAAGAGCTGCTGCCGGCTGTGCAGGTGTGGCATATCGGGCTGTACCGCGACGAAGCGACCCTGCGCCCGGTCGAGTATTACAACAAGCTGCCCGAAGCGCCGACGGTGCAGGTCTGCCTGGTGCTCGATCCCATGCTGGCGACAGGCGGCTCGGCTATCGCGACTATCGACATCTTGAAGCGCTGGGGGGCGCCACGCATCAAGTTCCTGGGCATCTTGGCTGCGCCCGAAGGCGTCGAAGCGCTCTCCAAAGCCCATCCCGATGTGCCCATGCATATCGCCGAGCTGGATGAGCGGCTGAACGATATTGGCTTTATCGTGCCTGGCTTGGGCGATGCCGGCGACCGCATGTTTGGCACATGACCCGCGACGCGCTGGCTTTTGCCCTGGTCTTTAATGTGGCGCTGGCGTCGGCGCTGGCTTTGATTCCCCTGGCGCGCTTGCTCAGCTTTCGCTTCCGCATCATCTCGCTGCCGGGCGGGCGGCGTCAAGAACCTGTCGCTATGCCCAAGTTGGGTGGCTTGGCGCTCTTCGCCGCTTTCATCATCGGCGTCCTCTTGGCGCAGCTGCTGCCTGTCGAACGCGGCGACCCCAACGAGATCGTGCGCGTGACCGGCTTGCTGCTGGGCAGTTCGCTGATCGCCCTGTTTGGCGTGATTGATGACATCTGGACTATGAGCTGGCCGCAGAGCTTTCTGGCGCAGACCGCCACCGCCGCCATCGCCATTTTCTTTCAGATTTTCATCGAATTCTTCAACAATCCCTTGACCGGCGCGCAGACCGACCCGTGGCCGCCAGTCGTCACCGTCGCGTTGACCATGTTCTGGCTGGTCTTGATGATGAATACGGTCAACCTGCTGGATGGCTCGGATGGCTTGGCGGCTGGCGTCGCGGTGATCGCCAGCGCCATCTTGTTTCTAAACAGCGCTGCCCGCCAGGCGCCGCCGCAAACCAGCGTCTCGCTGCTGCCACTGGCTTTGTGCGGGGCATCGCTGGGCTTCTTGCTGCACAACTTCTATCCGGCGCGTGTCTACTTGGGTGGCAGCGCCTGGTTTCTGGGTTTTGCCTTGGGCGCGCTAAGCATCATTGGCGGCGCGAAAATGGCGACCATCCTGCTGGTGATGGGCTTGCCGTTGATGGATCTGGGCTGGCAGATGGTGAATCGCTTGGTTCACGGGCACAACCCTTTCCGGGGCGACCGCGGGCATCTGCACTTCCGCCTGCAAGATAGCGGCATGTTCACGCCCCGGCAGATCGCCTTGGGGTATTATGCCATCTGTGCCGTATTCGGCTTTCTTACGCTGGTTACATCCAGCCAGCTGTTCAAATTCATCGCTTTTGCCATCATGCTCGTCTGCATCGCCATTGGCTTTGTCATCGTGGGCCGCTTCTCGGTGCTGCGCGATGATTACGACTCATCGTCATAATAGCGGTCATCATCGGGATCGCTGTCAATATCGTCCAGCGGCTCATAGATGAGCTCATCGCTGTCTGGGGCTGGCTTTTGTGCGGGCGCCGGGCGGGGCGCTTTTTTCCGACTAGTCGGATTAACTGGCTTGCGCGGTGTTTCTGATGGCGCATCGCCACTGGAAAAGGGACGCGCGAATCCAGCGCCCTTGCTCGAGATGTCGTCCGTCTCGTCCCGCCAGGTTTCGTCGCCTAGCGGCGCGTCGCCAGGCGCGAAGGGCCGGTTGAAGGGCACAGCCTCGCTGGCGCGGATGGCATCAATCGTAGGTGGCTGCCGTGGCTGCTGTGGAGGCGGGGCTGGCGGCGCGGCGGTGGCGGGCTGCATGACCACCTCGACGGCTCTGCGGCTGACCGGCTCTCTGCCCGGCGGGCCGGGTATGGGCAGGGGAAAATCATAGATGGTATGAAAAATCTTTGGCTTGGGGCGCGGCGGACTGGGCGCTGCGGCTCTGCGCTGCTCGGCGCGCCAGGCACGGGCTTCATCCCGCGACATAGCCACCATCTTGCCATCCACGAAGCTGGCGCTCTTGCCTGTCGACCACTCAATCAGCGCCTCGGCTGTGCCCAGCACCGCCACGACCAGCAAGTTGAAAGCTAGCACTTGCAGCAGCGTCACACCCAGATTCGCGAGCAGCGCCAAGCTGAATGCGCTGTCGAAAGCCCGCGCCAAGTAAGCCAGCAAGAGCAGCGCGACCGCCGCGACCGCTTTGTGCCGCCAGCTTGGCGCGAGAGGCAGCGCCGGCAGCATCGTGTTGGCGATGACAAAGGCCAGATAGAACCACAGCCAGAAGTCAGCCGTTCTCGCAACAGCTTGCAGCGCCCGCGCCAGCGCGTCAATGCCGCCGACATCCAGTGTCGCCAGCGCCGCCCACCAACGAAACACGCCTTCCGCGAGCAGCCACAGCGAGACGCTGCCAACAATCAATGGCGACAGCGATATGATGAATGTGCGAATGCGCCCGGCTTGTGGCGACAAGCGAATAAAATTCAGACGCAGCTCGCCGATTTCCTGAGCAGCCGGAAAACTGATGGCGCGCTCTGCCCGCACGCGCAGCAGCCCGGCCAGCAGCCAAACGCATAATTCGTGCAGCGCGATGCCCGGCAGAAACAGGCAGTAATAGAAGATGGTTGTAAGCTGAAAATTGTTGGTCAGCAGCCAGCCGACTTTGAAGATATGCTGATGCAGCCACCGTTCGGCGCGCCAGAACGCGACAAACAGCAAAGCCAGCGCGACCAACTGCGCCAGAAAGTCAAGTTCGCGCAGCTCAAGACCCTTTCACGCGCGCGGCGATTTCGACCAATGCGGCGAAGTCATCGACATCCAGCGAAGCGCCGCCGACCAGCGCGCCATCGATATTTGGCTGCACCATAAACTCAGCCATGTTGCCCGGTTTGACGCTGCCGCCATATTGAATGCGCATGGCGTCGGCGACGCGGTCATTGTAGAGGTCGCGCACAGGCTCGCGCACAGCCGCGCCAATGATGCGGTCGGCTTGCTCGCCGGTGGCGCTCTTGCCGGTGCCGATCGCCCAAATCGGCTCGTAGGCGATGACCACGCGCGCCATATCCGCAGCCGCGATTCCATCCAGCGCCGCGCTCACTTGTCCGCGCACAAAGTCGACTGTTGCGCCGGCTTCGTTCTGGGCGAGGCTTTCGCCCACTGCGATGATCGGCTGCAGGCCCGCCGCCAGCGCAGCCTTGGCTTTGCGGTTGACGTTGGCGTCCGTCTCCGCCAGGTGCGCGCGCACTTCTGAATGCCCGAGGATGACGAATTGCGCCAACCCGCGCAGCATGCTCGCCGCTATTTGCCCGGTGAAGGCGCCACCGCCCGCCCAGTGGGCATTTTGCGCGGCGACCAGCAAGCTCGCGCCTTGCAAGGCAGCGGACACGCCGGACAAAGCCAGGCTGGTCGGCGCGACCGCTTTTTCGACCGAGGCGAATTCACAGACTCGCGCTTCGAGCTGTTTGACAAAGTCAATCGCTTCGCGCGGACTCTTGTGCATCTTCCAGTTGCCCACCACGATCGGCTGTCTGTGCATGTTGCCCTCTTTCATCAAAGCCCCCTAGTTTTGCGCCTGCCTATCGGTCCGACAGCGCGGCGATGCCAGGCAAGGTCTTACCTTCGAGCAGCTCGAGGCTTGCGCCGCCGCCGGTGGAGATGTGCGACATGGCATCGCTCAAGCCAGCCAGCGCCACCGCCGCCGCCGAATCGCCACCGCCGATGATGCTGGTTGCGCCGGCCGCCGTCGCTGCTGCCAGCGCGCGCGCCACGCCTGTCGTGCCCAGCGCAAAAGACGGCATCTCAAACACGCCCATGGGCCCATTCCATAGGACTGTGCCAGCCCCAGCCACTTCCGCGCCGAACGCGGCAACAGTCGCCGGCCCGATATCCATTGATTGCCAGCCGGCCGGCACATCTTCAGCCGCGCCCAGGACTCGCTGCATGGCGTCATTGGCAAAGTCAGATGCGATGCGCTGATCAATCGGCAGCATCAATTTGTCTGCGGCTTTCGCCAGCAAATCACGCGCCAGTTCCAGCGCATCGCGCTCGACCAGCGAATCGGCCATGTCGCGGCCCTGCGCCATGAAGAATGTATTTGCCATGCCGCCGCCCACCAGCAGCTTGTCCACTTTGCCCAGCAGCGCCTCGATGACGTCAATCTTGCCAGAGACCTTGGCGCCGCCGATGATCGCGACAAATGGACGCCGCGGCTTTTTCAGCGCAGTCGCCAGATAGTTGATTTCTTTCTCCAGCAGCAAACCCGCGGCCGCGCCAAGATGCTGCGCCACGCCGACATTCGAGGCATGCGCGCGATGGGCGGCGCCAAAGGCATCATTGATGAACACATCGCCCAGCTGCGCAAGTTCTGCCGCAAAGCGCGGGTCGTTGGCTGTCTCGCCAGGATAAAAGCGGGTGTTTTCTAGCAGCAGCACGCCAGCCACCGGCAGCGCCGCCACAGCCTGCCGCGCTGCGGGGCCAATGCAGTCGTCCACGAAAGCCACAGCGCAGCCCAGAGCCGCAGCCAGCGCCGGCGCAATCGGCGCAAGCGACATGTCCGCGCGGGGCTGGCCTTTGGGGCGGCCCAAGTGCGAAAGCAAAATGAGCGCGCGAGGCTCGGCGCTCAATATTCGCTGCAACGTGGGGATTGCGGCGCGGATGCGCGTATCATCGGCGATGCGCGCGGCATCCAGCGGCACATTGAAATCGACGCGAACAAGAACGCGCTTCCCGGCCAGGTCCATATCTTTAATCGACAGCTTGTTCATAGCCGCGTCTGGCGCATTAGAGGCGGTCGCCAACGAACTTGGCCAGGTCCGCCGTGCGGCACGAATAGCCCCATTCGTTGTCGTACCAAGTGATCACTTTGACCAGATTGCCGGCAACATCAGTCGCCAGCGCATCGATGACGCTGGAATGCGGATTGCCCACATAATCGCTGCTGACCAGTGGCTCGCGCGAGACAGCCAGATAGCCATGCATAGCGCCGGCGGCAGCTTCGTCAAAAGCGGCGATCAATTCGTCTTTGCTGGGCGCTTTGTCCACAGTCGCCACGAAGTCCACCAGCGAGCCCGTTGGCGTGGGCACGCGCACAGCCATGCCATCAAATTTGCCTTTCAGTTCGGGCACGACCAGCGCGACAGCCTGCGCAGCCCCCGTGCTGGTGGGTATCATGTTGACAGCGGCGGCGCGCGCGCGACGCAAATCTTTGTGCGGCAGGTCGAGGATTTGCTGGTCTGTGGTGTAGCTGTGGATGGTGGTCATAAAACCCTGCTGGATGCCAAAGGCGTCATTGACCACTTTGGCGGCTGGCGCCAGGCAGTTGGTCGTGCACGATGCGTTGGACACCACATGGTGCGCGGCTGGGTCATACCTGTCTTGGTTGACGCCCAGCACGATGGTGATGTCTTCGCCTTTGGCTGGCGCGGATATAATGACCTTTTGCGCGCCAGCGCTGATGTGCTTGGAAGCGCTGGCTTTGTCGCGGAAGATGCCCGTGCTTTCGATGACGACATCCACATCCATGTCGCCCCAGGGCAGCTGAGCCGGGTCGCGCTGCGACAGGGCGGCCACGCTGTCGCCATCCACAACCAGCGCGCCATCCGCGACCTCGACCGAGCCGGGATATACGCCATAGCTCGAATCATATCGAAACAGATGCGCCATGGTGTCGAGGTCGCCCAGGTCGTTGAAGGCCACAATGTCAATTTCATCCGCGTAACGTTCGCGCATCGCCTTCAGCACCTGCCGGCCAATGCGTCCGAATCCATTAATGCCTACGCGAATCGCCATTTTCTTCTTCTCCTTTTGCCGCTTGGCAGCATCCTGCTCGTTTGCTCGTCAAGCATAGTACAAAGCATCGGCAGTGAGTATGCTCAAATGCCGCCGCGAGTCGGCAGCGCCCAGCGGCACAGCGCCAGGACAAGGCACGCGCCAACCGCGCAGAACGCCGCGATCAACAGCGCCGCATCAACAAAAATTTGCTCGGGAAACAAGCGGATTAAGGTGTCGGAATGTGGGAAGCGCCAAGTGCCCGCCGCGAAAAACACATCATGAAAGCGGTCAAAGGCGCTGTCCCATGCCGCCAGAGCCACTGTGCCCAGCCCGCCGACCACCAGCAAAGTCAGCCATGCGCCGAGCTGCAGACCCGCCAACCCAGCCCGCCAGTCGAGCCACAGTCCGACAGCGATGGCCGCCGCGCAGACAGCCGCCAGCGCAAAAGCGAATTGCGCAACCTGTTTGACATCTTTCATGTGCCGCAGTTCGGCTTGGTTAAAGAGCGGGCAATCTTCCGCAGCGGCTGGGGGTAGGAAACACAGCGAAATCGGCAGACGCAGCTCGCCCAAAAAGGCAATCGGCTCGTCATTGAAGAGATAGTCGATCGCCTTGCGCCCGTACAGCAGGCGCGCATCGGCGTTGAATCCATAGCTGTCGGCTGGAAAGCCTGGTCGCCGGTATTCGATGCGCAGAAACTCGTGGCTCAGCAACAAGCGCGCCGCTGTCAACATCAGCAGGCAGGCCAGCGCCAGCGCCAGCAGCAGCTTCAGCGCGCGGGCTCTAATCACGCCGCTGAAACTCTTGCGCGCGCCCCGCCAGCAAAAAATCCAGCACGATGGAATCGACCAGACTCTCGACCGGCGCGCGGTCGTCGGTGAAGGCAATGGCGCTTTTGCCCAATGGCACGAGCGCGTCCGCCGCCTGTCGCAAAATGTCATAAAGCCGCGCGTCAACCGAGTCGACGCGGTGGGCGATATTCTCGCGCAAGCTGGCTGCCAGAGTGGGCTGTACAGTCGCCACCAGAATGGTATTAAACGATTGCGGCACATCCAGGGCATGTACGCTGGGGAAGACCTGCTGCAGGGTGTTCGTCAGCGCATCAACCAATCGCCGGTCGGTATCGGTGCGCCCGACATTGATAGCCAGCGCGCCATCGTCAGCCAGCCGCGCCTTGACTTCGCCGAAGAATTCGACCGTCGTCAAGTGCCAGGGAATATAGGGCGGGCGGTAGGCGTCTATGCCGATGACGCTGAATTGGCGGTCCAGTTTTCGCAGTTCATAGCGTCCATCGCCGGCGATAACCCGCAGAGACGGCATTTGCGCCTTGTTCATCGCGAAAAACTCCCCGCCCACCTGGATGATCTCGGCATCCAGCTCAATGCCGGTGATGTTTATCTCTCCATAAACAGCCTGGTATTGACGCGCGGTTGTGCCAGCCGCCAAGCCGACTAGCAGCAGGGAGTCCACCTGGTCGGCGCGATAGGGCGGAGCATTAAAATAGGGCGCGGCCAAAAAGTATTGCCAGGTGCCGCCATAGAACAGCTCGTTTTTGTGCCACTGGCTGTGCACGCCTTGCCCCTCGTTCAGATAGAGATAGCGAAACCCAGCGCTGTCTTCCTGCACTTGAATGTAGTTGTATGCGCTTTCGCCATCATAAAGCAGCTTTGCGCCCGCGGCTGGCGGACGCAGTGGCGAGGCCAGCGCCGTATTTGCCAGCAGCGCGATGACAAGCGGCAGCAGCAAATAGCGCAGCCCCTGCCGAGGCTCGAGGCGCAGCAAAGGCAGGCACGCGGCGAAGAACAGGACGCCCGCAAAAAGCAAAAAAGTGCGTGTCGTGCCCAACTGGGGAATCGTCACCAGCACCGGCAGGAATGTGCCCAGCAGGCTGCCCAAGGTGCTGATGGCATAAACCTGCCCGGCGACCTTGCCCGCCTGCGCTAGATCCCCGACAGCGAGGCGGATGACAAAAGGCGAAACCATGCCCAGCAGCGTGACTGGCAGCGCAAACAGCACCAGAATGACGAGAAACGAGCCCAGCGCCAGCGCCGCCTCGGCGCCAAAGACAGCCTGCGCCGCGCGTGATATGATGGGACGGGCGAGCAGCGGGATCAACGCAGCCAGGAAAGCCGCCCAAAGGATCAACTGCAGCAAAACTGGCGCGTAGGGCCTGCGGTCGGCCAGCCGCCCACCGAGAAAGCAGCCTATCGTCAGGTACAGCAGCATCAAGCCAATGACATTTGCCCACACCAGGTTGCTGTTGCCAAACACATTCCCCAGCAGGCGCGAAGCCGAAAGCTCGATAGCCAAGGTCGTCATGCCGCTGACAAAAGCGATCAGATACAAGGTCGGCTTGCTGATGGCATTGGCGGGCGTGTTTGACAAGGCGAATCCCGGTGATGAAGGCGGCTGGGGCATCGTTGCGCGCCAGTATGCGCTCGCAGAGGCAAAAAATCAATGACGCTCCTTATCCGACCGGCGGCGCAAGCGGACATGGCTGTCATCGCGCAGATCGCCGCCACCACATTCGCCGAGGGCATCTTGCCGCAACGCGACCATCTGCGCAGCAATTTTCTCCTGGTCGCGGAATGGCATGGCGCGGTGGTCGGATTCGCCGCCAGCTTTCTGACGCGGTCGGCAGCGGGGACGACGCGCTTTGAGCTGGATCTGCTGGCTGTGGATGCAGCTGCGCGGGGCAGGGGAGTCGGCTCTGGGCTGGTGGCTCGCTGCATCCAGACAGCATCGGCAAGCGGCGCTGATTCGCTGCGGGCTTTGGCGCGGACGGACAATCTCGTCATGAGCCGCATCGGCGCGCGCGCGGGCTTGCTGCGTTCGGCTTGCGCGTATGACCTGTATATTGCCGAAGCCACGCCGATGAACGCGCCAGCATCGATTGCGCATGCGGCGCATCTGGTGCCGGTCGACACGCTGACCTACCGCGGCATCTGGCTGGAAGGCGGCTTAAGCCAAGCGGCGGTCGACCTGGCGCATCATCGCGCGCAGAGCCAGCAGCGGTCGCGGATCGGCGCGCTGGTTCCCGTTGCGGACGCGCCAGTTGCCGCGCTGTTGACCAAAAACGGCTTTGTTTCAGTCGGCGAGTTCTGCTGGTGGTCGCTCAGGCTATAAAGCGCGTCAGCTTGAACAGGCTGTCAGTGTGCGGCGTGCGTCCATCCAGCGCGAGCTCGCTGAGCATCTTGCCGATGGTTGTGCTGAACTTGAAGCCATGTCCGCTGAAGCCCGCGCCAATCACCACATGGGCATGGTTGGGATGCTTGTCGATGATGAAGTGTTCGTCTGGCGTCTGCGTATACAGGCAGACGCGGCTACTCTGGACGGGCGCGGCGGCGACACCGGGGATGTGCGCGCGCAGAAACGGTCGCAGATTCTCGACATCCGCAACCCTGGTCGCATAGTCGATTTCACTTGGATGCGCCACAGCCGCCCCGCCGTGGAAGGCGACTTTGAATCCCGAACCTGCATGCGCTGGAATGCCATAAATCCCTTCGCCATCTCGCGCCCGAAAATGCGCGATATACACCGGGCAATTCTCGGCGCTGTGCAAGGGCAGGTCCGCTGGCGCGAGAAAATTAAGCTGGCAGCGCAAGACACGCAGCGGCAGATCGATGCCCGTTTGCGCCAGCAGCGATTTCGCCCAGGCACCAGCCGTGACGACCAGCCTCCCCGCAGAAAAATCGCCGCGACTGGACGCGACTTCGACGCTGTCACTGCCAATGCGGATAGCGGTCACGGCGGCATGATCCAGCAATTCCGCTCCATTGGCGCGCGCCAGCTGAACATGTCCGCGGACCGCGCGCGAAGCCCGCACGAAGCCGCTGTCTGGCTGGTACAGCGCCGCGAAATTGTCGGCGAAACGAAATTGTGGAAACTGTTCCTGCGCCTCGGCCGGCGCAAGCAATTCGTGCGCGAGGCGGCTTTCTCGCGCCGCGGCGATCGTCGCTTGCAACGTTGGGTCGTCTTTGGGGCCAAAGTCAATGCCACCTGTCTTCATAACCAGCTGCTCGCCGAGTTCGTCTTCCAGCGCAAACCACAGCGGATAGGTATCTTTCGCCAGGTCGACATAGTCGGGCTTGTCATAGGAATAGCGAATGATGCGCGAGAATCCATACGAGCTGCCGCGCTGATGATCAAGCGCAAACTGCTCAAGCAGCAGGACACGCTGCCCGCGCCGACTCAGATAATAGGCGGCTGCGCTGCCCATAGCGCCCGCGCCGATTACAATGGCATCATAAGTGTCTGTCATGTTGTTTTCCTGTGTCGCGCCGCTTCAAATCGGACGCTGCTCCAAGGCCAAGCCAATGTCATCGCCTTTGCAAACAATCAGAACCGGGATCTTCGCCAGCTGCAACATGCCGCGCACTTCGCTCGAATCCAAGCGGGGATTGAATGTCGCCGGGTCGATAAACACACAAAATGGACGGATGCCACGCCGCTGCAAGACCTGCGCTTCGGCGATCCAGCTCGCATCCAGCGAACTCGTGATGATCATCAAGGTTGTGCCGCGCGTGAACTGCATCGCCTCCAGAGACAGCATCTCGCGCAGGTTCATTTCTGATGCGCAACGGGCGACCGCCAGCGTCGACCAGATCATCGCCAGCTGCCGATTGCCGCGGTCGGGCAGCACAAAATGTCGATTGGGCGTGTATGCACTAAAGCCAACCACGCGCTCGTCGTCGATGAAGTGCTTGGCCAGCGAAGCCGCGATGACCACGCCATATTCTTCGGTGGCGGGCGGCACCTGCGATGAAGTCGGAATGATTGTCCCGCCGGGGCTGGCTCGCCGAATGCTGCCATCATCATAAGCGGATTTTTCCGAAAAGTCGCTGAAGAGCCAGATATCCACCAGCGGGTCCAGTTCAAATTCCTTGACCATCAGCTCGCCCGTGCGCGCGGTGGACCGCCAGTGAATGCGATTCATGCTGTCGCCGGGCACATAGTCGCGGATGCTGCTCGCATTCGTGGTGACATGGTGGGTGAGCTGTCGCTGCGCATCGCCCCCAGACAGTTTGCTGACTGGCAACAGCACGCGCCGGATATCGACAACACGCGGATAGACGATGAGCCGCTCGGTCGCGCCCAGCCGCCGTGGCGACTGGAACAGCCCAAATGGATCGCTGCTGATGACCGTGACGGGACCCAGCAGAAATTCGCCGCGCGCCGAACAAACTGTCTCGGCTGTCCAGCTGTATTCGCGCTTGCCCAGCATATTGGGGACGACATGGCTGGCGCGGTGCCCGGGCAAGGTGGAATGGTCGTGAATCTCCATCCAGAGTTTGGGCAGCCAGTTGGTCCTGCGCAGGCTGAAGCTTTCGCGAAAGACGCGCCCAACTTGCGAGCGGCGGCTGCGGGTGCGGCGGCGCAGGGCGATCCCGCTCAGCGACTGCCATGTCCACAGGCGCGAAAGCAGCAGCAAAACCCCCACCAGCCAAACGATGCTGAACAGAATAGCGCGCCCGGTGAAGAGCGCGATGAAAAGGCAGACCGCAGCCAGCAGGTAAAGCGCTCGTCGACGTTCGCTCGGCATGCGACTCAGCGAACCGATGCGCCTGGCACTGGCGTCTCTTGCAGAATATCCTGAACGATGGTGCGCGTGGTGATATTTTTGATGCGCGCGACTGGACCCACGATAATGCGGTGCGCCAGCGTGACCTCCGCCAGCGCCTTGACATCGTCCGGGATGACGAAGTCGCGCCCGCTCATGGCAGCCCGCGCCTGCGCCGTTCGGAAGAGCGCCAGCGATCCGCGCGGACTGCTGCCCAGATACACATCGCTGTGCCGCCGCGAAGCTGTGATTAAGTTGATGATGTACTGCTGCACTTCTTTCGCCACATACACATCTTTGATAGCCTGCTGCACAGTCAGCAGCTCTTGCAGGCTGACAACCTGCTGCAAGGTTTGCAGAGGGTGCTGATACTGCTGCGATGCGAGGATGCGCAATTCGTCCTGCGGCTGTGGATAGCCTATCTTGATGCGAAGCAAAAAGCGGTCCAGCTGGGCTTCGGGCAAGGGGAAGGTGCCTTCGTATTCAATCGGGTTTTGCGTCGCCAAGATCAAGAACGGGTTGCTGAGGCGATAAGTGACGCCATCGACGGTCATCTGCCCCTCTTCCATGGCTTCCAGCAGCGCCGATTGCGTCTTCGGGGTGGCGCGATTAATCTCGTCAGCCAGCACAATCTGCGCCATAATTGGCCCCGCGCGGAACTCGAATTCGCGCGATTTTGGATTGAATATCGAAACGCCCGTGATATCCGATGGCAGCATGTCGGGCGTGAATTGAATGCGGCTGAAGCTGCATCCCACCGCTTTCGCCAAAGCTTTCGCCATCATCGTCTTGCCAACGCCAGGGATATCTTCCAGCAGCAGATGCCCGCGGCACAGCAAGCCCAGCGTCGTCAGGCGGATCTCGCTGCGCTTGCCCAAGATCACCTGGCTGACAGCGCTCACAATGCGCTCGGCAAGCTCTTGGACCGCGCTGGCGGTCGGCTGCGCGCGCTGCGTGCGCGTCGCTGTTCGGGGGTTTTCGCTCATAAACCACAGTCCGATTTTCGCGTGACTCCGCCCAGTATAGCGAAAACCGCATTGTTTGTAGCGGCTGCGACTGGCGATTGATATTGCCGGTCATTCATCTTGTTTTGGGGCGCATTAAAACTATACTATATGCGTCGCGCTGAGCAGATCGACACACCACACAGCGGCGCGATTGCCAGCACACTGAATGGGTAACACACAGTGCCAGCCGCCAATGTCGAGCGCATTACCGAGCGTCTGAACAGTCTGCGCGCAGCAACCCCTGGCGCAGAAGCGGCGGCGGTGGTCAGCGTGGAAGGTTTGTTGATCGCTGCCGCGCTGCCCGATGACATGAGCGCGCGACGCATCGGCGCGATGTCTGCGGCTATGCTGGCGCTGGGCGAGCGCATCGCCAGTGAGCTGGGACGGGGCGAGCTGGAGCAGGTTTTCATCAAGGGACAGGCGGGTTATGTGCTGCTGCAAGGGCTGGACGAGGAGCGCCTGCTCACTGTGCTGGCAAGCGCCGATGCAAAACTCGGCCTGCTCTTTTTGGACATGCGCGCTGCCCGCCAAGACTTGCGCGAGCTGTTGACATGACAAGTGACAGGATGGCTCTGTGAAACCGAAATACATCTTCTGCACGGGTGGCGTCGTCAGCTCAGTGGGCAAGGGTCTGACGGTCGCCTCCATCGGGCGCATTTTGAAGGCGCGCGGGTTGAAAGTCGCCATCCAAAAGCTGGACCCCTATCTGAATGTCGACCCTGGCACGATGAATCCTTACCAGCATGGCGAAGTCTTCGTCACATCCGACGGCGCAGAGACCGACCTCGACCTGGGTCATTATGAGCGCTTTGTGGATGAGCCAGTCAGCCGCTTGTCCAATGTGACAGCCGGGCAGGTGTACCTGACTGTCATCGAGAAAGAGCGCAAGGGCGATTATCTGGGAGGCACGATCCAGGTCGTGCCGCATATCACCAACGAAATCAAGCGCTGCATCAAATTGTTGGGCAAGCGCGCCGATGCCGATGTCGTCATTGTCGAGGTGGGCGGCACAGCTGGCGACATCGAAAGCCTGCCTTTCCTCGAGGCGCTCCGCCAGCTGCGCACCGAGTTTGGACGCCGCGATACCCTCAATGTCCATGTAACCTTCTTGCCGCACATCGGCGCGACCGGCGAGCTGAAGACCAAGCCAACCCAGCACAGCGTCCGCGACCTGCGTGGCATCGGCATCCAGCCCAATGTGATCATCGCCCGCACCGACCACCCGGTTGATCAAGAAATCATCAACAAAATTGCGCTGTTTTGCGATGTAGACAAACATGCCGTCATCCCCCTCGAGACCACCGACAGCATTTATGCTGTGCCGCTGATGATCGAAGCCAGCGGCTTGGGCGATTTCATCTGCGAGCGATTTCATCTGCAACCCCAGCCGCCCGACCTGGACGCGTGGCGCGCTATCGTGAGTCGCGGCAGCCAAGCCACAGAGCGCCTGCGCATCGGCATTGTCGGTAAATATGTCGAGCTGCACGATGCCTATATGTCGGTCAAAGAATCGCTCGTGCACGCCGCGATACAGCGCGGACAAGCTCTCGAAATTCGCTGGATTCACTCCGGCGAGCTGGAAAAAGGCAAAGGGATCGACGATCTGGTGTCGCTGGATGGCATCGTCGTGCCGGGCGGGTTTGGCGACCGCGGCATCGAAGGCAAAATTATCGCCGCCGCCCACGCGCGCGAAAACAAGGTGCCCTATCTAGGCCTGTGTCTGGGCATGCAGGTCATGTGCATCGAATTTGCGCGCAATGTGCTGGGCTTGGATGAGGCCAACAGCGCCGAGTTCGATGTCAGTACCCCGCACCCGGTCATTAATCTGATGATTGAGCAGCGTGCCATCACCGATATGGGCGGCACGATGCGGCTGGGCGAATATCCCTGCGTCTTGCAAAGCGACTCATTAGCGGCTTGCGCCTATGCGCGCCCGCAAATTATGGAAAGACACCGCCACCGGTTTGAATTTAACAACGCCTATCGCGAAGCCTTTATCCAGGGCGGCGTGAAGTTTAGCGGTTTAAGTCCTGATGGCATTTTGGTCGAGATCGCCGAATTGCAAGACCATCCTTTTATGCTGGGCTGCCAGTTCCATCCCGAGTTTCTCAGCCGCCCCAATCGCCCGCACCCGCTTTTTGACGCCTTCATCGGCGCAGCAGCTGAATACCGCGCCGAACTGGGGCATCGTCATCAGGCGCTGGCTTAATCGCAAAATCTATTCCACGGGCGTGACGGTGATATTGCCATAGACGCCTGTATTGATCGGCAGGCTGATGAGCAAACGCCCGCCGCTTTCCACTTTTGCGCGCGCTTCTTGCGCCTTGACCGGGACAGACAGCTCAATCTCACGCGTGATGGGACCAAAGCGCCGCTCTTGCAACAGAAAGCGCGCCGAAGTCGGAGTCGGCTCTGGCTCAGTCCGCAGGCTGATTGTCAAGATATTGGCTTCCAGGCTGATGTCGATGCTGTCTTTTACCAGCCCGTCTATGCTTTGCGTGCAGATGTAAATATGCCCGTCCGCCTCGTACATATCCACTGGCAGGTGTTCTGGGCTGCTGGTTACGGCGCGAATGCCTTTTTCGACCTGACGCGTGATTTGCTCGCCAATATGCTGAATATCGCGCAAGGGATGAAAGCGCGGTTCGTTCGTCATGATCGCTCCTTCTGGGCTGGCTCGTTCACCCTACTATACGCGAACGACAAAGATGTGTTGCAAGCGGAGCACTTTGATTCGCGTCGACTTTCGAGTATGCTAGTGGGGTTGCAAGCATGATAAAGCAAGGTGCGCATGCCAAAAGTTGCCTACCAGGGGATTCCTGGCGCAAACTCCGAAATCGCCGTTCGCCAGCGTTTTGGCGATGCTGTCCAGCCCGTGCCCTGCCAAGATCTCAACCATCTCTTTGACGCGCTGCAAACCGGCGCGGTCGAATACAGCCTGCTGCCGGTGGAAAATGCCTTGGCTGGCTCGGTGGCCGGCGCATACGAGATGCTGCTCGACCACGATGTGCGCATCCAGGCGGAAGTGATCTTGCATGTGCATCACAACCTGCTGGCGCAGCCGGGCACAACCATGAAAGATATTCGTCAGGTGCGCAGCCATCCGCAGGCCTTGATGCAATGCGAGCGATTTTTGAAGCGCAATGGCTTTGAGCCCTTTGGCTGGTACGACACAGCGGGCGCGGCGCAAGACCTGGCAAAGTCGCCCGAGCCGGGCATCGCCGTGATCGCCTCGCTGCTGGCGGGGGAGATGTACGAGCTGGATGTGCTGGCCAGCGAGATCGAAGACGAGCCTTTCAACTACACGCGCTTCCTGTTGATGGGCCATGGCGACCCGCAGCCCGGCGAATACAACAAGACTTCGATCGTATTCGCCACGCGCAATCGCCCCGCCGCGCTCTATGAATGCCTGGGCGAATTTGCCAAGCGCGACTTGAACCTGACCAAGCTTGAATCCAGACCGCGCCGCAACCGTCCCTGGGAGCCGCTGTTTTATCTGGACTTCGAAGGACATTGGCAAGAACAGCGCTGTCAGGAATTGCTGATGCAGTTGCTGCAGCTGACCTCGTTTGTGAAGATGTTGGGCTCATATCCGGCTGTGCGCTCGGGCACAGTCGGCATGTAAGGCAGGTGCCAAGACGATGCAACGACTCGATGTAGCGATATTGGGCGCGACTGGCGCCGTGGGGCAGCGCTTTATCCAACTGTTGGAGAACCATCCCTGGTTCCAAGTCCGCGAGGTTGCCGGCTCGGCTCGCAGCGCTGGACGCCATTATGCAGAAGCGGCGCGCTGGACGCTGAATGGCAATCCGCCGGCGGATATCGCTGGGTTGGTCGTCAAAGGGCTGGACGAGCCGCTGGATTCGCCACTGGTTTTTTCCGCTTTGCCCAAAGAAGCCGCCAGCCTGCGCGAACTCGAATTGGCCGCGGCCGGGCATGTCGTTTGCACCAATGCCTCCGCCAATCGCATGCTGCCGGATGTGCCGCTGCTGCTGCCCGAGGTGAATGCCGAGCACACAGGCTTAATTGGCTGGCAGCAACGGCGGCGCGGCTGGACAAGTGGCGCATTGATCGCCAATTCGAATTGCACAGTGATGCCGGTCGTTATGGCGTTGAAGCCGCTTGTGAAGTATGGCATTCGCCGCCTGCACCTGGTCAGCGAGCAAGCCATCAGCGGCGCGGGCTATCCCGGCGTGTCTTCAATGGACATCATTGATAATGTGATCCCCTGGGTGCCCAGCGACGAAGAAAAAATGGAAACCGAGACGCGCAAGATGCTGGGCGCGTTTACCGGCGCGGGCATAGACGATCTGGAGATGATTGTCAGCGCCACTTGCACGCGCGTGCCCGTGGTAGACGCCCACCTGGTCAATATCTCGGTCGAGCTGGAGCAGCAGCCGACAATCGCCGATATCATCGACGACTGGGAAACCTGCCAAGCTCTGCCGCCAGTGCCCGATCTGCCCAGCGCGCCACGTTTCCCGCTGCAATACTTGACGCAGATCGACCGTCCGCAGCCGCGCCGCGACCGCGATGCTGGCGCTGGCATGACCACCAGCATCGGGCGGTTGCGCGAATGCCCCATCCTGGGTTACAAGTTCGCCGCGCTTTCGCACAACACCATCCGCGGCGCCGCCGGCTGCAGCATCCTCAATGCCGAATTGCTGGCGGCGCAGGGTTATATCGCGCAGTTTCGCTTGGCGGATGAAGCGCTGGCTGTCTAGCCCGCCTTAGTCATAATCGCCGCTGGAATAGACATACACGGCTGGACCGGTGTAGTCGCCAGCTCGATAATCATATTCGCTTTCTGACCACTGGAAGAGCCAGTGCGCATCGGTGAGAGCCAGGTTGACACAGCCATGACTGCGCCGATAGCCAAAGCCGTCGTGCCAATACGCGCCATGCAGCGCAATCTGGTCATCGTAATACATCGTCCAAGGCACTTCTTGCAGATAATAAAAATCGGGCTGGTTGTACGCGCCGCTCATCAGCGTGCGGGTGAAGCGCACATAGACATGGAAGACGCCTTCATTGGTCGCCCAGTCCGCCATGCCCGAAGAAACCAGCGTGGCAAAAACGGGCCTTTCGCCTTCGTAGGCGATCGCCACCTGCTCGTAGAGATCGACGCTGATCCATTTGTGCGTATCCACTTCGGACGGGCGCGCAACCGGCAAGATCTTCGCTACTTTGAATTGATGCACCCATTGGTCATGGCCGATCTGATACCAGTCATAGCCATCAACCCGCGCAGTCGCATAGAGATAGACGCGGCTGTAGCGATAGAGAAAACGGTTGTCGGCGGCTTCAGGAGCGCCGGGCGTCTTCGACCCACGCAGATGTGTCAATGTCCAGGCAACGGTGAAGGGCAGGTTGCCATCCAGCGGCAGCAGCGCGCCAGCAAAGCGCGACGGACGGTGGCGCTCGCCCAGGTTGTCGGCGCGCACCCATTCGTCCTCGCCTATCCTCACCCATTCGCCATGCTTTTCCTGCACAGTGACAAAGGTATAGCCTTCGCCATAGCTGTCGGGTTCGGGGCTGTCGGGCGCGCTGTAAATGGCGAGTGGGCCATTGACCTGCCGATAGTCGCGGTCGTCCAGCAGCGCGTCGGCGACTGGCAGCGAGCGCACATTGGGATAGCGATGCGCTTCGATCGTGCTGCCAGCCACGCCGCAGGCATTGGGCAGGCAAGTTGTTTGCGCCGCGGCCGCCTGGCTCGCCAAGAACAGCAAGGCCACAGAAACAGCCGTGAATATCGCGCGCATATCCGCCTCTCTCGCTTATCAATTGCTATCAGTATAGTCAAATTTGCGCGATTCAACCACCACCCTTCTGCAAGCGCCTGTGGTATACTCGCCGCGGCAGCTCGCAGATGAAAGGCGCGCGCAATGGAGATCTTGGGTATTGATATCGGCGGTTCGGGAATCAAAGGAGCGATAGTCGATATCGAAGCGGGCGATTTCGTCGGCGACCGCCTGAGGATTCCCACGCCGCAGCCCTCCACCCCCAGCGCCGTCGCAAAAGTCGTCGCCCAGATATCGTCTCATTTTGATTGGGATGCGCCAATCGGCTGCACCTTTCCCGCAGTGGTCAAACGT
>JAPOSR010000042.1 GCA_026709625.1 Chloroflexota bacterium
CCCCCCCCCCCCCCCCCCCCCCCCCCCCCCCCCCCCCCCCCCCCCCCCCCCTTCTACAAGCCGCTCGCTCTGTCTAAACGAGGCTTTCTGCTCAAGCGCCCATTTGAATACTATAGTGTTCGAATCCCTGTCTGAGTAGATTGCGAGATAATTTCGCATAAAAGGCGCACCAGAGCGATAGTATTATACAGAGGATAACATATGATTATTACGATTCGCAAGCTGCTGGTCGGGGAGTGGTGATTTTGGTGGATACGTGTTGCTTTGCCCCTCCCCGACCGCCTGTGTCTACGCGGCGCAACAATGAGGGAGGGGCTACCATGCTGCGGGAGCTCTGGGAAAACTCCCCTTCCCTCGTTCTGGGGGCAAGGGGCCGGGGATGGGGGCTTGATTGCCATATCCACGCATTCACCACTCCCACACTCCCTCTGGATTCGCCTTGCGCAGCCCTGCGCGCTACAATGCCGCGCATTGTCAATTTTGCAGCTTTCGATACGAGAAACCGCCATGAAAACACGCGTTGCATTAATTGGGGCGGGCGGGATGGCGCGCCATCACCTGCCGCTTATGGTCGAAACAGGTGCCGATATCCGCGTCGTCTGCGAGCCTTCCGGGAACAACTATGAGCTCACTGTCGCCAAGTTGGCCGAGCTGGGCGCGCAGCCGCCGCCCAACCAGCCCGACCTGACGAAATTGCTGGACCACTATCGGCATGAACTGGATGCCGTGTTTATCATCACGCCGCACAACCTGCATCATGACCAAGCCAAAGCCTGCCTCGAGGCGGGGCTGGATGTGCTGCTGGAAAAGCCGATGGTGCTGAACGGCAGCGAAGCCATCAGCCTGATGGCCGCGCGCGACCGCACGAGCCGCCATTTGGTGGTCGCTTTCCAGGGCGGGCTTTCACCGCAGATCCGCCATGCCGCCGCCCTCATCGCTTCAGGCGAGCTGGGCGAGCTGTTGACCGTGACCGGCATGATCTGGCAGGGTTGGAAGAGCGCGACAACCGGCAGCTGGCGGCAGATCCCCGAGATCGCCGGCGGCGGCTTTCTCTTCGATTCTGGCGCGCACATGCTCAACACCATCTGCACGTTGGTGGGCGAAGATTTTGCCAGCGTGGCCGCCTGGACGGACAATCGTGGCGCACCGGTCGATATCAACGGCGTGATCATGGGACGGCTGGGATCAGGCGCGCTGGTCACCATCAATGGCTGTGGCGACTGCGTTCCTGGCTTGCATTCAGAGATCTATCTCAACCTGACTGGCGGCGCGATCCGCACAGGCATCTATGGCGAGCGGCTGTTGATCCGCCGTGAAGGCGAAAGCGACTACAACGAGGTCGACCTGCCGCCGATGCGCGGGGCATGGGAGCAATTCACGCAGGTGCGCGCTGGCGAAATCGAAAATCCCTGCCCGCCCGAAGTTGGCTTGCGCATGGCCAAGCTGTGGGACGCCATCGTCGAGTCGGCTGGCAATGACGGGCAGGTGGTTGCGGCGGTTTGACTTCGTCGCTAGCCCGCATTTGGAAGAACAAAGCAAGCTATGCGAATGGCGTCGGCCGGAGAGTCATGATTCATAGTCGGACGATCGCATGCTCATGATGCCAGAAAATACCCGCCCGCCCTTCGACAGCGCCGATGCCCGCGAGATTCTGCGCGCGCGCTATCGCATCCACGCAAGCGCCTGCCGCGAGCTGCCCGCCGAACTCGACCGCAATTTTCATCTGCAAAGCGCCCACCAAGGAGCATTCGTGCTGAAAATCGCCCACCACAGCGTGAGCGAAAGCGAGCTGGACTTGCAGAACCAGGCTTTGCAGCGCCTGCGCCGGTTGCGGCTCTTCCCGCAGGTCGTCTCGGCCGCCGATGGCCAGCCCAGCATCCACATCACTGCGCCGGGTGGCGGTCTCTATCGCGCTCGCTTGCTGCGCTATATCGAGGGCGCCCCCCTGCGCGACTTCCGCCCGCATTCGCCTGAGCTGCTGGCGGATATCGGCGCGCGGCTGGGCGAATTCAGCGCCGCTATGACGACATTCGACCACGCTGAAAAGCGGCGCGGCTATCGCTGGAACATCGCCAACCTGCCGCGGGTCGTCCAGTTTGCGACCGATATGCCCGCCGACAAAAAAGCGCTGCTTGATCACTTTGCGCAGCTCTACACCGATGAAGCGCTGCCCGTCATGAGCCAGCTGCGGGGTGGTTTCTGTTATAACGATGCCAACGACACCAACATCCTCGTCCGCGCCGATGAACCCAACGCGCCGCATGTAGCTGGTTTCATCGACCTGGGCGATATGACCTACGCGCCTGTCATCGCTGACCTGGCTGTCGCGCTGGCTTATGTGATGATGGACTGCGCGCGCCCATTGCAGCGAGTCATTCCGTTGGTCGCTGCTTATCATCGCGCCTTTCCGCTGCAAGAGCGCGAAATCAGCCTGCTTTTTCCGCTGGCGGCAGCTCGCCTGTGCTTGAGCGTCTGCATCAGTTGGCATCAGCAGCGCCGCGAACCAGCCAACCGCCATCTCAGCATCAGCGAAGACAGCGCCTGGCGTTTGCTGCGGCAGCTGCGCGAAGTCCACCCGCGCCGCGCTCATTATCATCTTCGGGCTGCCTGTGGATTGCCCGCCTCGCCCAGCACCGCCACCTTGCGCGACTGGTTGGGTTCGCAGCAATTCGCGCCAATTCTGGGGATGGAGCTGACTGCGCAGAACAGCCAATTGCTCGACCTGGGCCTGCAAAGCGACCTGCTGGCGCAAGTGTCCGACTTGTCCGACCCAGCCGCTTGGGCTGCGCCACTGCAAAGCGCGCTGCGGGGCAAGGTCGGCATCGGCTTGTACAAAGAAACCCGACCGATCTATCTGACCGACATGTTCGCAATCACTCCCCATCATCGGCGCGCGCTGCACCTGGGCGTCGATTTCTTCGCAGCGGCTGGCGCGCCCATTTATGCGCCCTTGGACGGCATTGTGCGGGTTGTCACTGAGCATACTGCGCCGCAAGATTTTGGACCCATGCTGATCGTCGAGCATCAGCCTCGTCCCGATCTGCGTTTCTATACGCTCTATGGGCATCTGGCGGCGGACGCGCTGCATCGCTGGCGGCTTGGGCAGCCGGTGGCGGCTGGCGACCTGCTGGCGCATATCGGCGATCATCCTCGCAACGGCAACTGGGCACCACATCTGCACTTCCAGTTGGTCGCGGATTTGCTTGACCTGCATGACAAGGTGCCCGGCGTCTGCTCGCCCCAGGAGCGCGATTTTTGGACTTCGCTTTGTCCCGACCCCAACTTGCTTTTGAAGCTGAGTCAATCGCTCCAGCCAACACAGCAAGCCTCGTCGCAGCAGCTGCTGGAACGGCGGCGGCGCGCGCTGAATCCCGCGCTTAGCTTGTCATACCAGCAGCCCTTGGAAATCGCGCGCGGTCACCTGCATTACCTCTATGATGCCCAGGGGCAGCCTTTTCTGGACTGCGTCAACAATGTGGCGCATGTCGGGCATTGCCATCCACGCGTCACAGCCGCGGCGATGCGACAGATGGCGCGGCTCAATACCAACACGCGCTACCTGCACGATGTCATCATCGACTATGCCGAACGGCTTTGCGCGACGCTGCCCGAGCGGCTTTCGGTCTGTTTCTTCGTCAACAGCGGCAGCGAAGCCAACGAATTGGCGCTGCGGCTGGCAGCAGCCCATAGTGGCGGCGGCGACATTCTTGTCATCGACCACGCGTATCACGGGCACACCAGCGCGCTGATTGATATCAGCCCCTACAAGTTCGCTGGTCCGGGCGGCCAGGGCAGACCAGCCTATGTGCAGGTGGCGCAGCTGCCCGACGCTTTCCGTGGCGACGCGCGAGGCTATGATGAAGCAGCTGGCGCGTATTATGCCCGCTCAATCGCCGAACAAATCGAGTCCATTCACGCGCGCCGCGACAAACTGTCCGCTTTCTTCGCAGAGGGCATCCTGGCTTGTGGCGGACAAATGCCCCTGCCGGCGGGTTATCTGCAGCGCGCCTATGCTTTGACGCGGGCGGCGGGCGGCGTCTGTGTGGCGGATGAAGTGCAGACGGGCTTTGGGCGCGTCGGCGAGCGCTTTTGGGCATTTGAGCTGAGCGGCGTCGTACCCGATATTGTCACCATGGGCAAGCCGATCGGCAATGGGCATCCTCTGGGCGCGGTGGTGACGACGCCCGAGATCGCGGCGGCTTTTGATACGGGCATGGAATACTTCAACACTTTCGGCGGCAACCCGGTCGCCTGCGCCATCGGGCTGGAAGTGCTGCGCGTTATTGATGACGAAAGGCTGCAAGCCAACGCGCGCTTGGTCGGCGCATATTGGCAGAGGCAGCTGCAAGCGCTGCAAGGGCAGCATCCCATCATCGGCGATGTGCGTGGCGCGGGATTCTTCCTGGGCATTGAGCTGGTGCGCGATTCTCGAACCCTGCAGCCCGCCGATTGGGAAGCCGCCTATATCGCCGAGCGGATGAAGGCGCAGGGCATCTTGGTCAGCACCGAAGGCCCGCTGGGCAATGTGCTGAAGCTGAAGCCGCCTATCATATTCCGAAGCGAGCATGTAGATCGGTTTGTGGATGTGTTTGGCGACGTGCTTTGGGATACTGTTCTGCGTGTCGACTAGGCGAAACCCATTGCGTATCGTTCACTGGCATCACACGGAATCGTGGCAATGAAACCTGACGATTTCTTGATGCCGATTCTCCTCGCGAACCCGGATGAGTTCTGTGAAGCCGCGCGCGAACACCGTATTAGCCTTATGAAGCCTCCCTAGGCCGGCGAAGTATATTTGACTAAGCTCGCAGAAGACGGCTTGGCAAAGGCTGCTGAACAGATGTGCTTTGCGCATTTGCTGGCTTGACCAAACTTCGATGGATAACAGTCCAGTTTTTGCCGATTCCAGCCTGTATTGACCGTAGGTTATTGCCTATATTGTTGCCATAATTGGATACGATTGCATTTGGAAAGCTCAACCATGACCCAGCCAAGCGCCACACCCGGCATCGAAATCAGCGGCGAAATCACCCGCGAGTTCGCCACCATCCTCACCCCCGAAGCGATTGACTTTCTAGCCGGGCTGGCGCGGCGCTTCACCGCTCGCCGCAATGAGTTGCTCGCTGCTCGCGAAGTCCGCCAGCAAGCGATTGACCGCGGCGAACTGCCCGACTTCTTGCCCGAAACCGCTCATATTCGCGCCGACACGAGCTGGCGAATCGCGCCTGTGCCTGCCGACCTGCAAGACCGCCGCGTTGAAATCACTGGCCCCACCGACCGCAAAATGGTCATCAATGCGCTAAATAGCGGCGCAAAAGTGTTCATGGCTGATTGTGAAGACGCCAACGCGCCCACCTGGCGCAATATGCTCAACGGGCAGATCAACCTCCGGGATGCCGTAAGCCGCAGCATCACCTTCACCAACCCAGACGGGCGTTTCTACCAACTCAACGACCAGACCGCCACGCTGATGGTGCGCCCCCGCGGCTGGCACCTGGATGAGCGCCACTTTTGTGTCGATGGGGCGCCTGTCCCCGCTGGCTTGTTCGACTTTGGCTTGTACTTCTTTCACAACGCTCGCGCGGCGCTGGACAGCGGCACAGGCCCGTACGTCTACTTGCCCAAACTGGAAAGCCATTTGGAAGCGCGGCTGTGGAATGATGTTTTTGTCTTTGCGCAAGACTCGCTGGGTATCCCGCGAGGCAGCATCAAAGCCACCGTGCTCATCGAGACCATCCTGGCAGTCTTCGAAGCCGAAGAAATCATCTACGAATTGCGCCAGCATTCCGCCGGCTTGAATTGCGGACGCTGGGATTACATCTTCAGCTACATCAAAAAACTGCGCGCGCACAGCGACTTTCTGCTGCCCGACCGCGCCCAAGTGAGCATGACCGTGCCTTTCATGCGCCAATATACGCTGCATGTCATCAAAGTCTGTCATCGGCGCGGGGCGCATGCCATGGGCGGGATGGCCGCGCAAATCCCTATTCGCAAGGACCCCGCCGCCAACCAAGCGGCGCTGGACAAGGTGCGCGCCGACAAGATCCGCGAAGCCCAAGATGGACACGATGGCACCTGGGTCGCGCATCCTGGTTTGGTGCCGGTAGCCCGCGAAGTCTTCGATGAATTCATGCCATCTGCCAACCAGGTCGACAAACAGCGCGATGATGTGTCGGTGACTGCCAGCGATCTGTTGACTCCCTGCGGCGGCGATATTACCGAAGCGGGTCTGCGCCTCAACATCAAGGTGGGCATTCAATACCTGGAAGCCTGGCTTGGCGGCAATGGCTGCGTGCCGCTTTATGGCTTGATGGAAGATGCCGCTACAGCCGAAATCAGCCGCGCCCAGCTGTGGCAATGGCTGCATCACAAAGCGGCGCTGGTTGATGACCGCCCCTTGACCGCCGCGCTGTACAGCAGCCTGCTGGAAGAAGAGATGGCAGCTATCCGCGCCGAGGTCGGTGACGCGCGTTTTGAAAACGGACATTTTCCGCTAGCCATGCGCCTCTTCGACCAGATGATCCGCGATGATGAATTCCGCGAGTTTCTGACTTTGCCAGCCTATGGCTATCTATAGGCATAGCGGTTGAAATAAAGACCACCGCCAGGGGGCAAAGCTGAATCCTTATGCGCTGTCTGTGGCTGAAGTTGTTGGCGCTCTTGCTTTTTGTCCGGCTATGACAAACGCGACCAGCGACACGAGCGCCAGCGCAGCCACCAAGAGCAGCCCGCCTGTATACGACCCGCTCTCATCGTGGATGCGCCCGACCAGCCATGGTCCCAGCGCCGCGCCCAAGCCAAACATGCCGCCCACGAGCCCGTTGATCGCGCCCAAGCCCTGCCGGTGAAAGATATCGCTGGCCAGCGCCGTAGATTGACTGCTGCGCGTCGCTTCGCCCAGCGCGTACAGCACAGCATAAGCAGCCAACAAGCCAGCGCTCGCGCCCGTCTGCATCGCCAGCAGCAATCCCACCGCCCCCAGCAAACCTGCCGCGCCGATGCTGAATGCCGCTGTTCGTCCATGCCGGTCGGAGACCCAGCCCATCGTCACAAAGCCGACGCTCGCCAGCACGCCAGCCGCCCCGACAACAGCCGCCGCCAGCGAGCGCGCCACGCCAGCCGACTCCATCAGCGCCACTTGGTGCACGGTCAGGCTGCGCAGCGGGCCCAGCGCTGTCAGCCCGACCAGCATCAGCGCCCAAAAAGCCGGCATACGCAGCAGCGCGCGCCAGTTGCCATTCCGCTGCGCCGGGCGCGCCCTGGTTTGCGCCGCGGCCGGCGGACGCCGCAACCCGATTGTCAGCAGTGGCAGCAACAGCAGCAAGCATATCATGGCCAAGGCGAGATAAGCGCCCCGCCAGTCATACTGGGTGATGAGCTCATTCGCCAAAGGCACAAACACAAGCGAGCCTGCGCCCGTGCCAGCAAACGCAATGCCCAGCGCCCGCCCACGCTGGGCCGGCCCCACCCAGCTCGCTATCACCGATGCCTGCGGTCCCAAGCCGGTGATGCCCAGCCCCGCGCCAAACACGAACCCATAGGCAAGGCGCAGGTCGTCCAGGCTGCGCGCCTCGCTGCACAGCCACAAGCCGCCTGCCATCAGACAGGCACCCAGCCCAAACACCGGGCGCGGTCCGTAGCGATCCAATGCCAGGCCGGCCAAGGGCGCAGTGATCGCAAAGACCAGCATGTTCAAGCTGAAGATCGTGGCGGCGGCTTCGCTGCTCCAGCCTTCTGCCAGCACGAATTCGGCAAAGAAGACCGAGAAAGACAGGCGAATGCCAAAGATGATGAAGAGTGAAAGCCCGCAGACGAGGACGATGCGCGCGGCGCTGGGGCTGGCTGGCAGCCGAGTCATGCTCTAGGCGGCGAGTTCGTCACGCACGGATTCGCGCTCCGACCAGAGGACGGGATTGATTTCAAGATTGCGGAAGGCATCCATTTCATTCAGAACGCTGATATGCTGCGCATCATTCAAGATCGGGTATAGTCGTGCGTCGCTAGGCCTACTCTCATGGATATCCGACCAGCGAAAAGCGGCTTGCTCAACTGCGTCGCGGCGAGGATTGCTTATAGCGATAAGCATACGATATGGCATATGGTCTGAAGGCGGGATGACATATTTGTAATCCACGTAATAGCCGCTTCTCCCTTTGAATTTCTTGGCGTCAAACCTAATCTTGGAGGCGTTCAGCCAAGTTCCGATGTCAGCGTCAAATCGGCGCTTAAATTTGGAATGGGGCGCAATATAGTAGAGATCGTCGACGGCAATCATCGCTTGCAAGAGATTTTGCAACTTCATCGCAAAGTCTTTGGCGGTTGCGCGCGTCACAAGGTCATTGCCTTCCCGCTTCACTCCAAATCCATTCAAATTAGAATGCATCAACTTCCTGCAGCGTTCACTGTCCACGGTCAAGCCGTAGAACTCAAGGTCATCAATCGTGTAGCCGTCATCAGTCAGAATGATTTCGTCACCAGATAGCTCTGCGTATACTTGCATCATGTCATTGTGTCGATCCAAGAACGGAGTTGTGATTTCCACACCATTCTCGATCGTTCGCAGCGTTGTATTCTCGCTCATCCACTTGTGATATTTTCCAGTCAGCTGTCTGATTTGATCAATCATCAGATTAAGCCTTTCTGTATCCGAATATCTGGCGGTCGAACGATATTGCAGAAACGCATAAAATCGTTCAAGGTCACTTGCAAATCCCCAAGATCAGAAAACTTGTCAGAGGGTGGCACAATCGCCCACCTGTCGTGAAAACCCTGCCGATACAGATGAAGATGGGGCGGCTGAACCACTGTGCCGTCTTCGTTGCGATGAGGTCTACCTCCTAAGTCCAGCCTCACAAGTCGTATCTCAGTCCGCGCTCGTGTCTGCAGCTTCATCCTAAGCTCCTTACGACGACCTCGTGATAAATCCAGCAAAAAGCTCTCCCGTAGGTCGAGTGATTGAAGACGCAACACTCTCTGCTTTCCATTCAATGGAAAGGGAATCGCTGCTTCGTCTACCCGATGTTTTTCCATCGTCAGCAGATAGTCTGCCTCTTCCTGCCTTATGTCAAAATCGGACAAGAAACCTACCCTAGTCTGAACGCTTTGGACACGGAACCTATTGGATTATCTCACTTGCATTCTAGCATTGTCGTTGGGCTACTACAACACCACCGGCATAGTCGCATTCGCGGCGGGCATGACACCGATGCGCGCGCCAAGCGCCAGCGTTGCCAAGGCCTCATCCACAGCAGCCTGCAAGCTCGCTGCCTTGGCTAGCAGCAGCGCACGCGCCAATTCGTCCGCCATGTCTGTGACCAGCGCAGTTTGAACGCGCGAGGCATCGCGTGATACCTGAAAAGCCTTGTGTCTGCCGACGCGAAAGCCTTCTCGCGCGAATTCGGCGAGGACCGCCGCATGGCTGTCGATCTGCGGCTGACGCATCCAGCGCTCATAATCGGCATTGCCAGCGCCTTCTGGGCAAGCCGCGCACAGAATCATGCGTCCGCCCGACCGCGTCGCCACAGACGCGTGCGCCATGCCTTTCTGTGCCTGGTACAGGTTAATGTCTTTGGGGTGACCGCCCGGCGAAGCGATCATCAGAGCGACTGGCGCAGACACCGGCACGGCATACAGCTCGCGCACGGACGGGATGCCAGCCCTCATCACCGCCACCGGCTCGCCAGCAAGTGCCCGCGCCAACCCTTTTTCGGCGTTCAAAATGGCGTTGACACAAAAATCGATGCCAATGCGCGCGCCGATCTCTTCGACATCCTGCCGCGCGGGATTGTCAGCATAGCTGCCCCAGATAGCCTGTGGCTGGCGCATCATGGCATGATTGCGATTGATGGTCTCCACGCCCGCCAAACCGATCGCCGCGCTCTTGACGCCGCCAGAAAATCCCTGAAATTGGTGCGGCTCGATATTGCCGATGACGATTCGATAATCCGCCTTCATATAGTCGCTGTTGATGGCGATGGGCGTGCCGCGCGAAGTTTCGCCCAGCGCTGTCAGATTGTGTTCATTATAGGCATCATGACAGCTGACTCGGTAAGTATCGAGAATAGGTCGCGGCAGGATTGTTCCGTACTCGTCCGGTGTGATGACTGGGTGCGTGCCAGTGGCGATGATAACATGCACATCTAGGTCGCGGATGCCAGCGCGGCGCAGGCCCGCCAGCACGGGCGGCAACAGCGATTCATGCGGGACGGGGCGAGTCTTGTCATTGATGGCGATGGCGACTCGCATGCCAGCGCGTGGCGGCGAGACATCGCCCAGCGGATTGTAGACCGCCTGCATGACTGTTGCGGCGGGATCCTGCGCAGCGGCTTGCGAACGAGGCGCGATGTATTCGACCGTGAACTCGTCCGGCAGCACAGCGTTGATGTGGCTCTTGCCATAAGGCAGGCTGATTTCCATTTCGCTGGCGCTCCTTTGACAAAATAACTTGCATCACGACAACTATGTGATAGGCTTATTGAACCATGAACGCAATGAGCCCAGTAACGTTATGGTTATGACTGACGCCAGATTCCAGCGAATGGCTTTGGAGTACGAAGCCCTGCGCAGCACGCAAGACAAGATCATGGACGGGTTGGACAAGGTTTTGCCCAGCATGATAACGGCTATCGAGCAAAACCGTGCGGCTATCGAGCAAAACCGTGCGGCTATCGAGCAAAACCGCGCGGCCATCGAGCAAAACCGCGCGGCTATTGCGGAAGCCAATCACAAGCTCGATGCGCTACTTAGGCATTGGAATGTCGACTACGAAAAACCCCCTATGGGGTTTAATCCAGAGCGGCAATGATAGCAGGCGGTGCCAGCTAGATGCTCGGTCCGACGCGGTGGATGGCGAAGCTGTTGTTGTCGCGCAATGCCTCCGACTTGGTCAGATAACCGCTGCAGACGCGCGCCATCTCGTCATAGATAATCTGCCCGGCTTCGGCCAGGGTCAGCTCGCCGGTGAAAACGCCGCTTACATCGATATCGACCGTGTCGCGCATCAGCTCATACGAGTTGCGATTGCCCGTGACCTTGATGGTGGGCATGATCGGATGGTTGGATGTATGTCCGCCACCCGTGCAGAAGGTTAGCACTTGGCAGCCAGCCGCGGCCATGCTGCTGATGCTTTCCGCGCCCATGCCCGGTCCATACATGACATAGTTGCCGGGTGTTGTCTGCGTTGGCGCCGCCGCAACCTCGAGATGTTCGATAATGGGGCTGTCGCCGATCTTTTTGACTGCGCCCATCGACTTTTCTTCGATGGTCGTCAAGCCGCCAGCCATATTGTCGCCAGTGGGCTGCGAGCCGCGAATGTCTTCGCCGCTGGCTAAAGCGCGCGCTTCCATGTGCTGGACGCCGGCGATGATGGCTGCGGCGACTTCGGGGCTGGCGGCTTTATCGGTGAGCCAGTTTTCGCAGCCCATCCACTCGGTGCATTCCGCCATCAACATGCGTCCACCCTGCGCGATGAGCAGCTCGCCAGCCAAGCCATTCGCCGGGTTGGAGGCCAAGCCCGAGGTGGTGTCTGAGGTGCCGCATTCCGTGCCAAAGAGAATTTTGCTCATCGGGGCAGGCTCGCGCTGCAGCCGGCTGATCTGCCGCGCAAAGTCCTGGGCATAGCGGGTCGATTTTGCCAGCGCGTTGATATAGCCGCCCTCGCCGCGGATGTTGACGGTGGCGACAGGTTTGCCAGTTGGCGCGATGTCGTTTGCCAGGTCTTCGGCTGTCATGCCCGCTTCTTTGAAGTGGTCGATGATGACCACCGCCCCGACATTGGGATTCATCGCCGTGCCCGCCAGAAAACGCCGCGTAACCCGCAGGTCGGGCGCGACCTGGCAGCGTCCATTGGCATGCGTAATCGGCACGGCGCCGTGAATGGCCTCGGCGACTCGCTCGACCACGCCATTGGCATAGACCGTGCCGGATAGAATCAACAGGTGGTTGCGCGCGCCGACATCGCCATTGGCGCGCCGGTAGCCCATAAATTGCTGCATGAGGGGTCTCCTTGTTTTAGCGCTCGGCGAGGTCGCCGCGGCCGCGATTGCTTTCGACATTGTGGGCGTGCACATGGTCGCCAGCGCGAATGTCCCGCGTGGCGCTGCCGATGGACAAGCCGTACTTGCGCACAGTCGCCCCAGCCGCGATATCCAGCAGGGCGATCTTGTGCCCATAAGCAATATCGGCGCGAGCGGTAAGCTGGATGTCACTGCGCTCGCCGTTGGTGGCCACGCTGTCGCCGGTCTGGATGGGCTGCAGCACGGCGGTGCCGACATTGTCGTCTGCATAGACGACGAAAACTGTTTTCATATTGCGCCTTTCTGTTGGGTCATAGGGCGTAACTCAATACAAGAAATTTGCCGTTGAGAGGGTGGCAGATGGTGAAACTGCTGCCCACCTCCCATTCTGACTTGGAAATAGCCATGCGGATATAGCGCTGTTGCTGCGCTCTCTCCGCCTCGGTTTTGTACGGCAGGACGAGACTAATTGTGTTGTCCTTGATTTTCGGATAGCTTCTGCTGCTCAAGATATTGCCTTGTCGATTGACTTCTGTCATGACTCGAAATCGCAAGCGCACCGACGCGTTCTTCACATGGCGCACCTTGCTGAAGGTGTCCTGCCGGGAAAACAACCCCGTAATCAAGGCGCGAAGCTCTTCGCTGATTTCTTCATCTTCTTCTTGCAGGCGCTCGTTCAGCGCTTGGGTAAAGGATCCCTGAATCAATTCGTCAACGGGGACTGTCTCGAAGAAACTGCCATGCACCAGGCAAATTTTCATATTGCCGTTTTTGCGACCGCGAACCAGGTAAAAAACATCGCGCTCAGGCAGCGCATGGATGTCGTCGCCGCGCGCCAGCATGCCTTCCCGCAGGACATTGCTCTTGCCGCCCGTGATGTCCGCAATGGCTTTAACACCGCTAGGAATTGTCGAATTGAAGGAAGAAACGGAGTAACTGCGGCTGTCCTTGAGCTCGACCAATTCGCCGCCCGGCGGTTTGTTCTCGGGATTCACGCGAATGGCGAGATCTGGAAAGCGGCCAGCCCCTTCGTATGACAGCAGTTCGGCATCAAAGGCAAAGTCGGACAGCTTTTCCTTTGCTGCCAATTGCTTGCGATTACGGTACAGATGGGCGAAAAAGTGGTAGATTGAGTACACGCTGTTTTCCAAGTTCCATTTCTCCGCGCCAAATTGTGTCCAGATTCTCTGTAAATCGATAATCGTCCCGAAAGCGAGAAATCTCATCGGCTGGGCGTACTTCGCGCAATCGCTCGCGAATACAAGCGGCATTTTCGGGGTCGATCTCGCCGCCGAGACCGCGCCGTTGCAGCTGTCGCGCCACAACCAGCGTCGTGCCGGTGCCAGCGAAGGGATCGAAGACCGTGTCGCCAGGCAGGGACGAACTCAAGATGATTCGCAGCAGCAGGGCAATTGGCGCTTGCTGTTTGTGGAAGCGTAGCCCGTCGGCATCGCGCAGCGCTTCGTCACCAGCGAAATAGCCCGAGGTCAGCTCGCGAATGTCGTCCCAGATATCGGTCACATACAGACCATTTTCGCGTTTTTGGCGGTAGTTGGCTGGCAGCGGCGGGTCGATGCGCAGGCGATGGAATACGCGAGCGCGGGTGCCCTTCGTGGCATAGGCGATGATCTGATAATGCTTGCCAAAGCGCCGCGACATGGGCACGGCTGAGGTCAGCTTCTTCCAGATGATGAGATTCTGCAGCGTCCAGCCCGCCTCTCGCAGGCAGCGCAAAACTTGTTCGCTGTTTTTCTCGCGCTGCATGAAATATATCGCGCCACCCTGCGAAGTCTGCCTATGGACGGCGCTGCACACATCGCGCATCCAACTCCAATACTCGCCTTCGGGCATGTCGTCATCGTGCGAGGCGTATTCTTTCGCCTGGTTGAAGGGCGGGTCGAGGAATGTCAGATCCAAGGCAGAGTCCGCAAACTCCTGCGAATGCAAGAACTCGCGTATATCAGTCTCGGCGATGCAGCAGTCTGTCCACATGGTTTGTGTGTTCGCAAAGTGCGCTGCATAGATGATGTTGCATAGCGCGCCGCCTGTCAATATACGCGCCTGACTGAGTATCTGCAAACTGGCCCTTGCAATCGGCCGGCCGCGTGGTAGGCCAGTGCAATCGCTTCAGACGAGCTTGAATTCGTAGTTATGCAGGAGGGTCATATGCCTAAATTGAACCAGAAAGAACTAACATGGGACAAGAAAGGCGTCGAGCGCATGGAATTTTTCATGGCTGAGCAGATTGCGTTCTACATCACCGAACAAGTGCTGCCAGATTGGAGCGGACATGAAGACAAACTGATCGATGAATTGCGCTGCGTGCAGGGCGCGCCGACTGATCCAGAATTCCTGTCTATGTCAATCCCTGTGGCTGGCAATGTTATGGGCAACATGATGGCGCAAGGATTGATGAAGTTGCTGCTGTCTCCCGATACCATCTCCGGCATTGTATATGATGCAATCGCGCGCGCCATCAAAGACGAGGAATACGACCGCTTGCACAGCGATTACGATATGCCATAGGCGCAGCGTCTGCTGAAAGAAGCCACTAACCCTACTTCATGCCCGTGGTCGCGATGCCGGTCGTGATGTATTTTTGCAAGAAGCCGAAGACGAAGGTGATGGGCAGCGCCGTCAGCACCGTCATCGCCAAAATCAGCTCCCATTGCGTCGTCAAATCGCCCTGAAAGGTCTCCAGCCCGACTTGCAGCGTGAACATCTCGTCCCTGGTCATGACGATCTTGGGCCACAGGAAGTCGTTCCAGCGCCAGATTGTGGAAAAGATCGCCAGCACCGCCAGCGCCGGCGCGGCCAGCGGCAGGATAACCTGCCAATAGATCCGCCATTCGCTGGCACCGTCTATGCGCGCTGAATCCAGCAGCTCATCCGGGATAGTCAGCATATACTGCCGCAGCAGGAAGACGCCCGTCGGCGTGCCGATCGTCGGGATGATGATGCCGATAAGCTGGTTGTTCCAGCCCAGCGCCGTAATCAGCAAAAAAGCCGGCACCAAAATCACCGAAAGCGGCACCATCAAAGTGCTGATGATCAACATAAAAATGAAGCCGCGCCCACGAAAACGGTACTTGCTCAGCGCGAAAGCCGCCATGCTGTTGACCAGCAAAGTGAGCAGCGTCGCCGCTACAGTCACGATGACGCTGTTGGACAGATACCGCCAAAAGTTGAAGCTCTCGATGCCGCGCTGAAAGTTGTCCAGGCTGAAGCGCATAGTTTCGACTGGTTCGCGGTCGCTCAGCTTCACCTTGATGATGCCCACCTCTGGCTGCGCCGGGTCGAGCATCTGCGCCTCTAAGCCCACGCGCCGAACTTGCGCAAGCTGCGCATCCGAGCCATCTTCCCGGCGCACGTTGTAGAGTGGCAGCGGCTCATCATAGCCGGCGACCGCGACAGTTTCCTGATAATGTGGCAAGAAGCGCGGCGGAAATCGCTGGATATCGCTCGGGCTTTTGAAAGACGACATCACCAACCATAGCACCGGTCCAAACATGACGATCATGCCCAGCAGCAGATAGCCATAGGTTAAGGCGCTGCGCCGGCGCGGTGTGCCCAGCAGCCCGCCCAGCGCCGCGCCCAGCCCGTCCAGAAAGATCTGCAGCGCCGATTGCAATGGCTCCAGCAGGCCGCGGCGCAGACTCTGCCCCAGCCCAGCCAGCGCGCTCAGTCGCGGTCGCCCACGGTGTTTTGCTTTGCTGTCGCCAGCCTCTTCCAAGCCTGTGCCCTGCACGCGGATTTGGATGATCGTCAGCACGATCAACGCTGTCGCCATGACCAAAGAGGTCGCCGCCGCCAAGCCATATTCACGGAAGGGGCTGGCGAAGCCGTTGTTGTAGATGTAATGCACGATGTACAGAGTCGCCGAGCCGGGTCCCCCGCCTGTGAAAGCGAAGACCACATCGAATATCTGCACGGCGCGTATCGTAGACAGGACGATGACCACCAGCATCGTCGGCGCAAGCATGGGCAGCGTGATCGACTGGAAGGCGCGCCAGCTGCTGGCACCGTCTATGGCAGCCGCCTCGTACAAATCGGCGGGTATCGCCTGCAAGCCCGCCAGCAGAATCAACGTATAAAAGCCCATCAGCGACCACACGCTGACCACCACCACCCAAAAGCGCGCCCAGTTGCGATCAGTCAAGAAGCGCAGCTTTTCGCCGCCCAGCGAGACGATAAACGCGTTGAACAAACCATTTTCTTGCAGCATCCAGCGCCAGATCATCGCCACGACGATCGGCGATAGCAGTACGGGATAAAAGAACACGCTGCGAAAGAAGCCGCGCGCGCGTATCCGCCCGTTCAACACCACCGCTGTCAGCAGCGAAACAGCGATCATCACCGTCACCTGTGTCACCACAAAGCTGGCGGTGTTCAAAACCGCCGAGGCGAAGAGGTCTTCATCGCAGGTTATGGGGCGCAGGAAGTCTTGGCAGTCGAACAAGCGCTCCAGGTTGGCCGCGCCCACATAGGGCCGCTGGTCGAGAAAGAGGCGGTCGCTGCCAGTGAAGGTGTAGACAAAGTTGAACAGCATGGGGAAGAGCACAAAAATAGAAAACACCAACATGTTCGGCGCGACAAAGACATAGGCCATGCCCGTTACGCCGGTAAAACGTTGCACGCGGCTGAACAAGCTGTCCAACAAACCGACGAAATGTTCCAGAAGCGCGTTCATGCCACGATCCGCGGTCAAGCCCCCTCTCTCATGGCGAGAGAGGGGAGGGAGTTGGGCGTGCGGGGCTAGCCAGCAGCCATATTGGCGGCGGCTTCGTCCAGTTGTTCCTGCAAGCGCGACATGGCTTCATCCAGTGTCAGCTCGCCGGCGAAGTATTGCGCCAAGCGCGTGTTGGACGCGTCATAATAGGCGAATGCCAGCGGATGCGGGTTCAGCGCGACCGCTTGGTTTTGCAGCTTTGGCACTTCAGATGCGAAGCCATTCAAAGCCGCGGCCACAGCCGGCGATGCTGTCGGATAGTCGACGCCCATCGCCGCTACGGCATTGTGTCCAGGGATGCCCAGCGTCCGCGACGAGAACTCGCCATAGACCTCTGGCTGCATCAGATATTCCAGCGCCATAGCGACTGCCTCTGGATGCTCGGTCGCCGCATAGCCGACCAGCGCCGCGCCGCCAGCGACGCCGGTGCTGCCGCCGGGTCCATACGGATTGGGCACGACGACCCAGTCAAAGGCATCGCCGATGTCGTTCGAGAAACGGCCGATCTGCCAACTGCCGCTGAAGTACATGACCGCTTCAACATTGATGAAGTAGTCCTGTGCGCCGGTGTACTGGCTTGTGCCCAGCCAGGTCTCGGCGGGAGATTTGCCCGTGTCGATCAGGTCTTTCAGGATCATGGCAAAGGCGCGGAAGCCTACGTCGTCTGCCAGGTCGAAGTTGCCTTCGTCATCGAAGAAATCCGCGCCCAGGCTCATGGCGGGTCCCGCAAAGCGGTGCCCCTTGTTGTCGATGGCTATCGCGTATTGCACGCCGGTCGCGCCCGCCACTTCGTCGAGAACGGCCAGCCAATCTTCCCAGCTGGGCTCGTCCATGACCGCGCTGGGCATATCGATGCCCGCCTGCGCAAAGAGCGTCGCATTGACAAAGGGCGCGGTGACTGTCGCCGCATCCGGGAAGCCATACAAGCCGCTCATGTCATCATCAGCGCGGAAAGCCTCCAAAATCGCCGCGGGGAAGTTGTCTTCCATCAAGGTTGGGTCTTCTATCAGAGGCCGCAGGTCCAGGTAGAAGCCCGCCATGCCAGCGAAGTCGGTGATGCGCGCGATATCGGGCGCTTGCCCCGCTTCGACCTGGACGCGCAGTTGGTCGCGCACGGTCGTATACGGGACAGTGTTGACCTTCACTGTAATGCCCGGATTGTCTTCGCTGAAACGGTTTAACAAATCGTCATAGACCGAACATTCATTGCCATTTTCATAGCACATAAAGTCCAGCTCGACCATGTCCTGCGCCGCCGCGCCAGGCAGCAGCGCGAGCAGCGTCAAGAGCGCAATCAGGTGTTTCATGCGTGTCCTCCTTACTCATCAACCAATCATCTTGCCAGTTTGCAGCATCCGCCTGGGCGGGCCGCGCCAAGTATAACGAATGTTGGGTGGCTGCGCCGCGATCACAGCCGCAGCGAATCCAGACCCAGCATGCGCGCCAGCATCTCTAGCGCGCCCTGGTGCTCGCCATACGTGAGGGATATATGGTGCTCCAGCCCTTCGCCCAGCAGCTTGTCCATCACAGCCGCCGCTCCGCTGTCAAAGCGAATCCGCCCGCTCGTGCCCCCAAAAGCCATTGGCGCTTTCAGCATCTCGCCACTGCCGATCACCAGTCGGAAGCCGCCGCTGGCTTCGCTCAACCGCGCGAGGGTCACTATGCCTGGCTTCAGCGGGAACTGCATCAGCAAGGGCTTGGCGCGGTTGGAATGAACAGTCGCGCTGGGAGTCGCTGCTGGATCAGCCATGGCTAGCGGCGCCAAACCGCAGTGCCAAAGCGTTGCCGCATCGGCATCCAGGTCGAATGCCACGATATCGCTGCCAAAGGCCGGCTCGCCGCTGAGCCACTGCAAAATCAACTGCGTGATCGTGCCATTGACATCCGCCTCACAGCTAGCCGGCGTCTGCGCATCGCTCAGCAGGGACATCGCGCCGCAAGCCGAGCAGCCCAAATCAGTGAAAAACTCGGGCCAGCAGCGCACAGCCACCCCGTCCAGCTCTTCGTCTTTTGCCAGCTCGTCCAGCGCCAGGTATGCGCCCAACGTGCCGCGAGTTTCGTCAACATTGTGCGCGTCAAAATCCGCCAGGCGCTCACGCAGGCTCTCAGCCAAGTCATCAATCCGCTCGCGACTCGTCGCACGCGCCCGCTGGAAAAACGGCGGCAAGTCATATTGCGGCACCTCGACGCCCAGCCGCGAGCGCAGCCCCGCCCGGTTGACCAAACAGGTAGCGAAACCGTCGGGGTGTTTGCCCAGCCGTCCGATGCGCGCTCCCTGCAAACGCCGCTTGACCATCGCCGCCTGCGCAAAATCGCGCAGTTTGACATGCGCAGCTGGGTCTTCTGGCGCGGCAGCGATCGTCTCGTAGGCAATGCCCGCTCGCCGCAGGCCATGCGCCGCCAGGTTGACGCCACAGAAAGAATTGATTCGCAAGCGTCCGCCTACTTGCGCCTCGGGCAGCGCCCACAGCAGCAGGGGCGCATCGAGCGAGCGCGCCAGCTCCAGCGCCATCGTGCTGTCGGCGAAGCTCGCTTGCAGCAGCAGCAGCATGTCCAGCCGCGCCTCGGCCAGTTCGGATATGCGCGATTGCACAGCCGCCGCGTCCATGACCAGCTCGGTCGAACCCACCACGGTGTAGCCCACGAGCGCCGCAAACACCCGCGCTGTCAGATCGCGAGCCAATCCCAGGTCAAATGTCGGTCTGGCGATAGGCACAAAGCCAATGCGTATTCGCTGCATGCGCAATTCCTTTTCCGCGCCGCTTGCCGCCCGTTTCGCTGTCAATAGCTCAGTCGGGAGTGGCTATTTGCGTGGATATGGCAATCAAGCCCCCAACCCCTTCTCGTTTGAAAGTTCATCGTTTTTAAGGTCTACTTCGGCGGGTACATAAGGAGCAACGAGCATGAACACTTTGTTTTATGGCGATTGCCTCACGATTATGCGGGAGAAGATTCCGCCGCATTCTATTGATTTAGTCTATCTTGATCCGCCCTTCAATTCAAATGAAGATTATAACGCCATCTACAAGGACGAGACGGGGCGTCCCTTGCCCGACCAAGTGGAGGCTTATACCGATACCTGGGTCCTGGTTACTGAGGGGCTGCGGATAATCCGCGACCTGCCGCTGCTGCTGGGCGAGCATGGCATCAACGGGCATGGTGTAAATTTCTTGGCTGCCTTGATGAGCGGGCTGGTTAATTTGCAACCGGATATGGCGGCGTATCTGGCTTACATGACCGAACGCCTGGTCTGGATTCGCCGCGCGATGAAGCCGTCCGCCAGCATCTATCTGCACTGTGATGATAGTGCCGCGCATTTTCTGAAGATTGTGCTGGATGTGATTTTCGGGGCGGAGCATTACCTGAATGCCATCACCTGGAAACGTACCTGGTCGCATAACGACCCAAGTCGCTTCGGGCGCATCACCGATACGATCTTCTACTACAGCAAAAGCGAGGACTACACCTGGCATACGCAGTACGCAGAGTACTCGGCGGACTATATTCGCAAGTTCTTTCGTTATGAAGATGAACGCGGGCAATATCGCTTGGTCACGCTTACTGGCGCAAACATCAGCGCTGGAGAATCTGGCGAAGCTTGGCGCGGCGTCAACCCGACGAGCAGCGGCCGCCATTGGAGTGTGCCAAGGCGCATCGTTCGCAAACTAGCCGGAGAAGAAGCGCTGTCCTGGCCCATCAAAAAACGACTGGACTTGATGGACGAGCATGGCTATATCTATTGGCCCCCCAAAGGCAGCGTGCCGCAATTCAAACAATACCTGAAGGAAATGCCCGGCGCGCCAGTACAGAATTTATGGACGGACATCGACCGCCTCTCGCCCCATTCAAAAGAGCGCCTCGGCTACCCGACGCAGAAGCCGCTCGCCTTGCTGGAGCGCATCATCCGCGCTTCTTCCAATCCCGGCGATGTCGTCTTCGACCCCTTCTGTGGCTGCGCAACCACGATCGAAGCGGCGGAGCGGCTCGGACGCCAGTGGGTCGGCATCGACATCACCATCCACGCCATCAAGCGTGTCGCCCGCGCCCGCCTGCAAGACCGCTTGCACCTGGCGCAGGGAACCGATTATACAATCGAAGGCGTTCCGCAGAATTGGGAAGGCGCGCTGGAGCTCTGGCGGCAAGACCCGTATCAATTTCAGAAATGGTGCGTCGAGCAGGTCGAGGGCTTCGTCAATGTCAAACGCAGCGCAGACGACGGCATCGACGGGCGCATTTATTTTGATATGCCTGGCGAAGAGACCTTGCAGTGTATGGCTTTGGAGGTTAAAGGCGGGACGAATGTTGGCATCGCCGCTATCGGTTATCTAGGCAGCGCCCTGCGCTATGACAATGTGCAGATGGCTGGGCTGATTATCCTGCATGAACTGGGCAAACAGCAGGAAAAGAACTTCAAACTGAAGCTGGCGCTGGCTGGCGAAATCGAAATCGAAGGCAGAACTTATCCCCGAATGCAAATGCTGACTGTGCGCGAAATCCTGGCGGGTGCCCGCTTCGCCATGCCCAGCCCGGCCGGACGCAGCGACGCCCCATACGATGCTGACTTGTTTTCGCACAAGCAGCCTGTCTAGCTAGATAGACCGCGCCGCGCCGCCATCGACGCGCAGGGTCGCGCCGGTGATATAGCTGGCTGCTGGAGAAAGCAGAAATGCGCCCGCCCGTCCAAAGTCGTCGATCGTCCCATAGCGCCCCAGCGGAATGCTGGCCAGGCTGCGCTTCTGCACGTCTGCGATGCTGATGCCCAGCTTGGCGGAGGTATTGGCATCCAACTGGGCGACGCGGTCGGTGTCGATGCGCCCTGGCACCAGGTTGTTGACACGAATGCCATCGTCCGCCAGCTCGTCCGCCAAGGTCTTGACCAAGCCAGCCACGCCCGCGCGCATCACTGTCGACAGCGCCAATCGCGGGATCGGCTCGCGCACGCTGCCCGATGTGACGGTCAAGATCGAGCCGCCCGCGCGCATGTGGGGAAGAGCCGCGGCAATCATGCGCACGCTGCTGAGCAGGGTCAGCTCAAAGGCGGCTTGCCAATCGGCGTCGGACATGTCCTTGACGTTCTTGGCAGGCGGTCCGCCGGCATTCACCAGCAGACAATCCACCTGTCCCCAGGCGGCGACAGTCTCGTCCACCCAAGCCTGGATTTGGGCTGGGTCGCGCACATCGCACTCGCTTGCCATCGTCTCTGCGCCGGTTTCTCTTTTCAGCGCCGCTGCCGCTTTGCCTACTTGCTGCCAGCTGCGGCTGCACAGCGAGATCTTCGCGCCTTCGCCCGCCAGCGCCCGCGCCACGCCATAGCCCAACCCCTTGCTGGATGCCGCCACCAGAGCGACTTTGTTTTGCAGCCCCAAGTCCATAGTCTGATTTCCTTTGCTCGCTTGTGTCTGGGGGGCGATTATAGCGAAAAAGCCGGGCGCAAAGACACGACGGTTCTGAAAAGGGAGTGGTGAATGCGTGGATATGGCAACCGAGCCCCCATCCCCGGCCCCTTGCCCCCAGAACGAGGGAAGGGGCGTTTTTCCTGCGCTTCCGCAGCATGGTAGCCCCTCCCTCATTTTGGAGGTGGGAGTAAAGCAAAGCGTATCCACCAAAATCACCACTTCCTCCTGAAAGTCTTTGCCACAGCGGATCAAAGCGCCAGTTTCTGCGTCGGCTCGTCAATGCTGACGCGCCGCAGCAGCCAGTCGATTTCGGCTTGCGTGCCGGCGTCGATGGCGGCAAAAGGCGGACGCGGCGTGGCATTGGCGATCGCCCCGCGCCGCTGCAACAATGCCTTGCGGATGGTCAGGTTGATGCCCGGCTGATTCTCATAGCGGATCAATGGCACATACTTGTCAAAGAGCGCCGCGGCCCTTGACCGCTCGCCCGCCACAAAAGCCGCGTAGACCGCCACCAAGATCTCGGTGAAGGCGAAACCCGTCATGGTGCCGGCTGCGCCCCGATTCAGCTCTTCCAGCAGGAACATGCCGCCTAGCCCGCCGAATATGGCGAAGCGATCAGTCTGTTCGCGGATGGCATCAATCTTTTGCATGAGCGGCGGGTCTTCCAGCTTGAGGGTGCGCGCCTGGGGGATGCGCTGGGCGATCTGCGCCAGCAGGCTCGGCGACATGACCACACCGTTCAGCGGCGGGAAGTCTTGGACGACGATCTCGCCATCGACGCGCTCGGCGATCTGTTCATACAGAGCCAGGATAGCCGGGTTGGATCTGTCTTCTAAGGGCGGCGGCGCGATCATCACGCCATCTGCGCCGGCGGCAAAGGCGGCTTGGCTCAGCGCGATGCAGGTGGCCAGCTCGGTGTGGCTGGCGCCGACCACAATGGGCGCCGCGCCCGCCACTTCATCCATGACGCAGTCCATCACCGCGCGCCGCTCGTCTACGCTGAGCTTGGCTGCTTCGCCCATCACCCCCAAAATGGTCAAGCCCTGCGCGCCCAGCCCCAGCTGAAAGCCCACCAGCTGTCGCAGACTCGCATAATCAACCGCGTAATCGCTGTCGAAAGGCGTGGCGAGGATATTGAAGATGCCGCGCAAATGGGTCATGTTGCCTGCTTCTCAAGACAATCGCATCAATTTTTTGCCACCGAGTACACCGAGAGTATAGTATACAGCCATCCTGAAAATGGCTACGACTGCGCTGGAGAACAGTTCGACCGATTTGTATGCTGTCACGCTCTTTCGTTATACTTAGGCTGGACTTTATCGACTAGCAATTGACAATTTGGAGGCTTCTCATGCGCAAGATTTTGGCAATTTGTATGGTATTGACCCTGCTGCTGGCGGGCGTCAGCAGCGCCGATGGGCATCTCATTCCCGTCAAACTGCAGCTGCAATGGGTGGCGCAATCGCAATTCGCTGGCTATTTTGCCGCCCATGACCTGGGCTTCTATGAAGAGGCTGGCTTGGATGTCACCATTCTCGAAGGCGCGGTGGAGATCGTGCCACAGCAGGTCGTGGCGTCTGGCGGCGCAGAATTTGGCATCGCCTGGGTGCCCAAGGTGCTGGAATCGAACGAACAGGGCGTCAACCTGGTGAATATCGCCCAGGTCTTCCAGCGCAGCGGCACGCTCGAAGTGTCTTTTGTCGATACGGGCATCGAGTCGGTTGAGGACTTTGCTGGCATGCGCATCGGCACCTGGGGCTTTGGCAACGAGCACGAGCTGTATGCCGCCATGCGCGCTGTCGATATCGACCCGGCAAATTCCGATGATGTCACCATCATCTTGCAGCCCTTTGATATGTCGCTGCTGCTCAATGGCGAGCTGGACGCGGCGCAGGCCATGACCTACAACGAATACGCCCAGGTGCTCGAGGCGGTCAATCCCGACACTGGCGAGCTATACCAGCCCGAAGACCTGAATGTCATCAACTTCAACGATGTCGGTGCCGCCATGCTGCAAGATCATGTCTTCGTGAATGCCGACTGGCTGGCTGAAGAAGGCAATGAAGAGATTGCGGTCGCCTTCTTGAAAGCCAGCTTCCGCGGTTGGATCCACTGCCGCGAGAACCCGGATGCCTGTGTCGAAGTCGTGCTGGACAACGGCTCGACCCTGGGTGAAAGCCACCAAACATGGCAGCTCAACGAGATCAGCAAGTTGATTTGGCCCTCGCCAGCTGGCATCGGCGTCATGGACGAAGATCTGTGGCAACAGACAGTCGATATCTCGATCGAAGCGCTGGTCATCGGCGAAGACCCGGGCATGGACGCCTTCCGCACCGACCTGGCGCAGGCGGCGGTCGACGCGCTGGCTATGGACGGGCACAATGTCACCGGTGATATGTGGGAGCCTGTCGAAGTGGAGCTGCGACCCGGCGGCGAGTAGACGCATCTTAAATGTCCGCAACCAACTCCTCATTCTCTCGCATCGGCGGCGGAATGAGGAGTTGCATTACATTGGCGCTGATTGTTATTCACAAACTGTTCCATCCCCATCGCGGTCTGTCATGTAGGGGTATGCCCAATGCTCTTGTCGGACAGGAGTTGGCAAGCCCGCGGCGCGAGCTTCCGCGCAAGTGATGCGTCCATTGCTATCTGTATCCACCGACTCCAGCCTGTCAGTTGCCTCCAAACTGGGTGGCGACTCGGCTGCCAAGCTATCCGCATAGCAATTCAGGGCATCGGCAAGATTGAGCAGATGGCACGCTGTGCGCGGAAGGCAATTTTCAGTCAAAATCTGCAAAGCCTTTACGGCTTCTGCGAAGTCCATCGACAAACTATATTTGGCTTTGACCTGTACGACTGCTTCGACAAACCAGCAGGTATGTTGCTCTGGCAGCCAATTTAACAAATTTTTGCCGGACTTCGCTCGATTTACGCTCGGGCTGGCCAATGTGAGATTGTCCAGGTCGCTGGCGAATTGCCGCTTTGTCGCCGCGTCTCGCCCGCACAATCCGCTGTTGTGCGCTTCGGACAGGGCGACTATGTGCTCGATGTCTGTCTGCGAACGGTCGGAAAACACTTCGCCCGTGTATGGACTGACGATCTTGCCATCCAAATTTTCGGCGATGATCCGCAATTCAATGCTTTGGGGATAGGGATAGTCCGCTCGATTGTACGGTGGGCAGCTTGATTCGAGAGAAATGCTAATTTGCGCTGTTGCCACGCCGCCAAACAACATTGCGGCGACAATGATGCAAAAGGTCCGCACATTCAGTGACCATCTCATAATTGCATACTATAGTATGCAATTATAGCTCAGTCAATCGCGGGTAACACTTCCCTAAGCCCAAGCACAGCAAGGCGCATCGACCATCGGAGCCGCTCACCAGCGTGGGCGGCTTTTTGATTCCTGGGCTGGCGCAGGGCATTTGCCACGCCCATCATGAGCGAGCTATGTTCTTCGGTAAGCGCCATCGCCCCTGCCAGCAGCGGCGCGCGGCACTATAATGCGGCGGCATGATGCGCAGCCGATCGTTCTTCAACTTGATGCTGGCCGATTTCATCGCTCGCTCTGCCTACCAACTGGGCAAAACGCCGCTGCTGCCGATTTTCGCGGCTTCGCTGGGGGCTTCGGGCGCTTGGCTGGGTATCATCGTTTCCATATCGACCATCACCGGACTCTTCCTGAAGCCGCTGTTTGGCATTTTGTCCGATAGCTGGGGGCGGCGACTGTGGCTTTTTGTGGGCGCGGGTTTCTTTGTTTTTGTGCCCTTTTTGTATCGCTTCATCACCACGCCCGACCAGCTGCTGCTGCTGCGCTTGCTGCATGGCACGGCCACGGCGATTTATGGTCCAGTGACTCTTGCGTACATCGCCGAGCTGGCGCGCGGACGGTCGCTGGCGGCCGGCATCGGCACCTTTGAAATAGCGCGCAGCGGTGGCTACATCGTCGGCCCGGCGCTGGGCGGCTGGCTGCTGCTGTCGCTGGCGGCGGTCGATGTCTTCACGGTCATCGGCTTGCTAAGCTGCGCGATGGTTCTGCCGCTGCTGTGGCTGCCGCCGACGCGCAAAGCCCCCGGTTTGCCGGGCGATTCTTCAGGCGCAAATCTCAAAAAAACCAAAAGCCTATCCAGCAAGCAGAGCCTGGGCGCGGCGCTGATAGAAGCGACTCGCCTGCCCGCTGTCTGGCTGACGGGCGGGCTGGAAGCGGCGGCTTTTGTGGCGCTGTATACATTGAAAGTGTTCTTGCCCATTTTCGCGCTGGAAGCCGGCCTGAGCGTGGCGCTGGTCGGCATCTTTTTCAGCTTGAGCGAGGCTGTGCATGTACTCGGCAAGCCGGTCTGTGGGCGGTTGGCGGACAAGCTGGGTTATCTGCGCGCCATCAGCCTGGGCATGCTGCTGCTGGCTGGCGCGCTGCCCCTGGCGAGCTCGCTGGCTGAAGGCGGGCTGTTTCTGTTGCCGGCGGGTCTCTTGGGCTTGGCGCAGGCGCTGGTCTTTCCAGCCGCGAAGGCGCTGATCGCCGACGAGATTAACGCTGGCAGCCTGGGCGCGGGCATGGGCTTGTTGGGCGCGCTGCAAAATTTTGGCAAAGTGGCTGGCCCGACGCTGGGCGGGATGATGATCGGCGCGCTGGGTTACAGTGGCGCTTTGTTGGCTTTGAGCGCGGTGTTGACCGCAAGCACACTGGCGCTCTGGCTGTGGAGCCGGCGGCGGAAATAAAGCGCGAGCCTTATCCCAGCCAGCAGCCCAAAGTCAATTCGCCGCGCAGACTCGTCACAGTCCGCGCATCATCGCCCGCCGCCGCCATGGTCAGCAGCTGCGCATAGCCCGGGAAGCTCGACCGCGAGGCAAAAGCGATGCGCTCGCCATCCCGCGACCACTGTGGCGACCAGGCACCGCCGGGTCGGTCGCTCAGCCGCGCAAGTTCGCCGCTGTCGGCGCGCAGCCGGACGACTTGCCCGCCCAATTCAGCCGCCAGCCACAAGCCATCTGGCGACCAAGCCAGTCCGCCAATCGGCGTCCGCGTGGCATAGACCAGGTTTTCTTCGCCCCCGGCATAGGCGGACATGGCCACGCGAAACTCGCCCGCTTCTTCAACGACATAGGCGATGCGCTGTCCATCGGGCGACCAGGCTGGCGCGGTGATGGAGCGGGAAGCGCCCGGCGGCAGAAATACGACAAATTCGGCGCTGCGCAGATCGCCGACCAGCAAGCCATAGCGCGCAGCGGGCGAGGCTTCCCAGGCGCGGGAAACGACAATCCGCGCGCCATCGGGCGACAGGGACAGGTGGCGAATGGCGGTGAGAGCTTCGCCAGCCGGCCTGACTAGCCGCAGCCCCGATCCATCAGCCTGAGCCAGATGAAAGCCATTCAAGGCGCTGTCATTGCTGGCGATGGCTATCAGCCCGCTGGCGGCATGGCAATCGACATCGCTGATGCGCAGATACCCAGCGCCGTGTTTGATCGAGCCGGCGATGCGCTTTTCGCCGCGGCCGTCCAGTCCGATGCCATATACCGAGTTCGACCCGCGCCCGGCGTCAATGGAATCGCTGTCCGAGAAGAATATCAGCCGACCCGCCTCATCATCCGCCAGCGGCACGAGCCACAGCGGCCGGGCAGCGCACAGCAGCAAAGGCAAGACCAAGTACAGCAGTCCTCTCAGCATCCCGCGCGCCGCCACGGTTAGCTCCCTTGCCTTCACAGCGCCGCCGCGAGAATCGCCGCCAGTTCCCGCGCATCCAATCGGATTGGATTGCCTTGCATGCTGCTGGAGTCCTGCGATTTCGCCACGATATCCGCAAAGTCAGCCTTGGCAAAGCCTAGCTCGCCCAGGCGCGGAAGATCAAACAAGCGACTGGTTTCGTTGATCCAGCCCAGGGCGTCTTGGGCTGTCGCATCGTGCGAATCTAGCAGCAGCCGCGCGGCGCGCTCATATTTCTCCAGAGCGGACGAATCGGCAGCGCGTTCAGTCAGCACCGTCATATTGGCTTGCATGACGCCCGGCAGCAAGGCAGCGCAGATTGTCCCGTGTGGCGCGCCTGTCAAACCGCCCAGCACGCCAGCGAAGCCGTGCACCGCGCCCAATTTGGCGTTCGCCAGCGCCAAACCGCCCAGCAAGCTCGCCAACGCCATATCAGCGCGCGCATCGGCATCGTTGGGCTCGGCAAGCACGCGCCGCAGCGACCGTCCCGCCCGCCGCAAGCCAGCCGCGCAGAGCGCATCGGTCAGCGGATTTGCCAGGTGCGAAACGAAAGGCTCTAACAGCTGCGTCAGGGCGTCCATGCCCGTGCTGGCTGTGGCGGCTGGCGGCAGCGAATGGGTCAGGAGCGGGTCGACCAAGGCGATATCAGGCAGCATGCGGTTGTCGCGCAAGCTCACCTTTACGCCATGTTCGGGCGAGCCCAGCACAGCATTCTTGGTGACTTCCGCGCCTGTCCCCGCTGTTGTCGGCAGGGCGATGACCGGCAGCGGCGGCACAGTCAATTTCTCACCCGCGCCGATGACTTCGAGGTAATCCAGCGCTTCGCCAGGATTGGGGATGAGCGCGGCCAAAGCCTTGCCGCTGTCGATGACGCTGCCGCCGCCGATTGCGACCACCATATCGCAGCGAGACCGGCGCACTTCTGCCCGCGCTGCTTCGATTGTCGCTATGCTGGGCTCGCCCGCCACGCTCACGACCGTGCAGGCCAGGTCGGACCGGGCAAGCGAGTCGATGCGCTGGCTGTGCCGGGCGGGATTCGCGCCAACAACCAGCAGGGGGCGGCAGCCCAGCCCGCTCGCCAACTCCGGCAGCTGCTCGGCTGTGCCAGCGCCGAAGATGATGCGCGCTGCGGTGGCAAATTCAAATGGCATGGGGCATTCCTACGGATTAGACAGCGCGAGTAGGAATGTGTATATCACTAACACGCCAACTTGCTTTGGCGCTCAGGTCCGCAAAGCTAATGCGCACTCGAAAATCCTCACCAAGCGTTGGCGCATTTCGTCCGACTCGCCAGATTGTGTCATGTTCGCTAGGGTTGTAGATATTTTGCAAAAGACCATTGGGCAGACATGCTACCCTAATCAACCTGAGTTTGTGTGCATTACCGATTGTGTCATAAATGTATTTCGCAAAGACTGTAACGACGTACAGCGAGCGACCGTCTCGTTCTATATGTGTTGGCAATTTGCCTGCCTCGTCTATTGCGATATTCTTGTGAAACATTCTCACACGCATTGTCGTTTGCGACATCTGAATGGTAGCTGTGCCACTACCACTGGGTTTCTCTGCTTTTGCATCAAGCATTAGCGCTACTGGAAATGCTTCTGGCAAGAACACATATACAGCCTTTTTGATGTCGACCTTCCGTAAAGCCGCATGTGCATTTGCGGCAGCCCCATAAACTCAATGGCTTCTCTGGTCACATCTTCAGCAATGTCTTGAGGCTGATCTACTTCTTCGCTAAAGATTTGGGAAGCTTGTGTTGCATAATCAGCAAGTGCCTGCAAAACCATCGAGAACGTGGTCCGCTCAAGTCGTTCCATGTCTTCAATTTGCATGAGTGCGCTTTCGAGCCAAGGTTGCATAATGTGGACTTGTCTCAATGCCAAACCATCGACGCCCCAGTTTTCTCGCGACGAATGTAGTTGTTCCTGAACCTACAAATGGATCCAATACCACACCTTGGGCTGGAGAAAACAATCTGATTACTCGATACGCGAGCATTTCAGGAAACTCTGCTTCGTGCCTGTCGTTCCTCGTCACTGACCGTATATTCCAAACACCGCGCGAACCCCACTCCGACCATTCGTCATTTGTCAATCGTCCCCGATCGTATTCAGTAATTCCAGGTTGCCAAAATATGTAGATGTGCTCAAACTCATCTACTGCACGGTAGGAATTTGAGTGCCAACGGCTATTTGCCCAGCATGGATCCTTGTGCCAAATGCGCTGGTCATATAAATAGAAACCTGCTTCCATAGCCCACTGTTCCACCAAACACCCAGTAAGCTTTATGCGAGTCGATGCGTTTTGCTTTCCTCCGCGCACATTGTTATGTTCCAATCGGCGTTGAATTGTCTGTTCGCTGCAGCCAAGCATCTCAGCTAACTCCGTACGCCGAGCTAATGGGTAGCGCTCTTGCAAAGCAATAATCTGCTCTCTAGTAATTGGTATTTTCTTTCGGCGCACGTTGTTCGCCTGGAAGCGTGGCATAGTTTCATCCCGAAAGCACAGTATATCCCCTATGTTGACAACCATGAATCCACCAGGCTTCACGACTCGGGAATGGAGTAGGGTGACTTCTCTCACCAAAGACTGCCAATCATCGAAACTCCAGCCCTTTTCATACGACTTACCTACAAAGTACGGAGGGGACCAAAAGCTCAGATCGACACTTTCCTTTGGAATATGGTGCAACAGCTCTCTTGCGTCACCTGTCAATATTCGGTTGAAATCAAACTCTGGCTTGTAAATCCGGAGCGATGTACTTGGATCAGGCTTGACCCTTTCAACCTTTCTTGTCAAAACATCATTCATGATCAAACCTCGTAAATTGTTCCTTCGACTACTCTTCGCACGCTTGGCTTTGCACTTTTGGGTCAGATACTACATATTAGCGCATATACCAAGATCCCTAACGCTTTCACCTTCATTGCCACATTGCTACAATGTGATTATATCATCGTACTGGAGACTTGCGAATGCAATCCAAGGAAGGTGAGTTACTCCCCGAACTGGAAGCCGGGCGGGAGTTGGTTGCGCGGGTCGGGCGCATCCTGTTTGATCGTCATCTGACCGATGCTGGCGGCGGCAATATCAGCCTGCGCGTTGGCGAGCTCTTTTGCATGTCGCCCACCCTAGCCGGGCAGATGCGCCAGTGGCAGCTGGCGGCAGACGATGTGCTGGTGGTCGATTGCCGCGGCAAAATCGTCCATGGCGCTGGCGGATTGACGCGGGAAAGCGCCGTCCACCTGGGTTTGCACCAGCATTACCGCGATGTGGGCAGCGCTGTCATTCATGCCCATCCGCGCCACCTGATGGTCTTTGCCTGCGCCAACCGCCCCATGCCGCCGGTGATGGAAGCCACGCGCAAGTTTGGCACGACGCCCGTCATCGACTATGCGCCTGCCCACAGCCCCAAACTCGGCGAGCGCATCGTCGCCACCATGCGCGGGCGCGAAGCAGCTATCGCCAAACACGCCGCTGGCACCATCGCTCCCTGGCACGGACTCTTCCTGATGGGCAAGCACCTCGAAGCCGCCCTAGACGCGGTCGAACGGCTGGATACCAACGCCTTTGTCATGCTGATGGCTGGGCAGATCGGCGCGAGCCCACTGCTGGAAGTCGAAAGCGCCGCCATGGAAAAAGCCATCGCCGACTTCCGCGATTAGCGCCATGATCGTCTCGCTGACGCCCAATACCACGCTTGATCTCACTGTCTTTGTCCCGCGCTTGCGAACCAACACGACTATCCGCGCGACGCGCACTGTGCACAGCATGGGCGGCAAACCCACCGATGCCAGTTGGATATTGGGCCGGCGCGGCATCACCAGCCTAGCGCTGGGTCTGGCGGCGGGCGCGGTGGGAGAAAAAGTCGCCGGCATGCTGCGCGAACTCGGCGTCGCCGTTGACTTTATCGAGGCTGCTGGCGAAACGCGCATCAACACCGTCATCGTCGACCAAGCCGCTGGCGAGCACACCACCATCACCAGCGCATCCATGCAGGCGCGTCCCGACGATGTGGCGGCATTGCTGGCGCGCTATGAGCGGGCGCTGGCGCAGGCGACCGTTGTCATCACGGGCGGTTCGCTGCCGCCGGGCATGACCCCCGATTTTTATGCGAATGTCATCGCCCTGGCACACGAACGCGCTGTGCCAGTTATCTTTGATGCCGCGCCGCCAAATCTGCAGGCGGGCTTGCAGGCGCGGCCGGCTTTTGTCAAGCCCAACCAGCACGAATTGTCCGCGCTGGTTGGCTGCGAGCTGCGCACGCTTGCTGAGGTTTGCCGGGCAGCGCGTGAGGTCCAGGCGCAGTATGGCGCGCAGGTGGTGGTCACGATGGGCGAAGCTGGCGCGCTGGCGGCTCTGGATAGGCGCTGCTATCGCATCCCGCCCATTCCAGTCGAAGTCAACAGTCCAGCTGGCGCGGGCGATGCAGTGCTGGCGGGGCTGGCGCAGGCGCTGCATCAAAACCTGCCTATCGCAGACGGCTTGCGGCTGGGCCTTGCTGCTGCGACCGCGGTCTGCTTGCAGCCGGGCACCGCTGTCTATGCTGTGGCCGACATGCAGCGCTTTCTGCCACTAATCGAGTTAATTCCCTATCCCTAACAGCGGACAGGCGGAGCAAGTCCCTAGACTTAATGCCGCGCAGCAGCAGTCGCTTGTCCATCATGCAGCAAGCAATCTGCAAGCTCCCCCCAGCTCCCAGAACGAGCGAAGGTGCCCCGCTTTCCAGAGCCATTAATAAAAGGGGGCTTCGTCTAGCCGCCAAGAATCCCACCTGCTACACTTAGACGGTGAATCGCTATGGAGCGCCAAAATATGCCCCATACTGCCTACGGACAACTGTCGGTCCCGCGTTTGACGCCGCAGCTGCTGAGTCTGGTCAAAACTGGCGAAGTCTACAGCCTGGGCGTCGATTTTCAGGAGGGCATGCTGACGCCGGGCGCCGTCATGAAGTCGTATTCGATCGCTCCGCACCTGCGTCACAGCGACCCGTCCGCGATCGCCCCGGCTGCCCCCGCCGCCGAGGTCATTACGATGTCCATTCATGTCGGCACGCACATCGACGCGCTTTGCCACATCGCCGAAAAACAAGATGCCGCTGGCCACCCCGACGCCAATGGCGAGCCGCGCCTCTATGCCGCCGCTGGCGAGACCATCCCAGCCAGCCAGAGCGCAACCGCAGCCGGTCAGCGCCATCTCGGCATTGAGCGGATGCCGCCAATCGTAACCCGCGGCGTGCTGCTGGATGTGGCGGCGCTGAAAAGCCTGGACAGGCTGCCGCCGGCGACTGTGATCAGCGCGGACGACATCCTCGCGGCGCAAGCGCGGCAGGGCACAGAGATCGGCGCGAATACGGCGGTGCTGGTGCGCACGGGCAGCATAGCGCGCCTGTGGGCGGGCGACCCAGCGTATCGCGATGCCCAAGCCGGGCTGGATTTATCCGCGGCGCAATGCTTGGTCGAGCAGGGCATGACACTGGTGGGCGCGGACAATATGGCTGTCGAAGCCATGCCGCCCCATGACCATTCCGTGCATCGCTTTCTGCTGGTGCACAGCGGCATCACCCATGTCGAGAACCTCAACCTGGACGAACTGGCGGCGGCGCGCTGTTATGAATTTCTGCTGATCATCGCCCCCTTGAAGCTGACCGGCGCGACCGGATCCTGGGTTAATCCACTAGCTATTGCCTGAGCGAGCCATGACCACCTTTCTGCATATCAGCGATACGCACATCAGCGGCAACCCAGCGTATCATCCGCCTTGGATGACGGCTGGCACCAACCACCCCAACGTAGGCGCAAAGAAGCTCCTGCGCGCCATCAAACAACTACCCTATGCGATTGATTTCATCTTGCACACTGGCGATGTCTGCGCCGAGCCGCTGGCGGATGATTATCACTGCGCCCGCGACCTGCTGGACAATTTGCCTGCCCCCATCATCCTGATGCCGGGCAATCACGATTCTGGCGACCTGCTGGACGCGATCATGCACGATGGCACAGGGCGACATGTCCTGCGCGATGCCCATCTGCGCCTGGGCGGGCTGCATGTCATCGCGCTGGATACCAGTGGCGGCGGCGACCATGCCCCCAGCCTGCGCCCACAGCAGCTGGACTGGCTCGAGTCCGCGCTGGAATCTTGCCAAGACGGGCAGGTCATCGTGGCGGCGCACAATCCACTGCTGAAAACAGGCGTGGCTTGGCTGGACGACTCCATGCGCGTGCAGAATGGCGCGGCGGCGCATGCCATATTGGCGCGGCACAGCCACCGCATCGCTGGCGTTTTGCACGGGCACATCCACCAGCCGACCCTTTCCTGCGCCGACGGCGTCAGCTACATCAGCTGCCCCTCGACCTGGAGCAACCTGGCGGCGTATCCCGACTTGGCTGTCGACGAGCCCGACCCGCATTGCCCGCCCGGCTACAACCTGCTGATGCTGCGAGAAACCCGTCTCTTTGCGCGGCGCTGCGCGCTGCCCGCCACAGACGCATAAAGGCGCTGGCGAAGCATCATCCAGGGCATCTCTTCTAGCCCCGCCACCGCCAAGAGGCTGCTCGCCGCTTGGGTTTAACAAGGCGGCTGAGCAGATTTAACAGCGTGCGTGAAAAAGATTGAAGCGCCGCAAACAGGCAATTGCATTCGCGGCAGCGACTTTTTGTGGCATGGCAAAAAACCCGCTATACTACTGTCAAGCTGGGCTGGCATGCGCTGCCGAGCCAATTCAAATCGCTATTGCAATACGACAAGCGCTTGACTGAGTGGCAGAGGAGGACAATATGAATGTATCCATGACCATAAATGGCGAGGCTGTCTCGCGCGAGGTCGAGGCGCGCACCTTGCTGGTGCATTTTATTCGTGAAGACCTCGACATGACGGGCACCAAAATCGGCTGTGACACCAGCCAGTGCGGCGCTTGCAC
>JAPOSR010000050.1 GCA_026709625.1 Chloroflexota bacterium
CAATGGGCGGAGCTCGAAATGCCCGGAAGCATCCTATCGATTTGAAACAAGCAAGTAACTGGTGCCGAGAACGACTCATGCAAGAATTGCGCTTAGGCAGAAGCTCGGCTACAGACAAGCAGCAGAAAGCCGACTAAGCGCAAGCGTGGTCGCGCATGATGGTTGCGCCTTAGGCTCCAGCCACGCGTGGCATCCACAGCGGCTCGAGCCCCCAGCGACTCTGCAGCAGCGCCCAAACCATGTCGGCACGCAAGCCTGCGCTCGCCTCATCGTCCCACAGGTTGCGCGTTTTGCGCGGGTCGGCGCTCAGGTCGAATAATTCATAGACGGCTTGCGCGGGATCAAAGTTGATCTGGATGCCGCGGCGGTTGCAACTTTTCACATACATAGCGGGCGACTTGTTGGGCAGCGCGGCGCTGGCTGGGGCGAGCGGCTCTTCCTTTTGCATCTCGGCGCGCAGCATGGCTTCGGTCAAGCGAGCGCGCAAGACCTCGTCCGCCCACAGATTTCGCAATTCGCCCGGGTCATCGCGCAGGTCGAAGATCTCGCCATACTCCCGACCGAAATAGCGCGTGATTTTGTAGCGCTCGCCGACGAGTGTTTTGAGATGCAGCGTGGTTGGCTGGTGGCGGTTTTCGATGATGACAGCCGCGCGCGCCCCAGTCTCATCCCCACCCCAAACCGCGAATTGGTTGGCGCCAGTCATATCGTCGGGCACATCCAGCCCGCAAGCCGCCAAAAAAGTCGGCGCGTAGTCGACCAGCGATTGCAGGCTGTCGCTGCTGGCATCCGCTGGGATGCGCCCCGGCAGGCGCGCGATCATCGGCACGCGCACGCCATCGTCATAATGAAACGCGCCCTTGGCGATCAAGCCGTGTTGCCCGAAATAATGACCATGGTCGCTTGTGAAAACGACCAATGTGCTTTCCGCCAAGCCCAGCGCGTCTAGCCGGTCGATGATCTGTCCGATGTACTTGTCCATGCAGCTGACCATGCCGTAATAGCAGGCGATATCTTTCGCCAATTCGCGGCGCTCGTGCAAATGTGAATGAAAGCCATGACAGGCGCTGCCATTTGGCTCTTGCCAGGCGGAGAAATCGGGGGCGGGCTGCTGGGTCAGCTGGAAGTGCGGCGGGTTCTGGCTGTGTTCGTCTGGCGCGGCTGCGGGTACAGTGATGGCGTCGGGGTCGTACATGCTGTCCCAAGGCTCGGGCGCGAGGTATTTGGGGTGCGGGTCGAAGAAGCTCGCCCAAAGAAAAAAAGGTTGGTCGGCGGATTGATACTGCTCAATCAACACGCTGCTGCGTTCGGCTATCCAGGCGTTGTAGTGGAATCGCTCGGGGATGAGCCACTTGCGCCGCTGCGCCTGCACATGTCCAGTGGGCTGCAAGAAATAATCGCGCCAATTTGGCAAGCCGCGCTCTTCCATCCACAAGGCGTAATGCTGCCCGACATGGGCTTCATCGGTGTGGTTGCGCGCCAGCTCGACATGGTCAAAGCCATAGAAAGGTTCCGAAAACTCCGCCCAGAAGTCCAGGTCTTGCAGGGTCGGATACGCTTCCAGCGAAGGGTATTCGTCCGTGGCTTGCAGGGGCTGGAAGTGCGCCTTGCCCACCAGCGCCGTGCGATAACCAGCCTGGCTGAATAGGCCGCCCACAGTCGGCTCGCTTTCGGGCAATTTCGTGCCAAGCGAGTAGGCGCCGTGCTGTGAGGGATACTTGCCAGTGATCATGCTGCTGCGCGTGGGTGTGCAGGTGGGGTTGGGGCAATAGGCGCGCGTGAATGTCGTGCCCTGCGCCGCCAGCTTGTCCAGCGCCGGCGTGTGAATCTGCGGGTTGCCCGCGCCCAATGTGTTCCAATGCTGCTGGTCGGAGGTGATGAGCAAGATATTGAGGTTGGGCATGGTATCTAGCTTTTCACTGCGCCGGCGATGCCTTCGATAAAGTAGCGCTGCATGGCCAGGAAGACGATGATGATAGGGACGATGGCGATCGTGGCGGCAGCAGCCATCCCGCTCCAGTCGGTGAAGTATTCGCCGCGGAAGGCAAACATGCCCACCGACAGCGTGCGCAGCTCGGGGCGAGGCAGCGTCAACACCAGCGGCAGCAAAAAGTCGTTCCAGCTGGAGATGAGCTGCATGATGACGACTGTGGCCATGACCGGCTTGGCGAGCGGCAGCAGAATTTGGAAGAAGACGCGCAAAAAACCCGCGCCATCCACAATCGCCGCCTCTTCCAGCTCTTTGGGCATCTGCCCGAAGTAGCCGGCAAAAAGCAGAATGAAGATGACATGCGCGCCGCCGCTCTGCGCCAAGATGACGCCAAAGAGCGTGCCATCCAAACCCAGAAAGCGGATCAACTCGAAGATGGGGATGATGGTATAGCCCTTGGGCAAAAAGACTGTCGCCACGAAGATGCCGATGACGATGCGCCGCCCAGGAAAGCGATAGCGCCCAAGCACATAGCCCATCATCGAAGTGGTCGCCACCACGACGAACACCGAGCCAGCCGCGATGGCCACCGTATTCAGAAAATACTGGCTCATATTCGCCTGCACCCAGGCGCGCTGGAAATTCTCAAAGGTCGGTTGAGTCGGCAAGAGATTCGTGCCGGCGCGGAAGATCTCGTTGTTGGTCTTCATCGCCGCGCTGACCATCCACAAAAAGGGATAGACCCAAATCAGCGCCAATGGCGTCAAGATAAGGGTGGTTACGATTTCTCGCAGGCGCGTCGCTCGGAATTCCAGTCGCCGTTGATGCTCTTCGGCGCTGAGCCGCTTCGCCTTGACAGCCATTATGCGCCCCCCACCGTGGTTTCCGCTGCTGAAAGACCCGCTCGCTCTTTGTTTGCCCAGCGCGCTCCAAACAGCTGCAGCGTGGCCATCACCATAACTGACAGCCCAAAATAAACCGCCGCGGCGCAAGCATAGCCGATGCGCGGCAGAGTCAAGCTGTTGGCTGCGCCAAAGGCTGTTCGGTAGATATACACTTCCATGACCTCGCTGGCAAAGTAAGGTCCGCCGCCTGTCAAAGTCATCGCCAGCGCGAAGACATTCAAAGTGCCCACCGCCGTGATGAGCACAATGATGACAGCAAAAGGTTTCAGCAGCGGCACAGTGATATAGGCAAATTTATGCCGCCAGTTCGCGCCGTCCACCTCCGCCGCTTCATAGAGCGAGGCGGGGATGGTCTGTAGCGCGGCCAGCCAATAGATCATCGGAATGCCCAGCCACTTCCAGATCTCCACGCCGACAACAGAATACAGCGCCAGCTTGGGGTCGCCAAAGAAGTCGATCGGCCGGCCGATGACGCCCAGGTCGAGCATGATCATGTTGATGGGCCCGTTGAAAGGGCTCATGATGAAGGTCATGACGATGCCGACGATGGCGGTGGTGGTGACGACCGGCACAAAAAACATGGTGCGAAAGATCGGCGCGAGACGCAACGCCCGGTCGTTGAGCACAATCGCGATGACCAAAGCCAGCGACAGCTTGATGGGCACGCTGCAAAACATGAAAATGAACGAATTCTTAAAGGCGTTGTAAAACTGATTGTCGACAATCACTTCGCTAAAGTTCTGCGTGCCGATGTAGTGCGCCGCGGAGGTGAAGCCCGACCATTGGAAGAGCGAATAATAAAACGAAGCGAAGATAGGATAGAGCGTAAACAGCAAAGTCAGCGTCAGCGACGGCAGCATAAACAGATAGACCCAGCGGTTGTCGGCGATGCGCTGGCGCAGGCTGCGTGTATGCTGGATGGGCTTTGGCAGCGGGATATCAATAGTCGTCAAGGCAGCCCTCGCTGTTCCTTTGGTTGGCTGAGTGTCGGCGCGCAGGCAGCGCCCGAGTCAGGCAAGAACTAGCGGCAGGGGCGCTTCAAGCGAGACGCCCCGCATGTCCGCTAACTGGCTAGAGTTCGGCGTATTTGTCTTCGCCATAATCCTGATAGGGATCCCAGTTGGGGAAGACATAATCATCGCGCGAGACAGTTGCGCCTTTTTCGGCGGCGGCAGCGATTGCGCGGTCGAGCTCGGCATTGGCGCGGCTCGCCAGATCATCCAAAGCAGCGGCGGCATCGCTGATCTGCCCGGTATAGATGCCCTGCACCGTCTCGGACAGGTTGGGTGTGACGGGGCGCAGCTCCAAGTTGACGGCGGCAGTTTCAGGGTTGCGCACGATCTGGCTGGGACCAACGCGCACCTGTTCGTTGAACATCAGCAGGGCGTTGCGCTCTAGCGGCTGCATATCGGCGGCGGCGATCGCTTCGGCAAAGATAGCTGGGTCAGCCGCGCCCACCAGAGTTGCCCAGGCGACCTGTCCCTCGTAGGTGCCGAGGTAGTGGAAGATGTCGCCGGCGATCGCTTTGGTTTCGTCGCTGGCGGCGGCATTGACATGAATCTCATTCGAGCCGCCGGGACCGACCGTGACAGGCACCAGCGTCGGCGGGTCGAGCAGCGGCTGCCCGGCGATATTGAAGGCGAAGTCAGGATTTTCGCGCAGCCAGATTGGGATATTCCAGGGGCCCTGCAAGATCATGCCAGCAGCGCCTTGCGGCATGCGAGCGCGGGCTTCGGGCGCATTCATCGACAAGGTGCCCGGGAAGACACTGCCATCATCGCGCAGGCGCAGCAGCACATCAATCGCCTCGAGGTAGAGCGGGTTGGTGTAGGGAATCTCGCCGGTGGACAGATCAACATCGAAGTTGCCGACGCCCATGCTAATCGCGCCAGCCATCCGCGCGAACTCACGCACGATCGCGCCCCAGCGATTGACCTGGTTGCCGCCCATGATGAAGCCAAAATAGCGACCCGCGCCGTTTTCGGTGACTTTCTTGGCGGCAGCCACAAAATCATCAGCCGACATGGAGCCAGCCTGCGGGTCGACGCCCGCTTCTTCCAGATAAGCGACATTGTAGAGCAGGTGCGTGCCATAGCGCTTGTTGGAGGTGGCGGGGAAGGAATAGGTCTTGCCATTGAAGCCGGTGATGCCCTCGACAAAGACGCCGCCGGGGAAGCTGGCTTTCCAGGCTTCAAAGTCGGGAATGATATCGTCCAGCGCAGCCACCCAGCCTTCGTTGACCGCTTGCGCGAGCGTTACCGAAAGCGGACGCTGGAAGACATCGTGCGCCGTGCCATTGCGGATGCCCAGCGGCACCACCTGCGCGATTTCGTTCCAGGGCAGCGCATCGTACTGGATGGACACATTGGGGCGGGCTTCCATATACTTGGCGAAGTAGGCATTCCAAAAGACCGCTTTTTGGTCGCCGCTATCAATCCAGCGGAATGTCACCGGGTCGCTGGTGATTTCCGCGCCCGAACTCATGATGTTGATCACCGAGTCTTGCGCAGCCAGCGCCAGTCCCTGCGCAGCCAGCAACGCGCCGAAGCCGCCTACAGAGACTGTCTTGATGAAGTCGCGCCGGTTCATCTTGCGTTTTTCAGGCATAGCCCGCTCCTAATAATCAATGGCTAAGATTTTACAGATGGTGGCAGTATAGCCTATTATCATGGTTTTCCAAGACGAACGCTGTCTGGGTGCGGCAGTTTTACCACAGAAACAGCTTCAAACCCCTCCCCGACCGCCTGTGTCTACGCGGCGCAAAAATGAGGGAGGGGCTGCCAGCCGCGGATGCGCTGGAGAAACTCCCCTTGCCTCGTTCTGGGGGACGGAGATGGAGGGTCACAAACCCAACATCGCCCCGCGCCGCTTGTAGCCATAGAGC
>JAPOSR010000020.1 GCA_026709625.1 Chloroflexota bacterium
TCCAATCACATGTGCTATCCCGTGATCTGCGCGGCGCAGCGGCAAAATATGTATCCGCTCTTGGCGATTCTGACTGTTGGGTTCGTGAACATCGGCGGGCTCTGGCGATTGTTCGGCCGATTGGCAAGGCGCTTGAGCCCGGCTGAAGCCATCGCCTTCGACCACCAAAAGCCTGTGCATCGAGCCGCCGCATTTTTGCTGATTTTGGGCTTTTTTAATTTCGGCTTCAATATCCTGATTAACGAAAGCGCCAGTGAAGGAGCGGCGATTGCGCCTGCGAACGCGCTGCAAAAATTGATCGGCACGGGCGCGCTGCATCTGGCGGCAGCATGTTTGGGCGTCGGCTGGGGACTGCGCCGGCGCTTGCCAGAGGCGCTGGATCGGCTCTGCCTGCGCAAACCGACGCCCCGAGAAGCGGCAATCAGCATCGCAGTCGGCATCAGTCTCTGGCTGTTTTCGACAGCGGCAGTGGCAGCTTGGGAGCGGTCTGTGCCCGCCGCCGTCTTCCAGCAGCAGACCGAACTGGCGCAACACTACTTTCAAGCCTTTTCGGGCTCAATCGTCACAGCGCTGTTGCTGGCGATCGTGCCCGCTGTGTCCGAAGAGATCGTCTATCGCGGCGCGCTGCAGCCCGTCTTTGGCGCTGTTGTAACCTCGCTATTTTTCACAGCCACCCATGTGCAATATGGCTTGACTCCAGCCATGTTGATCTTGTTCGCCGTCTCGCTTGGCTTTGCCTGGCTGCGATTGCGCTTTCACACCAGCGCCGCTATCATCGCGCACGCTGTCTTCAATTTTTTGCCCTATCTGGCTGGCGCATAACTCGCGGTATAATCGCAGCTGTATGATCAACCTCTACGCCCTGACCCATGCGCAGCTGCGCGACCTGCTGCTTGAACTGGGCGAAAAGCCTTTCCGCGTCCGCCAGATCTGGAGCTGGATGTATGGGCGGCGCGTCGAAGATTTCGCCGCCATGCGCAATTTGCCCAGCGCGACCCGAGCCAAAATCATGGAAGTCGCCAAACTGGGCGAGCTGACCGTGGCCGCGCAGCAAGTCAGCCGCGATGGCACAGTCAAGCGCGTATATCGATTGCGCGATGGCCAGTTCATCGAGTCGGTGCTGATGCCCTATGCGGATGGTCGCATGACCGCCTGCCTGTCTTCACAAGCTGGCTGCGCCATGGGCTGCGTTTTCTGCGCGACTGGGCAGATGGGCTTCAGCCGCAACCTCACCCCCACAGAGATCTTCGAGCAGGCCATGCTCTTCGCGCGGGAGCTGGCGGCGCGGGGCGAGCGGCTGAGCAATGTCGTGTTCATGGGCATGGGCGAGCCATTTCACAATTACGAGGCGTCGCTGGCGGCTGTGCGCATGCTGATGCGGCGGCTGGGTATCGGCGCGCGGCACATCACCATCAGCACAGTGGGGCTTGCGCCGCAGATACGCCGCTTCGCCGATGAAGGGCTGCAAGTCAAACTGGCGGTCAGTCTGCACAAATCTGACGATGCCGAGCGCTCGCAGCTGCTGCCGGTCAATCGGCGCTGGGATATTGAGGCGCTGCTGGATGCCTGCCGCTATTACGGCGCGCGCACGAATCGGCGCATCTCTTTTGAATGGGCGGCCATTGCCGGCGAAAATGACACAGTGGATGAAGCCCGGCGTCTGGGGCGGCTGCTGCAGGGCATGAACTGCCATATCAACATTATCCCCTTGAATCCTACCGGCGGCTATACAGGCATTCCAGCCGACTCGCGCCATATCGAGGCATTCCAAGCCATACTCCGCTCCTTTGGCTTGGCCAGCACAGTGCGCCTGCGGCGAGGCATCGATATCGCGGCGGGCTGCGGACAACTTAAAACGGCTCTGCTGTTGCCAGAGGCGCGCGCAGGCAGTACCATTCCCGCCATGCCAAAAGAAGCGCGACCCCAGCCATGACGCGGCGAACGCTACAAATCGCGCCATCGATCTTGGCGGCGGATTTCGGCTGCCTCGGCGACCAGGTGATGCAAGCGCAGGCGGGCGGCGCGGATATGATCCATATTGATGTCATGGATGGGCGCTTTGTTCCTAACATCACCATGGGTCCGCTGGTTGTGCAGGCGGTTGCGCGAGTGGCGCGCATCCCGCTGGATGTGCACCTGATGATCATCGAGCCAGAGCGCTACATCAATCAATTTGCTGATAGTGGCGCGTCTGCCATCACTGTGCATGTCGAAACGTGTCCGCACCTGCATCGCGCCCTGACGCAGATAAACGAAGCGGGCTGCCGCGCGGGCGTCGCCCTGAACCCGCACACGCCGGCCACAGCGATCCGCGAAGTGCTGGAACTGGTCAGCCAGATCAATGTGATGACGGTGAATCCCGGCTTTGGCGGGCAGCCATTCATCCGCGCGACCACGCGCAAAATCAGCCAGCTGCGGCGCATGGCGCTGGATGGCGGTCATGATTTGGATATTGAGGTTGACGGGGGCGTCAACAGCCAGACGATCGCAACAGCGCGGGCTTGTGGCGCGAACATCATGGTCGCCGGCAGCTGCATATTCGGGCATGCCGATGGCATCGCGGCGGGCATAGCGGCGCTGCGGCGGGCGGCAGCTTCGTCATGAACAAAGAGATCCACAGCCGGCTGCAAAAACCCGCTTTGGCCGCGGGCGCTGCCAAACAAGTCGGCGCGCCCAGTTTTTTTTGATGAGCGGCGAATAATGCCCAGAATCCATATCGTCACCGATAGTGGCGCGCGCTTTTCCAACCCGCGTTTGATGCGGCATTTCCCCGTCGCCATATTGCCCAACACCCTCACAATCGGCGGCAAGCAACTTCGTGAAGATGTAGACATCGATGCCAAAGCGGCTTTTTCGAGCATCGCCCAGCTTGCCCAGCCGCCAGTCGTCACGCCGCCATCCGAACGTGATTATGCGGAAGTTTTTCTGCGCCACGCTCCACATTGCGACGCCATCATCTCGGTGCATCCCTCGCGCCGGTTGAGCCAAAGCTGGCGGAATGGGCGGATAGCCGCGCAGGCTGTGAGCGGCGATTGCGAGATTGCCGTGGTCGACTCGCAGAGCTTGTGCGCCGGGCAAGGCATGTTGATCCGGGTGGCAGCCCAGGCAGCCGAATCAGCCGCCGATGCCGAGGCGGCTATCCAACAAGTGCGGCAGGCGGTGGATCGCATCTACTCGGTGTATTGCGTCCGCGATCTCAAGTTTCTGCGCGCCAATGGCATCATGAGCGCTTCGCACGCCATCTTGTCCGCGCGGCTGGGCGTCATGCCCTTTGTAAGCCTGGAAAACGGCGAAATTATCGTGATCGAAAAGGTGCAAAACACCAGCCAGACGATCGAGCGCATGGTGGAATTTATGACCGAGTTCAACAGTTTGGAAGACGCGCTGGTGCTCCAAGATCAACAGCAGATCACCGAGCAGACGCGCCTGATGCACGAGCATTTGGCGCTGGATTTTCCTGGCCAGCATTTTCCTTTCACCATGTACAGCGCCACGATGGCTTGCTATCTGGGGGCTGCGGCCAGCGGCATAGCTGTGCTGGAGAAAGCCGATGAAGACGATTTTGATTTCTAGGCGCGCGTCGATACAGAGAGTGACTAGTTGTATGGATATGGCAACCACGCCCCCCCATCCCCCGGACCCTTGCCCCCAGAACGAGGAAAGGGGAGTTTTTCCTGCGCTTCCGCAGCAGGGTAGCCCCTCCCTCACTTTTGCGCCGCGTAGACACAGGCGGCCTGGGAGGGTTTGGGATGGGGCGCAGAGCAACGCGCATCCACAAAAATCGCCACGCCCGCTTCTCGAACTCTATAGACGGTAGCGCGTCATCTGCTACACTAGGCATCGAAACCAGCCCGAGCCTGGGTTGCCGGCCGAGCTCAGGCGACATGATGATATTGCGCAGCGACGGAGGCGACAAGGCATGCCATCTGCACTGGAAAATCTTGTCGCTGTGCTCAAGCGCGAGCAAGACCTCGGCGCTTTGGATACGGCGGTCGCTGGCGGTTTGGGAGCTTATGCGCAGGATTGGCAAAACCAGGCGCGCCAACAAGCCCGCCGCGCGAGACACCAAATCCTCATCGATGAAATTGTCGACACGCTGACAGAATACGCCGGCATCACCGACAAAGACGAGCGAATCAACCGCCTCGATTACTTGCTCGACCGTGTCACCAACCGCTTGCCGCCGCCGCCCCGCTACAAGGATCGCCTGCCGGGCTGGGAGGCGAAAATGAAGTCTGTCCCTCGCCCTAAACGCCGCGCGCCGGCCAGCCACAAGCCAGCGCGCCAGCAGAAGCGCTCGCCGGGCAGACGCCGCGCAAGCTATGATGGCGAATCTTGGGACGATGATTATCTGGGCGGACCCAGCGACAGCCGCTTGGACCTGCCGCCGCCGCCGCGTTTAGAACGGCCGCCACGATTGCCCCGCCAAGCGCGCGACAAGGCCGAGCTGGCGGCTGTGCAGCAGAAGCTGGCCGCGCCGACAACAGATATAGCCGGCATCGGCAAAAAATTCGGCGAAATGCTGGCGCAGCGCGGCTTGCATACCATCCGCGACCTGCTCTACAGCTTTCCGCGCGCGTATCACGATTATACGCGGCAGCAGTGCATCAAAGATATTGCGCCGGGCGGATCGGCAACGACAATCATCGCGACTGTCCAGCAGGTCCGCGCCGTGTCCAGCGGCGGCAGGAACGATCTGGTCATGGTTGTCGGCGATGGCAGCGGGCGATTGACAGCGCGCCTTTTTGGTCAAGGCTATAACATTGCTAGGCTGCGCAGCGGCATGCCGGTCGTGCTGCATGGCAAGGTCACTTTTTTCCGCGATACGAAGCGGATGACGAACCCGCAGTGGGAAGAGCTGGACCTGAACAATTTGACCATGGTCGGCATTGTGCCGGTTTATCGCATGACCAAGGGCTTGCGTCCGCGCCTGTTCCGCCGCGCCATGCAAACGCTCACCAAAGAATGGGCGGACAAACTGCCCGACCCACTGCCAAGCGCGCTGCTGGATCGGTGCGATCTGGCTGATCTGGGCTGGGCGGTCCGCCAGCGGCACTTCCCCGAAGGCGAAGACCACCGCGAACATGCCAGACGCCGCCTCATCTTCGACGAACTGCTGATGCTGCAGCTGGCTTTGCTGGGCGCGCGGCGCGAATGGCAGTCGCAGCCAAGCCTGCCAATGGAAGCCGCGGATGCCTTCCTGAACTCTTTCATAGCGCAGGCTTTTCCCTATGAGCTGACCCAGGACCAGGCGCGGGCTGTCGCCGATATTCGCAGCGACCTGCGGCAACCGCTGCCGATGAACCGGCTGCTGCAAGGCGATGTCGGCAGCGGCAAGACAGCTGTGGCGATCGTTGGCTTGGCTGTTGCGCTCCACAACAAGGCGCAAGCCGCCATCATGGCGCCAACCGGCATCCTGGCCGAGCAGCATTACAAGACCATCAGCGAAACTTTCGCCACGTTGGATTGGGAAAAGCCGCCACAGATTGCGCTGCTTACTGGCGCGCTGACAGCAAGCGAGCGCGAGTCCATTTATCAAGGGCTGGCTGATGGAGAAATCGACATCGTCATCGGCACGCACGCGCTGATCCAAGCCGGGCTCGCATTCAAAAACTTGGCGCTGGCGATCATCGACGAACAGCACCGCTTCGGAGTCGACCAGCGGGCGACCCTGCGCGGCAAAGGGCGCAACCCGCATTTGCTCGTCATGTCGGCGACCCCGTTTCCGCGCAGCCTGGCGCTGACGCTCTACGCCGACCTCGACCTCAGCGTCATCAGCGAAAAGCCGCCCGGACGCCAGCCCGTGCAAACCGAGATTATTGAGCCAGTCGCGCGAGAACGGCTGCACGGATTCATAGAAAGCCAGTTGGAGCAGGGGCGGCAGGCTTTCTTCGTGCATCCGCTGGTGGAAGAGTCGGCTGCGGTGGAGACGGCTTCGGCAACAGAAGCCTATGAGCGCCTCAGCCAGGTATTTTATCGGCATCGCGTCGCCTTGCTGCATGGGCGCATGTCGGCTGCCGAGAAAGACCAGCTGATGACCGGCTTTGCAGCGCGCAAGTATGATGTGCTGGTAACGACCACTGTCGCCGAAGTCGGCGTGGATGTGCCAAATGCCAGCGTCATCGTCATCGACGGCGCGAATCGCTTTGGGCTGGCGCAGCTGCATCAATTTCGCGGGCGCGTCGGCCGCGGCGCGAGCCAATCATACTGCTTTCTGCTGCCCGACAGCTCGCCGGAAATCAATCTGGAGCGGATCCGCGCGGCACAAGACGGGACAGTGAGCGAAGCGGAACTCAGCCCTGCCGAGCGGCGGCTGGCGGCGATGGAACAGACGACCGACGGCTTTGAACTGGCAGAGCTGGATATGCAGCTGCGCGGCAGTGGCAGCTTGCCGGGCAAGTTCCAAAGCGGCGCAAACATCCTCCAGCATTCGCAGGCTATCACGCCTGAGTTGATCAAACTGGCGCAGACGGAAGCGCAGACTCTGTTCGCGGAAGACCCCGCGCTCGAGCTGCCCCAACACAAGCAGCTGGCCGCCGTCCTTCACGCGCGTTTCCCCACGCTGGGGGATATCAGCTAGACGAAACGCCGGGTTCTGCAATCGTCCCGCCGGGCGCAAAAGTGGCGCGGATACGGTTGGCGCAGATTGTTGCGCGACCCTACAATGCTGTCGCGGCTGGGAGAGGCTTTATGGATGGCAGGGGCACGGCGCTTTATGCGGCATCGCTCGACCCGATACATTATGGGCACATCAACATCGCGCTGCGGGCATCGCGCTTTTTCGATCACCTCATTGTCGCTATCTATGCCAACCCGCAAAGCAAGCGCCTGCTGTTTGATGTCGAAGAACGGGTGGCGCTGGCGGGCGAACTCTTCCAAAAATATCCCGCTATTTCGGTTGCGAGTTATTCCATGCTGACAGTAGAATACGCCAGGTCGGTCGGCGCGATCGCATTGGTAAGAGGCTTGCGCGTTTTTGGAGATTTTGAATTCGAGTTTCGCATGGGCATGGCAAACAAAAAACTGGCGCCCGAGTTGGAAACAATCGCGATCATGTCAGACGAGAAATATATGCACATCAGCTCCAGCACCATCCGCGAAATCGCCCAGCTAGGCGGCGATGTCAGCTCGATGGTGCCGCCGAGCATCGCCAATGCGTTGCGCGAGAAATGCAACCGCACAAATCCATAGCGCTTTGACAGGGAGGGTAGCGATGGACATTCAGCATCTAGTAGACCGGTTGGAAGATTTGATTGACGAGGGACGCCACCTGTTTGGCACCAAGTACACCATGCTTGACGAAGAACGCGCGCTGGAAATCATCGACCAGATGCGCATTTCGATCCCCGACGAGATTGAACGGGCGGCGCGGACGATCCAGCAGCGCGACCGCGTCTTGGCAGAAGCCAACGAAGAAGCCGCGCGCATCGTACAGCAAGCCCGCCAGCACAGCGAAGACCTCATCGACGAGCAAGAAATGGTCAAGCAGGCCAAGGTGCGCGCCGAGTTTGTCATCGAGCAAGCCAACCTCGAAGCGGCAAAGATCACGCAGGAAGCCGACCACTATGTCTTGGCCCAGCTCAGCCAGCTCGAGCAGCAATTCGCCCATACCTTGGACGAGATACGCAATGGCATTCAACTGATGCAGCATGAAGAACAAGTCGAAACCGAGCCAGCTTTCGATTTCGAGCCGCAGGCGGCGCAGGCTCCACAGCGCGGCATCCGCCAACAGCCCATCAGCTTCGACCGTCCGGCGCAGGCGGCCGCAGCCAGCTCTTTGTAATCCATTACACTCTCCAGGTTGATCAGTCCAGCCGGACCTCACATCGTTGAGGTCTGTTTGGGTTTCGCGCCTCTCGAGCCTGCCCACCCTGTATCTGTCCGCAGCCAAGGAAACTGTCGAAGCGCGTGAAGCTGGTCTATATCGCGGCTGCCTGGGCCATCGGCATTCACATCGCCCAGACAGCCCCGCAAATAAACGCGAACTTCTGGCTGGGTGGCTTTATGCTGTGTCTGGCGCTGGGCTGGGCATTTCGGCGCAGTCAGCGGCTTTTGCTGTTGGCCAGCGTCGCGGCGGTTTGCGCTGGTGCCTGGCGAATGGCCATCATCCCGCCCGGCAGCGCTGTTGCCGCATACAATGGCAGCGCAGGCACGGTCACGGGCATCGTTGCCGTTGAGCCAGCTCTGCGCGACGACCGCATTCTGCTGCGTGTTGAAACGGAAAGCATCTTCGTCCACAGCCAAAACCAGGCGACCAGCGGTCTCGCGCTCGTCGAAGCGCCGCGCAGCGCCACAGTGGCTTTTGGCGACCGCATCCGCGCGACTGGCTCGCTCACCGCGCCGCCTGTTTGGGACACATTCTCGTATGCGGACTACCTGTCGCGGCAGGGCATCTACAGCCGGATGCCCAATGCCGCTGTAGAAGTCATCAGCGCCGGACACGGAGACCCCATTCAGGCGCTGCTCATTGAACTGCGGCAGAGCGTAAAACGCAATATCGGCGCTGCGCTGCCCGACCCACAAGCCAGCTTGCTGACAGGCATCTTGGCTGGCGACGAAAGCGGCATCACAGCTGAGCTGGCAGAAGATTTTTCGCGCGTTGGCGCATCGCATGTCATCGCCATCAGCGGCTTCAATATGGTTGTTGTCAGCGCCATCGTCTTTCGGGTGGTTCTGGCGCTTTCGGGCGGCGACAAGCCATTCGCGGGTTTCTGCGCCGTGGCGATCATTTTGGTCTATGCCATCTTTGTCGGAGCCAGCCCGGGCGTCATGCGCGCGGCGCTGATGAGCAGCCTGGTGATTGTTGGCGATTTGCTGCGCCGCAAGACATTTAAGCCGGCGTCGCTGGCATTTGCGGCGTTGATTCTGTTGGTTAGCGACCCCTATTCGCTGCAAGACCTCGGTTTCCAGTTGAGCTTTTGCGCGGTGCTGGGGCTGGTTTTGTTTGCCGACCCTCTTTCCGAGTGGCTCAAGCGCTTGCTGCAGCGCATCTTGCCAAGGCGTCCGGCACGAATCGCCCACGGATTCTTGGCTGAGCCGCTGGCCGCTACCATGGCTGCGCAGATGACCACGTTGCCACTGACGATTCTGTACTTCGGCAAGTTATCGCTGGTGGCGCTGCCTGTCAACCTGCTGATTGTGCCGGCGCAGTCGGCTCTGCTAGCGCTGGGGCTGGCGGCAATCGCGGTCTATGCCATTGCGCCGGCGCTGGGGAGCTTGCTGCTGTGGGCGGATATGCCGTTCTTGTCGTGGACGATTGAGGTGGTGCGCGCCTTTGCCGGGTTGGGCTTTGCAGAGCAGCCAGTCGCTGTCGACGGGCGCGTCATTCAAGTCTTTTATATGCTGTTGATCGGCGGCGCTATCATAAAAAAGGCGCAGCTGCCGGCAACTAACAAAGCCTTGGCAGTCATCCGTAGGCGAGCTGCGCGTGTCGGCATGGCCGGCGGCTTCTGTGTCGCGCTTGTGTTGACCGTGGCAATGGTTCTGAGTCGCGGCGACGGCCAACTGCATGTCTGGCTGCTGGATCTCGGGCACAGCAACGCGATCCTAATGCAGTCGCCAGGCGGCGCGCACATCCTGGTCGATGGCGGACCTTTTCCATCGCGCTTGTTGACGGCAATTGGCGACCGCTTGCCCTTCTATGACCGCGAAATCGAGCTACTGGCGATTACGCATCCCGACCCATGGGATACCGCCGCATTAACCCAGGTGATAGGGCGCTACAAGATTGGCGCAGCGCTGTATCATGGACAGCCTAACACTGGCGATGCCTTCCAGCGGATCATCACGCAGCTGGAAGCGAACGAGGCACCGCTTGTTCAGGTTCGTGCCGGGTATCAGATTCGCCTGGACGATGGCTTGGTCCTGGACGTGCTGCATCCGCCCGTCCCGCCGGCCATCACCGACAATCTGCACAACAATGCGCTGGTTCTGCGTGTCAGCTATGGAAACACTGCCTTCTTGCTGACATCTGATCTCGGACGCGATGGACAGCAAGCCATGCTCAGCCGCGGAGAACGGCTGGCGGCGACCGTGCTGCAGCTGCCGCAACATGCAAGCCGCTCGTCGCTCGATGAGGGTTTCCTGCGCGGCATCCAACCGCAGCTCGCCATGACGCAGATTGATGCCGCCAACACCCGCGGCGACCCGGATTTGGACACGCTGACCCTGCTGGGCGACCTGCCCGTCCTGCGCACCGATGCAAACGGCGCGGTGCATATCAGCAGCGATGGCCGGCGGTTGTTTGTGCACAGCTAATAGTTGATATCAACGCGCCTTCCGCTAGCTGCCGATTCCAAAATCGCATCACAAATGACGGCATTTCGATAGCCGTCTGTGAAGGTAGCGCCATAGGGAGCGACATCAGCGTCATTGACGATGGCAGCGAAGAAGTGGTGGAATTCATGCGCGAAGCTGTGTTCCCAGCCGATGATATGTCCGTGGGGCCACCAATTCGCCCAATACGGATGATGCCCTTCGCTGACCAGCACATTGTGGAAGCCCTGCGTGGTATCGGGCTGCTCGCCTTTCCAGAAGACATTCAGCTCATTCAGCCGCTCCAGATTGAAATGGATGGAGCCGTTTTCGGCGTTGATTTCGAATGAATTGAAGTTCTTGCGCCCTTGGGCAAAGCGCGTCGCCTCGACTGTGCCCAGCGCGCCATTCGCAAAGTCCAGCAGCGCCACAAAGCCATCGTCTACATCGGACTTCGTCAAGCCGCCGCTGCCATCAGGCCGTTCGGTGATCCAAGTGCGCGCCAAGCCCGAGGCAGAGCGCGGCTCGCCCACCAGGAAGCGCGCCAAGTCGATGATATGCGCGCCTAGGTCGCCCAATGCGCCACTGCCAGCGGTCGCTTTGTCAAAGCGCCAACTGGTCTCCATCGCGCGGTCCATGCCCCATTCTTGCAGATAGACCGCCCGCCAATGATAAATCTGCCCGAGCGCGCCGCTTTCGATGAGTTTTTTGGCTTGCTGGACTGCGGGCACAAAACGATAGTTGAACGCGACCATGTGCTTGACGCCAGCTGCTTCGACCGCGTCCAGCATGGTTTTGGCTTCTTCGGCAGTGCGCGCCAGTGGTTTTTCACAGAAGACATGCTTGCCAGCCGTTGCCGCGGCGATGCAGGGCTCGGCATGCGCATCGTTGGGTCCGCCATTGTCCAGCACATCGACATCGTCATCGGCGATCAAATCGCGCCAGTCAGTATAGGCGCGCTCGTAGCCATAGCGCTGGGCGGCTGCGTTGACAGCGCCTTCATTGCGGCCCGCGATAGCCACCAGGCGCGGCACAGCCACCGGCGGATACATCATGTAGGGGATGGTCTTGAACGCATTGGTGTGCGCTTTGCCCATGAAGGCATACCCAATCATGCCGATGCCTAGCTGGGGCGCGTCGCCGGCGCTGGCTTCTGCTGCCTGGCTCGTGAAAGTGCTGCTGATTTGCTGTTCGTCTGCCATTTGTCCTTCTCCTATTCGTCGGCGAACGCCGCATCAAACGCGACTGCGGATGCGGTAAAGTCGTTGGCTTTTACCCAGGCGGCCGACTCGGTCGCGCCAAATTCGCGGTCCATGCCGCTGTCTTCCCATTCCACCGAAAGCGGACCTGTATAGCCGATGCGATTCAACGCGCGGATCATCGAGTCGATATCCAGGTCGCCGTGCCCGGGCGAGACAAAATCCCAACCGCGCCGATGATCGCCAAAGTTCAAATGCGAGCCCAGAATGCTCGCCACATTGTCCAGCGTAACTTTGGAATCTTTGACATGCACATGGAAGATGCGGTCGGCGAAGCGGTCGATAAACTTCACGGGGTCAAACAGCTGGTGAATGAAGTGGCTGGGGTCGAAATTGAAGCCGAAGGCCGGATGGTTGTCCAGCGCCTCCAGAGTCTGTTCCGCCGTGTAGATATCGTAGGCGATCTCGCCGGGATGGGCTTCCAGAGCGAACTTGACTCCCAGCTCGGCATAGGCATCCAGGATGGGCTGCCAGCGAGCGGCGAAGTCTTGATAGCCAGCCTCGACCATCTCGTCGGAGGTAGGCGGGAAGCGGTAGATTAAATGCCAGACTGGGCTGCCAGTGAAGCCATTGACGACATCGACGCCAAAGGCCTGGGCGGCGCGGCCCGTGTCGATCATCTCTGCGGCGCAGCGTTCGCGGACGCCGTCGGGGTCGCCATCGCCCCACAAACGGTCGGGCAAGATAGCGCGGTGGCGTTCGTCAATCATCGCGTCGGCGACACATTGCCCGACGAGGTGATTGCTGATTGAGAAGGATTGCAAGCCATGCCGCGCCAGCAGATCTTTGCGCGACTGGATGTAGCCATCGTCAGACAGGGCTTTGTCGACCTCGAAGTGGTCGCCCCAGCAAGCCAGCTCCAGCCCGTCATAGCCGAATCCGGCTGCCTTTGCGGCCAGGGTTTCGATCGGCAGGTCTGCCCACTGCCCGGTGAATAAGGTTACGGCTCGTGCCATCAGACTTGTCCTTTCAACTGCGGTTGCTGCCGCTGGTTCAGTTCGCGCCATTATAACTGGCGGCGCGCAGATAACAAATAGCGCGCCACGCCGCCTGCTTTGCGCCCTGCTCGCTAGCCGGTTATTATCTTCGTGCAACAGCTAGCAATCAGCGAGGTTTCGCGCTATGTACAATGGATTGACTATCATCGATTTTCATGTGCACTTCCCGACGCAAAAACGCTGGATTATCGAACGAGGCCCAGACTGGCGGCAACGGTATATTGACCGCGTCGGTGAAAAGCGCGCCAACATCGCCCGCGAGCACGCCATGAAATACAATCGGCAATGGCGCGCCACCTGGGGTTTTGATCCGCCCGAGCGCGCAGAAGCCACTGACGAGCAGCAAGCCGACCGCTGGGCAGCCGAAATCGACAGGTATGGGCTGCGCGCGGTGGGTTTTGTGACTGGCGGCGGCAACAAAAATCTCGCGAAGATCGTCCGCCGTCATCCCGACAAATTCATCGGCTTTGCTCATCATTACCTGTTCAGCGAGGGCGCTGCCGACGAGCTAAAGCGCGCCGTCTGCGAAGATGGCTTGCGAGCCTACAAGCTGCTGGCACCAACGCTGGATCGCCCAGTCGAAGACATGGCTGCCTATCCTGTCTGGGAGATCTGCGCCGAGCTGGATATTCCGGTGCTCATCCACTTCGGGATCCAGGGCAGCGGCGGCGGCATCGCCTGGCACCAAAATATCAACCCGCTGAAGCTGCACAATGTCGCCAAAGACTTCCCCGAAGTAACGTTCGTCGTGCCGCATTTTGGCTGCGCCTGGATCCGCGAGACCTTGCAGCTGTGCTGGGCTTGCGGCAATGTCTGCATTGATACCAGCGGCTCGAACCAGTGGGTGAAGTGGGTGGATGGCGAATGGGATACCAAGAAGCTCTTCCGCAAGTATATGGAGACAATCGGCCCCGAGCGCATCATTTTCGGCACCGATTCCAGCTATTTCCCGCGCGGATTTGCCGAGCCCTATTTGGCAGCCCAGATCCGCGATGTCCGCGAGTTGAATTATCGCGAAGCCGACATCCAGATGATCTTCGGCGGCAACGCGGCGCGACTGCTCAACATTGAGCTTTGAGCAGTCCGTGTGGGGGACTGGTGATTTTGGTGGATACGCTTTGCTTTGCCCCCAGCCCAAGCCCTTCCCCCAAAAGTGAGGGAGAGGCTACCATACTGCGGAAGCGCAGGGAAAACTCCCCTTCCCTCGTTCTGGGGGGCAAGGGGCCGGGGGATGAGGGCAGGCTGTGCCAAAAGGATTTGCTGCGCGAGGCCTATCGCCTGGACGCTGCCTGGTCACGCGACGATGCCCTCGAACAAATCGGCAAGCCCTCGCCCGATGCCTTGACTGACTATGCCCAGGCTGTGGCTCAGCAGCGGGCGATCAAGCAGCGATGCGAACTCGCGCACGGGCGAATGTATTATTGGCTGCCGCGCGCGGGCTTGCCAGCCGACTAAAACAGCGAGAAGCCCGTTGCGCGGACGCGCAGGCGATACAAAGTCGTGATGCCCGTGATATACACGCCGCGCAGGTCGACATCGCCAAAGGCAACATTGGTCGCGCGCTCGGGAAGCAGCAGGCGGCCCAGCAATGTCCCGTCCGCCGCGAAGATCTGCAGCCCGCCCTGCGCCACGCACCACACATTGCCCAGGCTGTCGAGTTTCATGCCATCGGGCACGCCAGCTTCAGCGCCCACGGTATTGGCAAACACGCGACCGTCCGCCAGGCTGCCGTCCGCTAGCACATCAAAAACCATGATTCGCAAGCGCGGGCTGTCGTTGATATAGAGCAGCGATTCGTCCGCCGAGAAGCAGAGCCCGTTGGGGCGGTCCAGATCGGTGGTCAGCAGAGTCAACGCGCCGTCCACCGCTCGCCAGCGATAGACGCCATTAAAGACGAGCTCGCATGGGCGCGGTATGCCGACCTTGGGTTCGCGTCCATAGGGCGGGTCGGTGAAATAAACATTGCCATCGCGCTTGACGACCAGGTCGTTGGGGCTGTTGAGCTGCGCGCCTTGATAATGCGCCGCCAGGACGGTCATATCCTCGCCATCCATGCGCGTCACGCGGCTGCTGGCATGGTGACAGCTGAGCATGCGCCCCTGCCGGTCGTAGGCATTTCCATTCGCCATGTGGCTGTTGCCGCGGTAGATGCGAAGCCCAGCAGCCGCAGACCATTGCCAGGTGCAATTCGCCAGAATGTCGCTGAAGCGCAGGTGATGCTCGGTCGGATGCCAGATGGGGCCTTCCAAAAAGCGCAAACCGCCGGCAACGATTTCGAGTTGGGCAGCGGGCTCCAACAAGTCGTCCAGGCGTGGATCATGCGTCTCAATTTCAAATTTCGACATCGTTGCGTCTCATTTCTTGCGCTGCTGTGGCGTACTCCGCAGGCGCGGCGACCGCTTGCTGCCAGAGCGCCAGCTTATGCGCGTGCGACTGGCCACCGTATTTGCTCATCATCGCCTTTGTCAACAAACAACAACCTGACTGCTTCCAATGGCTTTATTCTGCTTGGACATCGACGCGGAAGCAATGGCTTGTCGCGACAAGCCTGCCAGACTATCGCTGTATCCGCATAGGCTTTTTGGGTACTATGGGGGTGGAGAAATGCCTGTGACAGCAAGCGGGGGTGGGTGTCGATGTACGATATCGCAGTGATCGGCAATGGCTTGATCGGCAGCGCGGCGCTGCGGCATCTGAGCGAGGAATTCCCGCAGCTGCGCGTATGTGGCATCGGGCCGGACGAGCCACGAAATCGCAAAAGGCACCAAGGGGTCTTCGCGAGCCACTATGACCAAGGGCGCATCACGCGCGTGCTCGATCCCAGCCCGCTCTGGGGGCAGTTGGCGCGCGATTCCATAGCCCAGTATGCGAGCATCGAAGCGGCTGGCGGCATCCGCTTCCATCATCGCGCCGGCTGCCTGCGCGCGACCGACCTGCCCGAAAGCATCGCCCAGTTGGATGCCTGCGCCGAGCAGTTTGCGCCGCCCCACAGCCGCCTGGATGCCGCGGGCTGCCGCGCTGCCCATCCCTATCTGCGCTTCGCGGATTCTTTTGTGGCCTGGGACGAGGTCGGCGCGGCCGGCTATATCAATCCGCGTCAGTTGGTGGCGGCGCAGCTGGCAGCGGCGCAAAAGAACGGAGCGGCGGTCATCCGCGAGGTCGCTGCATCAATCGACTGCCGGCCAGGCGGCGTGACCATCCGCACGCGCAGACCCGGCTCGAACACCGCGACAGGTCAAAACGAGGCGATCCGCGCCCGCAAGATCTTGCTGAGCGCCGGCGGCTACAGCAATACGTTGCTGGAAAAGAAGCTCGCCCTGCGCACCAAAGGCCATACCATCTTGCTTGCCGAGGCGCCCGCGGCGGAGGTCGAGCGGCTGCGCAGCATGCCAGCTGTCATTAGCACATTCGCGCGCAGCGACGTCAGCTCGCTGTACATGCTGCCGCCCCTGCCCTATCCCGATGGCAAAACATATATCAAGCTCGGATTTGGCGATGCTGATGAGCTGCCGGCACCCGAGCCTTTCCTCAACGCCGTTGACAGCGACCGCAAGTTGCTGGAGTGGTTCCACACGGACGGCCGCGCAGACATCGCCGAGGCATTAAAAGAAGCGCTGCACAGCATGTTGCCAGGCTTGCAGACGCTTTCCTATCATTCAGCGCCTTGCCTGCTTACCTACACCGCGCATGGCTATCCGTATATCGACGCACTGGAAGCCGGGCGCGTCTATGTGGCGACCGGCGGCAACGGCGCTTCCGCCAAGTCCTCCGATGCGATCGGGCGGCTAGGGGCGATGCTCTGCGCAAACGGCGAGTGGGTGAATGGCTATCATCGCGATGATTTTCGCGCTGTCTATGCGGATGACGAGTCAACATAAGCGCGTCATCATCAGCCAGCCAATCACCTTGTGCTGGCGCGGCGGCATATGCGGGCAGCTCGCCGCCCGGGCAATAGCAAAGAGCTTGAGACTCGTCGTCGACTCGCGGCGCAATGCCACCGGCATAGCCGCAGCCTGTCGCTTAAGCCAGGCGCACCGACAGATCAACCGCATTCTTGAGCGTGTTGGCGACGATGCAGGCGCGCTCGCTCATCGTCACCAGCTTGCCCAATGTATCGCGGTCGGCACAGGCTGAGCTGACCACTAGATCAACCGAGCGGAATCTAGCTGGCGCAGCCACCAGTTCACCGCTTACGGTGATTGTGATGTCGTCTATGGGCAGGTTGCGCGCTTTGATGGCTGCCAGCAGGTTGCTGTTAAAGCAGCCGCCCAGCGACGCCAGCAGCAGCTCGCCGCCCATCGCGCCTTTGTCGTGGCCGCCTTTTGCCGCCGGGCGGTCGATGGCGATGACGTGGCCGCGGATCTGCGCGGTTGTGGTGGCGTCATCAACTTGCTTGAGATTGACGATGATCGTAGGCATGAACTGTTCCTTTGGATTGCTTTGTCATAGGGGCGATACAGCATGCGCCCGGCCAATTCTCGATGCTTCGCTGGCTTCGCCGCCACTGAGCAAAAGGATGAACTTTGCGAAAGAGTCTACACCAGCGCGGCACAATGCCAGAGGCAAAATCGGTTTGGACTATGAAACATTGCAGCGCGCAAATCACCCACTCCCCGTCAAGATGCCAGCTTGTCTTATCGACCAGCATGGGTAGAATGAGGGGCAATCATCGGCAAGCGCAGGAGACCTCGTATGATCGACTTTAGCCCTATGCGCGAAGGCGCGCTAAGCTACATGGACTATGCTGCGCGCGAAGGTATCGGGACGGCGGATCTGCGCGCCTACAGCGACGAGAGCATCGACTTTCTGCTCAGCCAGTTGGATGGCTTGACCGATGCGGATATCGTCTTCGAGCCCGAAGACCCCCAGGCGCATGACCCCTTTGCTGTCGAGGGCGAAGAAGCCATCGGCTGGACCTTCGGACATCTGATCGCCCATGTGACCGCCAGCAGCGAAGAAGGCGCGGCGCTGAGCTCGCTTTTGGCGCGCGGCGTGCCCGCATCAGAGCGTCCGCGTTACGAGACGCCCTGGCGCGATATGCAGACAGTGGCGCAGGTGCGGCAACGTCTCGAAGAAAGCCGGCGCATGCGCAATGCCTACCTGGAAACTTGGCCAGACGCGCCGCTGCTGGATACCGTGCGCGTCGTCTCCGAGCGCTTTACAGCGCGCTTTGGGCAAATGAATGCGCCAGCCGCCTTTCTCTTTGGGCTCGCGCACGAAGTCGGGCATTATGCGCAAATTGAAGAGGTTCGCCGGCAGGCCCTGGCTGGGCGAGCTGGCTGAAGCCGCAGAGCGCAAATGAGCCAGTTTATCAAACCGCGCCCGCCCAAAGGCTTTCGCGATTTCCTGCCGCGGACGATGCGGCGGCGGCGTTATGTCATTGACTGCATCACCGAAATCTTCGAGCGCTTCGGGTTTGAGCCGCTGGATACGCCCATCTTGGAGCTGCGGGAGACGCTCTTTGGCAAATATGGCGAAGACGCCGAGCAGTTGATATTCAGCGCGCAGCATGGACGCAGCGCGAGCGAACCGCTGGCCATGCGCTATGATCTAACTGTGCCTTTGGCGCGCGTGGTGGCGCAGCACGAAAGCCAGCTTAGCCTGCCCTTCAAGCGCTATCATATCGCCCCGGTCTTTCGCGGCGAACGCCCCCAGCGCGGACGTTATCGAGAATTTTATCAGTGCGATGCCGACATCGTGGGCGTGGCCGGGGTGATGGCTGACGCGGAAATTGTCATCATGATGCAGCGGATTTTGAGCCGGCTGGGCTTTCCACAATTTGTCATCAAAATCAATCATCGGCGCTTGTTGACTGCCATCGGCGCTTTTTCGGGCCTGCCCGCCGCACAGCTGCCCGACCTGTATCGCAGCGTCGACAAATTCGACAAGCTGGGCGCTGAGGGCGTTCGCGCCGATCTGGCTGCGCGGGGCATCGCCGAAGACGCAATCAGCCGCATGATGGACCTGCTGAGCGCGCATACGCCGGGCGCCGCCAGCCTCGACCAGATCGAGAACGCGCTAGGGATGGGCGAAAATGGGTTGGATGAATTGCGCGAGCTGGCCGATTTGCTGGCAGCAGCCAATGTGCCCGCCGAGCATTATGACTTCGACTTCACCATGGCGCGCGGATTGGGTTATTATACTGGACCGATATTCGAAACAAGCATCTCGCAGCCCAATCTGGGCAGCATCACCGGCGGCGGGCGTTATGACAACCTGATTGGCATGTTTCGCCGCCAGAGCTTGCCCACGACCGGCACTTCCTTTGGGATTGAGCGCATCATCGACCTGCTGGACGAGCTGGATCTGTATCCCGCCGGACTGGGCGGGACAGTCGTGCAAGCGCTGGTCACTGTGTTTGGCGCGGACACCCGCCGCGAATCGCTGCGAATCGCCGATGCGCTGCGCAAAGCGGGCATTAATGCCGAGCTGCACCTGGAAGCGCGCAAGCTGGGGCGGCAGATCGCCTATGCCGACCGCAAAGGCATACCCCTTGTGACAATCGCGGGTTCAGACGAAATCAACCTGGGCGTCGTGAAATTGCGGCGGCTGGCCGACAGGCGCGAGCAGGTCGTCAAGCTGGCAGACATCGGCGAGGCGGCGCAGGCGCTGCTGATGGATAGCTGATATGCGCTTGCAGGGGCGCGCCAGCGGCATCTTGCTGCACCCGACCTCGCTGCCGGGCAACTATGGCATTGGCGACCTGGGCGCAGGCGCCTATCGCTTTGTGGATTGGCTGGCCGCGCAGGGACAGACGATCTGGCAGGTGCTGCCCCTGGGGCCAACCAGCTACGGTGATTCGCCCTATCAGACACTGTCCGCCTTCGCTGGCAACTGCAACCTGATTAGCCTAGAGCGCCTGGTTGATGATGGGCTGCTCGCCGCGCGCGACCTGGCAGATGCTCCGCCCTTCCCCGCTGGACATGTTGAATATGGCTGGGTCATCCCTTTTCATGACCGGCTGCTGGCAAAGGCGCACCATCGCTTCCGCGAATGCCCAGACGCCTTGCTGCAAGCGGATTTTGAGCAGTTCGTGGCGCGCAATGCCTATTGGCTGGAAGATTTCGCGTTGTTCGTCGCCTTGAAGCAAGCCCATCATCTGCGCCCATGGGTCGAATGGAAAAGCGCATTGCGGCGGCGCGATCCGTCCGCGTTGAAATCGGCGGCGGAAGACAATGCGCGGCAGGTCGACCTTGAGTGCTTCCGCCAGTGGCTCTTCCATCGGCACTGGGCGGCATTAAAAGCCTATGCCAACGAGCGCGGCATCCACCTGTTTGGCGACCTGCCCATCTTTGTCGCGCACGACAGCGCCGATGTCTGGGCGCGTCAAGATGACTATTTCTTGGATGCGGATGGTCAGCCGACAGCGGTGGCTGGCGTGCCGCCCGATTACTTCAGCCCAACTGGCCAGCGCTGGGGCAACCCGCTCTATCGCTGGGATGTGATGGAGGCTGATGGCTACAGCTGGTGGCTGCAGCGGCTGCGGTTTTTGCTGCGGCTGGTCGATAGCATCCGCATCGATCACTTTCGTGGCTTCGAAGCCTATTGGCGCATCCCGGCGACCGAGCCTACTGCGGTGAGAGGCGCTTGGGCACCTGGGCCGGGCCACAGATTCTTTGCGACCCTCTTGTCAGAACTGGGCGAGCTGCCCATCATCGCCGAGGATCTGGGAGTCATCACGCCGGACGTCGAAAAGCTGCGCGACGACTTTGGCTTGCCGGGCATGAAAGTGCTGCAATTTGCCTGGAGCGACCCCAGCAATCCTTTCTTGCCGCACAACCACAGGACCAATTGTATCGTTTATACGGGCACGCACGACAACAATACCACGTTGGGCTGGTGGGAAAGCGAAGCCAGCGCCGGCACACACGCCTTTGTCGAGGCCTATCTGGGGCACGAGGTGCGCGACATCGTTTGGACATTGGCTCGCATCGGCATGCGTTCGCCCGCGCGCGCCTGCATCTTGCCCATGCAGGATGTGCTGGGCTTGGGCGCTCCCGCACGCATGAACAGGCCGGGTTCGCCAGCCGGCAACTGGTCGTGGCGCATCGTGGACGCCGACATGGACGCCGCGGCCAAAGACACGCTGCGCCAGATGACGCGCCTGTATCAACGGCGCCCCGACCAACAGGCTGCCGTCTACGGCGATGCGGCTGTGAGCGGCTGAACGCGAGGGGAGGCAGCTATGGGGAGTGGTGATTTTGGTGGTACGCTTTGCTTTGCCTCCACCCCAACAATGAGGGAGGGGCGACCATGCTGCGGAAGCGCAGGGAAAACTCCCCTTCTCTCGTTCTGGGGGCAAGCGGCCGGGCGATGGGCGGCTTGGTTGCCATATCCACGCATTCACCACTCCCGCGAATCGGCGCGCGGCGGCTGCAAAACCTGGCGCATGGGCAGGCATTATTCTTGCGCGTGGAGGCTTAAACATGGAACAAAGCAGCATCTTCTTTGACGAATGGCTGAGCAGCCTGCGCGCGCAGTACCAGCATGTCGTGCGCGCCGACGACAAAGTTACCCTGCCCTCGCTCACGGCGGTTATGCAGAAGGTCGGATTTGGCGAAGACGAACTGCGCCGGCTGCGCCTCGCAGCGACTCTGCATGTGGACGATGCGCCAGATGGCTTTGTGCCCGACCTTAAGATCCTCGCTGAACCCAGCCCCACCGCAGCGCACCCCGCCGAATGCCTGTGCCCCGATTGCGCGCCAATCGACGAGAGTCGCTTCGACGCCGATGGGCAGCCGCTGCCGCTTGATCCCGAAGCCACAGGCCGAAAAACCACCTCGCGGTATGCCGCAGCGCCAGCCGAGCCTGACGAAGCCGAGCCAGTTACCTTTGCGGACAGCCTCGATCCACAGTCAACCGTCAGCGAAGCGCCTGAGCCAAGGCGCGATGATGACGAAGCCGGCTCATTCGCCAACCCAGACGCGCCTCAGCAGAGCAATCTGTTTTAGCATGCTTTTCGCGCCCGACGACAAAGCCTGGATGCGCCTGGCGCTGCAAGCGGCGGAGCGCGCGCTGGAAACGAATGATGTGCCCGTCGGGGCGGTCGCTGTGTGGCGCGGCAAGGTCATCGGGCGTGGTTGGAACCGGCGCGAGGCTGACCATGACCCAACCGCTCATGCCGAAATCATCGCCCTGCGCGAGGCAGCGTTGAACATCGGCAGTTGGCGGCTGGATGATGTCACGCTCTATTGCACTTTAGAACCCTGCGCGATGTGCGCCGGAGCGATGGTGCTGGCGCGGCTGCCAAGGCTGGTGTATGCGGCGAGCGACCCCAAAGCCGGGGCAGCCGGCAGCCTCTTGGACATCACCCGCCACCCCCGCCTTAATCATCGGGTGCAGGTGCAAGGCGGCGTGCTGGCCGCTGAATCAGCCGGGATGATTCGCGGTTTTTTTCGTAAGCTGCGCGCTGATGGGCAGAAGTGACAAGACCTTGCGCTCGCCTTGCCCAAAAAAACAAATCGACCCAGACAGCGCGCCTCGAGGCGGCATTCCTTTTTTTCGCGCCTTCGTTTACGATAGACGGCCATGGGAGAGGTGCCAGAGTGGACGATTGGGGCTGTCTCGAAAACAGTTGTACCCTTCGGGGTACCGTGGGTTCGAATCCCACCCTCTCCGCAGCAAATGGATAAGGGCGAGCCGGCCAGCGCCCGCCCCCTTCATTCCTTGGCATCCAATCCTATTGACTGCCCATCGTCAGCATCATCGCCAGTGGGAAGGCGGGCACATCTTCGGGCAGCTCGACAGCAACTGGCTCGGCAAATGCCGACAGGTCGATGACCAGGCTCATCGTGGCTTGCAGATCGCCAGTCGTGCCCAGCATGTCGAATGCGCCCATGTTGAAAGCGCCGGACATCTCCTGGCGATGCGTATAGCCATCGTCCAAGCCGACATAGTTTGTGCTGGTCACTTCGCCAGCGATGGCCGGCAACTCCATGCCCAGCGAATCCAAGAGTTCGCCCATGTCGGCCTCGCCCGCGGTCATAAGCGCGTCCAAATCAAGCGCCATTGTCGACTCGAAGACGGCCATAGGCGCGCCATTCAAGACCGCGTCGTCCAGGCGCGTGATGGTTGCAGCGCTTTCAGCTTGTTCAGACGTATCCTGGAGGCTCTCATCGCTGATGCCCGCCTGCTTGAGCCAGTCAGCGACCGCGCCAGTCAAGTCCAAGCCAAACCAGTCCATGCCGTCCATCGGCGCGCCCATCAGCTCGTCCAGCATGCTGCCGCTGAACAAGAAGACGTTGTCGCGCATCAGCATACTCATTTCGATGATGTCGGCTGTGCCAGGTCCTTCGATGCTCATGGCGAAGCGCATCTGCCCGACCAAGCTGGCGATTATGGCTTCCAACTGCTTAACCATGCTGTCTATGTCTTTGGCGGCAGCCGCATCCATGGCCAAGTCGCCGCTGCCCGTCATGCCCAGCTTCAAGGTGTCTTGGCTGGCGGCGCTTTGCACGTCCATGCTCATCTCTGCCTCAAAGTGAAAAGCGCTCAAGTCACGCATAAGCGCGTTGTTGTCGATGAGGATCTGACAATCCGCTTCGGCAAGGTCGCCACAATCGACATCTTGCGCCACGACCGCCAGGGCGCTGATCAACAAGATCGCCAATAGAGTCGACATTCGCTTGATCATTATCTTGCTCCTCGTTTCGGCTTGTATAACCATAGTGTAGCGTTTTTTCAACGCCGCGAATGCCCCCCAATTTATGGGGATTACAGTCTATGTGCCAGCGCAGGGGCGGGGCTGCCTCTGTTATACTGGCGGCATGATAGTCCACAACGAGGCGGCATGAAGACAATATCGGTATTTGGCAGCTCGCAGGTGCGCCCCGGCGACCCAGTCTATGCAGATGCCGAGGCGCTTGGCCGCGGCTTGGCGCAGGCGGGCTATGCTGTCATGAGCGGCGGCTATCGGGGCGTGATGGAAGCGGTCAGCAAGGGCGCGCGTGAAGCTGGTGGATCTGTCATTGGCGTCACGACCGACCAGATCAGCTCGCGCTTTGCTGTGCAGCCCAACGCTTGGCTGAGTGAAATCCATCATTACGCCCTGCTGCGCGACCGCCTGCTGCACATGGTCGAGCGCGCCGATGGGTACTTGGCGATGCCCGGCGGCGTCGGCACCTTGCACGAAATCGCTGAAACCTGGGAGCTGCTGCGCATCGGAGCGCTGCCACGGCGTCCCTTTGTTGTATATGGCGAAATGTGGAAGATGTTGATTCGCGAGCTGCAAGCAACGCGCTTTCTTGCCGGCGGCTGCGAAGAACGGTATGTCGCGTGGGCGCTGCAGCCAGCCGATGCGATAGACCTGCTGGATAATTGGTGGCAGCGCATGAATCTGGACGCGCTGCCACCTAAGGTTGGTCCAAGTTTGTCACCATGACTGGGGTACAATGAGTAGCAGATTCACAGGGGGCTCATCTATGCCGCAGCGACTGGCGCTGGCTGTCATGATCATGCTCGTATTTCCGTTCGCGCTGGCCAGGGCGCAAGATCCTGGTCTTGGCGACGATGCGCCGCCGCCTTTGAAAGTCTGGCTGCCTGCGCCATTGATCGCCGATGAATCGAGCGAAGCCTACCAATTGCTGGGCGAACACACCGGCGCCTTCAGCGAGCGCGCTGGCATTGGCGTGCAATTCCGCATCAAGAGCGCGGGCACGGTCGGTGGCATCATGGCGACCATCCGCGCGGGCAGCGATGTAGCGCCTGGCGCCCTGCCCGACCTTGCGCTGATCCGCCGCCGCGATTTCACGCCGACACAGGCGCGGCAATACTTTCAGTCTATGGAAACTTTATTTTCGTCTTCGCTGATCAACGAGCTGGGCCGCGCGTTGACCTTCGGGCAGATTCCCCTGGATGAAACAGTGGCGCTCTATGGCTTGCCCTACTTCTTTGACTTGCTGCTGGCGATATACACGCCCGAGGCCGGCGAGCTGGGCGCCGCGCCCACTTTTGATGATGTGCTGGCCAGCGCCGTCTCTTTTCACTTTCCCGCGGCGCGCACGAACGGCTTGAACCAGACCAGCTACTTGCAGTATTTGTCGGCTGGCGGCTCGCGGCAGGGCGAAGTCGTCAGCGAGATCAACGAGACGGCGCTGCAGATGGTGCTGGAATTCTATCAAGCGCTGGTCGCGGCGGGGCAGCTGTCGCCCGATGTACTGGGCGTTCAATCAGCAGCCGCGTATCTTGCGGATGTGAGCAATCGCGCCCAAGCGCCACAACTCGCCGTTGCTCATGCCAGCGATTACCTCAGCCTGCTGGAGCAAAATCCGGCGCTCGCGGCGGCCAGCATCCCCACAGCCGGTGGGCTGGGGGCTTCGGCGCTGGACGGCTGGCTTTGGGTCATCGCCACGCCTGATCTGAGTCGGCAGTCCTTGGCGGCGCGCTTTTTGGAATGGATGATGGAGCCGGTCTTCCACGCCAACCTGTCTTTGGCATTGCACCACTTGCCGACGCAGTCCACAGCCTTGACCGGCAGCCTGCCCGATTCCGTCGACCAGCAATTCTTCGCCGATTTGCTTTCCAGCGCGATCTTGCCGCTGCCCGAAGGCGAAAGCGGCGCGGCATCACGGCTGATGCAAGAGGCGCTGGCGCGGGTGCTGCATGGCGAAGCGACCGCCACAGCCGCCGCCCGCGAAGCCGTCGCGCAATTCGCCGCGCGCTAGACGGGCAAAGCTTTCTGATAAAAGCGGTGTGTCTTGTAGACCTTGCCGCCCAGACTGAGGCTGATCTTCATAAGCGGATTTGTCTCTAGCACCCAGCCCGAATCCAGGTAGTCATAGCGTGAAGGCAGCAGCGCTTTCATCATCTCGTGCAGCATCGCCAGTTCAACGCCTTTGTTGCGGTGGGCTTGTTTGACGCCCATCAGCGGCATGCGCAGGCCTTTGATCGACCTTCGCACCTTCCAATGCCAGCCGACTTGCAGCATCGTCCAGGGCTCGGGCACGCCAGGCTTTGGATAGGCAAGACGCAGCGCTTCGTTGAAGTTGGGGATCGTCAGCGCGAAGCCGACCGGCTCTCCGCCAATTTCGGCAAAAAACGCCAAGTCAGCCTCGACCAACATGCCCAGGTCGGCGACCAAGGCGGCCAGTTCCGCGTCATTCATGGGGATAAAGCCCCAGTTTTTCTCCCAAGCGGCGTTATAGATTTCACGGAAGCGCTGGAACTCGCTTTTTTTGTCGCGCGCATTCATCTTGCGCACGCGGATGCCGCTGCGTTGCGCCGCCCGCGTCACCAAGCGCTCCAGCCGTTCCAGCGAGCCACTTGCGGCGATCGTCTCGCGGTCTTGATAAATGCAGTGCACATCCATAATTTTTTCAAAGCCGGCCTGTTCAATAAGTCGCTGATAATAAGGCGGATTATAGGGCATCATGATGACGGCGGGACTAAAATTGTCGACCAGCAGCCCGCATTCTTCGTTGGTGGTGAAGCTGGCGGGACCGCGCATGGCCTCGACGCCGCGCTTGCCCAGCCAATCGGCAGCCGCGCTCAGCAGCGCCTGGGCGACCTCGGCATCGTCAACGGCTTCAAACAAGCCAAAGAAACCGATGTTCTCGCTGTGATAGCGGTTGTGTTCGTGATTGACAAAGGCGGCTATCGTGCCGAGCAACCTGTCGCCGCGCCAGGCAGCGAAGTATTCGCCATCCATATAGGCCCAGGCAGGGTGGCGCGACTTGTCCAGCAGCTGCCGGCGCATCGACAGCAAGGGCGGCGCCCAGTTCGGGTCGTCGGCATAATGCCGCCATGGGAAGTGGAAGAACGCGCGGAATTCGCTGTTGTTGGCGATCAGTCGCACTTCGGGCATGCGCGCGCCTCACTGGTTTTGTTAGTCGACAGCAAAATTGTAACGTGGCCGCGCCATCTGCCCAAACAGGGAGTGGTGAATGCGTGGATATGGCAATCAAGCCAACCAGAACGAGGGAAGTTTTCCCAGAGCTTCCACAACCTGTAAGTCTCTCCCTCATTTTTGGGGTGGGGGGGCAAAGCAACGCGTATCCACCAACAAACAAAACACTTTGCCGGCGCGAGGAATCACGGCAAGCTATTGTCGCCACGAACCAAGCAAGTCAGGCGAATGGAAAATACCGGGGCGAAGCGAGGCGCATCATCCCTCGCAATCGCCATGTTTGTGCACATACGCAGCGCTGATCCAGCCCTTCGCGCCGTGATAATCGACTAAGAACCAGTCCCCCGTGCTCTCAAACGCCGTCAGCTTAACATCATATGGCAGAACTTCCTTGACCTCTCCGCCAGGACTTTCACGAAAGTTCAACATGGACAAGGTACTTACCATACAGTCGCTCACGCTTTGAGTGAGTGGCGGCACGGCTGTCGCTGCGGGTGCCGGCGGGCCCGGATGCAAAACAACAATGCCTGCGCCGTCAATCTTCGCGCAGATCATGCCGGCATCGCGGTAAGGCGGCAAAACCATAACGCTTCTCGGCGCGGTCGCGGCGTCAAGAAAGCTGAAAGCGCCGCTGTCGCCAGTGAAACAGACTTGCGTATCAGGCAAGACCCAGCCCCAGATATCGACCGCGTCAGTGATTCCGCGATCAATTATCTGCTGATTGCCGACCCCACGAACGTCCAGGCGCGAGCACTGTGTGCCGACGGTTAATGGAGAGACCACGATATTGTCTATATCCAGGCAGGTGTTCCGCCGGGCTGCGGGAGGCGGAGTCGCCTCACCCATATAGTTCATCGCTTCATTGGAGCGACCACGATCTTGTGTGCTGGTTGTGGTTGTTTCAGTTGTTTGCGAGGATTCCAAGCAGGGGTTTTCCGCATCCGGGTAGCCAGTTAGGCGCAGCGTCGTATTCCCCGATAACAATTCGCATACGTCAATTTTGCTGGTGCCATAACCTGCTATCAGCGTGTAATTCGTGGCAGTCCAGGGGTCAAACCGAACCCGCGCCAGGCTCGCCGAGCTGGAGTCGATGAGGATTGCGATATGGTTATCGGTCTCATCTGTGATACGGAATGTTGTGTCACGAATGTTCAAGCTGCCGGGCCAATACGATGAAATGGTGCTTAGTCGACTGGCGGTATCCGATGCCCCGACGAGAGTCACATTGCGCAGCGTCACATTGCCGCTCGAGGCGAAAATAACGGTGTTCGACGCGCTATAGATGGCGCGCCGCGTGTTTGGGTCATCGGATTCGATGAGCACATTCGTGCCGGGCATAAAGAATAGATATCCCGTTAGGGTGCAATCGGCGGTCAGTCTGTAGACGATGCGCTGCCCGTCGCTCCGCGCGTTCACGGTGCCGCCAGCTGGAAGTCCACAGTCTGCTACTGCGGGCCGGGTTGTCGCTATTGACCTGCTGGCGCTGATGAATGGGCTGGAGCAGATGCCGGCGCTGTTGTCTGTGACGCCGCCGCCGGCAGTGACGGCAACCACTCGAACCGTAACATTGGCAACGCTAAGACAGCCATTAAATGTCAGTTGCGCAGTCTCGCCGACTCCGATGAGCGCGTATCCACCGGCGATACCGTTAAATGCCGTATTGGTGAAGGTCCAAGCGCCGGCTCGCGCATGAATCGCTGCTGGGCAGCAAGAATTTTTCTGCCCCTGTCCGTAAAAGTATACATTCTCGAATACATAGGCACCACCCACTTTTGTGCCCTGAATGCCAGTGAAATTCGCGAGAACGATGGAAATGTTGCGCAAGGTGGCGCTGTCGCCAAGACGAATCGCCGGCAGCGACTCAGCTTGAGCGTTCGCTCCGCCGCCATTGGTGATTTCTAAGGAGTTCAACGTGAGTTCCGCGCCGTCCTCGGTCGTGAAGATGCTGCTTTGAAATCGTTCGCCTGGCGTGTATCCCAAAGTCCAGGCATAGACTATCCTGAAATAATCGCCGGTGCCGTGTGTCCCGCCTGTGACGGTCAAGTCTTCGGTGATCGTGGGCATCTCCACATTAGTTATCGTGACATCCCCCGTCAGCACGATGGCGTCGGCGGCATTGTCATCGCCAGCTTCGCAGCTGCCAACACCGGTGGTCGCCCCATTGGCTTCGTTGATGGCTTCGACCAAGCTGCAAGTCGTGTCTATGTTGATTGTGGCGGCAAAGACGCTTCCCGCTGGCAGGAGCAGGAAGACCAATCCCAAGATCAGCAGTTTCGACAGCCAGCTTGCGCGAAGAGGCTGCGCTAGGCAAGTGAGCAACATAAAATTAGGATACATGTTCGCGCGAGGGGGATTTGAACACATTATGCACCGTCAGTTATTTTTGTACACTTATGTATATTATAGTATGCAAATACAGTTGGCAAGCGACGAATACACAAAAGATAAAGGTATGCCAAGCGAAAGTCAAATGGGATCTTCGGAGAAATGACCCACTTGTTGGACGCTATCAATTTCGCGAATTCGCGTCGGGCGGCCTTGACAATCGCTGTCCGCGCTGGTAACATTTCATCATCATATTCCGTAGTAGCTCAATTGGCAGAGCGGTCGGCTGTTAACCGATAGGTTCTAGGTTCAAGTCCTAGCTACGGAGACGGTAGTATGCCCTGGTCGCGGGGCATATTGTTTTATGTGTTCAACTCATAGATCAGCCGCAAGCCATCCAGCGTCAATTCGGGCGCTATCGCGTCAATGCGCGAGATATGCTGAATGAAGAGCCTCGCCAGCCCGCCAGTGGCGACAACCCGCGCGGACGGCGCATCCAGTTGCGTCAAAATGCGTCCCAGCAGCGCATCGATCATGCCGACATAGCCCCAAAATATACCCGACTGCATGGCGTGCACAGTGTTGGTGCCCACCGGCATGGGCGGCGGCAGCAGGTCGACCTTGTGCAGCTGGGCGGCGCGGCTGACCAAGGCATCGTGCGCCAGACGAATCCCCGGCGCGATCACTCCGCCAATATACGATTGATCCGCCGAAAGCACATCGAAGTTGGTCGACGTGCCAAAGTCAACGCTGATCGCCGGCGCGCCATACAGCCGCGAAAGCGCGACCGCATTGCAGAGTCGGTCGGCGCCGGCTTGTTCGGGATTGTCGATGGTGACAGCGATGCCCAGCTCGATTTGGCTGCTGACGATAAGCGGCTCGAGCTGCAGGTCGCGGCGCGCCAACTCGTAAAAAGTGGGCGTCAAAGCCGGCACGACGCAGCTCATGCACGCGGCGCGAATATCGCCGATATCCACCAGGGCAGCAGCCAGGAAATTGCGCACCAGCACCGCATATTCGTCAGTCGTCTTGCCCGTGACCGTGCGCGCGCGCCAGGAAAGCCGCCAACTCCCGCCATCCCAAAGCCCCAGGTGAATGTTGGTATTGCCGATATCAAATGCCAGCAGCATGGACGACTCCACTTGCTGTACAGGCTCGCGTCTGCGCTATACTATAGCAGGTTGAATGAGGAGATGGAGCGAGAAGAGCGGCGTATGCGGGTGCGGCAGGCGACACTGGACGACAGCGGCAGGATCGTGCGGCTTTTTACAGAGCGCGTGGCGCTGTGGCAGCGGCTGAATGTTCGTGGCGAAGTGGAAGACCTGCCCTACGATGCGCTGACGATCTATGAGCGCTGGCTGCATGGCGGGGCATGGATGTCGCTGGAGACAGGCGCGATCTGGCTGAGTCACTTGCTGGGCGGCAATGGCGGAGCTTATGTGCTCGACCATGCTGGCGAGATCCTGGCCTATGCCGAAGCCTTTGCCAATGATGAGCTGACGCCCATGGACGAGCATCTGCACCTGGCTGATATGCTGGTCGCGGCTGGTTGGCCCGATGACATTCATCATGCGCTCGCCGAGGCGATCTTGACGGATGCGCGCGCGGTGGGCAGGGTGTCGGTCACGTATCCCGATTATGACAAAGAGCTGGCCACTTATTTTCGCAAATACTTCGGCGCGAACGAGCTCATGCGCACGCGGCGGCACGATGTCTCGGCGCAGGTCGGGCAAAGTTTTTACAAAAGCCACACATTTGACAAGCGCGACTCGGCGATGATCGACGGCTGGGTGATGGCGGCCGGCCGCTGGGGCAGCCCGCGCGCGCTTTGGGAAAGAGAATGGATCTCGCACTGGGACAGCATTCCCCAGATCGCCCAACGCGCCAAACACCGCCGCTATGTCAATGCCTCTGGCCACGAAGCGCTGATATGCTTTCATCAGCAACTCTACAATGCCCGCAAAGCCGATGTGTATTGCTGGTCGCCGCGCCACCTGAGCACGCAGCTGCTGGTGGCCATCCGCGATATGGGACATCGGCTGGGCTTCCGCACATTGAGCCTGGCGCTGCCCGCGGCATCGGCCGATCTGCTGCCCCCCGATGCCAGCGCCGAGCCCAATCAACAAGTTGTCGCCACGGTGGATGTTTAGGTTCATGCAGCCGTATGGTTGTCTGATACACGCCGAAAGTGAACGCGCCGCGGCACGAGCGCCCACTGCATTGAGAAGCCGGCGAGTTTACGCGGGAAAGATGTGGGCGACTTTGACCGAGAAGCCAGGCAAGACATCGCCGCCGGTGAGCGTGTCAGATGCCCGCAGCATGTTTGCGCCCTCCGCAGTATGGACTTGCACGCTGCGAGTTTCTGGATATACGACCCAAACCAGCTTCGCGCCTGCGCCGAACAATTGAAAGAGTTTCATCTGTATATCCGCAGCTGTATTGCTTGGCGAGATGATCTCCACAGCCAAGTCGGGTGCGCCTTCGATAATCGATGGGACGCTTGGGTCGGGCGCATTCGCTGAATTCATATAAGCGATGTCGACGCCACGGACAGAATCTCTGCCACTGTTTGTCCGTTCAAGCACAAAGCCACCGTCCCCAGAGTACACGCGACCAAGCTTGTTGTCATAAACAAATGCAACCAGGCGAGCCGCCAGCAGAGACAAGGTTTCGCTGTGTTGCCGGTTTGTATATGACATGGGAAGAATCACTCCTCCTACAAGCTCGATAGCAGAATCAGCATACAACGGCGAATTGGCGAGTTCGAGGAATTCGTCGGCGCTGATGTACTTGTCGGGAGCAATCAATGGTGGCATTGGCGTAGCGTGGATAGCGTCCATAGTGTCAAATCTCCTCTGCTGAGACTGCGATACGATCAAAGATCTCCATCGGCATGAGCGCCCACTGCGTTGAGAAGTCGGCGTGTTTACGCGGGAAAGATGTGGGCGATTTTGACCGAGAAGCCAGGCATGACAGCGCCCCCAGCACAAAACCTATTTCGCTAATGATTACGGTGCCGTGTCCCTGCACCTTGACATGCGATCTAAGAATAGATCCCAGTTCTGTCAACACAAATCCGTGCAGATAGTTTGGATGCGACATCTCGTTCACTTTTGCATCAACGAGTTCGAATCTGCAATCGGCGTATTCGGGCGAGTTGGACATGTCCAGGAACTCGTCGACGCTGATGATGTTCGCAACTGGCGGGGAGAATGTGCAGGGGCTGGCAACCGCTTCCATTGGCTTGGCGTCTCCTGCGCGCATGCGTCTGACTGTGAGTATAGCGCGTTACTGGCTGCCGATGAACTGGCGCAGCGCCTGGAAGTCGTCTTCGAGCGTGCCACGTTGGCTGGCGTTGTAAAGCGCGGCGGCAGGATGATACAGCGGCACAATCGAAATCATCCCATAAGCGGCGCGCGCCGAGATGACCGTGCCATGCAACTGGCTGATGCGCGCCCCAGACCGGTATACGCCGAAGCGCCGCAGAACAAATTCCATCGAAAAACGCCCCAGCGTCGCCAGCGCCCGCGGCTGGATGATGTCGATTTGCCGCTCCAGGAAAGGCGCATAGAGGTCGATTTCGGTCTTGAGCGGGTCGCGGTTGTTGGGCGGACGATCCTTGACGATGTTGGTTACATACACATCGGCGCGCGGGACGCCGATGGAAGCCAGCAGATGGTCGAGCACGCGCCCCGACGCCCCACAGAAGGGCCGCCCGGTTTCAGCTTCGTTCTTGCCCGGCGCTTCGCCGATGAACATGATCTGCGCATAATGATTGCCCTGCCCGATGACCGGATAGTAGTTGTTGCGCTTGCGATAGTCATAAAGCGGCGACTCGGTCAGGTTAAGGATTTCGTCTTTGATGGCGCGGAGTTGTTCGGTGCGGTCGCTGGACATGGCAAGATCGACTCGTTGTCGCCGGTTTTGCAGGCAGTGTAGCACATCGCGCGCTCGTTCAGCCATTTCCCGCTTTGCCGGGGGAGTGATGATTTTGGTGGGCAAGCGTTGCTTTGCTCCCCCACCCCAAACCTCTCCGCAAAATGAGGAAGGGGCTACCATGCTGCGGAAGCGTTGGCAAAACCGCCCCTTCTCTCGTTCTGGGGGCAAGCGGCCAGGGGATGGGGGCTTGGTTGCCATATCCACGCATTCACCACCCTCTTTTGCCGCTTCGGGCGACTCTGTGCTGCGCGCCCGCCTTGTGGTACAAAGAACCTAGGGAATCAGCCTGGGGCGCAATGGCCATCGACCGCATTCGCAATTTTTGCATCATCGCCCATGTCGACCATGGCAAGAGCACGCTGGCCGACCGCCTGCTGGAATTGACGCGCACGGTCAGCGAGCGCGATATGCAAGAGCAGCTCTTGGACAGCATGCAGTTGGAACGCGAGCGCGGCGTCACCATCAAGGCATCGGCAGTGCGCATGCAATATGAAGCGCGGGACGGGCGAGTCTACACCATCAACCTCATCGACACGCCCGGCCATGTCGATTTCACCTACGAAGTCAGCCGCGCCCTGCAAGCCTGCGAAGGCGCTGTGCTCGTGGTGGACGCTAGCCAGGGCATCGAAGCCCAAACGTTGTCCAATGTATACCTTGCGCTGGAGCAAGACCTAGAGATCATCCCAGTCATCAACAAAATCGATTTGCCAGCCGCCCAGCCCGCGCAGATCGCCCGCGAAGTCGAAGAGCTGCTGGGCACGCCAGTTGCCGACATGCCGCTGATTTCCGCCAAGAATGGCATCGGCGTGGCTGATGTGCTGGAAAAAGTTGTCGCCGAGGTGCCACAGCCGCAGCGCGACCCCGGCGAAGCTTTGCGCGCGCTGGTCTTCGATTCGCATTATGATGTTTACAAGGGCGTCATCGCCTATGTGCGCGTCATCGATGGCGCGGTCGACAAGCGCGACCTGCTGCAGCTGTACGCTACGGGCGCGCGCTTTGAGCCCGTTGAAATCGGCGTATTTGACCCCGTCATGCGCTCGGTGGACGGGCTGGGCGCGGGCGAAGTCGGCTATATCGCCACCGGTTTGAAAACAGTCCAGGAATGCCGCGTTGGCGATACTGTCACCGTGGCGAAAGGCGGCACAAACTCCCCCCTGCCCGGCTACAAACAAGTCAAGCCAATGGTCTTCGCGGGCATCTATCCGACCAACAACGAAGACTATGCCGACCTGCGCGATGCCCTGGACAAGCTGCAGCTGAATGACGCCTCATTGGTCTTCCAGCCTGAGACTTCGCAAGCGCTCAATTTTGGATTTCGGGTTGGCTTCCTGGGTTTGTTTCACATGGAGATCATCCAAGAGCGCCTAGAGCGCGAATACGACCTGGACATTCTGGCCACAGCGCCCAGCGTCGAATATCGCGTGCTGCAGAAGAATGGCGAGACGGCGCTTGTCGACAGCCCCGCTCTGCTGCCCGACGAAAATGCGATCGCCGAGATTCATGAGCCTTGGATGAAGATACAGATCTATTCGCCGCAGCGCTACATCGGCGCGGTGATGGACTTGGTCATCAAAAAGCGCGGCAGCTATGAAACCACGGAATACCTGGACACCACCCGCGTGATCCTTCACTTCGCTATTCCGCTGTCCGAG
>JAPOSR010000011.1 GCA_026709625.1 Chloroflexota bacterium
TCGCAATCAGCAAGCGCGGCGAAATTGTCCCAGCCATGCAGATCCATCAGCAACAGCGAAAGCTGACGCGCTCGGCTGATGGCATTAAGGTTGTCGCGGGCATTGTTTTCACTGGCTTGCCGCCACACATCCACGCGGTTGACGATGCGCGCTGGAATGCGCGACCAGTTGACGATGCTGCCATCGGGTCGTTTGTCGCCATCGCCAAACTTCCAATACAGGATATGGTAAGCCAGCCAGCGCCGCTCGCCGGTTTCAATCTCATACCGATCGCCATGATGCATCAGGCTGATGGGATTGGACAGACCATCGCGCCGTATGCTGGCTGCCAGATCAATGAGTTTCATCAGCGCGGCAACCTTGGTGGAAGTCGGCAGGTCATCATCCGCGAGCGGGCTCTCATCTGTCTCGGCAAGCGCGCCGCGGTCGGTGGTTTGTCCACGCAGATAAGCGACGATGTCGAAAGCCTGTTTGCCCGGTTCATGTTGAATCTCCAGTATCCAGCGCTCCAGGATATCAACAACGCTGGCGGGCTGCAGCGCGAAAATATCAGTCAGGTCGTGTGGGATGCTGTAGCGAGGCTGGATCGGGTTGGGATAAATTTCGTGTATGCTGACGGCTTCTATCGCCTGGAAATCACTATCAGCCGCGGCGATTTCCAATGCCAGATCGCCCAATCCAAAGCCAATCGCATCGGCAGTTTTGGGGTCGAGCGAGTTTGGGTTGGCGAAGAGCAGGTTGTCTTCGGCGCGGATTTGGCGGCGGCGCTCACGACTGCTCATAGACGCGCTCCTCCAGTTGGTCGACCAGATGCCAGGCATCTTCGGCAGTGCCGCTGGTCGGGGCGAGCGAGAAAACAGTGCGGCGGGCGCTGGCGACTTCTGTCCATATCGTGCGCACCGGCAGAGGCTTCCAGACCAATCCGCCAAAGGTATCTTGCAGGCGGCGCAGGTTGTCTTGGTGTTCCAGCGTGCGACCGCGATACATGGTTGGCACCACGCCCAGCACCTTGATGTCATTCAAATTGTACTGCTGGCGGATGGGGCTGAACTGGTCTTTGTGCGTCAAACTTTCACGCAGCCCGTCAAAGCTCCAGGCTTCGCATTTGGTCGGATAAATGATGCCATCGGTTGCCATATAAATGGACGAGTGCAGCAGCGATGGCGTGGGCGATGTATCAAAAAAAACGAAGTCAATGGCGTTGCGCAATTGGTTGAAGCGCTTCAGCACGGTGAAGGCATCGCTGATATTGCCGGCGATGCTGCGCGTCTCGATGTTGGAAGGCACGACCAGCAGCTGCCCGGTGGTGTTGCCGGCTTCGTCGGGCACATTGAAGCGCTCGGGCGGCACCGGGCGCAGCACCCGTTGAAAAGGCGCGCTGCGGACGATGAGGTCATAGAAGCCGGGTTCTTTTGCCAAGCCAAAGGCGATGGTGGCGTGGCCCTGCGGGTCGGCATCGACCAAGATGACGCGCTTGCCACGAATGGCCAAGCCAGCCGCGAGATGCGTGGCGAGGGTCGTCTTGCCGACACCCCCTTTTTCGTTGAGCAGAGTGATGATCTTCATGTTGGCTTACCTAGTTTAGGGCGTGTACCTGCGCCAGGCTGTATGCATAGCCGGTTACGCCGTTGTTGAATGTGATGATGCTACGGGCAAAGACGCCATCGGCAGCCAGCCGGTCCATCATGTCGATGAGATGCGGGGTCTTTTTGCGATTAAGCCGATTGACGATCTCGGTGCGGGTCAGCGGGCGCTCGCTGGCCGCCACGATGTCAATCATCATTTGGCGCGTCTCGGTGCGCGGACGGTGATTCTGTGGCATGAAGAACGCAGCTTCCTGATTGCACTGTATAGATACACAGCAAACGCTAGCGCATTTCGCCGCCCCTTGCAAGCCTCTGCCGGACAATCCTCGGGAATGTTAAGAGATTCAAAAGAACAAATGTTCAATCTGGCTGGCGCTGGAACGTCTTGCTTTTACGTCTATCGCTGCAAAGTCGGGTCGAAGGCATCGCGGATGCCGTCGCCGATAATGTAAAAACAAAGCACCGTCACCGAGATCATCAGGATGGGGAAAATGATGAGGTGCGGTCCATGCCGGAAATATTGGAAAGAGTTCGTCAGCATATTGCCCCAGGTGGCTTGCGGCGGCTGCACACCCAGTCCGAGGTAGCTTAGTCCGCTTTCTGTCAGAATCAGTCCTGCTATGCTCAGTGCCAGTTGCACCACAGTGATTGACACCAGGTTGGGCAAAATGTGTTGAAACAAGATGCGTTGTGGGTTAGCGCCCATAGCTTGGGCGGCGATGACATATTCTTTGGCGCGGATGGAGAAGGTTTGTCCGCGGATTAGTCGCGAAGTGCCTGTCCAGCCGATTAGCGATACCACCAGGATCAGCGACTGAGCAGAAAACGAAAATAGCGCCGACACCATGATCAACAGAAACAGCCCGGGTATGGAATCTATGGTGGTTACTAGCCAGTTCAGTACATCATCCACCACGCCACCTAGGTAACCTGCCGCCATGCCTAACAGCAAACCGATGCTCAGCGAAAAGAATGCGCCGAAGAAGCCTATGCCCATCGACACGCCGCTGGCATGCAGCAGGCGAGCCAACTGATCACGACCGATGTCGTCCGCGCCTAGAAGGTAGCCATTCACGGGGGGAGGGGTGAACTTATTGGCGGGGACAGGCTCGTTAGGGTCGACTCGCATGATCGTATCGGTGATAAATGGCGCAAGCAGGGAAACGATGGTGAGGACGATGATATAGCCTAGCGCCAGCATGGTCAGCTTGTCGCGGCGCAGGGTGAGCAGCGCCTTTTGCGTCAGCGACTTGCCGACCAACTGGGTGGTGGTCGGCTCTGCAGAATAGTCGATGCGGGCGATGCCGGCACGCTTGAGTTTTGCCATGCGTCTGTTACCTTGATCTACCTTGCTCGCGTAGTCCAGCCCTGCCTATACATAACGGATGCGTGGGTCAATCAGCGCATACATGATATCCGACAGCAGATAGCCCAGAATGTTGGCGATGGCGGCATAGATCACCACGATCATCACCACTGGGAAGTCGCGCTGAACAACAGAATTGACCACCTGCCGCCCCACGCCGGGCCAGGAAAAAACCGTCTCCGTAATTGCCGCGCCGCTGAGCAACGCAGTAATGGTAGGCCCAAGAAATGTGGCGATAGGAATAAAGGCATTGCGCATGCCGTGGCGCAGCCAGACGCGCCGCTCTTGCAAGCCTTTGGAACGGGCTGTGCGAATATAATCTTGTGAGACGACATCCAGCATTGATGCGCGCATGAAACGGGAATAACCAGCCACGCCGCCAGCCGCCAACACGATAGTGGGCAGGATCAAGTAGTCCAATCGCTGCGGCAATGGCGGACAAGAAGGGTCGAGTGTTGTTTTGCAGCGGTTGCCCAAGGGCAGTATCTGCAAGGCTGAGCCAAATATTAGGATTAACAGCAAGCCCAATCCGAAATTGGGTATGGAATTGATAATGACCGCGCCGACACGGCTGATATTGTCAAAGGCGCGCCGATGATAGATGGCCGCCAAGATGCCCACTGCGATGCCCAATGTCGCCCCGACCACGAATGACGCGATGCTTAGCTCCAGGGTGGCGGGCAAGCGCTCGAACAATACATCCTGCGCTGGACGTTTGTAATAGAAAGACACGCCAAAATCACCGCGTAGAATGCCATAACGGTCGCCTGGCGGCAGTGGCGATGTTAATGCCTCGCCAGTTTCCGGGTCGGTTGTTGGCTTGCCTTTGTCATTCAACACGGGTCCACGAAAGTCGATTAGCACCGAACCGTCGGCGGTGCCATCACCATCGCTGTCCCAGCGCATCCAGTCGTCGCCAGCCAGCCAGCGCAGGTATTGCACAGGCAGGGGATCGTTGATGCCCAGAATGTGTTTCAGTTCTTCTCTTTCGCGCGGTTTCAGGCGGTTGTTAAAAGCCAGGATCTCGACAGGTCCGCCAGGCGCAGCCGCCATCAAAAGGTAGGACAAAATCGTAATGCCCACAAAAATAGGAATCGCCTGCAGCAAGCGGCGGATGATGTATTTTGTCATGGTCGGTCGCTAGCCCCCGCCGACGCGCTTGTTGGGCGGGGACGACCCAAGTTGCAGCCGCCCCCGCAGCTTGCTTCATAGGCAGGGTTGCCCACTTGTTTTCTATTGCTCAGCGACCATCCAGGCGTCGATATTCCAGCGCGAGCCGCCTGGTCGCGGCGACCAATTTTCCACATTGTCCTGCGCTGCCAGCAGCACATCGCCGGTGCTGATCCAAATCCAGGGCGATTCATCGCGCAAGATCTGGTAAGCCTCGCCGTACATGTCTTTGCGCACATCAACATCGCAGCCCGGCACCAGGCGCGCCGCTTCAATCAGCTCATTCAAGCGCGGGTTGTTGAAGGACTGCGTATTGTAACCAGCGCCCACAACATCGGCTTCGGGCAAAAAGATGCTGGCGATGCCGTTGGGGTCGGCCGGAGTCGCCAAGCCCCAAAACACGCCGATGGCATCATAGGTCTGCGCCGTGAACTCGCTGATGAGGGTGCCAAACTCGACAAACTCGACCGTGACATCAAAGCCGAGCTCGTTCCACTGGTCTTGCAGGATGGTATAGAGCGCTTCTTGGCTGGTGTTGCCGGCGTTGGTCTTGGCGGTGAAAGCCAGCGGCGCGCCCGCTTCGGCATACAGGCAGCCATTGCATTCGCGCACGTCATCGCCATCGCTGTCGGTGAAGCCAGCTTCGTCCAGCAGCTGCATGGCTTTGTCGGGGTCGAAGGGATAGGGCTCTAAGCCGGCCGGGAAGCTCCAGTCGGTGGGGCGGACATGCGAGGCGACCGGGATGCCGGTGCCAAAGAATGCGCCCTCGTTGACTTCGCCGAAGTTGATGCCATAGTTCAGCGCCTGCCGCACGCGCGCATCGCCCAAAATGGGGTGGCGCCCTTGGTCGATCGGGTTGCCGTCTTCATCCAGTCCATCTTGCGGGTTGGTCGGGTCGGCGGTGTTCAGCGACAAGAAGCGGATGGTGCCGGCTGGCGTTTCATATGTCTGGAATTCGCCCGCAGCGCCGCGTTCTTTGACATCTGCGCGGTTGGCTTGCGGCACGCTATCGACGAAGGTCAGATCGCCGGCGAAGAATTGCTCCATCTGCACAACCTGGTCGGTGACCACCTTGTAGACCCAGCCTTCGGGGATGACCGCGCCCATCTCGGCATCGGTGAAATCTGGGTTGGCCAGCAGGGTGGTCTGCTCGCCAGGCCGGAAGTTCGCAAAGACGAATGATTCGCCGCCGGTCACGGTCGGGTTGAGGTTATATTCGTTTTCGTCCATGCCGGCATAGTCGTCGCCATAGACTTCTTCAAAGATATGCGCGGGAACGGGTGTCACCGGCGCGAGCGTGCTGATGAGCGTGCAATTGGCTTCGTCGAAATTGATGGACAGCGTGTGGTCGTCGATGATCTCGTACCCCTGGACGCGGTCGATCAACTCCTGGCGCGGCGAAGACGTCTCGCCACTCAGCACAGCATCCAGGAACCAAGCGACATCCACAGCGGTGATGGGCACGCCATCGCTCCACACCATGTCATCGCGCAGATGGAAGGTGTAGGTCATGCCGTCTTCGCTGATATCCCAGTCGGCCACCAGCGCGCCCTTGACGCCAGGCGCATATTGCACAGTCGCCGAGTCAACGCCGACGAAATCGGGATACATACGGGCGATTACATCGTTGGATGTGCCATCGTTGGCGATGACGGGATTAAAGGTGGTGGGATCATCGCCAAAGTTGGGCTCGATGATTGCGCCGCCACTGCCGACATCTTGTGTCAGCGCTGGCAGACTCAGAAACAGCAGGGCAAATGTCAACAGCGGGCATATCAGCATAAAGCGTCTGGCGAGTTTCATGGCATGATACTCCTTTCTTGGGTACAGAGGCAGATGAAGTAACGTACTATGCTGTCTATTCTAACAGATTTCTGCTGTTTGGCGCTTTTTTCTTTAATTGCGACCCGTTCGGCTCAACATGACCTTTGCTCTACACTCGGTTTCTAGCAATCTTGAGAAAGGGGAGATACTGCTATGACTCTCTTGACACGCGTACCCGCCGCAGCCCGTCTCAACGTCGAAGACTTTCTGGAAATCGCCAATTCGCCCGAATACGCCGATTGCCTGGTCGAGCTTGCGCAAGGAGAAATTGTCACTATGCCGCCGCCGCAAGCATTTCATGGCGTAGTTCTGTGCCGGTTGTTCGCTCGGCTATTTGCATTCGTTGAGTCGCGCGGTTTTGGATTTGCTACTGCTGGCGACATCCTGCCTGGCTTCGAAATCGCGGTCGCCGACATCTTTCCGAGGTAAGCGGCGGATGTTCGGTCCGCGAAACCCGGGCAAGGTCTTATTCGCTGTGAACGCCGCCATTATTCCTTAAAGCCCGCGTCTCCTCGTATACTCCGCCGCATGACAAACGCGCTCCCCAAGCTAACGAAGGCACAGCGCGCCGTGGCTGACGCGCCACTGGGCCGAAAATGCTGGCTGGAAGGCATCGCTGGCAGCGGCAAAACCAGCAGCGGCATCGCGCGCCTGCTGCGCCTGTTGCAACAGGGCGTGCCTGCCGAGTCCATCTTGCTGTTCGTGCCTCAGCGTTCTTTGGCACAGCCCTACCGCGAAATCTTGCGCGACTATCCCGGCTACAGCGGCGGTCAACTGACTGTGCATACGATCGGCAGCCTCGCCAAAGACATGGTCGAGACATTCTGGTTTCTCATCGCCGAGCGAGCTGGCTTTGCGCGCCCGCAAGACCTGCCCAATTTCCTCAGCTTGGAGATGGTGCAGTATTTTATGACGCGCGCTGTCGAAACATTGGTGGCGCAGCGCGATTATTTCAAAAGCGTCCGCATTGATCGCGCCCGTCTCTACAGCCAGATCGCCGACAACATGAACAAGGCGGCGCTGGTCGGTTTTCCCATCAGCGAGATCGGCACCCGCTTGCAAACGGCTTTGGGCAGCGATGTCGAGCAAACGCATATCTATGCCGATGCCCAAGCCTGCGCCATTGCCTTCCGCGAATACTGCCTGCAGCGCAACCTGCTGGACTTTTCGCTAACGATTGAATTGTTCAGCCAGCATGTGCTGGGGCTGCCCGTGGTTCGCGACAGCCTGCGCGGGCGCTTCCAACATCTAATCGCCGACAATGTCGAAGAAGACAACCCAGCCGCCCATCGCTTTTTGATGAGCCTGCTGCCGACTTGCCAATCGGCGCTTGTGATCTGCGATCATGATGCCGGCTTCAGACGCTTCCTCGGCGCCGACCCGGAAAGCGCGGGCCGGCTGCGCCAAGCCTGCGGCAGCCGAGTCACGCTGGACAGCTCGTTTGTTATGAGCGACGCGGTCGCTGCATTGGGCGCGCACTTGTCTGCGCCACTGGCTGATGAAGCCGCCCCCGCAGAGGCAGATTTCCGCCCGGCGCTGATCGCCGCAGCCCATCGCTATCATCCGCAGATGATCGAGTGGGTCGCGGACGAAATCGGCAAGTTGGTATTCGAAGAGGGCATCAAGCCGCAAGAGATCGCCGTCCTGGCGCCATTCATGTCCGATGCGCTGCGGTTTTCGCTCTTCGAAAGTTTGCGGAGGCGCGGGCTTTCGGCGCGCTCGCACCGTCCCTCACGGGCGCTGCGCGATGAGCCGGCTGCGCGCACGCTGTTGACCTTGGCGCGGCTGGCGCATCCGGGCTGGGGCGCGGCACCTGTCCAGTTCGACCTGGCATTTGCTTTGACCCAGTCAATCGCCGGGCTCGACCTGGTGCGCGCCAAACTGCTGTGCGATGTGCTGTATCGCGATGATGGCTTGCGCCCATTCAATGGCATCACCAATACTGTCATGCAAGACCGCATCACCTTTGACATCGGCAAGCGCTATGACCAACTGCGCGACTGGGTCGCGGCATACAGCCAAGGCGAGCCAATCGCGGCGCTGGATATTTTCTTTCGCCGCCTGTATAGCGAAGTCTTGGCGCAGCGCGGTTTTGGCTTTCATGCCGATGTCAACGCCAGCAACATCAGCCGCAATTTGGTCGATTCGGCGCGGGGTTTTCGCTGGTCGCTGGACTTCCTGCGTCATTATGACGAGGACATCAACCTGGCGCGGGATTATGTGCAGATGGTCGAGCGCGGTCTCATCGCCAATTTTTACCTGCGCGACTGGGTAACAGAAGCCGAAGACAGCATTTATATCGCGCCTGCCTATACCTTCCTGCTGGGCAATCGCGCTGTCGATGTGCAATTCTGGCTGAATATCAGCAGTGAGGGCTGGTCGAGCCGCTTGTTTCAGCCGCTGACGCATCCGTATGTGCTCAGCCGCGGCTGGCAGGCTGGCGCAGCCTGGAGCGAAGCCGACGAACAAGAATTGGAGCGCCAAACCCTGCGGCGGCTGACGCTGGCATTGACGCGGCGCTGTCGAAAGGCGGTCTATCTGGGTTACAGCGAGCTCGGCGAAAGCGGCTACGAGTCGCGCGGCTTGCTGCTTGAGACCCTGCATACGGCGCTGCGGCGCGTCTATGCGGGCGCGGACGAGGGCGCGGCGTAGCCACAGGCGGTCGGGGAGGGCTTTGGGGGTGGGGGCGAAATTGGCATTCCCGTGTTTATTACTTGATTCTACTTCCGCGTCTTTGTGGCGAATCAATTTGTCGACCTCCGCGCGACTATTGTGGTAAAAAACACCCTATGTTTCAGCCACGCCCCAAGCAAGCGCAGGTCCTGCAATACCGCGGTGGCTATATGGGAGTCGCGGCGGTGCCTGGCAGTGGCAAAACAGCCACGTTGTGCGCGCTGGCTGGGCAGTTGCTGAACAACGCGCCCTTGCAGTCCGGTCAAGAGATACTCATCGTTACCCTGGTCAACTCGGCTGTGGCCAACTTTTCGCGCCAGGTGAACGAATTCGTCAAACACGAAGGCTTCTTGCCCGGCTGGGGCTACCGCGTGCGCACCCTGCACAGCCTGGCAAACGAAATTGTGCGCAGCCGCGCCACCGCCGCCCGCATTGACGATGATGTCAACATTGTCGACGAGCGCGAAAGCAGCGCCATCTTGGCCAGCGCCGTCGACAGCTGGCTGCGCCGCCAGCCCGATGCCGCCCGCGCCTGGCTGGGGCGCGACTTTTTGGAAAAACCGCATTACCACAACAACCACTGGCGCGGCATCGTCATTGAATCGGCGCGCAACTTCATTAAACGCGCCAAAGACGAGCTGCTGCTCCCCGAGCAGCTCGCCCAAGAACTGGCTCGCAGCCGACAAGAGCTGTCGCTGGCGCAAATGTGCCTGGATATTTATGACGATTATGAACGCGCGCTGGCCTATCGAGGCGCGCTGGACTTCGAAGACCTCATCCGCCTCGCCCTGACCACCCTGCGCGACAATCCCGACTACCTGGCGGCGCTGCGGCGCAAATATCCCTACATCCTGGAAGACGAAGCCCAGGACAGCTCGCGCTCGCAAGAGGCGATCCTGCGTCTGCTGGCGGGGCCGGACGGCAACTGGGTGCGCATGGGCGACCCCAATCAAGCTATCTATGAGACGTTCACCACCGCCGACCCGAACTATCTGCGCGACTTCATCCAGGCGGACGGCGTCGAGCGGCGCGAACTGCCCAATTCTGGGCGCAGCACAACCAGCATCCAGCAACTGGCGAATCACTTGATCGACTGGTCGCTGGAGCATCCACAGGGCAGCATCCGCGCTCGCCAGCCACTGAGTCTTCCGCGCATCCTGCCCACTCCCGCGGGCGACCCCCAGCCCAACCCGCCCGACAACCCCGCCGCCATTCTGCTTTGTCCCGATGCCATGAGCGCCGAACGCGAAGCCTGGTTCGCAGCGGAAAACTGCGCGCGCTGGCTGGAAGCCAACCCAGCCGGCACAGCGGCTATCTTGGTGGCGCGCAACACCCGCGGCGCAGAGATCGTCAAGGTGCTGCGGGCGATGAGCCTGCCCTATGTCGAGAATCTCAACAGCGCTTCGTCCACGCGCGCGGTGGTCGGCTCGCTGGCGCATGGGCTGCGTTACTTGTCCGACCCCAAAAATCCCCAGCGGCTGGGCGATGTCTACCGGGTCTGGCGGCGGGATGATCGGGCCGACAGCGCTGCGGCTGCCGTGGTCGATGCCTTGGTCAAGCATGTGCGGGGCATCAAACAGGTGGAAGACCTGGTCGCGCCCCGCCTGCGCGACTGGCTGGACGACAACCTGCAGGACGCAAAGCATATCGCCATGCGCGACAACTTGGCCAGCTTTCGCGAACAAATTGCCAGTTGGATGCGCGCTGCCGATATGCCGATCGACCAGCTGATACTCAGTCTGGCTGGCGACATCTTCCACGATGCCAACGACATCGCCACCGCCCACATGATCGCCCTGCACCTGGCGCAGCTGCAAGGGCAGCAGCCACAAATGCGCCTGCCCGATTTCGCCGAAGAACTCTACGAGATCGCCCGCAACAAACGCAGGTTTCGCGCCTGGGGCGATGAAGAGGCTCGTTTCGACCCCGATGCGCACAAGGGAAAAGTGACAGTCACCACATTGCACAAAGCCAAGGGTTTGGAATGGGATCATGTCGCTATCGTGTCGGTCAACAATTACGATTTCCCGTCTGCCGAGTCGCGCGACAGCTATATCGGCGAAAAATGGTTCATCCGCGACGAGCTGAACCTGCCCGAAGAAGCGCTGGCGCAGTTGGACAGCCTTTGCCATGATGCCCTCTATCGCGAGGGGTATGCGTCGCTGGGCGCGCGCATCGATTACGCCGCCGAGCGTTTGCGCCTGCTCTATGTGGGCATCACACGGGCGCGCCAATCGCTGTGCGTCAGCTGGAATACCGGGCGTCGCAACAGCCAAAGCGAGGCGACGCCGCTGCTGGCGCTGCGTGACTTCTGGGAGGTCGAAATGCGCCGGCGCGCGCCATAATGACCGAGGACGCTTGGCATGAACCTGCCTGCGAATTTCGTATTCAGCGCTAAAAACCTGCAAAGCTATGCCGATTGTCCGCGCCGCTTTCAACTGCGCTATGTCGAAGGTTGGCAGCCCCCCACTATGACCGCGCCCGAAGCGCAAGACGAACTCGCATACGAAAGGCGGCTGCGGCAGGGCGCAATGCTGCATCAACTTGCCAAATTTTCGCAAGAGGGCATCCCGCATGACCTATTAAAAGCCGCCATACGGGACGACAATGTCGCGCGCTGGTTCGCCGAATTGCTATCCAGCGGTTTGAACGACCTGCCCGAAAAGCGCCTGCCCGAAAAACGCCTGCAGACCAGCATAGACGGACAGCGGCTGATGGCGCAGGTCGATCTGCTGGCTTTTGAACCCGGCGGCGACCTGGTCGTTGTCGACTGGAAGACGGGCAGCTATGTGCCCGACCGCGAGTCGCTGCGGCAACGCTGGCAGACTATCGTTTATTTGTATGTGGCTGCCAAAGCCGGATCACGCCTGTATGGCGCGCCGCTGCCAGCCGAGCGCGTCCGCCTTGAGTATGTATACCTGGCGCGGGGCGGGCAGCGCATCCGCTTCACCTATTCGCCGGCGCAGATGCGCGACGATGAGGCGCTGTTGAGCGGGTTGATGAGCGAAATCCAGAGCGCCAGCGACTTTCCCCTGACGCCCGAATGCCGCCATTGCCGTTTCTGCGCCTTCCGAGTCCATTGCGAGCGTGGCGAGGCGGTCAGCCTGAGCGATGTCGACTTTGATGACTTGGACGAAGTGGCTGATATCGAGCTGGACTTTGAGCAAATTGGCGAATACGCGTTTTGATTCTCGCCGGCTGCGCTTCACTCAGTTTTCTTGGGGAAGCAAGCGAGCGCCTACTTGGGGAAAATGTCCGCGACATTGATCTTGAGCCGAATATCGGCCATGGTGTTGCTGGGCGATATGATTTCGATAGCCAGGTCGGGCGCGCCTTCCATCATGGTTGGCGGGAGCGGTTCGGGCGCTCTGCTTTGCTGATGAAGGCGATGTCGATGCCGCGCGCTGTATCCCTGCCATAGGGATTTCGCTCCAGGATGAAACCAGTGTCTCCGACCAGGGTGCGACCCAGGTTGTGTTGCCGAGCGAAGGAGCTGATGAGATAATACAACTCGCCAACAATTTCCCCATGCTGATTATTTGTCAATGGCATCGTAACAATCTCGCCTTCGACAAGCTCAACAGCGCAGTCGGCGTATTCGGGCAAGTTGGCGACATCGAGGAAGGCATCGGCGGTGACGGATTGCGTCAGAACAGCCATCGATTTTCGCCCCCATCTTGTATGCTACGCTTCATATTCTAACGCAATGGGCAGCGCCGAGCTACAGCAGTCGCTCAATGCAACTCGCGCAAGACCAACTCCAAAGACAAAAAATCTTTTCCACAGAGGCGCAGATCCCGCGCTTTTCTCGCGGCGCGCTCTCCATCTCGGCGAGGCAACGCTGGCGGCTTGGGTGGCGCTGGGGTATCCTCATCTCGAATCGACAGGTCAGCGTCTGGGTGGTTGAGGAGCGCGCGCTTTGGACAGAAAGCTGTTTCTCTTCTATGGCTTGGTGGGTTGGCCGATCGCCACGCTCCTGCATCGCCTGGTCGGGCAGGTCTACTTCCGGGCGGATGTTCCGCTGATATTGGCATTGCTTTGGATCGGCATGACGCTCTTCATGATCGTGATCACGGTTGGCGTGTTTCGCTGGAAAGCGCTGTCTCGCTCAGAACGTTATGAGGCGGTGGTGCTATTCTGCGCGCCAGCCATGGCGCTCGACGCGTTGGTAGTGGAATTCTACGAACTGCTCTTCCCCAATATGCCCGCGGCCGCCGGCAACAGCTATGGCGCTTGGATCTTGATCACCTACGCCACCTGTCTGCTCTGCGCTTTTTTACCCGTCCGCCAAGACGCCCCCGACCCGCAAGCCCGTGTCTGAAGATGGACATAGCCGCCTGCCGAGCGCGTCTGGGTTTGGCAGGTGCCTGGCGGGCAGGCTGGCTGGCTAGGCGGTGACATCGTTGCCCCGCGCCTGGCAGCTTCCACAGCAAACCGAGCCGCCGCCTGCGCTCTTGTCGGCCATCGGCGGGCATCCAATCGTGTCCAAGCGACTGGCGCGCATGGGCATCAGCGACCCTGCCGCCGCCCGACAATTTCTTGACCCCGCGCACTACAGTCCAGCGCCAGCCAGCGACCTGCCCGATATCGAGCCGGCTGTGGCGCGCCTGCGACAAGCGATCCGCCAACGCCAGCGCATCCTGGTCTGGGGCGATTTTGATGTCGATGGACAGACTGCCGCCGCCTTGCTCTATGCCTCTCTCAGCCAGCTGGGCGCGCATGTCACGGCGCATCTGCCCAATCGCTTCCGCGAAGGGCATGGCATTCACCTGGCAACCCTGGAATGCCATTTAAAAAAAGGCTTTGACCTGCTGCTGACATGCGACACGGGCGTTGACGCGCGCCAGGCGGTCGAGCTGGCTGCAAAGCAGGGCGTTGATGTCATCATCACCGACCACCATGCCTTGCCAGAGCGGCTGCCGGCTGCCTTGGCTGTCGTCAACCCGCGCCGCCTGCCAGCAGGACACCGCCTGCGCGATTTGCCCGGCGTCGGCGTCGCCTACCAGCTCATCCATGCCCTGCAGCCAGAAATCGCCGCCGCGCATGTCGACTTGGTCGCTTTGGGCATGGTCGCTGATGTCATGCCTCTGCTGGGCGAAAACCGCTACCTGCTGCAACGCGGGCTGGCGCAGCTGCGGTCTCATCCGCGGGCGGGCATTCGCGCCATCATGCAGCGTGCGCAAATAGATGCCGCCGCGCTCAACGAAGGGCACATCGGCTTTGTCATTGCGCCGCGCTTGAATGCCCTGGGGCGAGTCGAAGACGCCAACCCGGCTATCGAGCTGCTGACCACCGCCGACACTGACCGCGCCGCGAGCCTGGCTGGCAGCCTGGAAGAAGCCAATGCCCGCCGGCGATTTTTGTCCAACCAGGTGTATGCCGCCGCCATCAACCAGCTCGAAGCCGAGCCGCATCTGCTGGAATATGCCGCGCTGGTCTTGCATCATCACGAATGGCACAGTGGAGTTATCGGCATCGTGGCCAGCCGCCTGGCAGAAGAATACGCCTTGCCCACCGTGCTGCTGTCTGCGCCTGCCGACGATCTGGCGCGAGGCTCGGCGCGGTCGGTGGCTGGGCTGGATATCATGGCGGCGCTGCGGCAGACGCAACACCTGCTGCAAACCTACGGCGGGCACAGCATGGCGGCGGGGATGAGCCTGCGCGCGCAAGCCATCAGCGACTTTCGGCGAGCGCTTTCCCGCGCAGTCCGCGACCTGGGTGGCGCGCCAGCCGCTCCGCCCCTGCCCATCGACGCCTGCCTGCGCCTGTCCGAAATCAACTCCGGACTGACTGATGACATCGAACGCCTGGCGCCATTCGGTCCGGGCAACCCGCCGCTAAACTTGCTGACGCGTGGGCTGACCTTGTCCAGCCAGCGGGGCTTGGGGCGGCGCGGCGACCACTTGCAACTGATCGTCGCCGACCAAGCCGGCAACCGGCAACGGGTCGTCTGGTGGCGCGGCGCGGGCAAGACGCTGCCCAGAGGCGCATTCGACCTGGCTTATACCCTGCGCAGCAGCCACTATCGAGGAAAACGCGAAAACCTGGTCGAATGGCTGGACTGGCGCGAAAACCGGAGCGCGCCCCTTGAATTGCGATCATTTTCTCCGAAGTTGCTATCTGTAGACTATCGATACAGTGCAAATGCCTTGGATGATTTGGCTCGCGCTCGCGAGCAGCATCCCGCCGCGCAAGTTTGGGCAGAAGGCGCGCAAATACCCGATTGTGTTACGCGCTTGCAGCTTGCGCCCGGCGCGACCTTGATCGTCTGGACGATCCCGGCGTCCTGGACGATCTGGCAGGCGGCTTTGGATACCGCCAACCCATCGCGGCTGATCGTATTTGCAGCTCGCCCGGCTTGGGGGCGCGCAAATGCTTTCCTCGCGCGGCTGTATGGCATGGCAAACTATGCGGTTGCCCAGCGAGGTGGCGCTGCGGATGAGCAAGAACTGGCGGCTGCGCTGGGCGGTCGAGCGCTGGCGGTGCGGGCCGGCCTGCGTTTGCTGAGCGCGCAGGGACGGCTGGAGCATGACTGGGCTGCGGATGGCAAGCTGCGGCTGACGCGCAAGACGCCGGATAAAACGCTCTGCAAAAAATGGCAGATGCGCTTGAACCTGATCCTGCGCGAGACAGTCGCCTACCGTGACTATTGGCGGCAGCACGCGCTGGAGGAACTGGCTGATAGTCGGCGAAAAGCTTGGTGACCGCGGCGAGGTCGACCATGATACAATCCGCCGCAAACAGCTTGGCGAGGGTTATCTGCGATGTCTTTTGCGCAATCTGTAGCTTGGTGGTGCTATGAGCAGCGCGGCATCGACGAAAATGAGTTGCTGCGCGAGATTAAATCCATCGGCTACAGCGCTGTTGAGTTGGCGCCGCCGCACAAATTTTCGCTGGTTCGCGATCATGGCTTGCGCATCGCCGCGCATCAGCTGCATGTGCCGCTCGAGCAGGGCCTCAGCCACCCAAAATACTGGGACGACATTCAGCGCCAGGCAGACGCATCGCTGAGACTGGCGCAGGAATGGAATATCCCCTGCCTCATTTGCTTCAGCGGCAACCGCGAGGGGCTGGACGACCAGCGCGGGGCGGAGAACGCCATCCAGCATCTCACGCAGTTGGCGGAGTCGGCGGAAAGCGCCGGCATCACCCTCGTGCTGGAGCTGCTTAACAGCAAGATCGACCATCCCGATTACCAGTGCGACCATACAGCCTGGGGCGTGCAGGTGGTATCGGCAGTGAACTCGCCGCGCGCGCGCCTGCTTTACGACATCTATCACATGCAGGTGATGGAAGGCGACATTATCCAGACCATCCGCGACAACCACCAGTGGATCGCCCATTACCACACCGCCGGCGTGCCCGGCCGCAACGAGATTGATGTTTCGCAGGAGCTCAATTATTCCGCTATCTGCCGCGCCATTGCCGAGACGGGCTTCAGCGGCTATCTCGGACAAGAATTTCTGCCGACCGGCGATTGGAAAGCGGCGCTGCGGCAAGCCTTTGATGCTTGTAACATGCACTAGCTGCCCGCAATCAACATAAAGAAGATAGAAGCGCGATGACAAGGCAAATCGTGGCAATCATCTGCAAAAACGCCAGCCATCGAGTCGGCGCGCCGATGCGATGAGCGCACGAGCAATTGAAACTTAATACGAGCCGCGATGCGGGAAGCGCCGCCAGATGCCAGCCGGCTTTTTGACCTCTTGCAGCAGCGCGATGCCAGCCACGATAATCGCCATGCCGATTAGCATGCGCTCGGTAAATTCCTCGTTGAGCGCCACGACGCCGCCCACGCCCGCCACAATCGGGATGATGTACGAAGCCATGACAGCCGCCGTCGCGCCGAAGCGTTTGATATTGTAAAAAGACAGCATGAAGCCTAGAAATGTGCCCACCAGCGCCGCATAACCCAGCGCCAGCAACCCCGCGCCATCGACCGCGCTCACATCAAAGCCCACTGTCAGCAGCGACAGCGGCAGCATCACCGCGGCAGTCGTGAACATGCGGATGCTGCCTACATCATACGCGTCATAGCCGCGCAGGTATTTACGCGCATAAATCACCATCACCGAGGTGAACAGCATGCCCGTGCCCACCAGCAGATAGCCGATCGGCCGAGTCTGCTGGACATCGGGCAAGCCGTCTTCGCCACTTAATGCCAACAGCAGCGCGCCGCCCAGCGCCAAGCCAACGCCCAATGCCTTGCGCCGCGTCAGCAGCTCGTCGGGCAAGACGAAATGCGCCATGCCGACTGTCAGCGCCGGGCCTGTCGCCAGCAGCAGCGATGACACGCCACTGGATTGATATTGCAGGGACGAAATGACGCAGTACATGGGCACAGCCGTGCCAAACAACCCCAGCAAGCCCGCCCGCCACCACAGGCTGCGATCGCGCGGCAGTCGTTTGCCCGCCAGGAGATAGACGGCGAGGCAGAGCGCGCTGGCAACGAGCATGCGCAAGGCGATATAGGTTGCCGGGTCAAATTGACCGACGCTGAAGCGCGAGGCGACCAGGGACGAGCCAAAAAATAAACCCAACAGCGCCACAAAGGGCAGGGCAGCGATTGTCAAACCATTACCTTTGCGGACGCGGCTGCGAATAAGTCGGGCAGTCTAGGCGGGAAAATGCGCAGCGGTACAGCCAGCAGAACCGGCGCGCTGGACAGCCAATTACCCATTAACCTGGAAGAGCTCGACCACTTCGCCGCCAGGTCCTTCAAAAAAGGCGATGGTCACTGGCAAATGCCCCAACTGCGCATCTTTCAACTCCACCGTCACGTTTCTGCCCGCTGCCCGCACCCGTTCCAGCGTCGCCGCGATATCGGTGCAGGCCAGCGCGAAATGAAAGACGATATTGCCCTTGGCCTCTCCCGCAGGCGCTTGCCCGGGCTGCGGCTCAAACAGCTCGAGGTGGCTGCCATCGCCAATATCCAGCAGGCAGATGCGCCGTCCGCCGCCGTCCCATTCGACCGTCTGACTCATGCCCAGCACATCCATGTAAAAGGCTTTTGACGCTGCATAATCGCGGGTCTGGATGGCGATGTGGTGGCTGCCCAAACCGGGCGCAAGCTGATTCTTCGTTCCCACTGGCATGTATTTTCTCCATACTGATTCTTGGCGGGGCTTCCACAATTCATTTTGTGTCTAGGCGTCTGCTGCCCGCGCATTCCACAAGTCGGCGCGCATCATAAACACATCCTGGTCGGCTGCCCAGTCCGCGTAGCCGATGCGCTGATTGTCGGTCAGCCAGTTGATCCGGTCATTCAGGCAAGCCAGCAGGTCGACCTCATCGACATCCAGGCTGAAGCCGCCATATTCGACCAAGTCATCCAGCGCGCTGACCACCAGAGCGCCATCGGAATGGACAGCGGCTGTGCTGTTGCCGATATGCCCGCGCGCGACCACATCGATCTGCCCGTCAAGCAGAGCGGCGATAAGCTCGCTTTCTCCTGCCTCGGCGCCCATATACATCACTTGGGGCATGCTGTCGTCGGGCGGCTCGATAGCCCTTCGCTGCGCCAGGCGGGCGGTTTCATGCGCTGGCGTGATGACAAACTCTTCGCTGCCATCGGCGATTAGGCTGCCTTGCGGCGTATGCACACGCGCTCCTGCCGCCAGCCGGCCATCGGCATCGACCAGCCCGGTCAGTTCCAGCAAGCGAAATTCGCCGGTCGTGCCGACCAGCGCGCCAGCCCGCACCTGGCTGCCAAGCGCGGCATAGCTGTTCAGTTTTTCGGCAGCCTCCGCGCGCGCCAGCAGCGACTGGCGAAACAGTATATGTCCGTCTGTGAAGGCGATCTGCTCATCGCCCTCGGCATCATAGGTCCGCGAGTCGAGAATGGTGATGCCGCCGCCCGCCAGGTCATAGTCGGGCGTGGCCGGACGCAGCCAAATCTCGTCCCAAAACGCAATGCCTTGCCGCGCGAAGGACAAACCGGCGTCATGCATGGCTTCCAAAGCGCTGAGCAAATCGGCTTCGTAGCCCCGCTGCATGTCAAAATCGGGCGAATCGGGGTCGGCAGAGGCACTGTGGCTGACCGGCTCGAAGTAGGCATAAAAGCCCAGATTGAGTGTCCGGTCGGCGCAGCGCGGATTAGAGTCGTCAGCGGCGCTCGCCGGCAAGCAGAGCAGGCCGAGCGAAAGCAGCATCAGCAGTGAGCGAAACATGGCAGCGCCTCCGTATGGCATTCGCAGGACTATATCCGTTCACGCGATAAAACGATACCCCGCGCCCAGCCCATCGCTGATTGACAGCTAGGGCAGGCTGGGCTACACTCTTGCCCGCATCATGTTACTTGCGAACCTGTCTTACACAATAGGAGAAAGCACCATGCGTAAAATCTTGGCGTCCCTCGTGATTCTGGCGCTGCTCATTTCTGTAGTTCCGGCTTTATCGCAAGATATGGTTGAGCTGCGCATCCGCTGGTACGACGATGGCAACGAGGGCGAAGTCCTGCGCGACTTGCTGGATCGCTACGAGATGGAAAATCCTGGCGTCAGCATCGAAATCGACACCGTGCCCTACCGCTCTATCTTGGAGCAGTTGCCGCTCGACCTGGCGGCTGGCGAAGGTCCCGATATGGCGCGCGTAACCGACCTTGGCGGCTTGGCGGAATACTACCTGGATATGACGCCCTATCTAAGCGACCCCGCCTATTGGGAAGAGAACTTTGGCCCCTTCCTCAACTGGAAGCGCCTGCCCGGCGACATGAGCAGCATCCCTGGATTCATGACTCAGCTTACCATCACCGGTCCGCTCATCAACCGCACGCTCTTTGAGCAGGCTGGCGTCGATGTCCCCAGTGATATGAGCGACTCCGTAAGCTGGGAAGAGTGGGCAGCCGCGGCGGTGGCTGTTGCCGAAGCGCTGGAGATTCCGTATCCGATGGCGATGGATCGCAGCGGTCATCGTTTCGCTGGTCCCGCCATTAGCAGTGGCGCGATGTACTTCGACGATATGGGGCATCCCACCGTCATGGACGAAGGCTTTCGCAACATGGCGGAATTGTTCGTCAACTGGCACTTGGATGGCACCATGCATCCGGAAATGTGGCCCCTCAGCGAAGGCTATGCTGGGGCGAATGAAGAATTCGCCAATGCCGAGCTGGTCTTCTACATGTCGGGCAGTTGGCAGGTCGGGCAATTCAGCGAGCAAATCGGCGATGCCTTCGACTGGCAGGTCGTTCCCAATCCCTGCGGACCTGGCGGTTGCACTGGCATGCCCGGTGGCGCGGCTCTGGTCGGGATTGGCGCGACCGAGCATCCAGAAGAAGTCGCCGCGGTGATGGAATACCTGGCCAGCCAGGAGATTTTGGGCGAATTCGCGGCGCGCACGCTCTTCATCCCGGCGCATGCTGGCTTGTCGGCGGCTGGCGTGGACTTCGACACCGACTTGCAGCTGGCGAAGGAGGCCCTGGGCGTATTCGTCGGCCAGGTGGGCACGCTTGAGCAGACGGCTTTTGACTTGCAAGCCTACGCCTTCAACCGCGCGCTCTTCGACGCCACGCGCGATCGTTTGACGCAGGCAATGGTCGGCGAATTGACGCTCGACGAAGCCATTGACCGCATCCAGGACGATGTCGACACGGCTCTGGCTGAGCAAGGCTAATTGTCCCCCAAGCCCCCTTTCCCAGTCTGAGGGAAGGGGGTGTTTGTGTAAATGCTTTGCCTGTAGCCCTGTCTCGTTGTGGGGCGGGGCTGTAGGCAAAGGCGACCACACCGAGGCGAACACTTGCGACTGCTGGCTCTCTTCGACCCGCTCACGCGACCGCTTATGCTACTGCTGGTCACCGCAGTCGACCGCGCGCTGACACCCATCCAGCGGCGGGTCGGCATCGACAAAATGGGCTATTTCTTCGTCCTGCCCAACTTGATTATTTTTGGCATCTTTGTCCTCTTCCCTATGCTGCTCAACTTTTATTATGCCATGACGGGCGGCACCAAGCTTTTTCCTGCCGACCGCCCCTTCATCGGCTTGGGCAACTTCGGCACGCTCTTCGATTGTGGCGACTTTCTTTCTCCAAACAGCTGCCAGGAAGATCTGTTTTGGCGCGGCATATTCAATACCATCCAGTTCGTGGTCTTCCAGGTCAGCGGCATCGTGTTCTTTTCGTTGGTCACGGCGCTGGTACTGAATCGCAAGATTGTGGCGCGCGGCTTCTTTCGCAGCGTCTTCTTTTATCCTGTTCTGCTTTCGCCAGTCGTGGTCGCCTTGATCTGGAAATGGGTTTTGCAGCACGAAGGCGTGCTCAATGCCATTGTTGAGGTCTTTGGCGGCGAGAGCACGCGCTGGCTGTTGGATCCGAATTGGGCGCTGTTTTGGGTGGTATTCGTCAGCGTCTGGGCGTTGATGGGTTTTTATACGCTGATTTTGCTGGCTGGTTTGCAGTCTATTCCGCCTGAACTCTACGAAGCCAGCTCGATAGATGGCGCAAACACCTGGCAAGATTTTCGCTTTGTGACCATGCCGCTTTTGATGCCGACTATGTTTGTGGTGCTAGTGCTTGCGTTGATCCGCGCTGTGCAGATGTTCGACCAGATTTATGTGCTCACCGGCGGCGGGCCGGGCACGCGCACCCAACTCATGGTGCAGTATATCTATACGACCGGCTTTTCCAACCAGATTCAGCTTTTTGGCTTGTCGGCAGCCGCTTCCATGGTGCTGGGCATCACCTTGCTGGTCTTGACCTTGCTGCAGCTGCGGCTGGGCAATCAGTCGCAGCTGGCTTAGGGGCGCGCTAGTATGGCAGCCGAGCGCATGACCCTCTCGCAATTCTTAGCCAAGCGCCGGGGCCGCCGCCGCCCCGATACCTCCGATTTGCTGACCTACCTGTACCTGACAGTCGGCACGATTTTGATGTTCGGGCCTGTGTTGTGGCTGGTGGCATCGTCTTTCAAAACGCAGGCCGGCTTGGTCAAATACCCACCGCCGCTGCTGCCCTATCAGCAGGTCCAGGTCGAGGTGGACGGCTTTGACAAAGCGCTGCCACTCTTTGAAGTCACTCTGGAAGACGGCGCGACTAAAGAGCTGGCGCAGATCCGCCGCGTGGGCATCGAGGCGCGCATGATCGACCCTGCCAATCCCGAAGCTGGCGAAATCACGGTCAACATCCGCCAGCGCAGCCCGGTCGAAGAGGTCAAGCTGGCTTGGGAAAATTACCTCGATCCACTGATTGAGCTGGACAATTTCGACTTCTTCACCTACCTGAAGAACAGCGTTATCGTAACCAGCGTCGCCACTGTCATCACCCTGGTCATCAACAGCATGGCGGCTTTTGCGCTGAGCAAATACCAATTCAAAGGGCGCGATGCCATCTTCGTGCTCTTTATCTCGACCCTGATGATCCCCATCACCGTGATTTTGGTGCCGGTCTTCTTGGTTATCACGAGTATCGGCTGGAAGAACAACCTGTGGGGCGTCATCATTCCCGGCGCAGCCACGCCCACCGGCATCTTTCTATTGCGCCAGTACATGCTGACGATACCTGACGAGCTGCTGGATGCCGCGCGCATTGATGGAGCCAGCGAGTGGCATATCTATTGGCGCATCATCTTGCCACTGGCGCGTCCGGCGCTGGCGGTGCTGGCGATCTTTTCGGTGATGTGGCGCTGGAATGACTTCTTGTGGCCCCTTATCGTGCTCAGCCAAAACGACTACTTCACCCTGCAAGTCGGGCTGAACGCGTTCCAGGGCGAGCTGCAGATACAGTGGCATTATGTATTGGCGATGACTGTTGTGACCTTGCTGCCGATTACGTTGGTCTTCGCCTTTTTGCAACGGTTCATCACCACTGGCATCGCCACCACCGGCTTGAAATGACCGACGCGCGATTTGCCTGTGCGCCTGCGAGGCATCGGTCCGCCACTCGCAGCTGTCGCTCTATTCAAAATTGTGGCGAATCTCGCTATGCTAAGCGCCATTGTCTGGGCGCGGCTGGGGGTATGTATGACACTCAAACTGGGCATTATTGGCGCGGGTCGCATCGGGCGCGTGCATGCCGACACACTGACCGCGCGCGTGGCTGGCGCAGAGGTATCGATAATCGCCGATATTCATGCGCCATTCGCCCAGGCGGCCGCGGGCGCATTCGGCATTCCCGCGCACACCGCCGACCCCGCCGCGCTCTTTGACCTGCCCGAGCTAGATGCGATCGTCATCTGCAGCTCGACCGATACCCACACGCGCTTCATCAAAGCAGCTGCGCGAGCGGGCAAACACATCTTCTGCGAGAAGCCAATCGCGCATGACCTGGCGGAAATCGACGCGGCGCTGGCGGCTGTGGAATCGGCCGGCGTGCAGCTGCAAATTGGCTTCAACCGCCGGTTTGACGCCAACCACATTCGTTTGAAGCAGGCTGTTGACAGTGGCGAGGTCGGCGCGCCGCATCTACTGCACATCATCAGCCGCGACCCTGCCCCGCCACCCATCGACTACATTGCCGTATCTGGCGGCTTGATGATGGACATGATGATCCACGACTTTGACATGTGCCGTTTTCTGCTGGGCGAAGTGGTCGAGGTCTTCGCCATGGGCGCTTGTATGGTCGATCCAGCTATCGGCGCGGCTGGCGATATCGACACCGCCAAGGTCATGCTGCGCTTTGAAAATGGCGTCATCGGCAGCATCGAAAACAGCCGCCAAGCCGTCTATGGCTATGACCAGCGCGTGGAAGTCTTTGGCAGCCATGGCGCCGCCAGCAGTGGCAACCGCCACGCCAATGCCGTGACGCTCAGCGATGGGCGCAGCGTGCGCCGCGACCTGCCCATGAACTTCTTCATGGATCGCTATATGGATAGTTATGCCGCCGAGATGGCTGCGTTTGTGCTCGCCATTGCCAAAGACCAGCCCGTGCCGGTCAACGGCAATGATGGGCGCGCGCCGGTGGTGATGGCAAAGGCGGGCATGCGCTCGCTGCGCGAAAATCGACCGGTGCGCCTGGACGAAATTGCCGGAGCTTTATCTTGAACGATGACTTGGTTGCATGACCGCGTATGAAAGCACATTGAATACCTGGTTGGCGGCGGCTTATGACGCTCTCTGCGAGTCCACGCTGCCGCAAATCATGCAAGACGAAACCCGCCTGGCGCTGGACCGCGTCGTGGCCGAGTCGTTGGGCATCGCCCCCGAAATCACCGCCAGCATCCGCCGCGAGCTATCCCGCGAGCCATCAATTACGGGCAAGCCCTATGAAACCTAAAGCAAAACAGGCTATTCTGTGTCTCTGCGCTGATTTCCGCTTCAGTATTTCTTGAGGGCAAGCATGAACAAAACCTGGGACTCGCTGCACATGGGGCGCAGCTCCATCGACCTGTATGCCAACGACATCGGCGCGCCGTTCACCGAGATCGACAGCTTCGCGGCGTATGTCGGCGGCTCACCCACCAATATCAGCGTGGGCGCGCGGCGGCTGGGTTTGAAGACGGCGCTGCTGACCGCAGTCGGCGCAGACCCGGTCGGCGACTTCATCTTGCGCTTTCTGCAAAACGAGGAGGTCGAGACGAGCTTCATCCCGCGCAAGCCCGACCAGCGCAGCTCGGCTGTCGTGCTGGGCATCGAGCCGCCCGACAAATTTCCATTGGTCTATTACCGCGAAAATTGCGCCGACATCAATTTGACCATTGATGATGCCCTGGCCGCGCCGCTGACCGACTGCCGCGTCTTTCAGTTCGCTGGCACCAACCTCAGCCTCGAGCCCAGTCGCAGCGCGACCATGCTGGCGGCCGAGATTGCGCGGGCGGCGGGGGCGCAGGTTGTCTTTGACATCGATTTCCGCCCCGACCAATGGCACGATCTGCGCGCATTTGGCGTGGTGGCGCGCTCGGTCTTGCCCCAGGTCGATGTCGTCATCGGCACAGCGGACGAGATCAACGCGGCTGTCTTGCGCGACGAGGCGCAGATGCAGCTGACGCATTCGCAGATCTCCGATGCCAAGGTGGCTGGCGATACGGGCGCTGCCATCGCGTCCATGCTGGCTTTGGGTCCGGCCGCGGTGGTGGAGAAGGTCGGCGCGCAAGGGGCGAATATCCACCGACCGGCTGGCGATGTCATCAATGCGCCGGGCTTCCCGGTCGAGGTGATGAATATCCTGGGCGCGGGCGATGCCTTTGGCGGCGGCTTCATCTATGGCTTGGTGCGCGGCTGGGGCTGGTACAAGGCGGCGCGGCTGGGCAATGCCTGTGGCGCGATCGTGGTAACCGAGCATGGCTGCGCCAATTTTATGCCGACCATGCCCGAGGTCGAGGCGTTTGCAGCAGCCTATGGCGGACTGGAGTAAAAAAGCCCTCGCTTGGATTGTGAATGGCTGCGGTCAGTTTGCCGGGCAGCCACAGACTCTGTGTTTGGCGGGCTGCCTGTGGTAAGAGTCTTGTTCGAGTCCACCTAAATCAAAGGAGCGTCTTATGTCTGAAATGGCGATGTACCGCCGCTGGCAGCTGCATTCGATCGATAAGAACGTGCGTACCTTGCCGCGCCTCATCACCACCATCGCCGACCCCGCCGCCTTCCAGAAGCGTGACCCCAGCGATGATGGCGATGGCTGGACGATTTCCGAGGTGCTGGGGCATCTGGGCGACTTTGAGCTGTACTTCGGCGCGCGGGCGCGTCACATTGGAGCCGGCGCCGAAGAGCCGCCACAGCCGAGCATGCGACCAGCCGAAGCCGTCGTGGCGCAGGGCTATGCGCAGCAAGACGCGGCGGATCTGCTGGAACGGTGGCGGGGGCTGCGCGCGGACAGCCTGGCTTTCTTCCTGTCGCTGAATGTGGAAGACGACGAGCTGTGGCAGGGCAGCGCGCCCTTTGGCGGCGGACCCTTCTCGCTGAACAATCAGCTGATTTTGACAGCCATGCACGACTGCGACCACATGAACCAGATCGTGAAGATCATCGAGAGCTAGAGCCGCCGTCATGCCCGATTCCCCCCAGCCCCTGGCCGAGCGCATCCGCCCGCGCGACCTGAGCGCATTCATCGGGCAAGCGCACTTGGTCGGGGCTGGCAAACCGCTCAACCGCGCCTTGCAGCAGCGCGCCGTGCCCAGCATGGTGCTGTGGGGTCCGCCCGGCGTCGGCAAGACCACCCTGGCGCGCATGATCGCCGATGCCGCTGACAAGCCATTTTACAACTTGTCGGCGGTCTCGGCGGGCAAGGCAGAATTGCGGGCTATCGTGAACTCGCTGGGGCGCGCGCCAGCCAGCCAGCCCGGGCTCTTCCATGCCGACGCAGCCCAACCCGCCAGCGCCATCCTCTTCTTGGACGAGATTCACCGCTTCAACAAGGCGCAGCAAGACTTCCTGCTGCCCTATGTCGAAGATGGCCGGATCACCCTCATCGGCGCGACCACCGAAAACCCCAGCTTCGAAGTCATTTCAGCGCTGCTTTCGCGCATGCAGGTCTTCACGCTGGCACCGCTAACGATCGGCGAGCTGGAGCAGATTATCGCCCGCGGAGCCGATGCCTTGCAGCTGGCGGTCATGCCCGAAGCTGCCGATTTCCTGGCAAATTATGCCAATGGCGATGCCCGCGCCGCGCTCAACCTGCTGGACAACGCCGCCCGCCTGTATCGCGCCGATGCCATCAGCGCCGAGCACCTGCGCGAGACTCTGCAATCAAAGCATCTGCGCTATGACAAAAGCGGCGAAGAGCATTACAACACCATCAGCGCCTTCATCAAAAGCATGCGCGCCAGCGACATCGACGCCGCGCTCTATTACCTGGCGCGCATGGTCGCTAGCGGCGAAGACCCCAAGTTCATCGCTCGCCGCATGGTCATCTTCGCCAGCGAAGACATCGGCATGGCCGACAGCGCCGCGCTGACCGTCGCCAACGATGTTTTCCGCGCGGTCGAGACGGTCGGCTTGCCCGAATGTCAGTTTCATCTGGCGCACGGCGTGGTCTACCTGGCGGGCGCGCCCAAAGACCGCAGCGCCGGCCGCGCCTATTTTGATGCGCTGGAAGATGCCAAGCAGCGCGGCAACCTGCCCATCCCGCTGCGCCTGCGCAATGCGCCGACGAGTCTAATGCGCGAGTTGGGCTATGGCAGGGATTATCAAGCCTACACAGACGATAGCCTGCTGCCGGAGGGGCTGAAAGGCAAAAGGTATTATCGGCGGTGAGCCTGGATGGGGATGTTTGCATCGTGGTGAAGGGCGGGTATACTGGTACATGTTGTAGGACGTCTCCAAAGAATCTGCACAGGTAGCAGTGAGATTGTATGGAGACCCATGGTGAACGAAAATGCCATATGGCAATCGTCGCAAGGACAACGATACAAACCGGCTACGGTATAGGGAATAGACAAGTGAGCCAAGTCAGTGAGATAGCTCTAATCCACAAAGAGTTGAAAGAAATGCGTGAATTCTTCTCTAGAGTGATTCAAATGGTTCCAACGTTCAACGTCACTGATCCAAAAGTCTTGCCTTACGGACTTAAGCCTCACACAAGGTCTGTAAGCTGGATTGTTGAACAAGTAATAGTTCAGCAGGCCAAGTACAATAGCGCCGATTTAGGGGCAAAAGCAGTCGACTATGACCTTCCTGATACAAGTTTGTACGACTGTGTTGTTGATGGCCACGACGGCCATAGGTATTTTGTAAATGTGAAAATAACAAGTGCAGGCAAGAAGCAGAACAAAAACGATATAGCGGCAGTAGAGAAGTTATACAATCAATATGTGGCTGATCCACACTTTAGAATAATATATGCTGTATTTCGCTTTTCCTTCAATAACACAGAAATTCACTTTGATAAAGACGGGATTCATACATTCTCGCCACAGTTTTTGCCAATTTATGTAAATCCTAGAAACGACAAGATCCAAGCGTATTACTACGCTGACCCGCAAGAAAGAACACGCAGCGAGTTTCTTTCTCTATTAAGGGACAAGTCGAGGTCTATATCACTATGATACGCTATAGTTTGTTCAACGAGGATTTCTTGACTGGTGTTGATAGGATTCAAGACCGATCTATTGACCTAGTTATCGCCGACCCACCATATGGACTAGGAAAGGACTATGGAAATGGATCGGATATGAAATCCTCTCATGAACTCATAAAATGGACAATCGATTGGGTTGATTTGGTTATTCCGAAGCTAAAACACTCTGCGAGCATTTATATCTTTACAACCTGGAGACATTCACCAGAGATCTTTTCTGCCATGAAGAAGCGATTAACTATGATGAATGAAATTATCTGGGACAGATGTGTACCCAGTATGGGCGGTTCGACGCGGCGATTTTCATCTGTACATGATACAATTGGATTTTTTGTCTTATCTCATAAAGAGTACTATTTCGATCTTGATGCAGTAAGGATACCATACGATCCAGAGACCAAGAAGGCTAGAACCCGATCCCGATTTGTTGGTAAGAAGTGGTTGGAATTGGGTTACAACCCAAAAGATGTTTGGAGAGTATCTCGTTTGCATAGACTACATAGGGAGCGTGAAGACCATCCAACACAAAAGCCTCTAGAAATCATAGAGAGAATGGTGAAGGCAAGTTGTCCTGAAGGTGGTGTTGTCTTAGACCCGTTTTGCGGTTCAGGTACGACAATAGAAGCGAGTGTCAACAATAGGCGAAATTGTATTGCGTTTGAAATAAATCCCAGATATTGCGAAATATCACAAAACCGCATCGAAACGAAGTACAGCAAGAGATTAGTTTGAGTAATATGCGGCGAATTGACTGTGAAAGCGTATGATTTTGCGACGAATAGCCGTCGATAACCGTTTCGCACTGCACATTGGCGATGCACCAGACAACGTTGCTCGTGCCTTGCTTGGCAGGACGATGACGCGAACTACGGTACATTTTGGCTCTATTCCGATACAGGCTCTTGTGTAATCCCCCTCACTCCACCCGAAAGCTCACATGCCAGGGCATCAAGCGCCGCTCGATCAGCAGCACCGCCAGATAAAAACCAATGCCGATGATCGACGCCATCATAATAGCGGTCCAGGCTTTGGCGAAATCAAAGGCCGAGGCTTCCTGCGTGATATAGACGCCCAGCGTGGCGCGCGGGCCTCCGAAAAATTCCGCCACCACCGCGCCGATTAAACTGAGCGCGCTGGCGACGCGCAGGGCGCTGAAAATATAGGGCAGGGCGTTGGGAATGCGCAGCTTCCACAATACCTCGCCGGGGCTGGCCGCATAACTGCGCATGAGCTCGAGCTGCCGCGCATCGACCAGCGTCAAGCCGCGCACCGTGTTGATCATGGTGGGGAAGAATACGATGATCGCCACAATCGCCATCTTCGAGGCGGGGTTGGTGATGCCGAACCAGTTGTTCATAATCGGCGCGAAGGCGATAATGGGCACCGAATTGGCGGCGATGGCGAAGGGCATGGTCGCTTCGCTGAGAACAGTCCAGCGCGAAGTAATCAACGCCACCAGCGCCCCGCCCCCACAGCCGATGACGAAGCCGCCAATCGCCTCCCAAAATGTCGCGCCGCTGGACTCGAAGAGGATCGACCGCTCGTCTGGCGCCAGCCACAAACCAACCTGATCGGCGAATTCGGCGAAGATGGCCGATGGCTTGGGCAGCAGAAATTGCTGAATGTCGAAAGCCACCACCAGCAGCTCCCAAGCCAGCAGCACAGCCACCGCCACAGCGATTGTCGGCAGATAAGCAGCGAGGCGGTCGCGCGTCATCGGTCAGGTCTCGCGGGCTTGCGCAAGCGTTGGCCCCACCGCGTCGCGCAGCAGATCGCGCAGCTGGGCGACCAGCGCGTGAAAAGCCGGGTCGCTGCGGGTATGGAAATCACGCGGATAGGGCAGCGGATTGCTCACAACCTGGGTGATGCGCCCGGGTCGGGGCGTCATGACCACGATGCGCCCCGACAAAAAAGCGGCTTCGGCGATGCTGTGCGTCACAAAAACGACAGTCGTACCGGTCGCCTGCCAGATGCGCAGCAATTCGAAGTTCATGCGCTCGCGGGTGAATTCATCCAGCGCGCCAAAGGGCTCGTCCATCAGCAGCACCGATGGCTCGAAGACCAAGGCGCGGGCGATCGACACGCGCTGTTGCATGCCGCCCGACAGCTGCCAAGGATAATGCTCGACAAAATCACCCAGCTCGACCATGTCCAGCATAGCTTGGGCGCGCTTTGCCCGCTCGGCTTTGGCATAGCCCATCACTTCCAGGGGCAGCTGCACATTTTTGCTGACGCTGCGCCAGTCGTAGAGCGTGGCTTGCTGGAAGACCATGCCATAGTCGCGGTCGCGGCGGGCTTGGGCGGGCGCTTTGCCATTGACGCGCAGGTCGCCGCTGCTGGGCTGCAGCAAGTCGGCGATCAGGCGCATCAAGGTGGATTTGCCACAGCCCGACGGTCCCACCAGCGACAAAAACTCGCCAGCGGCGACCTGCAAGTCGATATCCTGCAGGGCGACGACGGCTTCGTCCGTGCCAGGGTTAAAAATTTTTTGAATGCCCCGCGCCTCTATGGCATTCATGTCCGCGCTCCTTCAGATGGCAGAAAGCTGCGCAGCGCCACCCGTTCGCACAAGCTGACCGCGGCGAAGAATACCATGCCAACAGCCGCCGCCATAACAATCGATGCCCACAGTTTGGGGGTCGATATCAAACTATAATCCGAGCTGAAATCCAAAATCGCCCGCCCCAGTCCATCGCCAATGCCGGATGGCAGCTCGCCGATGATCGCGCCGACCACGCTGGCTGTCGCCGAGACTTTCAGCGCGGTGAAGATGTAGGGCAAGGCAGCTGGCAGGCGCAGCTTCCACATAATCGTCCAGCGCCCCGCGGCATAAGAGCGCATCAACTCGACCTGCTCGGTGGCTGGCGACTGCATCCCGCGCAGTGTATTGATCGTGACTGGAAAGAAGGTCAAATAAGCGGCGATGACAGCCACCGACAGCGGACCAGCGCCCAGCCAGATCACCACCATGGGCGCGATAGCCAAGATCGGCACTGTCTGCGATGCCACCACATACGGCAGCAAGCCGCGTTCCAGCAAGCGCGAATGGGCAAAGAACGCGCCCAGCATGAAGCCCAGCGCCGCGCCAAACACAAAACCGAAGATCGCCTCGCTGAAGGTGTAAGCGCCCGCCTCAGCCAGGATGCGCAGCAGCAGCAGCTCGCCATTGCGCCGCGCCGGCTGGGCAAATGCTTCGGCGATCATCTGCAAGTGTGGCAGGTTGAGGTCCTTGAGTATCTTGAGATCCAGCAAGACCAAGCTGCGGGGCTGGCTGAGAAAGCGCGCATCGGCGAAGTCGCCGCTGACAGTCGCGATCGGGCGGTCGAAGATCTGCCGCGCGCTGGTCGTCTGCAAGGCGTCTTCCGCGCGCAGGGCGATGCTCAGCCGCCCCGGAAAGGCTGGGCTTATGGGCAAAAAGGCCAGTCCCTCGCTCCGCTCCATCTGCCGCAGATAGCGTAGGTCAGGATATGGCAGGTCTTCATCCAGCGCGTCTGTTGAATTGCCCGGCGGCTGGGGCGGCATCAAATCATCCAGATCTTTGCGGTCGGCGATGACCACATCGACTCTGCCGCTTTGCAGCGCTGTCAACGCCTCGTCCAGCGTCGGCAGCGCGCGATATTGCCAGCCCGCCTGTGGCAGCAAGATTTTGTATGAAACCGAATCGGCGAAGGCTTTGCCCGCCTCCCAGCCGACCATCAGCAGCGCAAGCGTCAGACAAAACCCAACTGCGCGGGTGATGCGGCTCGGGCGCAAGACCAAAGCCAGCGTCGTCAGCAAGATAGCCAAGATGACGCGCGCCAAGGCATCGCTGCTTTCAACAGTTGGCAGGTCGAAGAGCAGCGCGGCGAGCATAAGCAGCGCGGCGAGCAAGACTCCTCTCGCCCCCGCGACGATTCGCAGCTCCACAAGCAGCGCCAAAGCCAGCAGGAATGTCACAGCGCCCAGATACAGCGAGCGCAGGTTCGCCAGCGCCCCCAAAAGCACAGCCGGGTCGAGCTCGTCTTGTCCCAGCTGCGCCGCCCAGTTGGCCGCATAGCGCGCCAAGGGCGATCGCAATTCGTCTGGCGCGCCGCCGCTTTGCCCCGCCATCCAGAGCGAGAGCCGCCCCAGGGTCGATTCGCTTACGAGTTCGTCATCGATAGGCAGCCCGCGATAAGTCTCTATCAGGCTGATTGTCAGCGCCAGCGCCAGCAGAATCGTGACTGGCAAGAGCAGACTGCGCATAGTCCGAGGCCGCGCGCTCGGCATGGTCGGCGCAATGGCGATGCTGTTCATGGAGGCAGCTGCTGGCGCCTGGCGCAAGTCAAGACACCTCGCCCAGGGCGTCCGCCATGATGTCCAAGGCGGTATCGACATCGGCGCGGCTGACATTCAGGTGCGGGGCGATGCGCACGACATTGCCATACAAGCCGCCTTTGCCCAGCAACAAGCCGCCTTCTTTGCAGGCATCGACAAAAGCGACTGTGCGGGCGGCATCGGGCGCATTGTCGGCGGGCTGCACAAATTCCAGCGCCTGCATCAAGCCCATGCCCCGCGCCTCGCCCAGAAAAGGGAACTCGGCGGCGAATTCTGCCAAGCGCTCAGCCAGGCGCGCGCCCTGCACAGCGCAGTTGGTCGGCGTGTCGTGCGCCTGCATGTATTCGATAGTAGCCAGCGTCGTCGCCATGGTGACGGGGTTGCCGCCAAATGTCGAAAAGGTGAGGCCGCCCACTGCATCAGCCACTTCAGGCGTTGCGATGGTGCAGCCGATTGGGCTGCCATTGCCCATGCCTTTGGCGAAGGTCATGATGTCGGGTTCGATGCCAAATTGCTCGATGCCAAACCACTTGCCGCCTGTGCGTCCCCAGCCCGTCTGCACTTCATCGGCGATGAACAAGCCACCAGCGGCTTTGATGATGGGCAGCGCGCGCCGGAAATAGTCGGCAGGCGGGACGATAAACCCACCTGCGCCTTGGATCGGCTCGGCAATGAAGGCGGCGATGCGCCCCTGCGTGATGGTGGCGATCGTCTCTTCCAGGTCGTTCACACACAGATCAACCAATTGCTCTGTCGTCAAACCGGCTGGCGCGCGGAAAGCATAGGGGTTGCGCACATGCTTGATGTACGGATCGACGACTCCGCCCAACCGCCAGGGACCCTGCCCAGACAGGCTCATCCCCAACAGGGAACGGCCGGAATAGGCGTGGCGCAGGGCGATGATGACCGAGTTGCCGGTGTACATGCGCGCCGCCAGCACCGCCGTCTCATTGGCTTCGGTGCCGCTGTTGGTGAAGAAGCACTTCTGCAAGCGTCCCGGCGTCAATTCGGCGACCGTTTCCGCTAGCGCGACCATCGTCTCATTGACATAGATGGTCGAGGTGTGCTGCAGCTTTTGCAGCTGCGCCAGCGCGCGCGCGGTGATTTCGTCATTGCAATGCCCGACCGACACAGTCAAGATGCCGCCAAAGAAGTCGAGGTAGCGGACGCCATCAATATCCCAGATGTACTGGTCTTTGGCGCGCTCTGCCACCAGCGGCTTTTCGCCGTGATAGGGCGCTGCCGCCGCGAACATCACCCGCCGATACCGCTCCATGATCGCTGCTGTGTTTGTCATGCCATCGCTCCAGATAGGCAGTCTCTGAGCTTGAAAGCCTATTGTACAGCAAGCGCAGTGATGATGCGAAAAAATCCATATTGGACGGAGTGGCGATTTTGGTGGGTACGCGTTGCTTTGCCCCCCAAACATGAGGGAGGGGCTTTAATCTCGTAGCGAACTGGCTTCAATCGAGGGGCTGTCGGGACAAGTCGCTGCAATTTATGCTTAAATCCGCGCTCGACTCGCTCCCCTTCCCTTCTTGTGGGGGCAAGGGGCCGGGGGATGGGGGCTTGGGCGTCCGCTCCACAGACGCCCAAAACGGACTATCAGTCTGTCGTTTTGCTAATTCTGATACAGCTTCCAAGAGCGCAGCGCCTTGCTTTGCTGGTCTGGGGATCGGCAGTACGGACATTGGCGCATAGCCATATGCGATAGACATCCACAAAAA
>JAPOSR010000072.1 GCA_026709625.1 Chloroflexota bacterium
CTTGCTGCGCGGTGATTCGCTGCGCGACATCGTTGTAGATGGCGTTGTCTCGCGCTGCCGCGACCGCGATGGGGTCGATATCCAGCGCCAGCGCCCGTCTCGCGCCCAGCTTGACCGCCGCAATCGACAAGATGCCGCTGCCACAGCCGATATCCAGCGCCGACTGCCCGTGTTGAATCACCCGTTCCAGGGCTTGCAAGCAAAGCTGTGTAGTCGGGTGCGTGCCCGTGCCGAATGCCATACCCGGATCCAGCGCGATGACGATGTCGCCCTGCGCCGGCGTCACATCGATCCAGCGCGGGCGGATCAGCAGGCGTCGGCCGATTCGCAGCGGCTGATAGTGCGCTTTCCAGGCTTGCGCCCAATCGTCTTCACGGAGCTGGCGATAAACGGGCTCTGGCATCGGATAGAGCTGGCGCATATGCCCCAGCGCGGCTTCCAACTGCATTTTGGTGGCATCTGCGCGCGCATCGTCTGGGAAGTAGGCGCGCAAGATTAAGCTCTGCGCCGGCGGCAGGTCGACTTCGTCCCAGGTGTCGGGCGCGATATCAGCCTGCTCCAGCGAGACACCTTGATGGCCATACCGACCCAGCACCTCGGCGATAGCTTCCGCGCTTTCGCCATCGACGCGCAGGCTGACTTCAATCCACCGGCTCATGCGGGCTTATTTGTCGTCGCCGGCGAGAAAATCCATCGCCCGTTCAAACAAGCCGCGCCCGCCGCGCTGCGACGACATGTCGCCGCCAAAGGTTTCTGCCAGCTGCGAGAGGAGCTCTCGTTGCTCTTCGCTCAGATTAGTCGGCGTTGCGACCTGCACGCCAACCAGCTGATCGCCACGGCCGCTGCTGCTGCCATCGGCGCGCAGCCGGGGAAAGCCGCGTCCGCGCAGACGGAATATCTTGCCGGTCTGTGTGCCCGGCGATATATCCAGATCGACCATGCCATCCACAGTCTCGACCTGGATGGTATCGCCCAGCGCCGCTTGCGCGATATTTATGTTGATATCAAGGATAATGTCGTTTTCGTTGCGCTTGAAATAGGCGTGGTCTCTCACATGCACGACCACAAACAAATTGCCGGGCGGCGCGCCATTTTCTCCCGCATCGCCTTCGCCACGCACCTGAATCTGGATGCCTTCGCTGATGCCAGGCGGGATTTTGACATTCAGCAGCGCGCGCTGACGCCGCCGCCCACTGCCATCGCAGCTGCGACAGGGGTTGGAAATCGTGCTGCCTTTGCCGCCACAGTTGGGGCAGGTGTGCGCGCGAACCATCGAGCCGAGCAGAGTCTGCTGCACTTGGCGCACCTCGCCGCTGCCATTGCAATTTCGGCAGGTGATCGTCCGCGAACCCGCCGTCGCGCCGCTGCCGCCACAGTCTTCACAGCTTTCGAGGCGCAGGAACTCAACGTCTTTTTCGATGCCAAACACCGAATCGATGAAATCAATGGTGACATTCACGCGGCGGTCACCGCCATGGCTGGGCGCTCGCCGCCGCCCGCCTCGTTGTTCACCAAAGGCGCTGTTAAACATATCGAATATGTCGTCAAAGCCGAAGCCGCCCATGCCCTGGCCAGAGCCGCTCGCGCCATTCAGTCCGGCATGTCCAAAGCGATCATAACGCGCGCGCGTTTCATCGTCCGAAAGCGCTTCGTAGGCGGCGCTGATCTCTTTGAACCTGTCTTCGGCATCGGCTGCGTCGCTGACATCGGGGTGATATTGACGCGCCAGCCGCCGAAATGCGCTCTTGATCTGCTTGGTATCGGCGCTGCGCGGGACGCCTAGCACCTCATAATAGTCTCTGGGCATTCGACCGTCTCTCTTTCAACAGGCGGCATTTGGCGGGCGGCGCAATCAAAAAAAGCGCGGTATTTGAACTTGCTCTCGCCCAGCCAGATGATAGCGCATTGCCCGGCTGTGGGGCACAACCGGGCACGACAATCTAGGCTTCGGTGAATTCCGCGTCGATGACATCTTCATCTTCGTTTTTGCTCTGCGCGCCGTTTGTGGCTGCTTCGCCATCTTGGTACATCGCGCCGCCCAGCGTTTGCAAGTGCGCCAGGAGCGCTTCGATCGCCGACTTTGTGTCGCTGAGGCTGTCGCCCGCCATCGCCGTGCGCAGCGCCGCGATCTTGGCTTCGGTTTCGCTCACCATCTCGGCCGGCAGCTTGTCTTTGTGCTCGCCCAGCAATTTCTCGGCTTGATAAATGGCGCTTTCCGCTTGATTTTCGACTTCCGCCTTTTCTTTCTGCTCGGCGTCGGCGCTGGCAAACTGCTCAGCTTCGGCGACAGCGCGGTCGACCTGCTCGTCTGTCAAGCCGCTGCTGGCGGTGATCACAATCGTCTGCTCGGTGCCAGTCGCCTTGTCTTTGGCAGCGACATTGAGCGTGCCATTGGCATCGATATCAAAAGTGACTTCGATCTGTGGCATGCCGCGCTGGGCGGGCGGGATATTCGCCAGGATAAAGGTGCCCAGCGATTTGTTGTCGCGCGCCATCGAGCGCTCGCCCTGCAAAACATTGATCTCCACCTGGGTTTGACCATCGGCCGCGGTGGAAAAGACCTGCGACTTTTTGGTGGGGATGGTGGTGTTGCGCTCGATCATGGCTGTGGCGACGCCGCCCAAGGTCTCGATAGCCAGAGTCAATGGCGTCACATCGAGCAGCAAGACATCTTTGACATCGCCACCCAGCACACCGCCTTGAATGGCTGCGCCCAGCGCGACGACTTCGTCTGGATTCACACGGCGGGTGGGCTCTTTGCCAAAGAAACGTTGCACAGCCTCTTGCACCGCGGGCATGCGCGTCATGCCGCCGACCAAGAGCACCGTGTCTACATCGCTGGTGGTCAAGCCGGCTGCCTTCAGCGCATCGCGACAAGGTTTGATCGAAGCGTCGATCAGGTCATCGACCAGGCTCTCGAGCTTGGAGCGCGACAGATTTATATTGAGATGTTTGGGTCCACTGGCGTCGGCGGTGATGAAGGGCAGGCTGATATCGGCGCTGGTGGTCGTCGACAATTCGATTTTGGCTTTTTCCGCCGCTTCCTTGAGCCGTTGCAGCGCCTGCAAATCTTTGCGCAGGTCGATGCCGGTCTCTTTTTGGAAGTCGCCGGCGATCCAGTTGATGATGCGCTCGTCGAAGTTGTCGCCGCCGAGAAAAGTGTCGCCGCTGGTCGATTTGACCTCGAAGACGCCATCGGCGATCTCCAGGATAGAGATATCGAACGTGCCGCCGCCCAGGTCATAGACCGCCACAATGCCTTCTTCGCGGCTTTCCAAGCCAAAGGACAAGCACGATGCGGTCGGCTCGTTGATGATGCGCAGCACTTCCAGCCCGGCGATCTTGCCAGCGTCTTTGGTGGCGTTGCGCTGGGTGTCGTTGAAGTAAGCCGGCACAGTAATGACGGCTTGGGCGACCGTCTGTCCCAGATAGGCTTCGGCATCGGCTTTGAGCTTTTGCAAGACCATCGCCGAGATCTCGGGCGGGCTGTAATCGCGCTCGTTCATGCGGATGCGCACATCGCCATTTTGCGCGGCCGACAGCTTATACGGCATCAATTCGCGGGCTTCAGCCACGACCGAGTCCGCAAACTTGCGCCCCATAAAGCGCTTGACCGAAAATACGGTGTTCTCTGGGTTGACGACTGCCTGGTTGCGCGCCACCCGTCCAACCAGCCGCTCGCCGGTCTTGGCGTTGATAGCCACCACCGATGGCACCAGATTGCCGCCTTCTGACGAGGGAATGACGGTTGGTTCGCCCGCTTCCATCACGGCAACCACAGAATTGGTTGTGCCCAGGTCGATTCCAATAATCCTGCCCATGTGTGTCTTCCTTTCTCTCTTTTTGCCGCTGACGATGTGGCTGGGATGTTTTTTCGCCTAGCCCGCTACCATCACCAGCGCTTCTCGCAATACAAAGTCTCCAACGCGATAACCGCGCCGCAATGTCTGCGCCACAGTCCCACTTTCGTTTTCGCCGCTGCTATCGATGCCGATAGCTTGGTGCAGCTTGCCATCGAAGGCATCGCCCGGCGCGGGGGCGATTGATTCGACCGCCAGCGCAAATGTTTCATCTTCGCTTTTGGCGGCTGCGACTTCAGCTGCCAGATCATCAAAAGTCAGCGCCGAGTCGGCAGGCAGTTCAATCACGACCTTGTCGGCATCGATGTGGCTTGCCAGCGCCGATTCCAGTTTGCGCTGCAGCATCTGCACGCCTGCCACCCAGTCGTGGTCGCGGATGTCATCCGGCGGAGTTGGCGAAGCGGTGAGGAATTCGTCAACGGCATAAATCAACGCTTCTAGCTTTTGCGCCGCAGCCAACTGGGCGCGCTTTTTGAAGGCTTCGCCGCTCTTTTTTTGCCGTTCGATTTCTCTTTTAAGGTCATCGACCGATTTGTTGGCGCTGTGCCAGCCAGCCAGATTTTCATTCGCCAGCTGTGTTGCGGCTTCCAGCGCTTCTTGTGCCGCGTGCCGCTCTTGAATGGCTTCTTGCAGGGCTTTTTTTGCCGCGCCAAGCTCATCCAGCGCTTCTATGTCGATGGTGGCGCTTGCCGGGGGCTGCGCCGGCTGCTCGCCTTTGGGGTTGTCTTGCTGCGTTGTCTGCTGGGTTTCTTGGCTCATAACCTGTCCTTCTGCGCAAACCATCCGCTGCATGGGAATGCCAACATTATTGCGAATGCGTATATGACCTGTATCAGAACAGGCGGCATTATAGTTAGATTCAGCAAGAATATCGCGCGCGCGGTGGAAGTCTTACGAAGTTTATATGTTGCCTGGCTCGCCGTTGTCTACGCCGTCTTGATAGAGCGTGGCCAGCACATTCGTCATCAGGTTGGAAACATAACGCACTGTGCTGATTGCGCGGCCATAATTGATATGCGTTGGGCCCAGCACGCCGATCGCGCCGCTCATTTTCTCTGGATCGCCATAGCGGCTGAGCACCATGCTCAAGCGGTTGAGGTCTTGGTAGCGCCCATCGCCAGCAATGACAACGCGCACATCGACCGCCTCGCCCGCGTCTTTGGGCAACCGTTCCAGCATATCGTTCAGCAGCGCATTGAGCACAGTGTGTTCTTCCAAAATGCGGATGGCTTGCTGCGCGCCTTCTTCATCGGCAAAGCTTTCGATGATGCGGCTGAGGCCATCGCGGTATATGAAACGCGCCTGGTTGTTGTCGGCTGTTTCGATCAACTCTGCCGTCAATTCTGCCACTTCGCGGTCGAGCATAGGCAGATTGATGCTGCGCAGACGCACTTGCCGCGCCTCCAGGCTGGCGCAGATCTCATTGACGCGCTTGGCGGCTTCGGCAAGCTGCTGCTGGGGAACAGCGTCGGCCAGGGTCAACATGCGCTGGTGCACGCTGCCGCTGTGCAGCACCAACACCATCAGCGCGAGCCGACCTTGTATCGAAATCAACTCCACATGCTTGAATGTATTGGTCTGGGCGATGGGCGGCGTCACGATCGCGGCTGTCTGCACCGCGCGCGAAAGCAGCGCCGCTGTCCGCCGCATCCATTGTTCCATACCCGCTTGTAAGGTGCCCACCCGCTCGGAGATGTGGCTCTGTTCGCCACGGGTCAAGCTGTGGGTTTGCAGCAGGCGGCGCACGAAATAACGAAAGCCGGCCGCGGTCGGCAGCCTGCCCGCCGATGTGTGTGGCGCGGCGATATATCCCAGCTCTTCAAGCTGCGCCATCTCGTTGCGCACTGTCGCTGAGCTGATATTCAGTTGATAATTATCGACCAGATGCCCGGAGCTGACTGGCTCGGGTTTTTCTGAATAGGCTTGCACGATGCAGGTCAGGATAAGTTCCTGGCGGCTGCTCAGGTCGGGCAAATGATGCTCTTCAGCCATAGCGCCTCTGTGGTGGGAAGGGCTTGCCGAGATGCTAGCACGCCGACTGCTGTTAAGGCAATTCTGATGTAAGATAAACTGCCAGCCGCTCGTCTTATGAGCAGATCGCCTAAAAGAAAAGAGGGGACAATATGAGCAGCCAGGCATTTGAAGTCAACGAAGCTGAGTTCCAGAGCGAGGTATTGGACAGCGCGACGCCCGTTTTGGTCGATTTTTGGGCGGAGTGGTGCGGTCCATGCAAGATGATTGCGCCGATTGTCGATGAGATTGCCAGCGAATATGCCGGCAAACTGCGCGTCGCCAAGGTCGATGCCGATGCCAACCAGGATATCATTATGAATTATGGCATCATGGGCATTCCCACGTTGATTCTCTTCAAAGGCGGCCAGCCTGTTGAACGGATCACTGGGTTCAAACCCAAGGGCAAGATCGTCAGCACAATCGCCGCGCACATCTGAGTCGCTTGCTTTGCTCTCGCCATACACCCAGCCCCCTGCATCCAAAACGAGGCAAGGGGCTGGGGGCGACATCGCAATCGTTCGCCCCAGCGAGCCTAGACCCAGCCGCTTTTCCTGCTATCATTATCATTGCAACACTTTTTCCCCGCCGCCGGGTTGTTGAAAGCGACATGAGCACGAGCGACCAAGCCAAAGTACCTGGTGCCAAGTACAATCCGACCGCGGCCAAGCGCTGCGACCAGGAAGCGCCCGAACAGTCTTCCACCATGCGCTTCGGCTCAATGAAGATTTTCTCTGGCAGCGCTTCGCAGGCATTGGGCAGCGAGATCGCTGATTACATCTCGCGCATTTCTGCCTACAATGTCAAGCCGGGCGCTTATTATCGGACTGTCTTTTCCAACGAAAATATCTTTATCAAGCTGGAAGAGAGCGTGCGCGGCAAGGATGTCTATCTCGTGCAGACCATGGCCTCGCCCGTGCACGACAACCTTGTGGAAATGCTGATCATGATCGACGCGCTGAAGCGAGATTCAGCCTGGCGCATCAATCTGGTCGTGCCTTACATGAGCTATACCCGCTCGGACAAGAAAGACCAGCCACGCGTGCCTATCTCGGCTCGGCTCATCGCCAATATGATCGAAACCGCCGGCGTCGACCGCTATATGACCATCGACCTGCATTCCGGGCAGATCCAGGGCTTCTTTAATATCCCCGGCGATGCGCTCACGGCTTTTCATCTCTTGAGCGACCACATTATCGCTAGGCTGCGCGCTGGAGAACTGGAAGATCTTGTCGTGGTGGCGACCGACCTGGGCTTTGCCAAGCAGGGCAGAAACTGGGCGGAAACGCTCGGCGTGCCGCTGGCATTTGTCGAAAAACGCCGCGTCAGCAATGCCGAAAGCCCGCGCGCTCTGTCGCTGATTGGCAGCGTCAAAGGCAAGAATGTGCTACTGGTCGATGATGAAGTCAATACCGCCGGCAGCGTCGTCAGCGCTGTGAAGGTCGTCCGCGATTATGGCGCGCGCGATGTGCTCTTCGCGTTTACGCATCCCTTCTTTTGTGAGCAGGCCTATGAGCGACTTGCCGCCCTCGACCTGCGCGAAATTATCTTTACCAACACGCTCGACACTCCCAAATCTCGCATGCTGCCCAATATGACCGTGCTTTCTATCGCGCCGCTGTTGGGCGAGGTCATCTTGCGGGCGCACGAGGGCAGAAGCGTGGGCGCGCTTTTCAATGAGTGAAGAAAAACGCTCTATCTACAGCCCGTCCGACAGCCCGCCCAGCCGACTATCTTCCACGACGCTGGCGCTGGGCGCGGCGATATACATGGCGCTGTTTGCGCTGCTTTCGTGGATCGTACACCTTGTCGGCTTGCAGGAATTGCAGCTGCTGGTGGCTGGCGCGGGCGTCTGGGGTCCGCTTTTTTATGTCGGCATCAAAGCCATGACATTTACTTTCGCGCCGCTTTCCGCGGGCCCGATCCAGTTGGCGGCTGGCTTGCTCTTTGGCATTGAGCTGGGCACTTTTTATTCGCTGTTGGGCGAGGTGATTGGCGGCACCATCAATGTCTTGATAGGCCGGCTTTTTGGCCGGCCTTTGATTCTCCGCCTGGTCGGCGCGCAGGGCGTGGAGCGCATCGACAGCTTTTATCATCGCTACCTGGACGACTGGAAGCAGCTGCTGGCCGCGCGACTGGCGCTATTCTCAGTCTACGATTTCATCAGCTATGCTGTGGGCTTGGGGCGCATACGCCTGCTGGTTTATATTCTGGTTTCGTTCTTCGGCGGCTGGCTGCCGACTTATGTCTTTGTCCGCTTTGGCGCAGAAGCCGCCCAGGATATTCGTGTGCAGTTGGGCATATACGCTGTGGCAGCGATATCGATCATCGCCTTCATTCTCTTTCGCCGCCCGGTTGAACATCTGCTGGAGCGCCTGCGAAAATAGACGCCGCGCCTGTGCTATACTGACGGCAAATCTACGAGGCAAAAGCGACAAACCATGTTTGGCAAGCTCGTCAAATCCATCTTCGGCGACCCTATACAGAGGGCGCTCGCCGACTATCAAGGCAAGGTCGACCAGATCAACACGCTGGAGTCGCGGCTGCAGCGGCTGGATGACGAGGCGCTCAATGGCAAGCTGCGCGAATTGAAAACGCGGCGGCAAAACGGCGCTTCCCTGGAAGAAATCTTGCCAGAAGTGTTTGCCTTGGTGCGCGAGGCATCGGTGCGCACGATCGGCTTGCGACATTATGATGTCCAGCTCATCGGCGGCATCGTCTTGCACGAGGGGCGCATCGCCGAGATGAAGACGGGTGAGGGCAAAACCCTGGTCGCCACATTGCCACTGGCGCTGAATGCGTTGGACGGGCGCGGCGCCCACCTGGTGACGCCCAACGACTACCTGTCCAAGCATGGCTTGCAGACCATGGGGCCCGTCTACAGCCTGCTCGGTTTGTCGGCTGCGGTCATCCAAAATACCGGCGGACAGCCCGACAGTGGCTCTTTTCTGTTCGATCTCGAGTTTGTCTCCGACGATGCCCGTTATCAAAACCTGCGTCCCATCAGCCGGCGCGAAGCCTACCAAGCCGATATTCTCTATGGCACAAACAACGAATTTGGCTTCGACTACCTGCGCGACAACATGGCGCTTGCGCATCAAGGGCTGGTGCAGCGCGACTTGAATTACGCCATCGTGGATGAAGTCGACAACATTCTCATCGACGAAGCGCGCACGCCGCTGATCATCTCGGGGCCTTCTGACGAACCCTCCGACTTTTATCGCCGTTTTGCATCCATTGTGAAGCGGCTGAAAAAAAGCAGCGAAGACAGCGTAGAGGACGAAGCGCCCGATGGCGACTTTTTGCTGGATATTGGCGATCGCATCGTCTATTTGACCGAGCAGGGGGTCGAAAAGGTTGAAAATGCTCTGGGGCTTGCGCAGCTCTATCATCCCGACAACGCCGAGATGCTGCCCTACCTCGACAGCTGCCTGCGCGCCCAGACGCTTTTTGAGCGCGACAAGGAATATATCGTGCAGGGTGGCGAAGTGGTCATCGTCGACGATTTTACGGGCCGACTCATGCCGGGCCGGCGCTTTTCCGAAGGCTTGCACCAGGCGATCGAAGCCAAAGAAGGCGTGCAAATCCGCCGTGAGAATATCACCATGGCGACCATCACTTTCCAAAACTTCTTCCGGATGTACAACAAGCTGGCTGGCATGACCGGCACCGCACTCACCGAAGCCGAAGAGTTTGAAAAAACCTATGAACTGGATGTCGTGCCGATCCCCACGCACCGCCCGGTCATCCGCAGCGACGACAACGACTTGATCTATGTCAACGAAACGTCCAAGTGGAATGCCATCGTCAATGCGATACAGGAGCGCAACCAGCACAAGCAGCCTGTCCTCGTCGGCACTGTCGCGGTCGAAACATCAGAGCGCCTGAGCAAGTATCTGACCAAAGCCGGCATCAAACACGAGGTGCTCAACGCCAAGCAGCACGAAAAAGAAGCCGAGATCATCACCCAGGCGGGCCGACCAGGCGCGGTCACCATCGCCACCAATATGGCTGGGCGTGGCGTTGATATCTTGCTGGGGGGCAACCCAGAAGGCTTGGCGCGAGCCGCGCTGCGTCGGCAGGGCATCGACCTGACCGCTGCCAGCGAAAAGCAATGGGACGCGGCGTTGAATGAAGCCGAAGCCCAGGTCGAGCGCGACCGGCAGGCGGTGCTGAAATCGGGCGGCCTCTTTGTGCTGGGCACAGAGCGCCACGACGCGCGCCGCATCGACAATCAGCTGCGCGGACGCTCGGGCCGGCAGGGCGATCCTGGCGCGTCGCGCTTTTATCTCAGTCTGGATGACGATTTGATGAAGCGCTTCGCCAATGACAATGTCAAGCGCCTGATGAAAACCGCTGGCTTCCCTGAAAACGAGGCGATCCAGCATAGCATGATCAGCCGGTCGATCGAACAAGCGCAGATCCGCGTCGAGGGGCACAACTTCGATATCCGCAAGCGGGTCGTCGAATACGACGATGTCGTCAACCGCCAGCGCGAAATCATGTATTCGCAGCGCTTGCAGTGGCTGCAAAAAGACGCCGAAGCCCTGCACAGCGATTATCTGGCTATGACCCAGTCGCAGGCTGCCACCGCCATCGAAGAAGCCTTCGCCGCCGACCACAATGGCGAACTCCTCGATGCCGGCGCGATGTACCAGCAGATTGCCAGCGCGGGCTTGCCTTTGCCGCAAGATGTCACGCCCGCCGCCCTGGACGAGCTGGAAGCCGCCGACTTGACCGAACGTGTCAGCCAGTATGTCGCCGATCTGCTCGATCAAAAGCGTCAACAGCTGGAAGCGGCGCGCGCCGGGCTGATGGAAATCGCCGAGCGCCAGACGGTCATTCGCGCTCTGGACCACTATTGGCAACGACACTTGACCGACTTGGATATCTTGCGCGAGGGCATTGGTTTGCAGGCGATCGCCCAGAAGGACCCGCTGGTCGAATATCAGCGGCAAGGTTTTCAGATGTTTCGCGTGGTCGAAGACACCTATCGCAAGGTGGCATCGCGCAATATATTCCTCGTGCAGCCAGCTTTGATGCAGACTCCGCAGCGCCGCCGCCAAATGCGCGAGCGCCATCCAAATGCCGCCTTCGACCAGGGCGAGCGCCGCCAACAGCAAACCGTGCGCAATGCCAACCGCCGCCCCGGCCCCAACAAACCCTGCTGGTGTGGCAGCGGCAAAAAATACAAGCACTGCCACCGGCGCGAAGATCAACTTACGGGCCGCTTTCGGCAAGCCGGCTGAGCATCGCCTAGCTATGTGGCGCGTCGGCGACTTCGAACTGCATTTGTTCAACGACGCCAGCGCCTGGGTGGATCCTGGCGGCATGTTCGGCCTCGTGCCGCGGGTTTTGTGGTCGCGCTATTATTCGGTCGACGACCGGCAGCTTCTGCAAACGGCGAATCACAACCTCCTGATTCGCTCGGGCGGGCGCAACATCCTTGTCGATACGGGCTTTGGCAACTGCTTAAGCCAAACCCAGCGCAAACGCCGCAACATCACGCATTTTGATGGCACGCATGCTGGCTTGGCTGCGCTGGGCATCGCGGCGGGCGATATCGACCTGGTCATCAACACGCACTTGCACGATGATCACTGCACGGGCAACTTCCGGCTGGACGCAAATGGCGAGCGCCAACCCGCCTTCCCCAATGCCAGCTATGTCGTGCAGCGCCGCGAATATGCGCAAGCCTGCGCGCCCAACGAACGCACGCGCGCCACCTACTTGCCGGCGAATTATCAGCCGCTCCGCGCGTCGGGGCAGCTGCGGCTGCTGGATGGCGATACCGAAGTCGCGCCGGGCATACACGCGCTGGTGACGCCGGGACATACGCCGGCGCACATGAGCCTGCGCATAAGCAGCCAGAATGAACACGCCGCATTCCTCTGTGATTTGGCTTCGCTGGCTATTCATTTCGAGCGCCTGGCTTGGATGAGCGCTTACGATGTCGAGCCGCTGCTGACTCTCGAGACCAAACGCCGCTGGCGGGAATGGGCTTTGGCGACCAAGGCGCTGCTCTTCTTCCCGCACGATTCCCAGACGCCGGCCGGGCGCTTAGCGCGAGGTGAAAACGATCGACCGCGGCTGGTCGCTGAAGACTGAGTCAATTAGGGCGAGTCGGCACCTCGCCCCTACATTTTCCTCTGTGCCCTCAGTAAGTGCAAGTAAGTCTTGCGACTACAGCCCCCATCCCCGTCCCCTTGCCTCCAGAACGAGGGAAGGGGAGTCTTTCCGGCGATTCTGTAGTTTTAAAGCCTCTCCCTCATCTTTGGGGGAGGGGTTTGGGGTGGGGGCAAAATGGGCATTCTAGAGGCTCATTACTTACCTGCACTTATTTCTTTCTGCGCCTCTGTGGTGAATTAAGTTTAGTTACTTGAGCGAACTTGGCTGGCAATTGGGGCAGAAGTGCGTTCCGCGCTGCGCCACGCGGATCTTGTTAATTGGCGAGCCGCAGCGCCGGCAAGGCTGCTCCGCTCGTCCATAGACGAAAAAATGATTCTGCGATTGGCCTTTGCCGCCATCGGGCTTGCGATACCAGTTGATGCTGGCGCCTTCGCGATCGATGCCGGTTTGCAGCGCCTTCCGCACCGTCTCGCGCAAGCGCCCCGCCTCAACATCCGTTAGCGACTCGGCAGGCCGGGCAGGGTGAATGCCCGCGCGAAACAGCGCCTCGTCGGCATAGATATTGCCGACGCCCGCCACAAACTCTTGCTGCAGCAGCCGCGCCTTGATCGCCAGTCTGCGCCCCTGCAGCCCCGCACGAAAGCCGGCTGCTGTGAACTGGTCGCCGAGCGGCTCAGGCCCCAGGTGCCCCAGCAGCGCCTCGACATCGTCCGTCAGGTAGACCCGCCCAAATTTGCGCGCATCTGAGAAGCGCAGCTGCCACTGCTGGTCGAGATCAAAGCGCACATGCACCCAGCGGTCTGCCTCGTGCCGCGCATCAGCCGCCGCCACATACAGCCGCCCCGACATCTTCAGGTGAACCACCAAGGTGTCATGATCCAGGTGGATCAAGATGTATTTGCCGCGCCGCGCCAGGCTCTTGACCACCTGGCCAGCCACTCGCGCCGCAAACTCATCGGGCGCGGGCGAATGAATGGTCCGCCGCCAGTCGTGCCACATGGCGGTGATGCGCCGACCGACCAGCGGCTCGCGCAGGCCGCGCACAACAGTCTCGACTTCTGGCAGTTCGGGCATGGTTCTCGTCAAAATCGCCAGGCAATGTTGTTATAATACGCGCGCGAGACAATGATGCCTACCCAGCAAAATCCGCAGAAGCGAGCTTATGACCAGCGACTTCGTACACTTGCATGTGCACAGCGAGTTTTCATTATTGGACGGTCAGAGCCGCATCCAGCAGTTGGTCGCGCGCGCCCAAGAACTGAACATGCCGGCGCTGGGGATCACCGATCATGGCGTCATGTTTGGCGTGCTAGACTTTTATCGCGCTTGCACAGACGCTGGCATCACGCCAGTTGTGGGCATGGAAGCCTACCTCGCGCCGCGCGGCATGACCGACCGCGACTCCCGCCACGACCGCTCTCCCCACCACATGCTGTTGCTGGCGAAGAACATGCGCGGTTATCAGAATCTGCTGGCGATCGCCTCTGCCGCCCAGCTCGAGGGCTTCTATTATCGTCCGCGCATCGACAAAGAATTTCTGGCTGCCCACGCCGAGGGGCTTATCGCTACCAGCGGCTGCCTGGCTGCGGAAATCCCGCGGCTGGCGAACAAGGGCGACTTTGATGCCGCTCGCCAGCAGATCGGCTGGTATCAAGATGTCTTTGGCAGCGACAACTTTTTCCTCGAACTGCAAGGGCACGACATCCCCGACCTGCATGAGCTAAACCGCTGGCTTTGCGAGTATCGCAGCAGCGGGCACAGCGCCGTCCAGTTGGTGGCCAGCAACGATGTGCACTATGTCGACAAAGGCGATGCCGACGCCCACGACACCTTGCTGTGCATCCAGACCAGCAGCTTGAAGTCCGACCAGAACCGCATGCGCATGCTACCGGCGAGCAGCTATTATCTGAAATCTGCCCAAGAGATGCGCGCCGACTTCGCCGGCCTGCCGTCCAAACTGATCGACGAGGCATTTGCCAACTCCCTGCGCATCGCCCAGATGACGGATATCGACCTGTCGCCCAAGGGCTATCACCTGCCAGTTTTTCCTGTGCCAGAGGGCTTTGATGAAACCAGCTACCTGCATCATCTGACAGATCTCGGCATGACTTGGCGTTTTGGGGACGGCTGGCGGCGCGACAATGTTTTCCAGGAGCGCATCGACCGCGAGTTGACCATCATCCACAGCATGGGCTTCGACAGCTATTTCCTGATTGTCTGGGACCTGTGCGAGTATGCCCGCCATTCCGATATTTGGTGGAATGTGCGCGGTTCTGGGGCGGCGTCGCTGGTCGCCTACAGCCTGGGCATCACCAATATCGACCCCATCCAAAACGGTTTGCTGTTTGAACGATTTTTGAATCCAGGGCGCGTCAGCATGCCCGATATCGACCTGGACTATCCAGACGACCGCCGCGGCGAGATGATCGCCTATACAGCCATGAAGTATGGCGAAGACAAGGTCGCGGCTATCATCACCTTTGGCACCATGGGCGCAAAAGCGGCTGTGCGTGATGTCGGGCGCGCTCTGGATGTCGACTTGGGGTTGATCAACCGCGCCGCCGCCCTCATCCCCCAAGAAGCGCGCCAAAAGAAGATCCGCGAATATGTTGATGCCAGCCCAGAGCTGACTGCGCTGTACCAAGACGAGCCGCAGCTGCAGCGCGTCATCGATACCGCCATCAATTTGCAGGGCATGACGCGCCACGCTTCCACGCACGCGGCTGGCGTGATCGTCGCCGACCGCCCCTTGGTCGAGCTGGTGCCGCTGCATCGCATCACCGGCAAGGATCCCTCAGGCGGCGCGCTGAAAGCCGTGACGCAATTTCCCATGGAAACGGCCGAGTCCATTGGCTTGCTCAAGGTCGACTTTCTGGGTTTGTCGACCTTGACGATCATGCGCAAAGCCTGTGAGTTGATCGCCAGGCACCGCGGCATACGCTATTCTATCGACAACATCCCTTATCGTCATGACGAGGCCACCCCTGAACAGCGAGCGCGCCTGGATGTCGCTTTTGAGATGCTGGGACGGGGCGAGACGGTGGGCGTCTTCCAGGTCGAATCGGGCGGCATGCAGCAGATGCTGCGTGGCATGCGTCCGCGCGTCTTTGAAAATATCGTGGCGGCTATCGCGCTGTACCGCCCTGGACCCATGGACTATATCCCCGCCTATTGCCGCCGCATGCATGGCGACGAAGAGGTTATCCCGCTGCACCCACGCTTGGAGCCCATCCTCCGCGAGACCTATGGCATTTGTGTGTATCAAGAGCAGATTATGCAAATCGCCGGCGAGCTTTTTGGCTATGAACTGGGCGAAGCCGATTTGATGCGCCGAGCGGTGTCCAAGAAAAAACCTGAAGACCTCAACAAGCACAAAGCCATTTTCATCGAGCGCGGACCCCAAAACGGAATCCCCGCTGATGCCGCCGCCAGCATCTTCGACATGATCGCTGAATTCGCCAATTATGGATTCAACAAGCCTCATGCCGCCGACTATGCCGTCATGACTGTGCAGACAGCCTATCTCAAGTGCCATTATCCCCAGGAGTATATGACTGCTATTTTGAGCGTGCAGCGCGATGACCTGGGCAAAATATCGACTGTGCTGGAAGAATGTCGCCGCTTGCGCATCCCGATCCTGCCGCCCGATGTCAACAGCAGCCAACTGGACTTTGATATCGAAAGCAGCGACGATGGCAAACGCGCCATTCGCTTTGGCTTGGCTGCGGTGAAAAATGCCAGCGCTTTGGCGGCGCAAGACATGATCGCCCAACGGGGCGAGCTGCCATATACAGACCTGACTGACTTTTACCAGCGCGTCGATTTGCGAAATATCGGCAAACGGTCGCTGGAAAGCCTCATCAAAGTGGGCGCAATGGATGTGTTTGGCACGCGCGCCAGCCTGCTGGGCGCCATGGACGGCCTCGTCAGCGCCAGTGGCAAGCATCATCATGATCTGGAAGTCGGGCAGATTCAGATGTTTGGCGCTGCCGCCACCAACGCCGACAATTTCGCCGAGTTTCATCACATCGACGAAGTCCCCCCGCGCGATCGCCTGATGTGGGAGAAAGAGTTGCTGGGTTTTTATCTGACGGGCCGCCCAGCCGACCGTCACCGCGAGCAACTGGAAAAACAGAATCTGCAATCGATCGCCGAACTCAAAAGCCCAACGTTGAAAAAACCCGAGCGCGTTCGCGTCGCTGGCGAGATCACGGCGCTGCGCCGGCTGACCACGCGCAATGGCAAGCCGATGGCTGTGCTGAGTCTGGAAGATTGGCATGACAGCGCTGGCATCATCGAAGTTGTGTTCTTTCCCGATGCCTTTGGCAAGGTTGTCGAGACCTATGCCAGCATCAGCCAGACAGCCACCACGGGCGCGCGCGAGCTGGCAGTTGGCGAGATCGTGCTGATTAGTGGCCGCTATGACAACAGTCGCGGCGAAGCGCAGATCATTGCTGACCAACTGCGTCTGGATTTCAGCGTCGCCAGCGCCGAGAGCGCGCCCATACCCGACGAACAGCCGCCAGACTGGGCGCAGGATGATTTGCCGCCACCGCCTGACGTCTTCCCCGATCCAGCGCCAGCGGTCAACCCCGATGTCGAGCCGGCTTGGTCAAATGGCGCGAGCGAGCTGCGCCTGCCCAGCCAGGATGACGAACCCCAAATGCGCCCGCCGCGCACAATTGCCATAACATTGGCCGCCACGGCGAACATCGACAAAGACCGCCGCAAACTCGAGCGCATCCACCGCTGCTGTGTGAGATTTCCTGGCAAGGATCACTTCCGCATCCTTATCGTCCGCGGCGATCAGCGAACTGCCTTGCGCTTTCCCGACCACACCACTGATATTTGCGACGAGCTCTGCCAAGCCTTGCTTGAGATCGTGGGAAAAGACGAGTTCGTGCAGATTTTGGAGACGGACTTAAGTGGGGCTTAACCTGGCTGAGAATTGAAGGCGCGCCGCAAACTGGCTATAATCGTTCATCAATGCAATGGAGACAGCGGCAGTGAAACGAATCGCTGTGTTGACCAGCGGTGGCGATGCGCCGGGCATGAACGCGGCTGTGCGGGCAGTTGTGCGGGCGGGGCTGGACAAACAGGTCGAGGTCTATGGCATTCGCCAAGCCTTCCAGGGACTGTTGGCGGGCGATATCGCTCTGCTGAGCGGGCGCGAGGTCAGCGGCATTTTGCAGCGCGGCGGCACTGTTTTGCAGACTGCGCGCAACGAAGAATTCAAGACGGCGGCGGGTCAGCGCAAAGGCAGGCGCCGGCTGAACGAACGCGGCATCGAAGGCGTCATCGTCATCGGCGGCGATGGCAGCTTGCGTGGCGCGCTGGCTTTGCACGATATGGGCGTGCCTGTCATCGGCATCCCCGCCAGCATCGACAACGACATCTGGGGCACCGATACCAGCATCGGCGTCGACACGGCGCTGAACACCATTCTGGACGCGGTCGACCGCCTGCGCGATACAGCCACCTCGCACAATCGCGCCTTCGTCATCGAAGTCATGGGGCATGATTGCGGCTATTTGGCGGTCATGGGCGGCATCCTGGGCGGCGCGGAGATTGTGGTGACGCCAGAAAATGGCGTGACCATGAACGAGATTGCTGTCGCGCTGGAAGATGCCTATGTGCGCGGCAAGTCGCATGCTATCGCTATCCTGGCAGAAGGCGCGCCGTATCAGGGTCCAGAGTTGGCGGCCTTCTTGCAGCAGAAGCATATCGGCTTCGAGATACGCCTGACTATTTTGGGACATACCCAGCGCGGGGGCAGCCCCACCGCTTTTGACCGGCTGCTGGCGACGAGTATGGGCGTGTATGCGGTGGATTTGCTGCTGAGTGGCGCAAGCGGGATGATGGTGTCGCGGGTCGGGCGCGACCAAAAGCCGGTATCGCTGGCAGAATGCAGCGCGCGCACCCGCCAGATCACGCCCGAATACTTTGGCTTGGCAAAGATGCTTTCCCGCTAAAATCAGTCTCCAAGCGCATCCGCCACATCAGCCAAGCGACAATTCAGCAGCCGCCGCAGGCCACTTGTTTCGACGCGCAGCTGTGTGCCGCGTCTGCCCGCGCTGATGACGAGGTGCGACTGCGCCGCGCCGCGAGCATCCAAGATGGTATCCCAGCGTTTGTGGGTCAATGCCAATGCGCTGATGCCGCCAACTTGCAGTCCGGTCAGTTTCTCGGCGTCTGCATGGGGCAGCAGGGCGGCTTTTTTTGCGCCCAGCTCGGCCGCCAGCCGCTTCAGATTCAGCGTCGTATTCGCTGGCAGCATGACCAGCACGGGCTTCTTTGCGCCGGCTGCCTGCGCCACCAATGTTTTGAATACGGCTTCGGCAGGGAAGCCAACCGCCGCCGCCACTTCCCGCGCGTCGCGTAGCGCAGGGTCATACTGATGCGCCTCATAGGCGATACCGCGCGCATCCAGCAGTCGCATGGAGTTGAGTTTTTTTGCTTTTGCCATCGCTCTACTCGCCGCCCGGCTGTTTAGGCGCGGACTCGATGAATGCCCGGGATCTGATAAAACTCTCCGGCTGGCTCGCCATCAATGGTCAGTGGCAAGAATGCGCCGGCCTGTTCGTCCCAGACGCCCAGCTGGAACACATAGAAATTGCCGGTGCGGTAATCGACTCCTTCTTGCAGGCGCAGCACCTGCCGATCGTTCACGACTTCTTCTTCATCCCACCAGCGAGTGGCATAGACGCCGTGGCGATGAGGATTCGCTTGAAAGCGCCATTCCTCGCCGACCAGCTCGCGTTCCAGATTGTAGAGGCGCAGCACAAATTGGAGGTCGCGCTTCAGCGGCTGCCGGGCGCGCCAGCTTGGTTCGACTGTGATGGGCGTTGTGGCGAATATCTGCGGGGGATGCGCGCTGGGCAGGGCGAGCCGCAGCAGATCTCCAAACAGTATGGCTTCGGTCTCTGCTGCCAGCGCGCTGGGCAGTTGGTGACGGCGGGCAAGTTTGCGCACTTCGTAGAGTTCATAACTGAAGAAGCCGTCATAATGCGCCCGCGCGAGTTTGATGATGTCGGGCCTGCCCAGCGCCGCAACCACCTGGGTGTCGAGCGGGTCGATGCCGGTCTCAAGATAAGCTGCGCGCGCCCTGGCTCCATAGATGAAATGCGTTGCGCCCAGCGTCTCCAATTCATCCAAGCGCGTGACTGGCTGGTCGATGATTCGCATCTGCGGGAAGAAAAATGGCAGCCGCTCTTCGCCCGGCGCGACGACGATTGGCTCGTGTTCGTCAGCGCGCAAGAAGTCGTTTAATGCCGCGACTACTTCCATCAGCGATGGATTGAAGACTTGCAGCTTCTGCCAATCGCCAGACAGGTCGGCGCGCAGCAGCCAGACCGATGACCAGCGCGCGTCAAATGCCACAGACATGAGGCCAGGCAGGCATAGAGCAGCCAGCGCAATCAAATAGAAACGCCGGGCGGATCTGCGCATGCGCCCAGGCTGGAAGAGGATGGACAGTGCGGCTGCTGTCGGCAGACTCAGCAATGGCAAGACGGCGAATCCCAGCCGATAGTGATAGCTGTAGGAAAAAAAGTAGGTGATGAAATAGGGCGCTGCCAGCAGCAGACTCCAGCCCGCCACGCTTGCGGCTCGGCGAGTCGTTTCGTCTTTTCCAATACTCATAGTCCCGCGCAGACTGCCAGCAGCCAAAGCCAGCCCGACCGCCATGCTTGCTGCTTCCAGCGGCTGGATATAACTGGCTGGCGGGTCGACCCGGCTTGGAAACAGGGTCGAGTTGGAGGCCAGCAGCCCCGCCATCATCAGCGCGAGCCCCGTCAAGCCCAGCCCCCAACGGCGGCGGGGGAGCTTGCGCAGCAGCGCGACTGTCACAAACACAACCACTATCAACACAGCCAGCGGCGTCAGATAATCGCCACTGCGCAGGGCTCGCGTCAGCCAGACCGACTTGGGGAAGGTGATCAGCTCATGTCCCAGCAGCCAGTTGCGAAGATACCAAATCCCACCCATGGGCAAGCAGGCCAGCCCGGTATAGATTGCCACCAGGAAACGCGACCGCCAGCGCTCGGCCTCCTGTTGCGCCTGCAGCGCCGCCACAGCCAGGCAAAGCAGCACGCCCCAGACGAAGGCGCCAGCTGTCGGCTTGGTGAACAGGGCGATGCCCAGCAGCGCGCCAGCCAGCAGCGCATCCTGCCTTGCCGCAAGCTGGCAATCCGCTCGCCAGGCGCTGATGAAAAATGTCGCAGCCAGCGTGAAACTGAAAGCCAGCGGGATCTCCAGATCGCCCACGAAAGCCCACTGCCCGACCTGCGGATGCAAGAACCACAGCGCCGCGCAGTATAGCCCCGTCCGCCGCCCTACCAGTCGCGCGCCCAGCTGATAAGCCGCCAGCAGACTGCCGATATGCAGCAAGGGCAGCGTCATGCGCGCGGCATGGTCGTTGATCTCGCCAAGCAAGGTCTGAATATACGCGAATTGCAGCGACAGGAATTGCGGGTAATAGGCGATGTCTTTGGGGATGAAGCCTTCTAGGAAGTAGAGCCGCCCCTGATAGCCATATACCCACAGGGCGTCGTAAGCAGTGAACGGAAAATAGGCGGTGTGCAGCCAGCGCAGCGCGATCGCCACAGCGACCAGGCTGATGATGAGCTTTTCGTCAATCGCCAATGGAGCGCGCGCCACCGGCCTGACCGCAGCCTTTCGCTTGCGCCAAGCCAGACTCGCCCCGGCTGCTGCAATTGCCGCGCTGCCCAGCAGTATGGATTCCGCCGTGATGAGACGCTGCTCCAGCCCGCCGCCAGCCACGCCTAGGATCAGCAGCCAGCCAGTCATCCAAGCGGGACCAAGCGCCAGCGCCAGCGCCATCACCAACGTCCGCGACTGCCACTGCTCGCGCCCCAGCAGCGCCAAGGACCAGGGCAATCCCAGCCCCAGCGCCATCCATAGCGCCGGCAGCAGACCGGGCAGCGAAGCCTCAAGCCAATCCAGCGATGCCATACGCTCGCTTTCTGGAGTTGCGCCACAGCCAACGCGCCGATGCAACCAGCGCATGGGCAGCCAGAATGATCAAACCAGGCAGCAGCGGCAGGTAATAGCGCGCCCAGGGCAAGGGTGTAACCATCAGGGTGAACAGCCCCGTCCCGCCGATCCACAGCAGCAGCAGCAGCCGATGCTCTGGCAGCGTTCGTTTGTCAGCCCAAAGCGTCGCCGCGCCCAACAACGCCAGCAGCAGGCAAAGCAAACCCAGCCGCCCCGAAGCGCCGATGAACAAGGTGCCTGCCCAGCCCGAGCGTTCATAATTGGCGATCTGCGCGCTGATCGGCTCGTATGCCGCCCAGGCAGCCACCTCGAAGTATTGCCTCGCGCCCACAAAGACAAACTGGAAGAAGCCCGCCACTTGCCCGGCGAAGTCCGGATAGCCGCCGAATGCCTCGATCTGCCCTCGCAGCAGGTCGGCGCGCATGTCCAGCACCAGCGCGGGCAGTTGTGCTGGCGCAGCCCACCAAGCGGGATTCATCAGCAAAAACACCGCGAACATGATTAAGCCAGCCAGCGCCAGCCCCGCCAGATCGCGTAGCGCGCCTTTGTCTTGCCGGCGCAGCAGCCGCCAAATTGGCAGCATCGCGCAACTGGATAGAGTCAGCGCGCATGCGACCAGGTTGGGATGCTTGGCTGCCAGCGCAAACCCCGCGCAGACGCCCAGCAGCGCGTATCGCCACCAGCGCCGTTCTTGCAGCAGCCATGCGCCCGCCAGCAGGACCAGCATCAACCCCAGCAAGTGACTGCCTTCCATCATGGCGCGCCGTCCGTTGATCAGGATGTTGGGGTGCAGGACGAAGAAGGCGCTGGCAACCCATGCGGTCGGTCTATTCAAGGTCAGCCGCAGCAGCGCGAAGAAGCAAGCCGCCGCCAAAGCCAGTTGCGCCGCAGACGCCAGGCGCGCCCGCCCCAGCAGCTCAACGTTAGGGATGCGTCCGCGCGTCTCATTCCAGTTGTAATCTCTGTTCCATGCCCACTGTTCGTTTAACTCGCGCGGGGACAAGCCCAGTCCCTGCGCCAGCGCGCCATAGACAGTCTTGGAGATCGTGCCATTCAAAAGGCGCAGATGCTGCTCGGCAGGGCTTGTCGACCAGCTCGGGTCGTATGCCAGCCGCGACAGATCGCCTTCGACAAACAGATAGCTATAATCGCGCCCCATATAGATTAATGTGGATTCGTCACCATGGAAAGGAATCTGCTGCGCGCCAGCCAGCGCATATATCGCCAAGGCAAACAGCCATAGCGCGTCAAGCGGGCTTGAAAGAAGGGTGAAGCGGCGCATTGGCTTTCTGTCATGTTAGCCTTGTCGTTTCATTCTACTGTTTTGACTGGTTTCGGCAATGGAAAGCACGGAGGGCAAAGCAGGTCAATCGCGCCAGTGCCTTTGCATTAATCTCATTGACATCGCTTTGAATTCGCGCTATAAAACCCCGCGTTGGAGACAGGCGAAGGAGGTCTCTATGAAGAAAGTGGTGATTTTGATGGTGTCTGCCATGAGCTTGCTTGTGGCTTTGCCGGCACAAGCCAAGCTGCCAGCCCCCGGCAATGTTAGCACGGATGTCCGATGGGGCGGGAGCGCATATGACGGCTACTGCTTGCGCGTTAGCTGGGATGGCATAGAGCGGAATGGAGCGTATTTGTCACCCACCCTCTATACGGTCATGTTGCGCAAACCATCATCCCACGGTGGCGGAATCCCCGATTATATTTCCGGTGGCCAGAGTCAAGGCGCGGATACGGTCTGGACGAATGTCAGCGATCTTCCAAGAGTGCACCACAGTAACCGGTCATCTTTCTTGGCGACGTTTTGTGGGCTGGAAGGCGACCAGAAGGTCGTTGTCCGTGTACGCGGCTACCTTCTCAGCGCATCCCCAATCACCTCGCGGGCGCAAGAAAAAGACCTGAAAGGCCGCATGTCAGACAAGGTGAAGGTCGACATTCCGGCGAACCCAAGCTCATAACAGCAAGACGCATAACGGGGGAGGCCCGCTCGTGGCTTCCCCCGCTTGCACCGCCGTTTGCACTAAGCTTCTTTGACTTCGACCAGCAGCATATTTTTTTCTACGGCTTGCCCGGCCGCCACCTGCACCGAGCGCACGATGCCGCTGATCGGCGATTTAAGTTCGTTCTGCATTTTCATCGACTCGAGGATGATCAATGTATCGCCGATTTCGACTGTTTGGTCGGGCTGGACAGCCACTTCGACGATTAGCCCGGGCATAGGCGCGCGCACCTCGCCCGAGCCAGTTTGTTGCAAGCCGCGCCGCTGCATCATCAGGATAGCTCGCTCGTCCAGCACCTGGGTCTCGAACAAGCGTCCGCCCATCATCACAGCGATGCTGCCTTCGTCATCATCAATGACCGCTTCCAGCGATTTGTTCGCGGTGATGACAGAAAACAACGAGCCGCCCAGGTTCAAAAAATCAACATCGCGCTCGTCGCCGTCAATCAGCACTGCGCCATCTTTGTCGATTTCGATCTCGTACTGCTGATTGTTGATTCTGGCGACATACTTCATCGGTGCATCCTCTCGAAGCGCCCCATCCACTTCCAGTTGGAGGCATCGCGCTTGGCGGGCGAAACGACCTGCGAAGCCAACTGCCGCTTGCGGTGCGCGTACAAAGTTGCCGCGATAGCCGCTGTTTCCAATTCGTCCGGCGTGGGATCTTGCTCATAGGTGCGCATATTGAAGCGCTGCTCGACGAAATTGGTGTCGAATCGGCCGGCGATGAAACTGATGCTGTTGAGCAGGTTGATATGAAACGGGATATTGTGCTTCAAGCCCATGATGCGATATTCGCTCAGCGCGCGCCGCATGCGCAGCATGGCTTCAGAGCGCGTATCGCCCCAGGTGATGAGCTTGGCGATTAAACTGTCATAATAGGGCGTAATCTCCGCGCCGGAATACACGCCGCTGTCGACGCGCACGCCGGGGCCGTTCGGCAAGATCATGGTGCTGATTTGCCCGGTGGATGGCATGAAGTTGGCATAAGGGTCTTCGGCATTGATGCGGCATTCAATCGCCCAGCCTTTTGGCTGCAGCACGCTTTCTGTGGGGCTCATGCGGCGTCCACGGGCAATGCGGATCTGCTCTTTGGCGATATCGACACCCGTCACCAACTCTGTCACCGGATGCTCGACTTGCAGGCGCGTATTCATCTCAAGGAAGTAGTAATTCTTGTCGCGGTCGACCAGGCATTCGATCGTGCCAGCGTTGGTATAATTCACCGACTGCGCCGCCGCGATGGCCATATTCCCCATTTTTTCGCGCAGGCCGGCATCGACAAAGACGCTGGGCGCTTCTTCGAGCAATTTTTGGTTGCGCCGCTGGATGGAACATTCGCGCTCGCCCAGGTGCACGGTATTGCCATGCGCGTCTGCCAGCACTTGAAACTCGATATGCCGCGCGCCCAAGAGCAGCTTTTCTACATAGACATCGCCATTGCCAAAGGCGCTTTCTGCCTCGCGCCGCGCCGTGTGCAGCGCCGATTCAAAGTGGCTGGGTTCGTGCACGGGGCGCATGCCCATGCCGCCGCCGCCCGCCACCGCCTTAATCAACACCGGAAAGCCGATGCGCCGCGCCGCCTGCAGCAATTCGCTGTCGGGCAGTCCCGCTTCTGTGCCCGGCACCAAGGGCACGCCATGACGCATCACGGCTGTGCGGGCAGCCTGTTTGTCGCCCATCGTGGCGATCGCGCGTGGCGAGGGACCGATCCACACCAAGCCCGCTTCCATCACCGCGCCGGCAAAATCGGCATTTTCCGCCAGGAATCCATAGCCGGGGTGCACAGCGTCCGCGCCGGTTTTGCGCGCCACATCAATGAGCGTGTCGCCGCGCAGGTAACTTTCGGCTGGTCGCGGCCCGCCAATGTGCACCGCTTCGTCAGCATAGCGAACATGCAGCGCCGCGCGGTCGACATCAGAATAAACCGCGACGGTGGGAATGCCCAGATCACGCGCCGCGCGGATGATGCGCACAGCGATCTCGCCGCGGTTGGCAACCAGGATTTTGTTGATGCCCGTGCCGGTCTGCGTCTCTGCCATAACAGCCTCTACAGCGGGATATTGCCGTGCTTCTTGGGTGGATTCTCGTCCCGCTTGTTCTGAAAGACTTGCAAGGCGTTGATCAAGCGCGCTCGCGTGTTGCGCGGCTCAATGATGTCGTCGATGAAACCGCGGCTGGCTGCGATGTAGGGGTTGGCAAATGTGGCGCGATACTCATCCGCCAGCTCTTGCTTGCGGGCGTCTGCTTCGGCAGCTTCTTTCAGCTCGCGGCGATAAATGATTTCTACCGCGCCCTCTGGTCCCATCACAGCGATCTCGGCGGTGGGCCAGGCGATATACAGGTCGGCGCGGATGTGCTTGCTGTTCATGACACAATACGCGCCGCCATAGGCTTTGCGCGTGGTCACCGTCAGCTTGGGCACGGTCGCCTCGCAATAGGCATAAAGCAGCTTCGCGCCGCTCATGATGATGCCGTTGTGCTCTTGGTCGGCGCCGGGCAGATAGCCAGGCACATCGACAAAAGTGATCAACGGCACATTGAAGGCATCGCAGGTGCGCACAAAACGAGCGGCTTTTTCACTGGCTTTGATATCCAGCACGCCCGCCAGCACCATAGGCTGATTCGCCACGATGCCCACCGCTGTGCCGCCCAGCCGCGCATACCCGCAGACGATATTGGCCGCGAAGCCTTCGTGCACCTCGAAAAAATGCCCATCATCGACGATCAACTCAATCACGCGCTTGATATCGTAAGGCTGGTTGGGGTTTTCGGGCACGATGGCATCCAGCGCCGATTCTGTGCGCAGAGGGTCGTCGGTGGTCGCCAGTGGCGGGGGGTCTTCCATATTGTTTTGGGGCAGATAACTCAGCAGCTCGCGCACCATGGTCAGCGACTGGGTTTCGTCGTCTGCGACAAAGTGGCAGACGCCGCTGATGCTGCTGTGCACCGATGCGCCGCCCAGGTCTTCAAACGTTACATCTTCGTTGAGCACTTGTTTGACGACATCGGGACCCGTGATGAACATGTAGCTGCTGTCTTTGACCATGATGATGAAATCAGTCAGGGCCGGGCTGTAGACTGCGCCGCCCGCGCAGGGTCCCATAATCACGCTGATTTGCGGGATGACGCCGCTGGCTTGTGTGTTCCGCAAGAAGATATCGGCATACCCACCTAGGCTCTCGACGCCTTCCTGGATGCGCGCGCCACCGCTGTCATTCAAGCCAATCACTGGCGCGCCAACTTTGACGGCCATGTCCATAATTTTGATGATCTTGGCTGCGTGGGCTTCGCTGAGGCTGCCGCCGATGACAGTGAAATCTTGCGAATAGACATAGACCAGCCGCCCGTCGATGGTGCCCCAGCCGGTGACGACGCTGTCGCTGAGCGGGCGGTTGCGCTCCAAGCCGAACTTGCTGCTGTGATGATGCACGAAGGCATCGACCTCGTGAAAGCTGCCAGGGTCAAGCAAGATATCGAGCCGTTCGCGGGCGGTCTTTTTGCCTTTGTCGTGTTGCCGCTGGGTGCGCGCTTCGCCACCGCCGCGCTGGCTTTCGGCGCGTTTGGCGCGCAGCTGCTCAATCTTCGGGCTGGTCGTCATGTGGTCTCCCTAGACGCGGCGCTGTGGGCGCAATGGCGCAGTATACGGCGAAGCCTGCGCTTATTGTAGGGCAAGTCCAAGCGAGTCAGGCGTTCTTCACCACAGAGGCGCAAGCGGCTTTGCGGTCAATTTATTCCCACGCAATCTCATCCACCTTCACACCCGCAAAGGCGTCAAATGTACAATCCCGAGCCGACAAGCCCAGCCGCGCCTTCACAGCCAAAAAGAGATCCACATAACTCCCTGCCACCCTCTGACAGCCGCCCAAGCCCAGCGCAGCTACAACTCGCTCTATCGTCTGCGCATCGCCCTCAATCTCGGTGAAATTGCCAAATGGCAACTCATCCAGCACGACTTCAGCGCCGAGCAATTCGTAGGTCGCGCGGTATTTTTCATAGACCAACGCCACCTGAAAGCCCAGCCGCCGCAAGATGAGATCCATGGCAGCGAGGTCACTGACAGTGACTTCTGCCTCGAGGCGACTGACAATGCCGCTTGCCACGCTGGCATCCGACTTGTGCGTCAGCTTGACAGCTGTATCTTGCCGCAGGCGCAGCACCTCGCCGCCCGCGATCAGCATGCCATCAGCGCTGTCATAACGAAAATTGCGCTCAAAAACGCGCTCTTTGACCAGCTTCGCGCCAGCAACATGCAGCGCCCGCCGCAGAGCCGCCAGGTCGGGCGTGCGCAGCTTGAGCTCGACTTCGCGCAGGTCTTCTTCGATCATCATCATCGCAACGGCAGCTCGCGCAGCGCTGCGGGCAAGCAGGCGTCTATGGCGTTGACGATGCGCGAATAGGGTAGCTCGGGTTTGTCAGGAGCCAGGATGACGCCATGAAGCCGCCACCCTGTCGCGCGCTGCACCAGCCACAGCGGCGCATCATCGCTGGACAGTCCGGGTTGGTCGTCCAGCCGGCTGAAGCGCGCGGTGTCCAGCGCCTTGTGCACTGGCTCAATCTGGTCATTGCGCAAAGTCATGCGCAGTGGCGACAGGTCGATGCCTTCGTAAGCGACAAGCAACTCAACCGCGCCTAGCTGCGTCTCTATGACGCGCGCCACCGAGTGCCGCAGCCGCCGCCGCCCATGATAGACGACCACTTGCAGCGCGGCGATCACGCCCGAGCCTCGCGCAGCCGCCGCCAAGTCGCTCAACCCCAACCGCGCCGGCAGTTGGATCATCTCACTGCGCGTCCAATTCATTGTCTATGCGCGGCAAAGCGCCCGCCCCTCTGGCGAATGCCTGATCATAATTCGAGCACGACCTTGCCGAAGATGGCGTTATTCTCCAGCAGAGTCTGCGCATACCGGGCTTCGCGCAGCGGCAGCCGTTCGCCGATGACCGCCTGGATCCGGTTGGCAAACACCTGCTGCATGAATCGTTGGTAATCCTGATGCGGTCCCATGGTGCTGCCGATCAGCGCGAGGTGCCGCGAGAAAAGCTGCGCCACATTCATGTCGAAGCGATAGCCACTGGTGCCGCCGACGACCAGAATGCGTCCGCCGATGCGGCAAGCGCGCATGCTTTGCTCCAAGCTAGCCGCGCCGACATTGTCCACGACGACATCCACACCGCGCCGCCCGGTGAGCCTGGCGACAGCGCGCGACCATTGCGGCTCGCGTTCGCGGTTTATGGTGATATCCGCGCCGATTGTTTCGGCTTGGGCGCATTTTTCGGCATTGCTGCCCACCACGAAGACCTGCGCGCCCGCCAGCTTGGCGATCTGGATGCTGAGGCTGTTGACGCCGCCGCCTGCGCCAACAATCAGCGCTGTTTCGCCTGGCTGCAACCCGCCGCGCGTAATTAGCGAGTGCCAGGCGGTCACGCCCGCCAAGCCGACTGCGGCTGCCGCCCCAAAGTCGAACTCGGTTGGCATCTTCAGCAAATTGCGCTGTGGCAACACAACAAGCTCGGCTGCTGTGCCGCTGTGGTGCTCGCCCAATATGGAGATGCGCGTTTGATTCTCCAAGCCCGTTTGCAGCGCTGGATCATCGGGCGGCACGATGCTGGGGTTGATGCAGACTCGGTCGCCGGGCACAAACCGAGCCACCCCCGCGCCGACTGCATCCACAATGCCCGCGCCATCCGCGCAAATCACATGCGGAAAGTCCAGCGCCAGTCCGCGCCAGCCTGCGCGCACCCACAGATCCAGCCGATTCAGCGCCGCCGCTTTAATGCGCACGCGCGCTTCGCCAGCGCCTGGCTCGGGCACAGGCAGGTCGTTCACAAGCTCGACGACCTCTGCGCCGCCATGACCTGTCAATACTGCCGCTTTCATCGCAACCCCAGTCCGCTGCGAGCGATGACCATGCGCTGGGTCTCGCTCGCGCCGTCACAACTCTGCGCTATAGCGCATCAATGCCATCCTTTGCGCATCTTGCCGCGTAGTATACCATTCAAACAACCGCCAGTGGGATCGCAGGAGCGCCAGCAAACATGGAAGTGGAAAGCCTCGTCTTGAATCACATCGCCTTGGTCGTGGAAGATCTGCGCGAAGCGCTCGCTTTTTGGGGCGAAAAAGTTGGATTGCCGGTGGCTGGCGCCGCCGAGACCATCGCTGACGAGGGGGTCGATATCGCTTTTTTGCAACTCGGTGATGCGCGGCTGGAGTTGATCCAACCCCGAGACCAAGCAAGTGGCGTCGCTCGTTACCTGGCCAAGCGCGGGGCAGGCTTGCACCATCTTTGTCTGGAAGTGCCCAGCCTGGATGCCAAGCTGGGCGAATTGGCTGCGCAGGGCATCGAGCTGATCAACGAAGCGCCTCGCGAGCGCGATGGTCGGCGCTATGCTTTTGTGCATCCAGCCAGCACTGGCGGCGTCTTGCTGGAATTGTACGAGCGCCGCTGATGCCGCCGCGCTGTTTCCAACATGGCGCTTACGCCACAACTGCGCGCTCTGCGTGTACAATCAAGCCATATCCCCGCATCAGCGCGAGCCGACCATGAGCAGCCGGCAAATCGTCCTACCCGTAACTGGCATGACCTGCGCCATGTGCGCCGGCAATGTCGAGCGCGCTTTGAAACGGGTGCAAGGCGTGGCCAGCGCCACTGTCAATCTCGCGGCAGAACAAGCCAGCGTAGCTTACGATGCCCGCGCGGTATCTCCTGGCGACCTGGTGGGGTGCCTGGAACGGGCTGGCTATGGCGTGGCGGCCGCGAGCGGCGACTTGGCGGTCACCGGCATGACCTGCGCCATGTGCCAAAAAAATGTCGAACGCGCGTTGAAGCGGGTCGATGGCGTGCTGGAGGCGACAGTCAATCTCGCCAACGACACCGCCAGCGTGACCTATCTGCCCACATTGGCGAGGCGCGGCGACTTTGCGCGCGCGCTGGAACGGGCTGGCTATGGCGTGATTAAAACCGATGAAGCCGATTCGCCGGATGATGCCGAAGCCGCCGCCCGCCGCGCCGAAACTGCTCAGCAGCAACGTCTGCTGCTCATCGGCGCGATCTTCACCATCCCCCTGGCTATCTTGAGCATGACCCGCCACTTTTTGCATCAGTCGCCATTTTTGGGCGAGCATTTCGCTTGGCTGCATGCCGAAAGCTGGCTCTTCGTGTTTGGCGCGCTGGCCACGCCGGTGGTTTTTGTGTTGGGCCGGCAATATGTCAGCGGGGCGATTAAGTCGCTGCGCAATGGCACGGCGAACATGGATGTGCTGGTGGCGATGGGCTCGCTGGCTGCCTATGGCTATGGACTGATCGTGCTGCTGGGCATCGTGTTCGACTTTTCTGATGTCGTCGGCAAATCCGATTATTTCGAGTCGGCTGCGGTCATTCTCACGCTCATCACGCTGGGCAAGCTGCTCGAGGCGCGCGCCAAGAGCCGCACCAGCGCCACCATCAAGAAGCTTATCAACCTCGCGCCAAGAACCGCGACTCTGCTGCGTGATGACCAGGCGGTCGAAATCCCGATCGCCGAGGTCATACCGGGCGACAAGCTGCTGGTCAAACCTGGCGAACGCCTGCCGGTCGATGCGCTGGTATTGTCGGGCAGCTCAGCAGTGGACGAATCGCTGCTGACGGGCGAGAGCCTGCCCGTCGACAAATCAGCCGGCGATGAGGTGATCGCGGGCAGCATCAATCAACAGGGGCGGCTGGTGGTCGCGGCGAGGCGCATCGGCAAAGACACCATGCTGGCGCAGATGATCGACCTGGTTCTGCGCGCCCAAGCCAGCAAAGCGCCCATTCAGGCGACCGCCGACCGTGTGGCTGCCTACTTTGTGCCGGCGGTCATCGTTCTGGCTGGCATCACGCTGCTGGGCTGGCTGTTCATCGGCGGAGCGAGCTTCCCGACAGCGGTCATCAACATGATCGCCGTGCTCGTCATCGCCTGCCCCTGCGCGCTGGGTTTGGCCACGCCAACCGCCATCATGGTCGGGAGCGGACGCGGCGCAGAGCAAGGCATCCTCTTCCGCGACAGCGAAGCTCTGGAACGCAGCGCCGGTTTGACCACTGTGCTATTCGACAAGACTGGCACGATCACGCAGGGCAAGCCGCAGCTCGCCGCGCTGATGGGTACAGAGAAGCATACTGCGCAGCGTGTGCTGCAATACGCCGCCTCTGCCGAAGCCGCCAGCGAGCATCCACTGGCCCAGGCGCTGCTTTCCGCAGCCGCAGAGCGCCACATCGAATTGCTGCCGCTGGACGAATTTTCAGCGCTGCCCGGCCGCGGCGTTGTGGCGAGCATCGCCGGGATGGCGGTGATGCTGGGCAGCCCGCGATTCATGCGCGAACGCGGCATCGACACAGCGCATCTGCGCGACGATATCGATATGCTGCAAGCGCGTGGTCATACGGTTGCGCTGCTGGCGCTGGATGGTGACTTGGCGGGCGCGCTGGCGCTCGGCGACCAACTCAAGCCCAGCGCCAAAGCCACCGTCCAGACTCTGCAAGACCGCGGCTTGCAAGTGGCGATGATCAGTGGCGACAACCAGCAAACCGCGAATGCCATCGCAAGCGAAGTCGGCATCAGCCGTGTGCTGGCTGAGGTGCTGCCCGCCGACAAAGCCGCCGCGGTTGAGGGACTGCAGCGAGACGGTCAGCGCGTGGCGATGGTCGGCGATGGCGTGAACGACGCGCCGGCGCTGGCGCAGGCTGATGTTGGCTTTGCCATTGGCGCGGGGGCTGATATTGCCATCGAAGCCGCCGATGTGACGCTGGTCAGTGGCGACCTGGGCGCGCTGACCACAGCCATCGACCTGAGCAAGGCGACCCTGCGGGCGATTCGCCAAAATCTCTTCTGGGCTTTCATCTACAATATCGCGCTGATCCCCGTGGCCATGCTGGGCGGTTTAATCCCGATGTTCGCGGCGGCGGCGATGGCATTCTCCAGCGTGTTCGTGGTGAGCAATTCGCTGCGGCTGCGGGGGCGGCGGATCTAGCTTTTCCCACAGAGATACAGAAGCAAGCCTAAGTTCGTCATGCGAAAACTGCTCTCGTCTCCGACAGGCCAGTGTCTACGCGACCCCAGAACGAGGGAAGGGGCGTTTTCCTTGCGCTTCCACGGCATGTAAGCCCCTCCCTCATTTTTGGGGTGGGGGCGAAGCAGCGCGTATCCACAAAAGTTACCACTCCCAGTCTCATTGCTTACTTGATTCTACTTCTGTGGCAAAATACATCTACCAAATTCCGCCAGCCCGCACAAACACAAGGATGTCTCGTGTCCGACTCCGCCATCTCTCCCGAGCAAATCGCTGCCGCCGAAAGCCTGCTGAGTCTCGAATTCAGCCCCGCCCAGCGCGAGCAGATGCTGAAGATCCTCTCCGAGCGCCGCGACCAATACGCGAGCATCCGCGCCGCCGACCTCGACAACAGCGTCCCGCTTTCACTCAATTTCAGCGTGGGCACCAGTGACCCCGCGCCAGTCGAAGTCCCGCGAACCTATGCCATGAGCGCGCAACCGCCGGCGACGCGCCCCGCCGACTTGGAAGCTGCCGCCTTCTACACTGTGACCCAACTCGCCGAGCTCATCCGCAGCCGCCAGGTCACTTCGCTGGAGCTGACCGAGATGTACCTGCGCCGCTTGAAACGGTATGACCCGGTCTTGCAATGCGTAGCTGCCTATACCGAAGAGATGGCGCTCGCCCAAGCCAAACGCGCCGACAGCGAAATCGCGCGCGGGCTGTATCGCGGACCCCTGCATGGCATCCCCTGGGGCGCGAAAGACCTGCTGGCGACGCGCGGCTATCCGACCCAATGGGGCGCGATGCCCTATAAAGACCAGCAGCTTGATGTTGACGCGACCGTCGTGCAGCGTCTGGAAGCGGCTGGCGCGGTGCTGGTCGCCAAGTTGACCCTAGGCGCGCTCGCCAATGGCGATGTCTGGTACGGCGGCACAACCAAGAACCCCTGGGACACCAGCGAAGGCAGCAGTGGCTCATCGGCGGGCGCGGGCGCGGCGACAGCGGCTGGTTTGGTCGGCTTCAGCATCGGCAGCGAGACCATGGGCAGCATCGTCTCGCCGGCGACTCGCTGTGGGGCCACCGGCTTGCGGCCCACCTTCGGGCGCGTCAGTCGGCATGGCGCGATGGCTTTGAGCTGGAGCATGGACAAACTGGGTCCGATGTGCCGCTCGGTCGAAGATTGCGCCCTCGTTTTCAGCGCCATCTATGGCCCCGATGGCCTGGACATGACAGTCAACTCCGAGCCATTCACCTGGGATCCAGCGCTTGACCCCAAAAAGCTGCGCATCGGCTATGTCGCCAGCGCTTTTGAAGCAGCTGATGCGGGCGAGACCACCGCCCATCATCGCGACGAGGGCGAAGAGCTGCAGCGCGTCAACCAGATCAACAGCGCAGCCACGCTCGATGCAATGCGCGCGCAGGGCTTCGAGTTGATGCCAATCAATTTGCCCGATATGGAAATGAGCGGGCTTTGGCTGATCCTCGTGGCAGAGGCGGCCGCAGCCTTCGCCCAAATCCCGCGGGATGGCCGCTTCCCCGCCGTGAAGGGGCAGC
>JAPOSR010000012.1 GCA_026709625.1 Chloroflexota bacterium
CATGCCGCCGCGCCATCTTGACCTGCTCGATGATGCTGGCATCGTGCGCTTGCCCCATCACCACGACCATGTCGCCGCCAGCTTTGAACATCATCTCGGCTTCCAAGCCCGCGCCGTCCATGGTCTTCAGGTCGACCACAACAGGCGTAGCGGGGAAGTGGCTGCGGAAGGCGCGCACAGCATGCAGCCCCTCAGCCAGCAGTAGCGGCGTCCCGACTTCGAGCCAGTCGACGCCAGCGGCAACCGACGCCTCCGCCAGCGCCAGCGCTTCGTCCAGGTCAATCACATCAATTGAGATTTGTATCTTGGCGTTAATGACGACTGCTCCTTTTGTTCGCTGTGGCGGGATGCGCGGGCATGATGCCGCAAACTCTCGCAATTCTACAGGGTGTGCCGCCCTAGCCTGACGGATTGCTGGCTCTTTGCGCATGTGTGGTAAACTTACCGGCATGCAAACGCGGTTATCGGGAGCGGCTAAACATGACGCAGGATATCAGACCACTGCGCGTATCCAACGACGCGCTGGATGACCCGGCTGAGTTGCAGCGGCGCATCGCCGACGAGGGCTATCTGTTCTTTCGCGGTTTGATGCCAGCCAAGCGGCTGCGCGCCCTGCGTTATGAAATGATGAGCGCCATTCAAGAGGCCGGTTGGCTCATCGCTGGCACAAATCCCGCCGATGGCATTGCTGATATCAACATGCGCTATACCGAAGGCGACAACGAATACACAGCCGGCTATGCCCAGGTGTACAAACTGGAAAACTTCCACCGCAGCGCCCATTGGGGCGAAGTGACCAGCGCGGCCGCCAAGATCCTGGGCGGCGAGATTATGCCGCACCCGCAAAAAGTGGCGCGCATCTGGTTTCCAAAATACACCGAGCACACCACGCCCACCCACCAGGATTATGTGCACTTCCAGGGCAGCTTCAACACCTTGACCTGCTGGGCGCCTGTGGGCGATTGTCCGCTGGAGCTGGGCGGGCTGGCTGTCATCCCGCGTTCGCAGCGCGTGCAGCGCGTTCTGGACCATCACTTTTCGCTGGGGGCGGGCGGCTTGATCGTCGATGAAACCGAACACGCCGAGATCAACCCCGTCTGGTATTCGGCAGAGTATGAATGTGGCGATGCGCTCTTCTTCCCCGCCTTGACCATTCACAAAGCCCTGCCCAACACCACCGAAGACCGCCTGCGCCTCTCGCTGGACAACCGCTATGTGAAAGTGGGCGAAGAGATCGCCGAGCACATGCTACTGCCGCACGGGCCCAGCAAGCTCGGCTGGGAAGACATCTATCCGCACTGGCAGCAGGACGACCTGAAGTATTACTGGCGCGACTATGACAATCCGGTGGTGGCGCGCGATATGAGCTTCAAAGACAAAGGCTGGGCAGAGGCGCTTTCGCGGGCGCGGCAGGGCGATGAAGACGCTATCTATAGCCTGGCGCGCGCCATCAAGAACGACCCCAAAAATCCCTACGACGATGCCCGCGCTGTGCTGGCCGAGCGGGGTGTGGCGCTGTAATGCGCACAATCCAAAAACTGTGCGCTGCAATGCCGAAGAATCAACCTGATACCGCCAGCAGCTCCGACAGCGCGACCGGCTGCAGGTTTCGCCGGCTCAGCAAGCGCAGTAGCGGCGCGACAGCCCAGTAGGCATTGCGGACCGCGTGATTCAAAACCACGCTGCCGGGGCGCAGGTGCTGGTCGAGCTGGCTCAGGATGTGATTGAGGCAGATTTGCACGCATTCTCTCTGCGTGCAGGGCGCGCTCTGGTCTTCTTGCGCCACTGTGTCGTCATCGTCTGCGTGGACATCCGCAGCTGGCGCAGAGCAGGCGCTGTCGCAATCCGTGTTCACAGTGCACAGCGCATCTTCCGAATCGACGCCCCACATAATGAGCGGGATGCTATAAAGCTCTGACAGCTCGCGGATGGCGTCTGTGATGATGCCATAAGGCGGGCGGAGGCCGATGGGTGTAAAATTCGCGCCCAGCGCCTGCCGCATAGCGCCCAGCGCCGGTTCCATTTCTTCATCAATGAGCTGCTGCAAGCTGAACCTGCGGTGGTTGCGATGCGTGTATAGGTGGCAGCCGATCTCGTGCCCCATATCGCGCAGGCGTGGATACAGATTCTCGTGGTCGGCGTGTGGCCGCTGCAGATTGTTGGTGATGGCGCGCCCGGCCGGGAAGAGCGCGATGCGAATACCGCGCTTGTGATAGAGGCGGGCGATGCGCAGGGTATAATACTCGCTCCACAGGTCGTCATAGGTGAGACTCACCCTGCGCCCGGCGGCCACGACAGTCCGAACAGGCTCTGCGCCTCTGGCCAGCGACCGCCCCGGAGCAGCCAACATGCCGCTGCCAAGCGCCACGCCCCAAAAGCCAGCCTGGCGCAAAAACTGCCGCCGGGAAATGCTTACCCTGAACAGTGAACTGGACATAGGCGCGGAGTCTACTACCTGACGAGGCAGTTTGACAACCCCGCGCCAATTTGAGAGTGGTGAATGCGTGGATATGGTGCCAAGCTCCCCATCCTCCGGCCCCTTGCCCCCAGAACAACGAGGAAAGAGGGTTTTTGCCAGCGCCTCCGCAGCATGGTGGCCCCTCTCTAATTTTGGGGTGGGGGCAAAGCAACGCGTACCCACTAAAATCACCACTCTCCCAATTTCGTGGATAAGCCGGTGTGCCTGCCCAGCTCAATTTGCTATGATCTGCGGATACAGGACGAGCAGGAGTGAAGGCAAGCATGCCAACCCTAGCCAACTTCACCCAATTTGCTGGCAGCTACTGGGACACAGGCAGCATCCGCAACGCGTTGGATTATCAGGGCGCCATCGCGCCGCATACTGGCGAGCCCTATGACGAAGCCCTGCTGCTGGGCATCAGCGGCGGCATCACGTTTGGCTATTTCACCTTTCATTACCAGGGATACGATCCGCAGGTCAACTTGCTGACGCGCAACACCTTCGACCCGATGGGGCGCATCTGCGAGCGGCTGGGCATCGAGGTCAAGCTGCTGCGCACCGCCAGCCTCGAGCGCATGCGCAAGAACTTGATCAACACGCTTGAAGCGGGGCAGGCGCCCATCGCCAAGCCCGACATGTACCTGCTGGATTACAACTGTCTGGAAGCCGACAGCGCCACCTGGGGCACGATGCCGCTGGTGGTCTTTGGCTATGAACCTGGCGGCGATGTCTTGCTCAGCGACCGCAGCAGCCAGCCACTGACTGTCGCAGCCGATGACTTCGACCGCGCGATGAGCCGCGTCAAAAAAGACCGCCACGGCTTGACGCTGCTGGGCGAGCCAGACGAGGATCGCTTGCCCGAAGCCATCCGCGCCGGTCTGCGCGACACAGTGGGGCTGATGCTCGAAAAGCCACCCAAAGGCTCTGCGCGCAACTTTGGCGTCAAGGCGCTGGAGCATTGGCAAACGGCGCTGGGCGGCAAGGGCAAAGGCAGTTGGGCAAAAGAGTATGCGAGGGGACGCGCTTGCCTGGCTGCGCATACATCCGCCTATCGCTTTTTGACACCCGCCTTTGGCAAATCCTGGCGAGCAGACCGCGACAGCTATGCCGACTTCCTGCGCCAAGCCGCCGATGTGCTGGGCGAAGACCAACTGCGCGAGGTGGCGGCGCTCTATGACGCGGCGGGAGATGCCTGGCAGCGTCTGCTCGATGCGCTGCTGCCTGCCGACGCGGCTTTGCTGGGGCGCGCCCGCGAGCTAATCGACCGCCAGACCGTCACCTTCCTCGACAAAGGCGGCGCAGACCTGGCAGCCATCGCCAACTGCCGCGACGAACTGGCTGACTTGCTGCGGCTAGCCGAAGCCGACTTCCCGCTTGGCGAGGCCGACATGGCGACGATCCGCGAGAATCTGCGCGACTGCGTGGCGCTCGTCGCAGCGGCAGAAACGCGCGCGGTTTTGGCATTGCAGGCGGCCTGCGCTAGAATGGGCGCTGACTGAGCGAAAATTCGCTTTTCAAGAAAAAGGAGACGAATCGTATGAACAAGCCACTTTCTCGCCGCGACTTTTTGCGCATCGCCGCGACCACAGCCGCCGCCAGCAGCATCGGCGCGCTGGCTGTGCAGCCTGTCGCCGCGCAAGCCGATGCCGGCGCATTTTCGCTGGCTATGGTCGACTGGAGCGACCCGGTCCAGACCGCCTTTGAAGAGACGATTATCCCGCGTTTCCTCGAAGAAAATCCCGGCGCGAGCGTCAGCATCAACTGGACAAACTGGGGACGTTACAACGAAGAGATGACCACGGCATTTGCTTCTGGCGTGACGCCAGATGTCTTCCAAGGTGGCGCGGTCTGGGCACCCCAGATGGCTCGCCGCAACTGGGCGGTGCCGCTCAACGACTTCATCAATGCTGATGCGGAATGGGACTGGGCCGACTTCCCCGCGGGCTTGCAAGCCGATGTGACCATCCGCGGCGATATCGTGGCTGTGCCTTATCGCCAAGACCTGCGCACGTTGTGGTACAACAAAGACATGCTGGCAGAAGCTGGCATCGACGCGCCGCCTGCCACCTGGGACGAATTCCTCGCCGCCGCCCAAGCCACGACCGTGCGCGGCGATATGGGCTTTGAGGTCGAAGGCTATCACTTCTCAGATTCCAGCGGCAACTGGCAGCGCGACTGGCAACCTTTTTTGATGTGGTTGCACATGGCCGACGGTCAATTCCTCAGTGATGACCTGACTGCCTGCGAGCTTAACTCCGACCAAGCTGTCGCGGCATTGGAATGGCTGGTGGCGCTGGTGAACGAACACGAAGTCACCAGCTATCCGGGTTTAGAGCCGCAGGGCGACCTGAATGTGCTGGCTGGACGCAACGCCGCCATGCAGCTTTCCAATGCCGATATGGAACGGGTCATCAACCTGTATGCGCCCGACGAAGTCGAAAGCATCTACCCGACCTTGCCGCTGACTGGCGCAGTCCAAGCCACGCACAGCTGGGTCAACAAATTTTTCGTCAGCAGCCAGACATCCGATGTCGCCGCCAGCTGGGCTTTCCTGCGCTTTTTGACGCGACAGGATATGCTGGAGGTCTACAGCGCGTCCAACAACAACACGCCGCCGCGCCTGTCGCTGCTCGAAGCCGACTATATGTCCGACAAGCACAAGGTCGTGTTGGAATCGGCTGTGTATGCGCGCACCTTCCCACAGCATCACAACCTGATCGCGCTCTTTCGGCCGATCGCCGCCGAGCTTGAGCAGGCATTGAGCGGCCTGAAAGCGCCCGCCGACGCCTTGGCCGACGCCACCGCCGCCATCGACGAAATCCTGGCTGACGACTAGCGCCTGTGACGCGCAGGGGCGGCTTATCAAGTCGCCCGCTTTCTCTGTATGCAGAGCGGGCGACCTGCTCCTGCGCGCGACTTCGTTTGTGGCGCTGCGCGACCAGTTTGCGCCCGCTGGGATAGACAGAGGAGATTCGAGCTTGGAGAGCCTTAGCTTGACTCGCCGCGACAGCCTCTATCGCCTGGTCAACAGCCAGGCTTTTGTGGCTTTGCTGTTTCTGGCGGTGCCGGTGCTGCTGCTGGCTGCGCTGAAGATTTATCCTGTCTTTTACAACCTCTACCTCAGTTTCACCCGCTATGAGCTATTCGAGCCGCCGCGCTTTGTGGGCATGAAAAATTACAATTATGTGTTCAGCAACACCGTAACCCGCCAGTCCATCATCAACACCCTGCTCTTCACCCTTGAGGCGGTGCCAATTGGCACAGCGCTGGCGCTGGTTGTCGCCAAGCTGCTGGATCAATCCATCCGCGGGCGAGTCTTCCTGCGCACGCTCTATTACCTGCCGGTGGTCAGCTCGGTGGTTGTTTCGGCGATGATCTGGCGTTGGATCTACAGCCCCCAGCATGGGTTGCTGAATTATTTTCTGGGTGTGGTGGGCATCCCGCCGCAGAACTGGCTGAACGACCCCAATCTGGCTTTGGTCAGCCTGGTCATCGTGACGATCTGGGGCAGCGTCGGCAGCAACATGGTCATATTTTTGGCTGGCTTACAAGATATTCCGCGCGATGTGGTCGAAGCGGCGCGGGTTGATGGCGCAAACCCGCTGCAGAGTTTTTTGTTGATCACCGTGCCTTTGATGCGCCCGGTCATTTTGTTTGTGGTGGTGACGTTCACCATCGGCATCTTCCGCAACTTCGGCTTGATCTTTATGCTGACGCAGGGCGGGCCTTTCAACCGCACCAACACGATGGTCTGGGAGGTCTATCAAAATGTCTTTGGCTACCTGCGGCTGGGGCGCGGGGCGGCCATTTCGGTGGTGATGCTGGTCATCGTGCTGATATTGACGCTCATCAGCTTTCGTGTACTGCGCGAGAGGCAGGGCGCATGAATCAAAACCAAAGTCACCCAGGCACATTCAGCCAATGGGAAGCGCGTATCCCGCTGCTGCTGACCTATGCGATATTGATCGCCGGCGCATTCGTGATGATCATGCCCTTCGCCTGGATGATTTCCACTTCGATCAAGCCCGACCGCGAGATCTTCGGCGACAGCATCCGCTGGCTGCCCGCCGAGCTGGACTTGCAGAATTATGCAGACGCCTTCGAGCAGACCAATATGCCGCGGCTCTTTGCCAACACGGCGCTGGTGACGGCGGTGGCGGTGGTTTCGCAGGTGCTGCTGGGCTCGATGGCGGGTTATGTATTCGCGCGCTTGCGCCTCCGCGGCTAGCCGGTGCTGCCCGTCGCGCTCCTCACGACCATGATGGTGCCTTTTGAGGTGTTGATCATCCCGGTCTTTCTGTTGATTCGCTTCTTTCCGCTGGCTGGCGGCAATGATCTGTTTGGGCAAGGCGGCACAGGGCTGATCAATACGCTGGGCGGGGTGATGTTCCCCAACTTCGTTTCGGTCTTTGGCGTGTTCTTGTTTCGCCAATTTTATCTGGGCTTTCCCAAAGAGATCGAAGAGGCGGCGATTGTCGATGGCTGCTCGCGGGTGGGCGTCTATTGGCGCATCTTGATTCCCAATTCCAAGCCAGTCATGGGCACAATGGCGCTGTTCGCCTTCTTGTGGTCGTGGAACGACTTTTTGTGGCCCCTGGTCGTGGTCAAAGAAGACAGCTTGAAAACCATCCAGTTGGGCTTGAGCGTCTTCGACCAGGAGCAGGGCACAGCCTGGGCCGAATTGATGGCGGCTTCGGTGATGGCGGTGGTGCCGGTGATCTTGCTGTATATTTTCTTGCAGCGGTTTCTGGTCAGTGGCGGTTTGACCAGTGGCTTGAAGGGTTGAGGCTGCCTGCGCGCAATCAGGGCGGCGTTTCGCTTTCGTTTTCACCCTCGCCCGCCGGCGGGACGAGGACAGCAAAGAGGCGGTCATCCAGACGCTGAATATCGGCTTCCAAGCGTTGAATATCAGTTTCCAGACGCTGGATATCGGCTTTGAGCCCAGTGCGCACGACCTGGATGTCCGCCTTGAGTTCGGTGCGCACGCTCTGAATGTCGGCTTTGAGCTCGGTGCGAACATTCTGAATGTCCGCCTTGAGCTCGGTGCGCACGCCGTCGATCTTGGTGTCCAGACGATCACTCAATGTTAGATTGAAGTACACGATCGTGAGAAACAATATGACTGCGCCGACAATCGTCACCAGCCCTTCGAGAGACAGCGTACGCGGTATTTTTGGTGTTGGTGGAGGCGCGACTGCTGTGGCCATGTTGCCATCTCATCTTGCTTGCATCATAATGATAGCATAGCCTCAGCCAGATTTGCGAGCTATCTCTAGTATGTAATTTGAATCGACGCCAAACACTTTGAGGAGCGCCCACCAATGAAAGCCATTATGGTCATGTTTGACTCGCTGAACCGGCGCATGCTGCAGCCTTACGGCGGCGACTGGACGCAAACGCCCAATTTCCAGCGCTTGTCCGAGCGCGCCGCCACCTTCGACAATGCCTTCATTGGCAGCATGCCATGTATGCCCGCCCGCCGCGAACTGCACACCGGGCGCTACAATTTTTTGCACCGCAGTTGGGGTCCGCTGGAGCCATTTGACGACTCCATGCCACAGATGCTGGACAAGAATGGCGTGCATTCGCATATCGTCACCGACCACCAGCATTATTGGGAAGACGGCGGGGCGACTTATCACCAGCGCTATACCACGCACGAATTTGTGCGCGGGCAAGAGGGCGATGCTTGGGTCGGCGATGTGGCGGCTGGCGTCGTGAGCGGCGCGTCTGAACCGAGCGCGCGCACCCGCCTGCAAGACCAGGTAAACCGTCGTTTCATCACCGACGAGAGCCTGATGCCCCAGGCGCGCACTTTCGGACAAGGCATCGACTTCATGCGCCGCAACAGCGCCGCCGACAACTGGTATCTGCAGATCGAAACCTTCGACCCGCACGAGCCTTTTTTCACGCAGCCCGGCTGGAAGGAGCTGTATCCGCACGATTATGACGGCGAGCCAATGGACTGGCCACCCTATGCCCCGGTCAGCGAACCGCCGGCGCTGGTTGAGCATTATCGCGCGCAATACGCCGCCTTGCTGAGCATGTGCGACCATTACCTGGGACGCGTGCTTGATGCCATGGACGAACTAGGCTTGTGGGACGACACCATGCTCATCGTCAATACCGACCATGGCTTTTTGCTGGGCGAACACGACTGGTGGGCGAAGATGCGCATGCCCTGGTACAACGAGCTGGCGAATATCCCGCTTTTCATTTGGGATCCGCGCGCGGGCGTGGCTGGCGAACGCCGCAGCAGCCTCGTACAGACTATCGACCTGCCCGTCACTCTGCTGGATTATTTCGGAGTCGCGCCCACAGCCGATATGCAGGGAGCGCCGCTAGGGCAGACGATCGTCGATGACAGCCCGGTGCGCGATGCGGCGCTGTATGGCGTGCACGGCGGGTATATCAACATTACCGATGGCAGCCATGTCTATATGCGCGCGCCAAAACATGTCGACAACCAGCCGCTCTTCAATTACACGCTCATGACCACGCACATGCGCCATCCCTTCCCGCCCAGCGAACTGACAAACATGACGGTGGCCGACCCTTTCAGCTTCACCAAAAATTGCCAGACGCTGAAGATCCCCTGCACCGCTCATCCCTTCTGGAAAGACGAGATGCAAACAGCTCTCTACGATTTGGCGGCGGATCCTGGGCAGCTAGAGCCCCTGCAAGACGCGGCTATGGAAGCGCGAATGGTGAACATGCTGGTGGACGCCATGCGCGCTAGCGATGCGCCGGCCGAGCAGTATGAAAGGCTGGGCTTGCAGCAGCCTCTATAATCGCATCTTTGCGTCTATAATAGGGTTTCGCACATACCCAGCATCTTGGAGATTCTCATGCGCAAACTCCTGCCGCTCATCGTCCTGCTGCTCGCTATGGGTGGCGCTGCCTTCGCTCAAGACGCGCCAACTATCGCTGTCATGACGCCTTTCCTCGCCCAGCCCGGCACGCAGTTGATGGTCGAAGCTTTTGAAGCCGCCGCCGCAGACAAAGACTGGCGGGTCAATGTCATTGATACCAGTGAAGATATTGCCGCCTTGGTCAGCCGCATGGAAGATGTCGCGCTGCAAGGCGTAGATGCCATCGTGATTAATGTTGACCCCACGCAGATTGAGCCGGGCTTGCAAGCCGCCGCCGAGGCCGGCATTCCCGTCTTTGGCTTGGATTCAGGCGCGCATCCACTGTTGGCCACCAATGTAACCAGCAATGGCTATGCCATGGCCGCCGAGACCGCCACCTATGTGGTCGACCGCCTGAACGGCGCGGGGGATGTGGTGATGTTCATCTTCGAGCCCTATCCGCCCGTTCAGAAGCGCGGCGCGATCGCCCGAGCCATCTTCGAAAACAGTCCTGATATTCGCATTATGGATGCCATCACGCCCAGTTTCGACAATGGTCCGCTGGAAGGCGCGCGCAATGCCATGGAAGCGCTGCTGCTGGCGCATCCCGAAGCGGGCAGCATTTCGGCGGTTTGGGCGGCTTGGGACGACCCCGCTCTGGGCGCGCTGCAAGCTATCGAAGACGCTGGGCGCGCCGCCGAAGGCATCGTCATCGTGGGCATAGACGCCACCGACCAGGCGCGTGACGCCATCGCGCGCGGCAGCAATTTTGAAGCGACTGTCGCGCAAGACTTCATCGGCATGGCGGCGCGGGTGGCTGGCTTGGTCGAGGCGCATCTAGGTGGCATGATGAGCGCGCAGGTCAATCACTATGTGCCAGCGCGTTTGCTAACCCAAGCCGACCTAATGGGCTAATCTGGGTCTGCTTCTCGTCCTCCTCTCCAAAATGAGGGAGGGGCTTTTAATCTCTGAGTGGCTTCAATAAGCCAGCTCGCTGGATGTGGCGCTGAAATTTAGTGTCGTAACCGCGTTCTGATTGGCTCTTTTTCCCTCTTTGTGAGGGCAAGGAGCCGGGGAATGGGCGACAGAGAGGCGCGCCGATGCACATGCAAATCCGCCGCGCCAGCAAAGCCTATGCGGGCACACCGGCGCTGGTTGATGCGGCGCTGGACCTGCATGGCGGCGAGGCTTTGGGGCTGGTCGGCGAAAATGGCGCTGGCAAATCCACACTCATCAAGCTGCTGGCTGGTTTGGAAGCGCCCGATTCGCTGGACGTTTGTCTGAATGGCGCGCGCGTGACCATCCCCGACTCGGCTGCGGCGCGGCGGCTGGGACTGCGTTTTATCCACCAGGAATTGGCGATCGTGCCGGCGCTCAACGTGGCGGAAAACCTCTTTGTCAACAATCCACTGCCGCGCATCGGCGGCGCTTTTGTACACCGGGCGGCGCTGTATCGACTGGCGCGAGCAGCCATGCGGCGGCTGGGCATCGACCACATCGACCTGCGTCAGCGCGCTTCACTGCTCAGCCCCGGCGATGCCATGCTGGTCAACATAGCCAGCGCATTCATCGGCGCGGACGACCATCAGCAGCCGCTCATCTACATCATGGACGAGCCGACCGCTGCGCTGAACCAAGCCGAAGCCGAACGGCTCTACGCGGTCATCGACCGGCTGCGGGCGCGTGGCTGTGCCTTGCTGGTGGTGACGCACCGCCTGCACGAACTCTTTCGCATTGCCCAGCGCGTGACAGTGATGCGCGACGGCCGGGTGGTCAATACGCGCCAAATCGCCACCACCAGCGCTGCCGAACTCATCCACGAGATGACGGGATTGAGCGCCGCTTGCCTGCCCGCCGCCGCCGAAGTAAGCAGCGAGCCGGCCGATGTCCCGCCCCGGCTGCGCGTGCGCCACTTGCAGACCGATTCGTTATTTGCCGCCAGCTTTGATTTGCGGGCGGGTGAGATCGTCGGTGTGGCTGGCTTGGCGGGAGCGGGACGATCACAGCTGCTGCAAGCGCTGATGGGCATCGACAAGTTGCAGGCTGGCAGGATCGAGCTGGACGGCGAGGCTTTCCGCAATCCCGCGCCGGCTGAGAGCTGGAAACGGGGCATCGCCTACCTGCCTGAAGAGCGGCGTTCGCAGGGGCTGCTGCTGGGCGAGCGCATCAGCCACAATATGACATTGCCGCACCTGGATCGCTTCCGCCGTTGGCTGGCGCTGATCAACCGCGGCGCAGAAGACCGGCGCAGCCAGCAATTGAGCCGCTCGGTGCAGCTGCGCGCCACAGGCATAGGGCAACGGCTGCGCGAGCTTTCTGGCGGCAACCAACAAAAAGTCATGTTTGCGCGGGCGATCCTGGCTAAGCCGCGATTGGTCTTGCTGGACGAGCCGACTCGCGGCGTCGATGTGGGCGCAAAGCGCGATATCTATCGGCTCATCAGCGAGTTGGCGGCGGACGGCGCGGGTATCCTGCTCGTGTCATCAGAGCTGGACGAGCTGCTGGCGCTCTGCGCAAGCATCCTGATCATGCGTGAAGGGCGGCTGGTCGGCGAAGCAGCCACAGCCGACCTGGACGAGCGCGCCCTGCTGTCGCTGATGTTTGCGGGGGCCGGCTCTTGATGCCTCGCTCCCACCCCAAACAATGAGCGAGGGGCTACCATGCTGCCGAAGCGCAAGGAAAACTCCCCTTCCTTCGTTCTGGGGGCAAGGAGCCGGGATGGGGACGAAGCAGCGAGTATCCACAAAAATCGCCACTCCCGAATTTGCCCTGCGGCATCATATCAATTGCCAGATGCGGTACAATCAGGTGGCTGTTTGCCAGCCCTAGCGACCGTCCGCAACCGGGTAGACCTTGTCCCAGCGCCCCCATCTGCCTTCTTTCCTGCGCCGTTATGGCACATTAATCGGCTTTTTGGCGATCGTGGTCTTCTTTTGGACGCAGCGCCCGGCGACATTCATGACTCTGCCCAACTGGGTGAATATCACGCGCCAGATGAGCATTTTGGGCGTGGTGGCTTTCACCATGACCATCGTGATGGTGACGGGCGACTTCGACCTTAGCGTGGGCGCGCTGGCCAGCCTGGTGGGGATTGTGGCGGGCAGCGCTTTTCAAAATGGCGCGGGCGTCGGGCAGGCGGTCGCGTTGGCTTTGCTGGTGGGCGTGGCGGGCGGGGCGCTGAATGGGCTGCTGGTGGCGGGCTTGGGCATCTCGGCATTTGTGGCGAGCTTGGGCACGCTGACGGTCTTCCGCGGCTTGGCGCTGTATACCAGCGGCGGCGCGTCAATCTATGGTCGGGTTATCCCAACTGAGTTTTCTAGTTTCGGGCGCGGCGCGCTCGTCATTGGCGAGATCACCATCCCCAACTTGACATTGCTGGCGGCGCTGGCGCTGGCGCTGGTCTTCGTGATTCTCCGCTTCACGATTGCTGGACGGCGCTTGTATGCCATCGGCGGCAACCGGGAAGCGGCGCGTTTTGGCGGCATCCGCATCGCCCGGCTGCGAATGTTGAGTTTTGTCATCAGCGGCTTGGGCGCGGCTGTGGCTGGTCTGATGCTCTTCAGCCGCCTCGCGACTGCGCACCCCACCCAGGGCGAAGGCTTGATGCTGCAAGCGATCGCGGCGGTTTTCCTGGGGATGACCATGAACGAAGAAGCGCAGCCCAACGTGCTGGGCACCCTGGTCGGTGTGTTGATTTTGGGGGTGCTGGCCAACGGCTTGACGCAGATGCAGATCGACACCTACATCCAGCAGATATTGACCGGCGTCATCATCATCCTGGCGGTTACATTGAGCAGCTTGTCGCAGCGGGGTTTGCGCGCGCCGCAGTGGTTGAGGCGTCTGCTGGGAGAGCGGAGCGAGTCGGCATGAATGCGCCCTGGTTGGTCTTTGATATTGGCACGGGCAGCGCCAAAGCCGCGCTCATCCGCGACAGCCGCATCCTCGCTACAGCCAGCGCAGCCTACCCGACCGTGCACGGCGCAGGCGGCGTTGTCGAGCAGGATGCCGAGCAGTGGTGGGCGGCGGCGCGCAGTTGCTGTCGAGATTTGTCGCCGCGGCGGCTGGCTGGCATCGCGCTGACTGGGCAGATGCAGGATGTCGTGCTGCTGGATGAAAGCGGGGAGGTCATACGTCCGGTCATCTTGTACAGCGATACCCGCGCCCGCGCTGAAATCGAACAGATTCACGCATTCATCAGCCAAACCGAGCTGACTTCTTTGACTGGCGCGCAGCAAACTGCCGGCAGCATCTTGGCAAAGCTGCGCTGGCTGTGTCGGCACGAGCGGCAGAGCATCGCGCGCGTCGCGCACCTGCTGCTGGGCGGGGCAGACTTCATCGCTGCGCGCCTATGTGGCAGCCGGGCATCCGACAGCACCACAGCCGCTACAACAGGTTTGTGGAGGCTGGCGGCGGGCAAATTGCTGGACGCGCCGACGTTGCGCCGGCTGGAGCTGGGCTGGGCGTTGCCTTTGCTGCCGCGGGTCGTGGCGGGCGGCGCGCAAGTCGGGGCATTGGCGGCGGGCGTGGCGAAGGAACTGGGACTGCCCGCGGACCTGCCGGTGCATCTAGGTCCGGGCGATGCCGGCTCCGCCACCATCGGCGCGGGCTGCGGCGAGCTTGGACCTGCCTATGCCTATGTCGGCAGCAGCGGCTGGGTGGGCTTCAGCGCGCGAGAAATCGGCGATGCGGCGGCTGGCGTGATGAGCCTGGCGCACCCCCGACGCGGGCATGTTATCCAGGTAGTGCCCATGATGACCAGCGCCGGCAATCTCAGTTGGCTGCGCGATGTCTTTGACAGCAGCGACTATGATGACATCATCGCGCAAGGGGTGTCGTGCCCGCCGGGCAAGCTGGTGTTTTTGCCATACCTGCAAGGTGAACGCGCGCCTTTCAACGATCCGCTGGCGCGCGGCGCATTTGTGGGCATCGCCGCCGATACTGGGCGTCCACAGCTGGTTCGGGCGGTGCTCGAAGGCATCATCTTTGCTTATCGCCACACGTTATCGGCGCTTTCGCCACAGTTGCCCACGCATCTGACGTTGATCGGCGGCGGGGCGCGCAGCGACAGCTTGAATCAACTTTTCGCCGATATCCTGGGGCTGCCTGTGCATCTGCCGCCAGATGTCGAACATGCCGGTTTGCAGGGCGCATGGCAAGCGGCGCAGGTTGCGCGAGGCACAGCCAGCAGCTTTGTGATATCACCAGCATCACCGCCGCGCATCTTGCAGCCGCAAACCCAGCATCATCCCCATTATGAGCGGCAGTTCCAGCATTATCTGGCCGCCTATCAGGCTTTGAAGCCCTTGTTTGCGCAGATGGCTCGGCGAGTCGCGCCATAGCAACCCAGAAAGCGTGAATATCTATTTGACGCAGGTCGAACCAAGTAATACGTCTCTGGAATGCCCATTTGCCCCTCCGCCCCAACCCTCTCCCTGACTGCCTGTGTCTAGGCGGCGGGAAAACGCGGGAGGGGCTTACTTAACATGCTGCGGAAGCGCAAGGAAAACCCCCTTCCCTCGTTCTGGGAGCAAGGGGCTGGGGATGGGGGCTTTGTTGCGACACCCTTCGCCGAGGGTTAGACTCGTCTATGCTGTGAGGCGAGGGATGACTGTCAGGAAACCATTATGAATCAAGCGCTGGCGGGCAAAGTCGTGATCATCACGGGCGCGAGCAGCGGCATCGGCGAGGCTATGGCGCGGACCTTGGCGGCGGCCGGCTGCAGATTGGTTTTGGCTGCTCGCTCGGTGGACAAGTTGGAGGCGCTGGCTGAGGAGCTGGACTGCGGCGCGTTGGCGATCGGCGCGGACATGACCGATCCCGCCGCGATCGACAGCATGGTCGCTCGCGCAGTCGCCGCGTTTGGCACAGTCGATGTGCTTTGCGCCAATGCCGGCATCTATATCCCCGGTGAATTTGCTGATGGCGATATTGACGAGCTGTCGCGGCTGCTGACTATCAATGTCGAGGCGGTTATGCGCTGCGCCCACGCTGTCATTCCGCCCATGCGCGCGCAGGGCAGCGGCGATATTGTGGTCACCAGTTCAATCGCCGGCTTCAGCGATATCCATTGGGAGCCCATCTACAGCGCCAGCAAAAATGCCATCCAGACCTTCGTGCATACCGTGCGGCGGCAGCTGGCCGACAGCGGAATCCGCGTGATGTCCCTGGCGCCGGGGCAGGTCGCAAACCCACTCTGGGGTTTTTATGAAGCTGCGGAAATCGAACGGGTATCCAGTGGCGAACGCACGCACCTGACCAGCGCAGACTGCGCCGACGCGCTGGTGTTCATGCTCTCGCGCCCCGCGCATGTGACCATCCGCGACCTGGTCATCCTGCCGCAGAATCAAGTCAATGTGTGATCGGAGAAGTCTGTGAGCGCGCAGAAGCAGACCCAAGCAAGCAATGGAAACGCTGAACATCTTTGTCGCCTAGCTCAGTTTGCCGCGAGCGCGCGCCAGCCAAGCCGCTCCGAGGATCGCGCCGTCTTCGCCCAACTGTGATGCCCGCACCTGCACCCGCTCCGCGACTGTTTTGAACGCATAGCCAGGCAGAGTCGCGCGCGCTGGATTCAACAGCAGAGCGTCCGCCTGCGCCACACTGCCGCCGATGACGAAGAGCTCGATATTCAAGGTCATAGCCAGCGATGCCACCGCGATGCCTAGCGCCCGGCCCGCCTCGGCCAGCGTTTGCAGCGCCGTCACATCGCCCGCCCGCGCCCGTTCGGCAACCTGCGCGCCGTCAATTGTTTCGCCTGTGGCGGTTGCATAATGCCGTGACAGAGCTGGTCCGCTCGCATAGGCTTCCAGGCAGCCGCGCGATCCGCAATGACAGAGATGACCATTGGGGTCGACGGTCATGTGTCCCGATTCGCCAGCTGTGTTGCTTTCGCCATAGAGCAGCCGACCCTGATAAATGATGGCAGCGCCGACGCCCGTGCCGATGACGATATAGATCATGCTGTCGCGTTTTTTTCCCGCGCCAAAATGGAATTCACCCAGCGCCGCCACTTTGGCATCGTGGTCGAGCGCCACGGGCACCCCCAGCCGCTGGCTCAGTGCGCGGCGAAACGGCGTGTTGGAAATGCCGGGCAGGTTGACCAGCGTCAGCAAATCGCCATGAATGGGATCGACGGGACCCGGCGCGCCAACCCCCACTGCGGCGATGTCCTGCCCCTTTGGCAATTCGCGGCGCAGTGAAGCCACCTGGGCGCTGATGCGCGTGATGACGCTGTCCAGGCCCGCTGCGGCTTCTGTATCGATGCGGCGGCGCGACAAAATGGCGTTTTCCGCATTCACCAAGCCCAGGGCGATCTTGCTGCCGCCCAGATCAACGCCTACCACCGCGCTCATGCCAGCAGCTCCAAGCCCTGCAGGTGGTCGGCGACTCGCAAAGCTTGGGCGCAGATCGTCAAAGCCGGGTTCATCGCTGTCGATGACGGGAAAAAAGACGAATCCACCACATACAAGTTGTCCAGATCGTGCGTCTTGCAGAGGGCATCCAGCACGGATGTCGCGGGATCATCGCCAAAGCGCGCGGTGCCGCATTGATGCGAGTTGGTCTCGATGCCCAGGGTTTGCGTAAAAACGAGCGGATAGCCCGCCGCCCGCATCATGCCCGCCGCCCGCCGCGCCAGTTGTCGATGAGCCGCGCGGTTGTTGGGCTGCCAGTGCACGCGCAGCCCGCCATTCGTCCCCAGCGTTATGCGATTGTTGGGGTCGGGCAGGTCTTCGGACATAACCCACCAGTCGATGCTGCGCCGCGCCAACCCCCGCAGCAGGGCTTTGGGCAGGCCGGGCACAGCCGCCGACAGCATGCCGGCTTGCAGCTTGCCCAGCGCCTGGATATTGCCCATGGGAAAAGGAAAATCGACATCGCCGAAATAATAGTCGTTGATGGCCACAGTCTTTTGGAACACGGTGGGGTTGGTCTTGCGCGGGTCGATTGCCGTGAGGGCGGTGTTGTTGTGCATCATATAGTTGCGCCCCAGCATGTCGGAGGAATTCGCCAGCCCCTTTGGGTGCGCGCTGTTGGTGGAACGCAGCAGCAGCGCCGCCGAATTAACCGCCCCGCAAGCCACCACGATGCCGCCGGCATGCAGGGTGAGGTGTTCGCCGCCTCGCTCTACCTCGACAGCGCTAGCGTGTCTCCCGTCCGCGGTGGTCAATATGCGCAGCGCCCGCGTCTGCGTCCAGAGCTCGACAGTGTCATGCTGCAGGGCGGGCATCACGAGGCAGCGTTCGGCATCGCCTTTGGCATGCAGCTTGCAAGGGAAGCCATCGCAGGTCGTGCAGCGGATGCAGCCCCCGTCCTCGCGCCAGTCGACAGCCATGGGCAGGCTGTAGGGATGCAGGCCTTGGCTGCGCAGCTTCTCGCACAGCGCGGCGATGGTCGGCTCGTGCGGCAGGGCGGGAAATGGATAGGGCTTGGCGCGTGGCGGTTCGCAAGGGTCTTGGCCAGCTTGCCCATGTACAAAGAAAAGCTGCTCAGCCAGCGCATAATAGGGCTGCAGATCTTCGTAGCTGATGGGCCAAGCGGGCGATGTGCCGCCTTCATGTTCCAATGCTTCAAAGTCTTCGCTGCGAAAGCGCGGCAGGCAGGCTCCATAGACTTTGGTATTGCCGCCTACAAAGTAATGAACGCCCGGTTTGAAGCTGGCGCCGCTGGCTGCGTCAGTCCACGTTTCGGCGGTTTTGTAGCGGCTCTGGGCGAAGACAGACTCGACCTGCCAATTCTCCGCTTCCTGGGGCAGGTGGCCGCCCCGCTCCAGCAGCAGGATGCGCGCGCCGCTATTGCGCAGGGCATAGGCAACTGCCGCGCCGCCCATGCCGCTGCCGATGATGATGAAGTCGTAATGCGGGTCACTCACAGCAAACCTGCGCAACAATCGCTTGCCGAGGGAGCTGCCGAGTCGTCCTGGCGCGAACCCTCTGTGCCACACGCTTTTTTCTCAACTCGCCACCTCGACCCAGCCGCCGCGCGCCGATGAAGATTCTGCCGCCGCCATGATGCGCTGGATGTGCAGCCCATCGGCAAATGATGGCGCGGGCCGCGTGTCGTCCCAGATGGCGCGGATGAATTGGTATTGGCACTCGGCATGGGCGCGCATAAAGCCAGGCGGCATCGACCAATCTGGCGCTCGCTGGCCGGCATAGCGTCCGACTGTCTCGATTTTGCGGAAGCCGCGCGTATGGCTATCTTCGCGGGTGTCATAGACTTGCAGCCAGGCTGGCTCGGCCAAGTCAAAGCGGATCGCGCCTTTGTCGCCGAAGATCTCCAGCGCCACGTCGTTGGTTGCGCCCGTGCCCATGCGCGAGATTTCGACCGTGCCCAACGCGCCATCGACCAGCCGCGCCTGCAGCAAGGCGATATCGTCCACTTCGACCGCGGCAGTTTCGCTGTGGCCTGGCGCGATCGGCCGCTGCTTGATCAGCGTATCCAACGTGGCGTTAACAGCCGCGAAGTCGCCCAGCAGAAAATAAAGCAGATCCAATATATGCGAACCCAGGTCAAAAAGCGCGCCGCCACCCGTGACCTCGCGCTGGAGACGCCAGGACATGGCTTTGTCGGCGCTGATATAGCTGGAGCGATGATAGCGTCCGCGAAAAGAAAACACCCGCCCACAGAAACCTTCCGCCATTAGCTGCCTGGCGCGCTCCAGCGCCGGGAAAAAGCGAAAATTGAAGGTCAGCTGCGCCTTGACGCCGGCGGCTTGCGCGGCTTCTGTCATCTCGATCGCTTCGCTTTCATCCATTGCCAGCGGCTTTTCGCAATAGATGTGCTTGCCTTTCGCTGCGGCGGCCAGGGCGATTTCGTGATGCGAGTTGTTGGGCGTGCAGATGTCGATGGCGTTGATGTCGGCGCGCGCCAGCAGCTCGCGATAGTCGGCGCTGTAATGGTCGCAGCCGATTTCGTCCGCGGCGGCGCGGGCGGTGGCTTCGCGCGTGGTGGCGACAGCCGCGATCTGCACGCTGTCGGCGGGCAAGCCATAGTGGAAGGGGATGGCGCGGTAGGCGGCGGCATGCACGCGGCCGATCCCGCCATAGCCGATCAACCCGATTTTGATGCTTGGCATCGTATGTTTTCCTCTCTGTTGTGGGAAAAAAATTATGTCCGCATTGCCGCGCGCAGCTTGTGCACAGCCGCCGTGATCTCGCCGCTGCCAGGTTGCAGCTTGCCATTAGGGCCTTTCAGCAGTGGCGACGAAAACTCGCCAACGGTCATGCCAGCCGCGATGAACTCGCCGACATTGCCAGCATTCAAGCCGCCATCTTCCATCAGTTCGATGCGGTCGGCCATGCCAGCGGCCGCGATCATGTCATGCAGCTGGCGGATGACGCGCAAGACACTGGGGTCGATCGTATGCGGGCTGCCGCTGCCAGTCGTCGTTTTCCAAAATGGCGCGCGACTTTCGTATTCGATGATGTCGATATGTGGATGAATGAAGGGCTCAAAAGCGAGAGCTGGCACGCCCTGCCAAGCCCAGACACCCACTTTCAAACCGAGCTTTTCTTTGATGTAAGTGATATTTTGGAAGATCATTTCATGGGTCGTCTCCAGCGGCAGGCTGATCAAACTCACGCCCAGGTCGGCAAGTTGGTCGAAGACAGCGAAGCCAGGGCGGATCATCTGCAGCTGCGCTTCGACCTCCAGCGATGTGCTTTTGCAGACAGCTTCAATGATATCGTAGCCGCCGCGGGGCATGGCGAAATCCATATATTTGCCATCGCGCACTTCGATGTGCAGCCAGTCGACGCCCGCCGCCTCGAGTTCTTGCACCTGCGCGCCCAGCACGGCGTAGTCCGCCCAAAACAAGCCAGCCGCGATTTTGCACTGCTGCGTCACTTGTCCGATTGGCATAGTCACCCTCCTCTTTCCATACGAAGCCTAACCACAACGACATAAATAACATAGTTGCATGCAGCCCTCGAAATTGCCCACAGACGCCGCGTGGCTCTTGCGGGTTGCGGGCGAGTCACCGTCTTGCTTCTGCATGGCAGGCCTGATGGGATGCAGCCGGCCGAGCCAGCACATGGGCAGCCGTCTGCTCATCGGTAACCAGCACATCAATTGCGCCACTGGCCAGCGCTCCGTGGATAGCAAGCGCTTTGTCGCCGCCCACCGCCACCGCGATGGTCTGCGGCACCGCGCGCAGGTCGTCCAGCGTAACGCCAATGATGCGCTCGTTCAGCTCGCAAGGAAAAAGCTGCCCGGCGCTATCGAATATCTGCCAAGCCATATCGCCAGCCGCGCCACAGTCTCGATACGCGCGCAGTTGATCGGGGCCGGCGACGCCCGCGCGCACGAAACCCGATGTCGCCGGGTCGAGGTTGCCGATGCCCACCAGGGCGATATCCGCGCGCCGCACCTGCGCCAAAGTCTGCCCGACCACCGCCTGCCGCCGGATGATTGCGGCTGCTTCGGCATTGTCCGCCAGCAGGGGAGAGGACAGATACTGCGCTTGCCCGCCCAGCTTCTGCGCCAGTTGCCGCGTCAATGCCGAGCTGTCGTATTCTTTTAGCGCCTGGGGCAGGCTGCCGGTGGCTTGTACGACAGTGACATCGGCTTGGAAGTCGCTGCGGATGGCGCTGATGACTTCGTAGGTGGCGCTGCCAAAGCAGATGGACATGGTCGCGCCGGCTGTCAGCGCCTCTTCCAGATACCGCGCCGCCAGTTGCGCTGTTTGCCGCAGCAGCAGCCCCGCGTCGCCCGCGCCCGATTGCAGCGCCCGCGCCTGCCGCAGGCCAAAACGCCGCGCAAGCCGCTCTTCCAGCTCGCTCGCCCGTTTGAGCGGATAGTCGATCAAGATGCGCACCACCTGCGTTTCGCGCGCTTCTTTTAATAGCCGATAAACCTTCACGCGCGACAAATCCAGCGCCACGGCAATCTGGCTCTGCGTCAGCTCGCGCTCGTAATACATAGCCGCGACCTTTGCCAGCAGTTCGTGATGGGCGGCATCGACCAGTGAGGGCGCAGCCACTAGACGCCAGCCTGGCTGCGGCGCAGCAGCTCGCGCAGGGATTGGTCTGTCGCGGGCTGATGACCGGGCAGGGGCAAAATCCGCTGGTGAATCGTGTCGATGATGGCGGCGGCGCTGGGGAAGAAAGCCTCGTCCAGTTCGGCTGGCGGGGTGATCCAGTTGCGGGCGCCCAACACAGCCACCGGCGCATCCAGGAAGTCGAAGGCAAGCTGGCTCAGGTTTGATGCCAGGCTGTGCAGGAAGGAGCCGCGCTCTGTGGCGTCCGATACCAGCGCGACGCGCCCGGTCTTCCGCGCCGATTCCAGCAGCGGCTGCAGGTTGAGCGGGTTCAAAAAGCGGATGTCGATGACTTCGGCGCTCAGGTTGTGCTGGTTTTGCAAGCGGTCGGCCGCCGTCAGCGCTCGATACAGCGCCGCGCCGATGGTGATGATGCTGATGTCTGCGCCGGCGCGATGAATCTGCGGCTCGCCTTCGGGCACTTCGTAATAATCGACCGGCACGCCACCCGCAAAGAGCGTTTCGGTTTGGCCGTAGAGGCGCTGGCTTTCAAAGAAGACGACTGGATCTGTGCCGCGCAATGCCCGGTTCAGCATTCCCTTGGCGTCATAGGGCGTGGCGGGAAAGTAGACTTTCAAGCCTGGGATATGGGCGACCAGCGAGCTCCAGTCTTGGGAATGCTGCGCGCCATATTTCATGCCCACCGAGACGCGCAGCACCAGCGGCATGCGCAGGGACTGTGCCGACATGGCTTGCCACTTCGCCATTTGGTTGAAGATTTCGTCGCCAGCCCGCCCCATAAAATCGCAATACATCAGCTCGGGCACGGCGCGCCCGCCCGCCAGCGCATAGCCAACTGCCGCGCCCACGATGGCGGCTTCGCTGATAGGACTGTTAAACAAGCGCTGATAGGGGATGGCTTCGGTCAGTCCGCGATAGGCGCCAAATGCCCCGCCCCAGTCGCGGTTTTCTTCTCCAAAGGCGATCATGCTCGGGTCGGTATAAAAGCGGTGCAGCATCGCTTCGAAGATCGCTTCAGCATACGTCAGCGTGCGCAGCCGGGGCCGGGGCGCGCCGCTGCTGTCAAAGCCAAAACGATGCTTTGCCGCCGTGACACTGAGGCGCGTCTCGGCCAGTGGCAAAAGCGCTTCGGGCTGGCGCTCGTCCAGCGCCTCGGCTGTCTGGTTCGAGAACATCATCGCGCCGATAGCGTCGCCAGCTGGGTCGAGGCGCGGTGACAGGTCTAGGTCGATGGCCGCGCGGAGGACGCGTTCGATCTGTCCGATGATATCTGCGTCGATCGCCGCCAGTTGCTCGCCGTCGGCATGTCCATGTTGGCGTAGATAATTGGCATAACTGCGCAGCGAGTCTTGTTCGCGCCACAGATCAATTTCGTCGCGCTCGCGGTATGACGAGGCATCGCTGGGTGAATGCCCGCTGTAGCGATAGGTGATGACATCCAGCAGCGCCGGCCCACGCCCTTCCAGCAGCAGGGTTTTCTTGCGGCGGGTGGCATCGGCGACAGCCAGCGGGTCGTAGCCATCGATGCGCTCGGCGTGCATGGCCTCAGCATTGACGCCCAAGCCCACGCGCGCCAGCAAGCCATGCCCAAGCGTTTCGCCCTGGGGCTGTCCGCCCATGCCATAAAAATTGTTGACAAAATTGAAGAGAATCGGCGGCGCGCCACCCAGCTCAGCATCCCACAGGGTGTGATATTGGTCCATCGCGGCGAAGTTGAGCGCTTCCCAGACCGGACCGCTGGCCACGGATGAATCGCCGATATTGGCGATGACGATGCCCGGCCGCCGATTGACCCGTTTGTAGAGCGCCATGCCCAGGCCAATATCGGCACTGCCGCCCACGATAGCGTTGTTGGGCATAATGCCAAAAGGCGGGAAGAAGGTGTGCATGCTGCCGCCCATGCCTTTGTTGAAGCCAGTCGCGCGGGCGAAGATCTCGGCATAGGCGCTGTAGACCAGCCAGTCCCGCGCCAGCGCATGTTCATCCGCATAGTCGTCCAGCGTCTCGACCGTCCGCAGAGCCGCCGCGTCCATATAGCCTTCCATAATCCGCAGCAGCTGCGCCGCTTCCAGCTCGCGGATAGCCGCCAGCCCTTTCGCCAATATCTCGCCGTGGCTGCGGTGGCTGCCCAGGATGAAGTCGCTCGCATCCAGCGCCAGACATTGACCCACCGCGGCTGCTTCTTGCCCGATCGACAGATGCGCCGGCCCGCCGTGCTGATAGGCGATGCCGCGATAGGCGCCGGCTTTTTTGATGTTGTCCAGCGCTGTTTCAAATTCGCGGATGAGGCGCATGTCGTGATAAACCGCCAGCAGCTGCTCGCGCGAATACAGCGCGGCTTCGGCGGCTGGATCGCGCTGGTAGGCATTGACCGGAATCTGCGGCGCGCAAATGACGCTGCGGCTTCGCGCGACGGTCGGGTCGATGGTCAAGGATTTGGGCATGGCGGGTCGATTTCCTCGGGTGTCTTTCGTTTAATGGGCGAGTCGCCGTCTCGCCTTGCATCACGCCGCTGCGTCTCTGTGTTTTTTCTTGCGCAGGACACAGCGCTTGGCGCAAAGGCTTGCCTCGTCAGCCCAGCGCTAGCAGGTCAATATCGGCGATATTGCGACAGAGCGCACTCAAAAAGCGGGCGGCTGGCGCGCCATCCACGACTTGATGATTAATCGTCAGCGACAAGCCGATATGTGGCGAAAATGCCACTTCCCCCTCGCGTTCGATTGGCTTCAACTGCATCGCGCCCACCCCCAGCAACGCCACCTGCGGCGGATTCAACACCGGCGTGAAGCTCTCGATGCCCAGCGAACCCAGGTTGCTGACGGTGAAGGTGCCGCCCTGCAGCTGATCGGGCTGGATCTTGCCAGTTCGCCCAGCCTCTGCCAGTTGCTGCGCGCCTTCCGCCAGCTTGCGCAGCGAGAGTTGGTCGGCGTCGCGCAGCACCGGCGCCAGCAAGCCGCGTTCGCTGTCGACTGCCTGCGCCAGGTGGACGGCTGTGTGCTGATAAATGGTGTCGTTTTCAAAGAGCGCGTTGAGCATGGAGAATTGCGGGAGTGCGCGCGCCACGGCAAAAAGCAGCAGCTCGTTGATGCCAATGCCGCGCAGCCCCAGCGCTTCGGGGCTATTTTTCAGGCGGGCGCGGAATGCTTTCAGCGCAGTCGCGTCGGCATGTGTGTGCAGTGTCAGCTGCGCCGTGCTTTGCAGGGAATGCAGCATGCGCGTGGCGATTGTCTTGCGCGCGCCACGCAGCGGGATCTCGACAGCAGCGCGCGACTCGCCGATGGGCAGAAGGTCAGCTTTCTTGACGCGGCTGGAAGCAGCCTCGCCCAGTATATAATCGCCGCTTTCCAACATGGCTTGGGCGACGGGCGTTATGCTTTGTCTGTTTTGCAGCGTCGCTTCAATATCGCGTTCGATAATGCGCCCATCGGGTCCGCTGCCAGACACATGGCTGGTCGCGAGCCGTTTGCGCTGCGCCAGGTTGCGGGCGCGCGGCGAGATTTTCTGGCGCGCTGGGGCCTCGGCAGCGGGCGGCGGCGGAGAAGCGGCGGGGGCGGGGGGCGTAGCGGCCGGCTTCATTGGCGCTGGCTGGGGAGTCAGCTGGTCATCCAGCGGCTCGCCGACTTCGCCAACCACAGCGATATCCGCAAGCACAGATGCTTCTTCGCCCACATCGACCAGGCGCGCCAGCAAGGTGCCGGTGGCGGAGCTTTCGACTTCCAGGGTGGCTTTGTCGGTTTCGATTTCGCAGAGCAGGTCGCCGGCGGCGATGCTGTCGCCGACCTCAACATGCCAGGCGAGGATGATGGCGCTTTCGACTGTGTTGCCCAGTTTGGGCAAAACGATGTGTTTTGCCACGCGCGACTCTTGTGCATTTGCACAGCATTGGTTCACTTGCACAAAGCATACGCGGGCTCAGCGGCATTGTCAACCCACATTTGCCGCTCGCCAGGCTGGCTTGCCTCACCGCTGGCATCTTGGTTACACTGCAAACGGTAGCCTTGCGCCGAAGCGAAACGGAAGCCCCCGCTATGTTTGATGATCCGCAGCAAGTCTCCGCGGCGCTGCGTGAGCAGCAGTATATCGCCACGGACGAAATCGCGACAGTCGCCTTTCTGGCCGAAAAACTGGGGAAACCGTTGCTGGTGGAGGGTCCAGCCGGCGTCGGCAAAACCGAACTGGCAAAAGCCTGGTCGGGCGCTGCGAGCCGACCGCTGATTCGCTTGCAGTGCTATGAAGGGCTGGATGAAAGCAAGGCGCTCTATGAATGGGAATACGCCAAGCAGATGCTGTATACTCAGTTGCTGCGCGACAAGCTCAGCGACCTGCTGGCTGGCGCCGACACATTGCGACAAGCCGCCGACCGCCTGGGCGCGGAAGACGATGTCTTTTTCAGCGAGCGCTTTTTGCTGGCGAGGCCCCTGCTGGCGGCGCTGACCTCCGCCGACCCCGCCGTGCTGCTTATCGATGAGATCGACCGCGCCGATGCTGAATTTGAGGCGTTTCTGCTGGAAATCCTCAGCGACTTCCAGGTGTCTATCCCTGAACTGGGCACGATCAGCGCGCGGCATCATCCCAGCGTCGTCCTCACCAGCAACAACACGCGCGAATTGTCCGAAGCGCTCAAACGCCGCTGCCTCTACCTGTTTGTCGATTATCCCAGCCACGAAGCCGAGCTGAATATCGTTAAGCTGCGCGTGCCCGGCCTGGGCGACAAGCTGGCGCGGCAGACTGTGGAAATCGTGCAGGGCATGCGCCGGCTCGATCTGAAGAAGAATCCCAGCGTCTCCGAGACGATCGACTGGGCAAAGGCGCTGGTCATGCTCAACGCCGATACTATCGATCAGCAAACATTGGAAACCACCCTCACCGTTCTGCTCAAGCACGAGAGCGATGTGCAAAAGGCGCGCCGACAGCTGCGGCAGGCAGAAAGCGGGAGGCAGCCTCCGCGCCGCCGCTCCGACTGGAATTAGGCAAATGCCCCCACCCCAAACCCCTCCCCCAAAATGAGGGAGGGGCTTCAAAGATGGTTAGTACTTGAAGAAAACTCCCCTTCCCTCATTCTGGGGGATGGGGGGCTTGATAATCTTTTTCGCCACAATTGACCCGCCCCGCCGCGCACTATACTTCCAAGCGCAATTCGGCTAGACTGCTAATATGGACGATGCCAACCCAAGCCGCGAATTCATGCAAACTCTGTCGCGCGCGCCGCTGCTGCTCTATCGACTCGGCTGGGCGCCTGCGCTGGACTGGCTGCCGCTGCTGGCGCTGACGACGCGCGATTGCGCCACGGGCGCGCCGCGTTATACCGCGTTGGAATACCGGCGGCATGGCAGCAAGCTCTACCTGGTCTGTGGCTTGGGCGAAGCGACTGATTGGTATGAAGATATCGATGCAGAGCCGAACGTGACCATCCAGCATGGCAGGAAGATCTATGCCGCTCGTGCCGTCCGCGTGGCTGACCCAGCCGAAGCCCTGCGCGCGCTCTACGCGTTCAGCCGCAATTCCTGGCTCTATGAATCGCTCTTTGCGCGCATGAGCTCTGCCAATGCCGCCGACTTGAACACACTGACAGAAGTCGCCGCAGAGTTCACCGTCGTGCGCATCGAGCCGAGTGATGACATGCCAGCCTTGCCGACAGCGCCGCTCTTCAGCCAGCCCATTCGTCAGTTCGCCACCATCGCCGCGCTGTTGCTGCTGCTGCGCCTGGTTTTTGTCGCGCTGCGCGCATTTTTCGGCCTTGGCGACCGCCGCTGAAGCCTATACAGCGAATTCTACACCCTGCGCCAGCGGCAACTCGCGCGAATAGTTGATGGTGTTGGTCTGCCGGCGCATATAGCCTTTCCAGGCGTCCGAGCCCGATTCGCGGCCGCCGCCCGTATCTTTTTCGCCACCGAACGCGCCGCCGATCTCCGCGCCGCTGGTGCCGATGTTGACATTGGCGATGCCGCAATCCGAGCCAGCCTGCGACAAGAACTGCTCCGAACGCGCTAGGTCGCTGGTGAAGATGGCGCTGGACAGCCCCTGCGGCACGGCATTGTGCATGGCGATCGCTTCATCCAACGTATCGACCGTCATCACATACAAGATCGGCGCGAAAGTCTCGTGGCAGACCAGGGGAGTCTGGCTTGGCATGCGGATAATCGTCGGCTGAGCGAAGTTTTCGCCCAGCTCGGGCAGCCTGCCGCCACCGGTCAGGACCTGTCCGCCCTGCGCCTTCGCCATTTCGACAGCATCCAGCATGGCTTCGACAGCGCCTTGGTTGATCAGCGGACCCATCAGCACGCCGGGCTGCATCGGATCGCCAATGCGCACCGACCGATACGCTCCCGCGAGTCGCTCGCAAAGCTCGTCGGCGATGCCCCGCTGTACGATCAAACGGCGGGCGCTGGTGCAGCGCTGCCCAGCTGTGCCAACTGCGCCGAAGACGATAGCGCGCGTGGCCAAGTCTAGATCGGCATCGTCGCTCACGATGATGGCATTGTTGCCGCCCAGTTCCAGGATGCTGCGCCCCAGCCGTCCCGCGACGCGCGCAGCCACTTGCCTGCCCACTGCGGTCGAACCTGTAAAGCTGATCAAAGGCAGGCGCGCGTCATCGACCATGCCTTCGCCAATGCTCGCGCCGCCGATAATCAGATTGAACACACCCGCGCAATCATGCCGCGCCATCACGCGGTTGCAGATGCGCTGGACGGCGATGGCTGTCAGCGGCGTGGTCGGCGAGGGCTTCCAGATCATGGTATCGCCACAAACCGCCGCGATCGCCGCATTCCACGACCACACCGCCAGCGGAAAATTAAAAGCCGTGATGATGCCGATTGCGCCCAGTGGGTGCCACTGCTCGAGCATGCGATGACTCGCTCGCTCGCTGTGCATAGACAAGCCATAGAGCTGGCGCGACAAGCCCACGGCGAAATCGCAGATGTCAATCATCTCTTGGACTTCGCCCAAGCCTTCGCTGCGGATTTTGCCATTTTCCAGCGTAACCAGCTCGCCCAGCGCTTCTTTGTGATGGCGCAATTCATTGCCCAGCTCGCGGATGACTTCGCCGCGTTTGGGCGCTGGCCGCATGCGCCAGCTGCGAAAAGCCGCCACCGCTTCGGCAACGACTCGCTCATAATCGGCGCTGGTCGCCTGGGCAACCGCCGCGATTGGCGTATTGCTGGCGGGATTCAGCGAAACCAACTGCTCGCCGCCGCCTGTCCAGCCGTCTGTCCCTGCGCAGGTGCCGGGGTTGATCGCTTGGATGCCCAGCGCCTTCAAAATCTCGTTCGTCATAGCGTTTTCGCTTCCTTGCATTTGTTTTGATTTGGGCGAAGAAAATGGCTGCCAGGTTTATGGTCCCTGCAGATAAATCGGCGCGACGCGCTCGGCGGGGAAGGCCGGCGCGCCTTTTTCACGCAGACGCGCCCAGGCGATTTCTGCCAGGTGCCCGGCTCGCCGCAATCGCAATGGCGCTGACACGATTGTATGCTCGCGATTCGCGCGGATCATCGCCAAGCCTTCCGCCGAAATCTCGCCGGTGAAGCGCATCGGTCGCGTATATTCGGCGAACACCTGCTGCCAATCGCCAATTCTGGCTGGCTGGCACACTTCCCAGCTGCTCTCCAGCGGTCCATATTCGGCATAGATGATGCGCTTTCTGCCTGCTGGCAGCGCCACAACCAGGTTTGGCGATTCTCGATAGCGAGGCACGGCGGCCGCCAGCGTTTCCAATGTTGTCACGGGCACGAGCGGCAGAGCGCGGACGGCTGCCAAACCCTTCGCGACAGCCACGCCGATACGAACGCCGGTGTACGAACCGGGGCCTGCCGCGACCGCCAGCGCCGTCAGGTCTTCCGCTTTGAGGCTAGCTTGCCGCAATGTCCGCGAGATCCAGGTCGCCAGTTGGGCATTGTGCTCGCGCCCCGCCAACTGCGTGCATTCCGCCAGCAGCCTGTCGCCATCGTGCAGGGCGATGCTCATGGTTTGCGTGGCGGTGTCGATAGCCAGCAGGCTCATGCACCGCCCCTTTCCAGCGCGCGCAAAAACCCCGCCAGCAGCGAGATGTGCCGCTCGCCCACAGCTTGGCAATGCAGGTCGCGCCGGGATTCTCCGCAGGTGTCGAAATCGATCCACAAGCGCTGGGCGGGCAGGAACGGCTCGATGCGCTCTGCCCACTCGATGATGACAGCGCCGCCGCTATCCAGAATGTCGTCTAGGCTCAGGCTGTGCGCTTCTTGTGGATTGTCCAGGCGGTAGCAGTCCAAATGATAGAGCCGCGTTGCGTCCTGTGCGCGCTGGTGTTCGTGCACGAGGGTATAGCTGGGGCTGGTCAGCCGCGTCTTTGCGCCAAAGCCAATGCCGATACCGCGGCAAAAACAGGTCTTGCCCGCGCCCAGCCCGCCCGACAAGCAGACGACATCGTCCGCCGCCAGCAATGCGCCCAGTCTTTCGCCCAGCCGGGCAGTCGCCGCCGGCGAGTCGCTGCGCAGGCGGGTCATGACAGCCGCTTCAGCACGGTGATCGCGCCGAATCGCTCGACACGATACCCTGTCGTATCGTAACGAGCAGAACCAGGCTGCGAAGTCACGACATAGTCCGCCTCCGCCGCCAAACCCAGTGGGTCGTCATTGAGGTTGCGCAAGCCATGCTGTGATTCCAACAGAAAGTCGTAGGCCATGCCCATGCCATACAGCGGGTCGATGCGGTGCCAGGCTACAATCCACCACTGATGCGCCAGCTCGGGCAGCATATCGTAGCTGATGGTGAGCGCCGCGCCCCCATCCCAGTCGTCGGCGATAAAAGCTGTGGCCGCCTCGATGCTGCGGTAGAGGCTCATGTTGTGCGCCGAATGCAGACTGGCATCGTGCCGGGCAAGGCGAAGCACGCGGTCGAGGCTGTTGAGGCTCGCCCAGATCAATACCAGCGCCAGGCTCATGCGCATGATCCGCCGTCTTCCGCCCGCCAGACAGCGTATGCCATAGGCGCAGACCAAGTATTGCAGACACAGCAGGCTCATATAATAGCTGGGGTTCTCGTCCGGGGTCGCCCGCACCAAGAGCAAACCCGCCAGCAAACCCAACAGCGCCAACAGCGCCAACAGCGTGCCTCCAGCCGCCGAATCGCACAGGAGCGCGGGAAGCGCCTGTATGCCGCGCCAGCCGCGCCAGCATCGGAAAACAGCAAAGCCACAGCCGACCCAGAAACAGGCTGCCAGCGCCGCTCGCAGCGCAAGCTCTAGGGGAGCCAGCGGGGGCAGCTGCGCGCGCAAGCTGCGAAGCTCGGCTTGGAAAGGCAGATGCAAGGCGGCCAACCCATGCCCGGGCAAGCTCAAGATGTAGCGGATGCCGCGCTGCAGCCGGCCTTCGGGGGGCGCTGGTTCGGGCTTGGGCGCTTCATTGGCGGGCGGGGCATCGGCTCGGCTGGTCGGCGCTTCGGGCTTGAGGTGGGCATATTGCGCCAGCGTCTGCGCGTCGATGCGGTGGCTGCGCGTGAAGAATGCGCGCAAGTTGTGGAAGTCCTGCTCGACCTCGAAGACCAGATAGGGCGTCAGCATAGCAGCCGCGAGCAGCGCGCCAGCCGCCATGCCGCGCGCATTCCAAGGCAGGCGCAGGATCAGCCACAGCGCCGCCAGCACGCCAAAGAACAGCGCCGCCGAAAAATGCGTCATGAATGCCGCTGTCGCCACCAGCCAGGTCAGCGCGACAAAGCCAGCGCGGCCAGTGGCTTTCCAGTGATAGACGCAATAGACAAAAAACACGCCGAAGCCTGGCAGCAGCAATTGCGCCCAGGCGGTGTAGGCGCTGCTGATGCCGACCTGGCTGTAGGTGAAGAGCAGGGCGGCGATCATGCCCGCTCGCTCGTCGATGAGATCTCTGCCCAGCCGATAAGTCGCAACCGTCGCCAGTAGGTTGAAGGCCAACTGCGTGCCGATAAGCACAGTCGGCACATCGCGCGTTACCAGCAGCGCCGGCAGCTGCAGCCAGACCAGGAAAGGCAGGTTGTAGGCGGCGACGCTGGACAAAGTGCCGACCACCGGGAATGCGTCGCCATCCAGCCAGGCCGCGCCGCGCGCGATCAGCGGCACATAATCGGCCTCCCACACCAGCAGCTGCGCCGCAACCAGCTTTATGCCAACACTGGCAGCGATCAAAAGCCAGAATGCAGCCTGATAGGGACGGATTTGCGGAGAATGTGGCATGGGGCGCGACATTTTTCCTATTTTTCACCAGCGAAAAACATTATAGCAGTGGCGCGGTCGGGCAGGGCAGGCTTGAGCGGAGCGCTCGCATCGTCTATACTGCGCCGCGTCAGCCATTCCGCCGATCTCTGCGAGGCATGATGCAAAGCCCAGACCGCAGCCCCGCCCTGCAAGACACTTTGCGCCAATTTGCCATGGTGGCAGAAGGCGTCGTCGCCTGCGCTGTCTTTGCTGGTGAGGGTTTTGCCATCGCCGCGCATCCCAACGCGGGTGATGATGCCGCGCAACTCTCGGCGATCTGCGCGAACCTGGCTTTTACCGCCGACGGCGCGATGAAACGGCTGGCGCAGGGCGGGCTGGCGCGTCTGCTGCTGGAGGCTGAACATGGCACATTGCTTTGCTGCAAAAGTGGCGATGTCTGGCTGGCCGCTCTCATCGACAAAGATGCCAGCCTGGCGCATGCGCTCTTCGCCGCCCAGAAAGCCAGCGGCGACATCGAGTCTATCCTGGCGGGCGGATGAACAGACGAACGCGCTTTCAAACGGCTGCGAAGGCTTTGTGGTAACGAACATGACCGCGCGCCGACCCCAGCGAGCCGGCCTCCAGCGCCGCTACCATGAAGGGCTCGTGCGCGCCACCCGGCTGCACATAATCGCTCTTGAAGCCCAGCGGCAACGCCGGCACAAACCCAAAGCGCGGATAATAGCTAGGGTGCCCGACCAAAAAGAGCAAAGCGTACCCTGCCGCGCGCATGGCAGCCAAGCCCGTCCATACCAGCGCCGAGCCTATGCCCTGCCTTTGCCGCGCCGGCGACACCGCGATCGGCCCCAAGGCCGGGAAATGCCGCGGCTGCGCGCCATCGTCAACAGTGACCAGGCTGTAGGCGGCTTGCCCAACCAGCTCATCGCCCAGCAGCGCCACATGCGAAAGCAGCAGCGCATCCTCAGCGCGCAGACGGTCGAGCAGGCGGGCTTCGTCCGCGCGTCCAAATGCCGCGCAAACCAACGCGCGCAGCTGGGGGATATCGCCCGGCTCTTCGCGGCGGATGCGCAGATTGGGCAGGCTCGCCGCCAGCCTGGGAACGTCTAATGTCATGACCGGCTCCGAAGTCTTTCTGTATCTCACCACGCGCGGACACCGCAGTGACAAACCGCATGAAATCGAAATCTGGTTCGTGCAGCTTGCCAACGCCTATTATATCGTGGCGGAGAAGCGCGAGGCAGCCCACTGGGTGCAGAATCTGCGCGCCCAGCCAGCGGTCCACTTTCACCTGAGCAACGAGACCAGCCGCGCCGCCCAAGCCAGGGTGCCCGATGATCCTGGGTTGATCGCCCTCATCAAAGCGAAAATGGAGGCCAAGTATGGCTGGAGCGACGGGCTGGTGGTGGAGATCGCGCCTGCATCCATCTCTTGAGGAGTGGTGATTTTGGTGGATACGGCAGCCAAGCCCCCATCCCCCGGCCCCTTGCCCCCAGAACGAGGGAAGGGGAGT
>JAPOSR010000035.1 GCA_026709625.1 Chloroflexota bacterium
GCCATCTCGCGGTTTTCCTGCGCCATATCCAGCAACATCCGCTTCTCCGCTTCTGGCATAGCGTCGACAGCATCGCGCTGAGCTTGGGTCAAGCTCGGGAACGCTTCATCAACTTCGCGATTGACAAAGTAAAGCCAAGGTTGCGTGATTGCCAGCGCCACCACCAGCGCGACTGCCAGTCCGCTTATCATCCATCTGCGCGACATGCTCCACCCCCGTTCGGCTGCTTGTAAACTGTCATCTTGCCACACAGTCCACCCCGATTATAATCCCTGTGCCGAATGTGGCAAGCAGCAGCAAGCAATTGAGAGACAGCCAAAAAAGGAGACCCCGCATGGCGCGCAAAGGCCTGATGGTCGGAGACAACGAACACCCTGTACAAAACGACATGCTCGCGGCTGGCTCGCAAGCGCCAGATTTCACCTTGATCGCCAACGACCTCAGCAGCCGCTCGCTGGCGGATTATGCCGGCCAGGTCAAGGTCATCAGCGTCATTCCTTCGATCGACACTGGCGTCTGCGCGGCGCAAACGCGGCGTTTCAATGCAGAGGCGGCTGGACTCAAGGACACTGTCGTGTTGACAGTCAGCGCCGATATGCCGTTTGCCTTGGGGCGCTTTTGTGGCGCAGAAGGCATCGAAAATACCGAGACCTTGACGACGCAGCGCGACATGCAATTCGCGGATGATTATGGCGTGCACGATACAGAATGGCGCGTCTGCCAGCGCGCTGTTTTTGTGCTGGGCCGCGACAATGTGCTGCGCCACGTCGAATATGTGCCAGTAATCGGCGCTGAGGTCGACTATGACGCGGCTTTGGCGGCGGCGCGGTCGCTGGCATAGGCCAAGGGCAGCGCCAAGCAGGCAGCCCGGCAAGCCAACCGCATTCCAGCAACAAATAGTCGCCCTGTGGCGGCTTTTTTGTGGCAATGTAGGCGCAAATTGGGTTGGATGCGCAGCTTGCCGCTGACGATTCACGCGAGTCGACCTGGCGAGTTCGAGTATACTTGCTGTGCAGCCGCAAAGAATTGCCGCATCCGCCAGTGATCGACAGCCAAGAAAAGGGCAGGGCATGAGCCAACAACGATTTGTAGCGAAGCCCGAGGCGGCTGGCGAAGGTTTGGTGGCGGTGGCGCAGACACATTATGCGCTGAGCAACATCCGCCGCGGTCCGGGCATCAATTATGTGGACATCGGCGACATCCTCGACAATACCCTGCTCGTTCATTATCCCGACACGCGCACGAAGGACAACTGGATCTGGGTGGAAAAAGGCGGTTTGAAAGGTTGGCTCTTCGCTGGTTATGTCGAGTTTGTCCCGGCGATTGGCGCGCAGCCGTCTTCGCACCCCAAGACCCCCTATGATGGCAAGGTGGCGATCTGGCACTGGAAAGGCTTGGCGGTCCCGCAAAGCAGCATCGCCGAATTGCTGGCGGATATTCGCGCCAAAGCCCCAGAAATCAGCCAGATCTGGGTCAAGATTACGGATGGCGAGCGCTGGATGGGCGAATACGACAGCGGCGCGCTGGCTATCCGCGGCCGCGAGAGCATCGACCGCTGGGTGGCGGCTTGTCATAGCGCCGGCTTCGAGTTTCATGCCTGGTGCGTGCCGCATGGCTTGCGCATCGAGGCCGAGGCGCGCCTCATCATCGAAGCCTGTTCGCGGGCGGGCGTACAGTCGCTGATCTTGGATATTGAGCGCGAAAAAGGCAATTATTGGCAGGGTGGCGCTGCGGCAGTCCGCCCCCTTATGCTGATGCTGCGGCGAGGCTTGGGAACGCGCTTTCATATTGGCATGAGCGTCGACCCGCGCCCGCCACAATACCAGCCTGTATTCCCGCACGAATGGAGCCCGTTTGTCGACAGCATTCATCCGCAGACCTATTGGCATATCTTCCGCAAGTCGCCCGAAGACGCGTTGAAATCGGTGTGGACGACCTGGGGCGGCTTCAACAAACCAATTATTCCGGTGCTGCCCGGCGGCGCGCCCGCGCAAGAGCAGATCGAAGCGCATACGCTGGCCACCCAGGTGCATGGTGCCAGGGGCTTGAGCTGGTGGCGTTATGGCACGGTCGCGCGCTGGCACGGCATCGACCGTCCCATCGAATTGAAAACATCGCCAGCCGATCCCGACCCGCCGCCCCGCGAAAATTTTGCCGACGAGGTCATCGTCCTGCCCGCCAAAACCGGTTTTCGCAGCGGCACCTACACAGGCAAAGCTGAGTTCAGCGCCCGCGAGAACACCTGGGGTTGGGAATACTTATATGCGACCACAGAAGAGCGCACCAGCAAAGTCTGGGCGGAATGGCGTCAAAAGCTGCCCCAGAACGGCCTATACGAGATCGCCGTCTTTGTGCCCAATCGCCGCGCCACCACGACCCGCGCGCGCTACAAAGTGCATGGCGTGGTCGGCGCCGCCAGCGAAGTGGTCATCGACATCAACCAACACCAGCACCGCAACAGCTGGGTGTCGCTGGGCATCTTCGACCTCGACCGTGGGCGAGACAATGCCGGGCGCGTCTTCCTCAATGATGTAACGGGCGAGAAATATCGGTTCATCGCGTTCGATGCCATTCGTTTTCGCCGCATCCTGACCACGCCGATAGGCTATCTGCCCGCGCCCGACCCGACCCGCCAACGGCGACCAACGCGCGTCAACGGCGTGCATGTGGCTGATGGCTACGACTCGCCGGTTGGGACGAGCGAGCAGCGCCGCGGCGACACGCTTTGGCCCCCCGGCTGGCGCGATGCCACGCCCTTTGGCAAGCTGTACTTTCGCGGCACGCCTAGTGAAGCCTACCATACCGGCGCGGACCTGAATTTTGGCAGGCCCTATGAAGACAAGGGCATGGCTTGTTATGCCTGCGCCAGTGGCGTTGTGACCTTCGCGGCGGCGCTGGCGGTGTGGGGCAATGTAGTCGTGATTCGTCACGATCCGCTGTACGAGCCGGCGGGACGGGTGCTCTACAGCCGCTATAGCCATGTGCAGCAGATGCGCGTGCGCGTCGGCGAACGGGTGGCGCGCGGCCAGCGCATCTGCGAAATCAGCGATGCCTTTGGGCGCTTCGTGCCGCACCTGCACTTCGACCTCAGCGCGACCGCCCTGTTGGAACGGCAGCCCGGCAACTGGCCGAAACTGAACTTTGGCGCGCTAATGAAGCATTACATTGATCCGCTGGAGTGGATCCGCAATCATCGGGTCTAGGCGCGCTAAAAAAGCCCCCAATCGCTGGCCGCGCCTTCTTCCATCATGCTCGGGTCCCACATTTCCATGCCCATCTCGATGGTTGTGGGGACGCCCAGGAATTCTTGGGCGGTGCGGCGTGTTTGCTCCAGCAGCTGCGGGGCATAGGGGCAGAAGGGCGTCGTCATGATCATATTGACATGGGCGCTCTCGTCATCAAATTCCACGCCGCGCACCAAGCCCAGCTCGATGATGTTCATGCCGATTTCGGGGTCGATCACCGCTCGCAACGCTTCGTACAGTCCCGCTTCCTTGTCTGTCATTGGCACGTCCTCGTAGGTTGCCGGGGGATTGCGCCTAGCATAATGCAGCCCCGCGCCCCTGTCAATTTGTTGGCTGAGGGGCACGAGCGGGCTGCCCGCTTCTAACGCGCTTCTATCGCGGGCGGGCGGGATTTTTGCCTCCGCGCCGCGCCCTTATATTGACAATCCGCCGCCACGCTGCTACACTTCACGATAATTGTTGTCGGTTACAGAGTCATTTAACCGATATTAACTACCCGGCGAGAGGAGAACTGCCGCGAATGGGTGTAACACTGGAGATACGCGACCTGCACGCCGGCGTGGAAGGCGATGACAGCCCGATTCTGCAAGGCGTCGACCTGATTGTGCGCCAAGGCGAGATCCACGCGTTGATGGGACCCAACGGATCGGGCAAGAGCACGTTGGCGAATGTGCTGATGGGCAATCCCGCCTACGAAGTGACCGCTGGCGAGGTGCTGCTGGATGGTGAAGATGTGCTGGATATGGAACCTGACGAGCGCAGCCGGGCTGGGTTGTTCCTGGCGTTTCAATATCCTGTGGCCATTCCCGGTGTAACATTGGGCAATTTCTTGCGTCATGCCATCAACGCGCGCATGAAAGCCGACGACCCCGAAAGCAAAGGCATCCCCATCCCGCGCTTCGCCCGCATGATGCGCCAAAAGATGTCGCAGCTGCATATCGACCACGCCTTCGCCGGGCGCTATCTGAATGAAGGCTTCAGCGGCGGCGAAAAGAAACGCGCCGAGGTCTTGCAAATGGCTGTGCTCGAGCCGCGCATCGCCGTGCTGGACGAAACCGATTCCGGGCTGGATATCGACGCCCTGCGCATCGTTGCCGATGGCGTCAACTCGCTGACTGGTCCTGACATGGGCGCGCTGGTCATCACCCACTATCAGCGCATGCTCGATTACATCAAGCCAGACCGCGTGCATGTGATGTTCGCCGGGCGCATCGTGCAAAGCGGCGGACCCGAACTGGCGCTGACGCTCGAAGAAAAGGGCTATGAGTGGATCCGCGAGGAGCATGCCGCGCTCGCCAGAACCGAAAGCTTGTAAGGAGCCGGACATGATTGATGCAGTCCAGAGCGAGAAACAACTGACGCACGAAGAAGAAGCCTTGAAAGAAGTCGGCTTGAGCTATGCGGAAAAGTACGGCTTCTCCGATGACGATGTCGACTACGCATTCAAGAGCCAGAAGGGCGTGAATGAAACGATCGTGCGGCAAATCAGCGCGATGAAAGACGAGCCACAGTGGATGACCGACCAGCGCGTCGCGGCTTATCATACCTTCATGGACAAGCCGACTCCGCAATGGGGGGGCGATCTCAACCAGATCGACTATGACGACATCTACTATTATGTGCGCGCCACCGACAAAATCGAGCAGGACTGGGACGAAGTCCCCGCCGAAATCAAAGAAACCTTTGACAAGCTGGGTATCCCTGAGGCGGAACAGAAATTCCTCCACGGCGTCAGCGCGCAGTACGACAGCGAATCCGTCTATCACAAGATCCAAGAAAACCTGGAAGAGCAGGGCGTCATCTTCCTGGATATGGACTCGGGCCTGCGCGAATATCCCGACATCGTCCAGGAGTATTTCGGCACAGTCATCCCCGCCAACGACAACAAGTTCGCCGCGTTGAATACGGCGGTGTGGTCGGGCGGCAGCTTCATTTATGTCCCGCCCGGCGTCCAGGTTG
>JAPOSR010000063.1:0-29992 GCA_026709625.1 Chloroflexota bacterium
TTACATACACCTGTCAAGACCCACTTTCTAACTAATCCCAAATCCACCAAGGATGGCTGAACATCAAGTAGAACCCGACTGCAAAACCTCCGCCAGCGCCTCGACTGGGGGCATTTCCGGCGCGGTGGCTTGCGCGCGATCGCCCAGTATGTCTTTGACATACATTTCATCGACCAACACGGCAAAGCAAGCGCTCAGCGGCACAGCCAGCATCAAGCCCAAAAAGCCGAAGAAGAAGCCGAAGATGATCTGCCCGAGCAATATCAAAATCGCCGGCATGTTCATGCGCTCGCTCGCCAGCACAGGGCTGACCACCTGGCTTTGAAAGAAGGACACGCCATAAATGACAAGCACAACCCAGATTACATTGTCCGGCGCTTCAACGATGGCCACCGCCACCGATGGGACCAGCGCGATTAGCGGACCAAAGTTGGGCACGAACGAGAGCAAGCCAGCCAACACGCCCAAAGCCAACCATTCTCGAATGCCGAGCAGCGCCAAGCCCAAGCCGGTCAAAATCGCCACCACAACCATCGAAACAAATGTCACCGCCAGCCAGGCGCGCAACGTGGAGCCGAGGCGCTGCAGCACCAGCCGCATGCGCTCGCGATACCAGATTGGCGTCAATTTGATAATGCCGCTGACGTAGACCTCGGGCTCAGCCAGCAGATACATGCTCAGGAAAAAAATGATCAGCGCGCTCAATATCGTATTGGCGACGCCTCCGACCACTGGCAGCACAGTGCCGCCCAATCGTCCGATGGCGTCAGTCACTTGTGAAATTGCCTGGCTCAACAGATCATCCGCCGTCTGAGTGTTCCCGCCTTCAGAAAGCAGGCTTTCAATAATGGGAACAACATCATTGAGAATGGAATTCTGCTCCGCCAAAGCCTCACGGGTCAGCGATGCGCGCACCTGTTCAAAGCCGCTTTCTACTCGCATTCTGAGCGGCTCGTATTGAGAGCCGATCGTGCGCAGAATTGGAATGCCAATCAAGACAACGATGACAAAAAAGCCAATAACGCTGGTTAGAATGGCGATTGCTCGGTTAATCCGCAGGTGATTGACCAGCAGGCGCACAGGTATCGTAAACAGCACCACCAGAATCACCGCGGCAAAAATCAACATCAAGGTGCCGCGGATCTGCCAGATGAACACCACGCCAAGCAAGATGAATATCGCGGCAACGCTATTCCGCAGTCCCATATCGACCCACCTCGGGCTTCGCCTGTTCACAAAGACCTCTTTGTCGCTGTATGCCAGAGTCAAACGCGGCCAACCAGCGAGCAATTCTATGTTGAGTATATCCATTGCAACACGCTGGCGCAAAAACCGTTGCGCCCTGGCACCCTAGCCCGCAGGCAGGCCGCAGGCTACAATGCAGTCGCTTCTATACAAGGCGCGGCGCTTCTATGCGATTCGAAGTCAGCATCCTCAGCGAAAATCTAAATGCGGTCGGCAAGGTAGCGCGCATGGTCGAGGCGGATGGCTTCGCTGGCATTTGGCTCGCGGAGACGGCAAACAATCCATTTTTGCCGCTTGCGCACGCCGCGCTGGCGACAGAGCGCATCTCGCTGGGCACGGCTGTCGCTATTGCCTTTCCACGCAGCCCGATGACGATGGCGCAGACGGCTTGGGACCTGGCAGAACAGTCGCGCGGGCGATTCGTGCTGGGGCTGGGCACACAGGTCAAACCGCACATCGAAAAAAGATTCAGCGCCCGGTGGGGCAAGCCAGTGCAGCAGCTTCGGGACTATATTAAAGCGCTGCGAGCCATCTGGCGCAGCTTCCAAACTGGCGAGCCACTGCGTTATCGAGGCGGATATTATCAATGTTCTCTGCCCACGCCCTTTTCCGCGCCGCCGCCTATGCCTTGGCATGAGATTCCCATTTACATCGCCGGGGTCAACACGGGCTTGGCTCGCCTCGCTGGAGAACTCTGTGATGGCTTTCATGTGCATTCGTATCACACGCCCCGCTACCTGCGCGAAGTGCTGTTGCCCGCCTTTCAGCAAGGGCGCGCCAAAAGCCAGCTGGGCGAGCCCTTGCAAAGATCCAGCGCTGTCTTTGTGGTAACCGGCGAAAATCGAGCGGATATCGAAGCCAGCAAGATCATGACCAAGTCGCAGATCGCCTTCTATGCCAGCACGCCAAGTTATCGTCCGCTGCTGGACCTGCATGGATGGGCAGATTTGGCGCCGCGCTTGAACACCCTGCTGCGGCGTGGCAAATGGAATGAACTGCACAGACTAATCAGCGATGACATGTTGGCGGAGTTCGCCATCATCGCGCCGCCGGACGAATTGCCATACCGGCTGCGCGAACGCTATGATGGCTTGCTCGACCGCGCCGGTTTTTATTTTCCCTACGACATTTCCGACAGCGGCAAGCGACTGGTCTGGCAGCACGCAGCGAAAGCCCTGGCGCGCTGATGCCACGGCTGGAATTGCAGGGGCGCTTCATCGACTATACTGTGCGCACCAGCCAACGCGCCAAACGAGTGCTCATAAAGTACAGAGCTGACACCGGTTTGGAGGTGGTGTATCCCAGCGGTCGCCGCCAACCCGCGCCGGAGATTGTGCTGCAAGGCAATGCCGCCTGGATCTTGCGCGCGATGTCGCGGCTGGCGCAGGCGTCTGACCAGCAACCGCGGCGCCGCTATCGCAGTGGCGAGGTCTTTTCGTATCGCGGCGCGGCATACAAACTGGATTTGACCATGCTGGCGAATGGCGCTCGCAGCAAGGCGTGGCTGGTCGGCGCTACGCTCGCTCTGGCATGCCCGCAGTCGGCGCAGCTGCAAGAGCGGCGCGCGGCAGTGGTGACCTGGTACCGTTCTCAAGCCAAAGCCTACCTGCCCCAGCGCACACGGCAGCTGGCGGAGGCGCATGGCTTTGCGGTTGGGCAGCTGCGCATCAAAAACCAAAAGACCCGCTGGGGCAGCTGCTCGGCGCGGGGCAATATCAACCTTAATCTGCGACTGATGATGGCTCCAGACGCTGCTATTGACTATGTGATCCTTCACGAGTTGTGCCACTTGCGCGAGTTGAATCACAGCGCGGCTTTTTGGCGGCTGGTGGCAGAGCGCTGCCCAGATTATCAGTTTTGGCGCGCCTGGCTCAAAGAAAACGGGCGCACGCTGATATTCTAGGCAAACGCGCCGTCGTGAAACCTGCTAATAACATCAGGAGCAAGCAAATTATCGCGGCTCGAAATCGCAGTGGCAAAGGGCAACGGCGCATGAATATCGATATATCTTTCTTTCCATCAGGCGACCTGCGGGCAGACGCGGAACTTGTCGCCAGCGCCGAGCAAGCCGGCTTCCGCGCCGCCTGGTCAGCCGAAACAGCGCGCAATCCCTTTCTGCCACTGACGATCGCCGCATCCACCAGTCAATCGATCCTGCTGGGCACCCAGAGCGCCATAGCTTTTTCGCGCAGCCCAATGGTAACCGCCCAGATCGCCTGGGACATGGCTCGGCAGAGTCACGGTCGCTTTGCGCTGGGCTTGGGCACGCAGGCGCGCGCGCATACCGAGGCAGGCGTTGGCGAAATCTGGACGGATCCAATCGGGCGAATGCGCGAATATATTGAAAGTCTGCGCGCTATCTGGGATACATTCCAGCACAATGCACGCCTGCGCTATCGCGGGACACACTATCAGTTTCGCTTGATGTCGCCCTTCTTCAACCCAGGCCCCAACGCAAAGCCCGACATTCCGATCTTTCTGGCTGGCATGAACCCGGACATGGGTCGGTTGGCTGGCGAAACCTGCGCAGGACTGCACACGCCTGGCATTCATACGGCGGCGTATCTGCGCGAAGTTGTCTGGCCGGCTGTCGAAGCTGGCTTGGCGGCTGCAGGGCGGGCGCGCGGCGACTGTGCGCTGACAGTCCCGGTCTTCGTTGTCACTGGCGCGGATGCCGAAGCTCGCCGCCGTTCCGAAGCGCAGATCCGCTCGCGCATCGCCGTCTATGCCAGCATGCCCGGTTGCAGACGCGTCATGGCGCTGCACGGCTGGGATGATATAGCGGACAAACTGTCGATTATGGCGCGCGCCGGGCAATGGAGCGAAATGGCGGCGCTGATACCCGACGAATTGCTGCGCGAGGTCGCCATAATGGCCGCGCCAGACGAAGCGTTGCCGCAGATCAAACAGCGCTATGCTGGGCTGGTCAACCGCGTCTGCCTGGAATGGGGAGATATGGACGCGCCAACCCGGTCGGCGATCGCCAGCGGGCTGCATCAGGCATAAAGCGCCGGCAACGGCTCTTCGACCACTTCGTAAATGCGGAAGCCGCGCTTTTGATAATTGGCCAGCGCATGCGGCCCGTCCAGGTTGCAGGTGTGCAGCCAAACGCGCCGCGCGCCCATCTGCCAAGCCTGGTCGACGCCATAACTCAGCAAATGCTTGCCCAGCCCCCGCCCCATATAATCGCGCCGCAATCCAAAATAGGCGATTTCCACCGAGTCTTCCGCATGGCGAAAGAGCTCGACATAACCAGCCGGCGATCCGCTCACATACAAGACATGCACCTGGGTATCGGGCGATGTCAAGATGCGGCGCAGCTCGGCATTGGACATTTGCAGACGGTCGCGCCAAGCCCATTCATCGCCGACAGACTGATAGAGAAACTTGTAAAAACCCAGGTCGGGCATCTCCATGCGAACAATTTCGATATCTCGCGCGCGCACAAAAGCCGGCGAGAAATCGGCGCGGCTGGTCATTTCCAAGTATTTTGTAATCAGCATCGGCGCACTGTGATTGGCGGCTGCCATGCGGACGCTTTTCGACCTTTGTCTGCTGTTTTGCCTGCTTTGAACAGCTTACTCAGTCGCAATCGCCGACCGCATAGCGCAATCACATAAAAAATCTCGCGCGTTGTTGGTCAAATATCCTAAACCCGTTCTTCAAGGGAGACCCCAGCCCTGCCTTGCCGCTGGACCGCGCCATGGGTATGATGATGGAGTAGCAGCTCTTTCCGGATAGGGTCATGCCCCTGCTATTTGGCTTCAAACGCAGGCTCGGCAAACGCTGGTATGCGATGCAGCCGACAGACAAGCTGGTGGCGCGCCTGCCTTTGTTGACTGGCGCTGCCGCAGAAACTGCGCTGAGCGCGCTGCAAGAGCGGCTGGCGCATCAAGATGGCAGCCTGGTCGGCGTCGATTGGTCGGGCCTGCGCATGCAGCGAGCGCAGATGGCAGCCTGGCAGCTTAAGAACGCGCGCTTTGCAGGCGGGGAATTGCCCAACGCTTATTTTGCCTATTCGCAGTTGGCTGGCGCAGATTTTCGCGGGACAAACCTGCGCGATGCGCACTTTCGCGAGGCGCGGCTGACCGGAGTGGACTTCGCAGACGCCGACCTGCGCAATGCCAATTTCGCTCGCGCCGACCTGCGCGATGCCAACCTGCGCGATGCCGATATTCGCGGCATCAATCTCTGGGCGGCTGAACTGCGTGGCGCGCGCTTTAGCGAACACCACCGAGATGCGCTGCGACAGATGGACATACGCCTTTGCGCAGGCAGCGAGTACAATGCGCGCAATGGACGAACAGGAGGCTTTGTCAAGTGCATATAGTCGCCTTTACGCGCAGCACCCCCGATACAGCCGCCAAAGTCTGGGTCGATGAGACCGGCGCGGTTTCCTGGGGCGATGTCGCGACCGTGGTCAATCCCTGGGACGAATACGCGCTGGAAGAGACGATCGCCATCGCCAAAAGCAGCGGCGGCAAGTCGACAGCTATCGCGATTGGCGCGGCGCTGCACAGCGATGCCCTGAAACACAGCCTGGCAATGGGACTTCAAAACGCGCTACGCATTGAAGAAGCCGGCGCGGATGTGAACGACAGCCTGACTTGGGTGGCGCTCGCGGCTGGCGCGCTGCAGAAACTGGGCGATGTCGACCTGGTCATCTTTGGCAAAGAAAGCATCGATGTCGCCACCGACCAGCACAGCATGCAATTGGCGCGGCGCATGGGCTGGACGATGCTCAGCTTCGTATCCGCGATCGTGGACATCGATGACGCGGCGGGCACGATCAGGGTTGAGAAAATGCTGGAGCAAGGCAAGCAGACGCTCAGCGCGCGTTTGCCCGCGGTCATCTCGGTGATGAAAGGCATCAACGAGCCGCGCTATCCCAATTTCCTGGGCATTCGCAAAGCCGCCAAGGCATCAATTCCCGCCTGGACAGCGGCGGACATGGGAATCGAGCTGCCCGCGCCGGCTACTGCTGCCCTGCGCTATTTCAACCCGCCGGCGCGCGCAGTCGGCTCCGAGATCATCGCTGGCGAAGGCGTGGGCGAGAAAGCCGAAACATTGGTCGCGCGTTTGCTCGAGGAGAAGGTTTTGTGACCGTCTTTGTCTGGATCGAAAGTTTCGCCGGACGCGCTCTGTCCAGCAGCTGGGAAGCGCTCGGCGCGGCAAACGCGCTGGCAGCGAGTCTGGATTGCGCAGTCACAGCGGTCGTCCTAGGCGAGAACGCAGAAGAAATCGCCGCTCATGCAGCCGGCTATGGCGCGCGCCAGGCAATCGTTTGCGGCGATGCGAGCTTGCATGACTATCGGCTGGAGACGCATGCCGCCCTGCTGAGCGAACTGGTGGCGAAGCGCAAGCCCACAGCCGTGCTGGCAGCCGCGAGCAACCGCGGTCGAGAATTGCTGGCCAGCGCCGCCGGAGACACCGGCAGCGGCATGATCGCGGATGTTATCGACCTGCGGGTGGATGACGGGCAAATCATCGGGACGCGCCCCGCCTATGCCGGCAAGGTGCTGATGGAGATGACAGCGCGCACAGAGACGACCTTTGTGACGCTGCGTGCCCGCGCCTTTTCGCCAGCCGCCGCTGCGCCCGCCAACCCGCCGATCATTCAACAGGCGTCAACGGTCGCAGCGCCCGCTTCAATCGCCAGCCTGGTCGAAGGCTTCACGGGAGAAAGCGGCACAGTCAACTTGGCTGACGCAGCCATCATCGTCAGCGGCGGCCGCGGCATGGCGAACAACCCGCGCAAGGCCCCAGATGGGCTGACGGGCGAAGCGGCGGCTATCTGGAAAGCCAAAGACGGCTTCGCCAACATGCTGGCGCCATTGGCGGATGTTCTGGGAGCGGCAATGGGCGCAAGCCGCGCGGCAGTCGACGCTGGCTATATCGCCTACGAGCACCAGGTCGGGCAGACGGGCAAGGTGGTCAGCCCGGATCTGTATATTGCCTGCGGCATCAGCGGCGCGATCCAGCATCAGGCGGGCATGCGCAACAGCAAGGTCATCGTAGCCATCAACAAAGATGCGCAAGCGCCCATTTTCAAGCTGGCGCGCTATGGCATCGTGGGCGATTTGTATGAAGTCGTGCCGGCTTTGACAGCAGCCTTGCGGCGGCGGCTCGGCTGATTGAGCGGCTCGTTTATGCGACCCCGACCAACCCGGGCGTGGCGACTTCCGTGGCTATGGCAGCCAAGCCCCCATCCCCCAGAACGAGGGAAGGGGAGTTTTTCCTGCGCTTCCGCAGCATGGCAGCCCTTCCCTCATTGTTGGAGGGTAGGTAAAGCAGCGCGTATCCAGGCAACTGGCTGCTCCGCGCCTGGCGGGTCGTTTGACAAATTCTAACAAATTGGGTACGATGGCACTTGGCTCATTCCACCATACAAAAAAGCATCAGTTAGAATTAGCTTTTTTCAAGGCTCGCCCCAAAAGCGGCGCGTTGGCAAACTGACTCGACATATTCCGATACAGATATAGGCTGCTATGTCCCTAGCCATCATCACCGCAGCGCCTTTTTGCCTGGCATTGCTGCTGGCATTGCCCCAGACTCGCGCGCAGCTGAGCAAATCGGCGCAGACTCTGCTGAGCGCTGGGCTGATGGCGGCGCTCTTCGCCTGGCTGGTTGGCTCATTCCCGATGGTGCAAGCTGAACGGGTGGTCATCCAGCAGCTGGATTGGGTGCCGGCGCTGGGCATCAGCCTGTCGTTTTATCTGGATGGCTTGTCGCTGCTCTTCGGGCTGATTATCACGGGCATCGGCGCGTTGATCTTCTTTTTCGCTGGCTACTATTTTGATGATGCCGCTGAATACAACCGCTTTATGGTCTGGCTGGCGGGCTTCGCGGGGGCGATGTTGGCGCTGGTGCTTTCGGGCAACCTGCTTATGCTGTTCATCGCCTGGGAGCTGACCAGCGTAACCTCGTTTTTGCTGATCGGCTTCAAAGGCAGAAAAGAATCGGCAGCGCGCGAAGGCGCTTTCAAGGCGCTGTTTGTGACCAGTGGCGGGGCGCTGGCGCTGATTATCGGGCTGGTGATGCTGGGGGCGGCGGCTGGGCAGATTGCCAGCCCCGAGGCGAGCGGTGGATTTGTCGCCGATTTGGATGTCATCTTGCAGTTGGACACCCTGCACGAGCACGCCTGGTTTCCGCTGTTTGCCATCCTGATCTTGCTGGGCTGCTTCACCAAAAGCGCGCAATTTCCATTCCATTTCTGGCTGCCAGGGGCGATGAGCGCGCCGACGCCAGCCAGCGCCTATCTGCACAGCGCCACGATGGTCAAAGCGGGGATCTACCTGGTCGCGCGGCTTTCGCCAGCGATGTACAAAAATGCGCTTTGGACAGATTCCCTGCTGTCAATCGGCTTGCTGACCATGCTGGTCGGCGCGGTTTTCGCTGTGAAGCAATCTGACCTTAAAGGATTGCTGGCGTATGCGACAGTGAGCAAGCTGGGCGCGATTATGGCGCTGCTGGGCTTGCCAGGGCAGGCTGGGATAAAAGCTGCGCTGGTTGGCATAATCGCCCATGCGCTTTACAAATCGGCGCTTTTCATGGTCGCTGGCACAATCGACCACGCCGCGCACACCCGCCAGATCAGCCGCTTGGGCGGCTTGCGCGCCGAGCTGCCCGCTTTGTTCTGGGTCACTGTGGTCTCGGCTCTGTCCATGGCTGGCCTGCCCTTCTTTATGGGATTCGTGGCGAAAGAAACCTTGCTGGACGCGATGCTGCACTACTCTGCGCCCTCGACCGGGCTGGTCATGCTGGCGACTCTCCTCAGCGCCGCGTTGGCCGCATTGGCCGCGTATATGTTGATCGGGGATGTTTTTATGGGGCGGCGACCGCAAGATCTGCGCATCCACAAGCCGCCAGCGCCCATCTATTACGGGCCGGCTCTGCTGGCAGTTTGCTCGCTGGCCATGGGCTTCTTGCTGGATTCGCTGGTCATTCCACTTCTGCGGCTGGCTGTGCCAAAGTCGTTTTCGCTGCCGCTCTTCGCTGGCTTCAATGAGGTCTTTTGGATGAGCGCGGGCGTCTTGGCGGCAGGCGCGCTGCTCTACCGCGTCCGCAAGCCGCTCATTCGCCGCATCACTTTTCCGCTGTCGGGCGATTCTCTTTTTCGCGAGTTCATCGCATACATCGATTGGGCGGGCAGCGCGTTGCTCAACTTTCAGTCTGGCTATGTGCGCTATTATTTGGTGTGGATTCTGGGTTCGGTGTCGTTGATGCTGGTGGTCTCGGGGATATTTTCGACTGTGACAGCCGGGCAGACTCTCTTGCCGCAGGATTTGTCGGTCACAGCGACCGACCTGGCAAAGATTTTTATGCTGCTGCTGGCCATTGTAGCGGCGGTGCTGACAGTCGTGCTGCGCGAGCATGTCAAGGCAGCCATCGCCTATGGCGTGATTGGGTATGCCATCGGCGTCATCTTTTTGATCAACCACGCGCCCGATGTCGCCCTGGTGCAGCTGCTGGTCGAGACAATGGCGACTGTGCTCGTCATCATCATGCTGGGGCAGATCCGCCCTGCCGCCCGGCTAAAAGTAATCCACAACCTGTGGGATGGCCGGCACAGCTACAATTTCGGTTTTCTGCGCGATTTGGGAATTTCGATTGTGATCGGCTTGGCAGTATTTGTATTCTCGCTGATTGCGCTGCAAAATCGTCCCGAGCGCCGCAGCATCTCCGAGTGGCACCTAGAAAATGCGGCATTGGTCGACAGCGAAGACGCGGTCGGCGCGATCGTGGCCGACTTTCGCGGCACCGACACGTTGCTGGAGATCGCCGTTTTCACAACAGCGGCGCTGGGCGTGTTGACCCTGCTTGCGCGCGGACGCATCGGCAGCAAACAGTTCATGCCCGGCAAAGCGCCCGCCGGATTGAACGGTGAAGCGAACGAGAATATCCAGGACGCCACCAGCTTGTCGACTCCTTTCACGCGGCTGGTCGCGCATTTCGTGCTGCCAGTCGCCATATTGATTGGCATCGCCCAGATTTTCTATGGCAGCAGCGGGCCGGGCGATGGCTTTACCGCTGGCGTGACGATCGGCTTGGCGGTTTCGCTGTGGTATGTGGTGCTGGGTTATGACGAAGCGCGGCGACAGCTGCCTTGGTTCCGCCCCGAGCATTTTGTGCGGCTGGGCTTGGTCATCGGCATCGTCAATGCGCTCTTTCCGCTGTTGCTGGGGCAAGGCTTTATGGGGCATGTTCAATTTGACAAGGCGCTGGGAATTTATGACCTGGTCAGTTCCTTTGGCTTGCACATCACCTCGGCGCTGGTCTTCGAACTCGCCATTGCCATCACGGTGATGGGTGGCTTGGGCATCATCATAGAAGCGATTGCCTATCCGTTGAGTCGCGTGGCGGCTGACGAAGGCTTGTCGACTGTGGGCAGCGGCGAATGAGAGGGAGCTAACATGATTGAGTTTATGTTCGCGCTGGCGATCGGCATTCTTTTTGGCATCGGCGTGTTTCAACTGCTGCGCCGCGACTTGATCAAAGCGGCCATCGGCTTTGCGATCCTGTTTTCCGCCATCAACCTGTTTTTTTTGGCAGCTGGCGCATTCGAAGGCGAAGCGCCGCCTTATCTCAGCAATGTGCTGGCTGGACGCCCTACTAGCGACCCGCTCGTGCAAGCCTTGATTTTGACTGCCATTGTGGTCAGCTTCGGCAGTTTCTCACTGGTGCTCGGCATCGTGAATATCATCTCGCAGCGCTATGACACGGTCGATTCCAACGATGTTACGCAGTTGAAGCATTAAGTTGTTTGGGCGGGACGGGGACAGCTTATGACAGACAATGCGCTGCTGCTGGGCGCGCTGGCGACACCGCTGATTGGGGCGATCTTGGCGCTGCTTTCGGCGCGCTCCAATCGCCGGCAGCGAGGCATCGGCTTGGCGGCCGGTCTAATCGCCTGGGGTTTTGCGGCCGGGCTGCTGGCGCAGGTGCACGAATACGGCGTGCAGACTTATGCGCTGGGCGGTTGGCAGCCGCCGTATGGAATCGTGCTGGTGGCAGACGCCCTGGGCGCGCTCTTCGCCTTTATGGTCACGACTGTCATGGTGGCCGGCTTGCTGTATACCTATCATTGCCGCGACAAGTGCATGACCTACCCCGCCTTTCTGCCGCTCTTCCTGCTGATGGAAGTCGGCTTGGTTGGCGCTATGCTGACGGGCGATCTATTCACCCTCTTCGTTTCTATGGAGCTGATGGTGTTGGCTTCGGTGTCGCTGACAGCCATATCCGATGACCAATTTGGGCTGGAAGCAGCGCTCAAGTACATTCTCATCAGCTCGCTGGGCACGCTCTTCCTGCTGCTGGGCATCGCGGCGATGTATGCCACATTTGGCACCTTGAACATGGCGCAGATCGCGCAGACCCTGCTGACAGGCGAGCGGCCATTTTTGGCGCCAGCCGCCGCGCTGATGCTGCTGTGCGCCTTTTTGCTGAAGAGCGCCGTGTTTCCGTTTCACTTTTGGCAGCCCGACTTTCATACCACCGCGCCGACGCCGGTCAGCGCCATGCTCTCGTCCATCGTCGTCAAGGTCGGCGTTTATGGCATCTTTCGCCTGGTGACGCTGCTGTTCATCGAAGAAGCCTTCTTGCTCGAGCGGCTGTTGGGCGTGCTGGGCGTAATCGGCATCATCTTCGGCAGCCTTGGCGCGCTGCGCACTTACAATGCCAAACGCATGCTGGCGTATTCGACCTTCGCGCAGATCGGCTTTATCTTGGTGGGCATCGGCTGGGGCGGGACATTGGCGCTGGTTGGCGCGATCGTCTATGCCTTCAATCATGCCTTCATCAAGTCGGCGCTGCTGATGCTGATGGGCGTTGTAGCCAGCTATACCAAAGTCAAGACAGCCAATTTCGCGCAGGTATATGGGCTGGGCAAAAAACTGCCGCCGCTTTTGGGCTGGCTGGTTCTGCTGGGCGGCTTGTCGCTGGCGGGTGTGCCGCCGCTGAATGGCTTCATCAGCAAGCTGGCGCTCATACAGGGTGGCGTAGACAATGGCGATTGGGTGAACCTGATCATCGTGGTGGGGGCGGGCATTTTGACATTGATGTATATGATCCGCGCCTGGCAGCAGGTATTCCAGCAGGCGCCGCTGCCGAGCACAGCCGAAACCAAGCCAGCCGGCGACAGCCTGATCGCGCCATTTTTGCTCATCACGATCTGCTTGCTGCTGGGGACTGTCTTCGCCGAGCCATTGGTGCAGCTAATCAGCGAAACAGTGCGGCAAATGCTGGATCCACAGATCTATATTGCGGGGGCGAGGCTGGGCAATGGCGGCTGACTTAACCGAAAACCAAAGAAAGCCAACCAGCATCGGCAAGCGGCTGGTCATGGCGCTGCCGTTGGCGCTGGGCTGGACAATTTATACCGCGCAGCTGACGCCGGGCAATCTGTTGCTGGGATTTGTCTTTGGCATCGCGGCGGACAGCGCGACTGGCTTCCGCGGCGACACGTTTCGCTTGAAGAATCCGCTTCGGCAGCTTTACAGTCTGCTCGCTTTTGTGCTGTACGAAGCGAAAGTGGTGCTGCTGGCTGGCTTCGATGTGGCGCGCATCATCCTCAGCCCAAGCCTGCCTATCAAGCCGGGCTTGGCGCGCGTCTCGACGCAAGACAGCACGAAAAGCGAGTTGATTTCCGCCATTAGCGCGCATGGCATCACCGTCGCCCCCGGCGAACTTGTCGTCGACTTCGACGAAGATGCCGATGCCGCAATCATGATCATTCATTGTCTGAATTTGGACGAATCAGCCCCGCAGCTCGATGCCGACCAACAGCGCCGTTTACGCCAAATACTGGGGATACTGGGATATGATTGACAGTGAATTCGCTCAAAACGCCGTCCAACTGATTTTGTTGGCGATGGTGGTCTTGCTAATCCCCGCTTCGTATCGGGTTGTTGTCGGTCCCTCTCTGCCCGACCGGCTGAGCGCGGTCGACCTCATCACCACCTTGCTGGTGGGCATCATTGTGCTGCTGGCGGTGATCGAAGAGACGCCCGTGGTGGTCGAAATGGCGATTGCGCTGGCGGCATTCGCTTTCATCGGCACCATCACAATCGCGCGGTATATCTCGGAAGGCAGGTATTTCTAAGTGCTGCTGGAACTGCTGGGTGTGGCGGCTTTGATTATTGGCGTGTTTTTCTGCGCAGTGGGCGTGGTGGGCGTAATCCGCATGCCCGATACACTCACTCGCCTGCATGCCTCGGGCAAGGTAGCGATCTTGGGCTTGTTTGGGCTGTTGCTCGGCTCGGCTCTGCTCGTGCCAGCGACAGCGTTGCGGCTGCTGGTGCTGGGGATCTTCCTGCTGTTGACCAGCCCCGTCGCCACGCATGCCATCGCCGCATCGGTGTATAGACGCCGCGAGATCGCCCAGCAGCTGGACGGCGAAGCGGGGACGGACGACCCCGAAGAAGGAAGCGACTATGCAGTCGATGTGACAGCGGTGCTGGCGCGGTCGCGGCTGGATGAAATCATGGAAGCCCTGGAACGAACGCAGCAGCGGCGCGACCATCCAGACTCACAATAAGCTCAAGCAATTTGCTCATCGAGAAAACAGCCGAAAGAGCGGGTTGGCGCGCGTCTGCATGTGATCCAGCGCATTCACCAGCGCGAAGCCAGCCAAGAGCAGCAGCACAGCCGGCGCAAAGGTGTCATCGCCAGGGTTGGGCATTACATTTGCTTCTAGCAGGCAGCGAAAGTCGCCATGGCGGTCTATGTCGCTTTCCAGGCAGTCCTTCCATGGGTAGATCTTCCAAAGCGACCCAGCCATAAAACCGACCAGCAGCGCCACTGTCATGTTGTAATACTGAGCCAGCAGATAGCTCAAGATGCGCGAGAAGGCGATGATGCCGACGACCGCGCCCAAGCCAACGATGAGCACAGGCGGCAGGTCGCGCTCGCTGACAGCCGTCAGCACATAATCGTATTGACCGAGGATCAACAGCATAAAAGAGCCAGAGATGCCCGGCAAGATCATGGCTGTGATGGCGATCATGCCGCTGATGAAGAGCGCCGGGGCAGAATGGTCGGCTTGAGCCGGCACGATATTCACAATGACGAAAGCTACCACGGCGCCAATCGCAAATATCAGCGCCGACGATGGATTCCAGCTTACCTTTGCGCCGATGGACAGGATTGAAGCCAGCACCAGCCCAAAGAAAAAGCCGAAGAGTAGCGCGCGTCCGCTTTCATCATCGAGGGTCGCGCTCAAAAAACTGGAAAGCAGCAGCACAGCCGTCAACAGCCCCAGCCCCAGCGCCAGCAAAAAGCGCAGTGACAGGTGTTCAAACAGCTGTGAGAACCTCAGGCTGAACGCCAATCGCAGCGCCCGCGCATTGAAGGACTTGATGGCGTCAATCAGTGTCTCATACACGCCGAGGATGAAGGCCATCGTGCCGCCGCTGACGCCCGGCACAATATCCGCCGCGCCCATGGCAAAGCCGGTCAGGAACAAGCGCAGGTATTCGACAAAGGTCCTGGGTTGGGAAAGGTCGGTCTTGGTCGGTTTCACGATCGTGCTCCGCTGCGGTCTGGGCGCATAGTTTGCCTGATGCGCTGGTGGCGGTCAATAGCGCAGATAGTAGAATGCCAACATGGCCAGCCAGACCGAGGCGAATGTCATGCCCACAATCAAGACGGCGCGCGGCGAAATCTGGTTCGCAGACCACCGCAGGCGCCGCCCCGCCCTGCCTGCGCTTCTGATTCACGGCGCTGGCGGCTCGCATTTGAGTTTCCCGAAGGAGCTGCGCCGGCACGCCGCGTGGGATGCAATCGCGCCCGACCTGCCCGGGCATGGCAAAAGCGCCGGGGCGGGACACAGCCAAATCGCCGACTACGCGCTGGATATGCTGGCGCTGTTGGATGCGCTGGAGATTGAATGCGCGCTGCTGGCTGGACACAGCATGGGCGGGGCGATCGCGCAGTGGCTGGCGCTGGAGCATGGAAACAGAGCGCGAGGGCTGACGCTGATCGGCACGGGCGCGCGGCTGCCGGTGAATCCCGCGCTGATCCACGCCATAGTCGCTCAGCCAGCCGAAACGAGAGCGCGGCTGCTGCGCTGGATGTGGTCGCCTGGTGCGCCGACAGAGATGGTGGCAGCATCTGCCGCGATCTTGGAGAAGACCACGCCATCTGTCATCCAGCAGGATCTCCTGGCTTGCGACCGGTTCGATATTCGCGCGCGCCTGGGCGATATCCATGCGCCAGCGCTGGTCATCGCCGGCGAGGCGGATAACATGACAGCGCCGGCCTTGAGCGAAGAGCTGGTGGCGAATCTGGAAAATGCCAAACTGGTCACGCTGGCGGGCGGCAGTCACATGGCGCATCTGGAAGCGCCTTTTGCCACCGCGGCGGCCATCGGCGACTGGCTGGCTGGTTAAAGCGGCTGCCGAAAGTCGTAAACACCGTCCATGACGCGCCAGCGCAATCCATTCGGGCTGACCAGGCTGCCATCTTGGCGCTGCAGGGTTGCCCCGCTGCGTGGGCAGCGCAAGAAAGCCAGGGGGTCATTGACATCAGCCGCTGCCAAAAGCCGATCGCCCTGTCGCCGCGCATCAAGAAAAATGCTGGGCGAATACTCGAGAGCGCTGCGCTGAAACATGGCGTCCAGCGCAACCAGCAGCCGGGTGGGCAAGCTGTGCTTTAGCGCGCCCAGACGCAGCCACGATACAGGGATATGCTGGCGCGGTTCAAAGCCGGCCGCTTCAATCTGCTGGCGCATGCTGGCTGGATGAAAATTGAAGTTCAACTCGACAAATTCCACCGCTTCAGGCGCATAGGGATCCCAGCCGTTGCGACCAAGCGCATGCCGCAGCATCGCCTTAAGATTGCGCTTGTTGGCAAATTCCAGGATGAATTGTCCGCTGCCAGCCACGACGCGGTTGACCTGCGCCAAGACCATCGGCACATCAACAAAATGGTGGATAACGCGGATCATGGTCGCGCCGTCAAACGCGCCCAAACAGAAGGGCATCTGGTAGGCATCAGCCGCGACATAGACATAGCCAACATCGCCATATCGCTCGCGCGCGAATTGCAGTTGTTCGAGCGAAAAATCCAGCAGCACGACCTGCTTGTACATGCGGTATTCGTTGGTCAGCCTGCCGAAGCCCGCGCCAATTTCCAGCAGGCGCCGGCCCGGTTTTTTCAGCAGCCGCCGCAGCGCCAGCCGCTCCACGGCATCTTCATAGTCGCGCCCTCTGCCTTCCCAAAAGTCCGTGCGATAGGTCGAATCGCCATAATCGCAGATGCGCGGTCGCTGGCTCATGCGCGGTCAGGCCTGCTGGGCTTTTTCTCGCAGCAATTCGGCTTTGTCGGTGCGCTCCCAGGGCGCTTGCACATCCTCGCGGCCGAAATGCCCATAGGCGGCGACCTGCCTGAAGATAGGCTGCCGCAATCCCAGATGGCGGATGATGGCGGCCGGGCGCATGTCAAAATGCTGGCGGATCAAGTTCTCGATCACGCTGTCGCTCACCGAGCCGGTGCCGAAGGTTTCGACAGCCAGCGAGGTCGGCTCGGCTTTGCCGATCGCATAGGAAAGCTGCAATTCAAAGCGCCGCGCCAGTCCAGCCGCCACGACATTCTTGGCGATATAGCGCGCCATATACGCCGCGCTGCGGTCGACTTTGGTGGCGTCTTTGCCAGAAAACGCGCCGCCGCCATGCCGCGCCACGCCGCCGTAGGTATCGACAACAATTTTGCGGCCGGTCAAACCAGCATCGCCCATGGGCCCGCCGGTTACAAATCGGCCTGTGGGGTTGATGTGATAAATCGTATCGGCATCGACCCAGCGGGCGCATTCTTCATCGCGCTGGATAAAATTGACAAGCTGTCGGCGGATCTCAGTTTGGGAGATGTCTGGCGCGTGCTGCGTCGAAACGACGATGGTATCCACGCGCCGCGGCTGCCCGTGGGCATATTCGACCGTGATCTGGCATTTGGCATCGGGCCGCAGCCAGGGCATCTCGCCAGTCTTGCGCGCCGCCGCCAGCCGCCGCATCACACGATGAGAAAGCGACATCGTCAGCGGCATCAGCTCGGCGGTTTCATCGCAGGCAAAGCCAATCATCATGCCTTGGTCGCCAGCGCCGGTGCTTTCCAGCTCGCCATCTTGTTGCGCGTCTCCGCGGGCTTCCAGCGCCGTATCGACGCCGGCTTTGATATCTGGCGACTGCTCGTGCACCGAAATCATCACGCCGCAGGTCTGGGCGTCAAATCCATAGTCGGCGGAGGTATAGCCGATTTCGGTCAGCGTCTGCCGGACAATAGACTCGATATCGACATAGGCGCTGGTGGTGATCTCGCCGATGACGACAATCAGCCCGGTGGTGGTCGCGGCTTCGCAGGCCACGCGCGCCAGCGGGTCGCTCGCCAGAATAGCGTCCAGCACCGCATCGCTGATCTGATCGCAAATTTTGTCGGGATGGCCTTCGGATACGGACTCCGAGGTGAAGAGGTACTTCGGCGAAGTCATGAAAGTGGTTGGCATGTCAGACCTTTCTGCGGCAACAAAAAACGCCAAGCTAGGCAGCGGGCGCAGAAGTCCATCATTGGCATACGCTCATCTGCCAGAGTGTCGACCCTGCCGGATGGTGCACCGTCCCGAGCACTTCGGGGGGTTGCCGCGAGATCAAAGAGCCGGTTCTCTCACTCGCTCTTGATGAGTGCCACAGTCGCTAGCGAAGCGGCAAAAAGAAGTATAGCACAGGCTAATAATCGTGCAAAGCGTCAAGGGCAAGCAATGGTTATAGCGGGGACTGCGCCATGATCTGCGAGAAAAACTCGCTGCGCAGATCTGGGCTGCATGCAAATTCGCCTAGCATGGCGCGGGTCGTCATCTTGGGATGAAACTTCTTCACGCCGCGGATCATCGAGCACATGTGCTGGGCTGTCATTGCCACCGCCACCCCGCGCGGCGACAGCAATTCGTTGAGGAATTCAGCGACTTGCTGGGTCAGTCGTTCCTGCACTTGCAGACGATTCGCAAACATATCGACAATGCGCGGGATCTTGCTGAGCCCGATAACCTTGTCCCCCGGGATATAAGCGACATGGGCGCGGCCGATAAAAGGCAGCAGGTGATGCTCGCACAAGCTGTAGTATTCAATATCGCTGACGACGACCATGTCAGTGTATTCGACAGTAAAGACGGCGTTGTTCATCAATTTGACCGGATCGGTCGTATAACCGCTGACCAGCTCGCGATAGGCTTTGGCAACGCGCCTTGGCGTATCCAGCAAACCCTCGCGGCTCGGCTGCTCGCCCAGCGCCTGCAACAAGTCAACAACCAAGCTCTGCACCGCCGTTTCATCGATCGGCTGGGTGGTTATTCCATACCGTTCCTGTAAATCTGGCTCTGCCAGCAACTCACTAACGCTACCATTTTCCGCGCTCGCCGCATGGGTTTCGCGCGGTACAGCCGTGCAAGCCATTTTGTTTCTGGGGGATGTCATCGCATTGTCCTCGGGAAGCGAAACAAATTCTTCAAACAATGGTTGATAAAGCTTTTTGATATACTATGCTTGCAAGCATAGAAAATGCAAGGGCTAACTAACCCAATGCCGGGCAAATTAACTGTGTCTTTATCGCCGATCTTTGCCAATGCCGCTGATAAACTGACCAACATGAACAGGCTGCGCCCCGATGGACATCATTGAATTGCAGAATCTGCGGTTGCGCGCGCGCATAGGTTTCAGCCCGCACGAGCTCGCTGGCTGGCAGGATGTGGTCATCGGCATGCGACTGGGCAGCGCGCTGCGGCTGGCGGGCGAAAGCGACAACCCAGCTGACGCGCTGAATTACAAACCAATCAGCAAAGCTGTCATCCAGCTCGTCAAGAGCCGGCGCTTTGCCTTGGTCGAAAAACTAGCTGAGCAGATTGCTTGCCTAGCTGTTTTGCAATTCGGCGCGCCGTATGTAGAAGTCAGCGTACAGAAACCGGGTGCCCTGCGGCATTCCGATGCGGTTGGCATCCGCATTGCGCGCAAGCCCGCCGACTATGCGCGCAACCTCGCTTATATCTCGCTGGGTTCAAATATCGCGCCAGAGCGCAACCTGGCCGAGGCGGTCGCCCTGCTGCGCAGATGGACGACCGTGTTGACTGTGTCGCCCGTTTATCGCACGCCGCCACAAGGCGATACACAGCAGCCGGCTTTCTTGAATATGGCTGTCAAGGCGCACACGCTGCGCTCGCCGCTCGCCTTCAAGCGCCAGGTTATCGACTGCATCGAAAACAGGTTGAAACGCCAACGCGACCCCCACAATGTCAACGCGCCACGCACCATTGACCTGGATATCGCGCTTTGGAATGATGAGAGTCTCGAATATGGCAGCAAGCCCTGGCGCATCCCCGATGCAGATATTTGCCGCTATGCGCATGTGGCTGTGCCCCTCGCCGACCTTGCGCCGGACTATGCGCATCCACAAACCGGCGAAACCCTGCGCAAGCTCGCGGCGCGGCTGGACGCAAGCGGACTGCAGAAGCAGGACCTGGATTTGGATGCGCAGAGCGACTGAGACCATTGCGCTCGCGACATGTATCTATCTATAGCCAGCCGATTGCACCCTGACGCGGATTGCCAGGCTGCGTTAGAATGTCGCGGACGACTTGGCGCGCTGCGCGGAACAACAGGACAAATTATGGCAATGCCGGCGCTTATCACACTCAGTCAGCCTCGCTCGGCAGCGGCGGAAGCCTACCGCAGCTTGCGCACCAACCTTATGTTCAGCAGCGTCGAGAAGCCCATCCATACCCTGCTGGTCACCTCGGCGGCGCGCGAAGACCAAAAAAGCGCAACGCTGGCCAACCTGGCCGTCACCTTCGCGCAAGGCGGCAACCGCACCATCTTGGTCGATGCCGACCTGCGCCAGCCACAGCAGCACCAGATCTGGGGTTTGGAAAATCCGCAAGGCCTCAGCCAAATGATGGTCGATGACGCCGCCCTGAGCGACCCGCCTCTGCGCGACAGCCACGTTGACAACTTGCAGGTGCTTTGCGCGGGCGAGCTGCCGCCCAACCCGGCCGACTTGCTCGGCGGCAGGCGCATGGGCGACATCATCGCTGCCCTGAAACAGCGGGCGGATTATGTGCTCTTCGACAGCCCGCCGGTGCTGGCAGCGACCGACGCGGCTTTGCTGGGAATCAAGCTGGATGCGGCGCTGCTGGCTGTGCGCGCTGGCGATACGCGCCGCGACCAAGCCGCCCAAGCCCGTCAAGCGCTGGAACGGGTGCATGTGCGCATCGTTGGCGCTGTGTTGACCAACGCCCCGCGCGAAAACCAGACCACCTATTGAGCGCGCCTATGAAGGGTCTCATCCTGAGTGGCGGCAAGGGCACACGGCTGTATCCGCTGACGTATACCCGCGCCAAGCAGCTGATCCCGGTCGCCAACAAGCCCGTGCTGGTGCGCGTCATCGAAGCCATTCGCGACGCCGGCGTGCGCGAAATCGGCATCGTGGTCGGGCATACCGCCCCAGAGATCCGCTCCGCGCTGGGTGATGGCGCGCAATGGGATGTGTCGCTCACCTATATTCCCCAAGACAGCCCAGATGGCTTGGCGCACGCGGTCAAAATCTCGCGGGAATTCTTGGCCGACGCCCCCTTTGTCATGTTTCTGGGCGACAATGTCATCCAGGGCGGCATCAGCCAGCTTATCCGTGACTTTGCGCAAAGCGACTGGAACAGCCAGATCGTATTAAAAGAGGTCGATAATCCGTCTGCCTATGGCGTGGCCAAGCTGCGGGCGGATGGCAGCATCGCGCGCTTGATTGAAAAGCCAGCCGACCCGCCCAGCAACCTGGCGCTGGTAGGGATCTATATGTTCGACCGGCATGTCTTCACAGCGGTCGACGCGATTAAGCCTTCGGCGCGCGGCGAATATGAAATCACCGATGCCATCCAGTGGCTGGTCGACCATGGTCTGCGCGTCTTTCCGCATGTGCATCGTGGCTGGTGGATCGACACCGGCAAACCCACCGACATGTTGGAAGCCAACAGCCATGTGCTAGAAGAAATTGAGCCGTCCATAGCGAAGAGCGCCGAAGTTGATGACAGCTCATCGGTCGATGCGCGGGTAACTTTGCAGGCCGGCGCGCGCATCATCAACAGCGTCTTGCGCGGGCCAACCATCATCGGCAAAGACAGCGTCGTCGAAAATAGTTACATTGGTCCCTTCACCAGCATTTATCACAGCTGCCAGATCACGAATTGCGAGATCGAGCGCAGCATCATTTTGGAAAACAGCCGCGTCTGCGATATTGAAGCCACCCTGCGCGACAGCTTGATCGGTCGCAATGCGGCCATCAATCGCAGCGCCGGCAAACCCAAAGGCGTCAAGATGAATCTGGGCGACCACAGCAGCATTTGGGTCTGAGCCCCGGGCGGAGGCGCGATGAAGAACATTCTGGTCACGGGTGGCGCTGGCTTCATCGGCAGCGCTTTTATCCGACACATGGTCGCCACTTATCCCGACTACACGATCATCTGCTATGACAAGCTGACCTACGCCGGCAATGTCGACAACCTCTTGCCAGTCAACGACGAGCCAAACTATCGCTTCGAACGCGGCGACATCGCCGACCGCGCTGCCGTCCACAAGGCGCTGCAAAGCCACAACATCGATACAATCGTCAATTTCGCCGCCGAAAGCCATGTAGACCGCAGCATCCTGGCACCAGACGCATTCATCCACACCGATGTTGTCGGCGCTTATATCTTGCTGGACGAAGGGCGCAAGCACGGCATCGGCCGCTTTTGTCAAGTCTCAACGGATGAGGTCTACGGCGATATTGACGAGGGGCTGTCGGTCGAAGGCGATCGCTTTCTGCCCAATAGCCCCTACGCAGCCAGCAAAGCCGGTGGCGAATTGATGCTGCGCGCCTACCATGTTACCTATGGCATGGACACAGTGGCGACGCGCGGCAGCAATACCTATGGACCCTATCAATATCCAGAAAAGCTGGTGCCTTTTTTCACGACCGAAGCGCTGGATGACCGCCCGCTGCCCCTGTATGGCGATGGCTTGCAAATCCGCGACTGGCTGCATGTCGATGACCACGCTCGCGGCGTCGATTGCGTCTTGCATCGGGGTGAAACTGGCGAAGCCTATAACCTGGCTGGCGAAAACCAGCGCCACAATATCGAAGTCACGCGCCAGATACTTGAGCAGCTGGGCAAGCCGCCAACGTTGATCCGCCATGTGCCCGACCGCGAGGGCCACGACCGGCGCTATGCCATGACAGCCGCCAAAGCGCGCGGGCTGGGCTGGGAGCGAGCATACGGCTTCGAGCGCGGCTTGGCAGAGACCGTGCGCTGGTATGTGGAAAACGAGTGGTGGTGGCGCAAGATCAAGACTGGCGAATACCTCGCGTATTATCAAAGCCAATATCGCGACCGGCTGGCAGCGGCGACCGCGGCACCATGAAAATCTTGATTACTGGCGCGAGCGGCAAGCTGGGCAGCGCGCTGCAAACCGCCTTGCGCGCCGAGCACGATACCATCGGCACGAACAGCGCCACGTTGGACATCACAGATTACGCCGCTTGCCGGCAACGGCTTGCCGACTTGCAGCCAGACCTGCTGCTGCATGCCGCTGCCTATACCGATGTGAATGGCTGCGCGCAGGATCCACAAAAGGCGCTGCGAATCAATGGACTGGGCACGCAAAATCTCGCCGCTGTCACCGCGCAGCTCGGCATTGCCATGCTTTATATCAGCAGCAACGAGGTGTTTGATGGCAAGCTGGGACGCGCGTATCACGAATATGATGCCGCCAAGCCCATCAACGCCTATGGCTGGGGCAAGTGGTATGGCGAACGCGCGCTGGCGGAAGTCAATCCGCGCCATTATATCGTGCGCACAGCCTGGCTCTTTGCGCCGGGCGGAGACAATTTCATCCATGCCATCCGCCAGGCAGCGCGCCGCGGCCGCGAGCTGCGAGTCGTCACCAACGAAATCAGCAACCCCACCTACACGCGCGACCTGGCGGCAGCCATCCGCTTGCTGATTCAAAGCGACCGTTACGGAACCTATCATCTGGTTAATGAAGGGGCTGTCAGCCGCTGGGGGCTGGCGAGGTTCACGTTGAACGAAGCTGGCTTCGCCGACACAGCCATCACCCGCATCAGCAGTCATCAATGGCAGCGCCCTTCACAGCCGCCAGAATACACGCCGCTGGCGAATATCGCCGCCGCCAGCCTGGGGATTCGCCTGCGTCCCTGGCAAGAAGCGGTGCGCGCTTTCATCGCTGACGAGGAGCCGGGATGACAGCGCCGCGCCTGTCGGTAATCATCCCCAACTGGAACGGCAAGCATTATTTGGGTCCCTGCCTCGCTTCCCTGCGCGCGCAGACCCAGTCCAATATCGAAATCATCATCGTCGACAACGCTTCCACCGATGGCTCGCAGCGATTTGTGAAAGCGGGCTATTCGGACCTGCGGTTGATTGAGCTGCCGCAGAATCTTGGCTTCACAGGCGCATGCAACCGGGGCATGCGCGCGGCGGCTGGCGAATTTGTCGCGCTGCTGAACAACGATACCGAAGCGGACAAAAACTGGGCAGCCGAGGTCATCAAGGCGCTGGATGAGAAGCCGGCCGCGGGCATAGTCGCCTGCAAGATGCGAATGCACGACCAGCGCGAGCGACTGCATACCGCCGGCGACTTTTTCGCCATTGACGGCAGCGCGGGCAATCGCGGTTTTGGCGAGGTCGACCATGGGCAATATGATGATGGCGATTATGTCTTTTCGGCATGTGGCGGCGCGGCGGTGTATCGGCGCGGCTTGCTGGAAGAGATCGGCTTTTTGGATGATGATTTTTTCTTTTTGCTGGAAGATGTCGATATTGCCTGGCGGGCGCAGCTGGCTGGCTATGCGGTGTGGTTTGCGCCCGGCGCCGTCGTCTATCATCATTTGTCGGCAACCGGCGGTGGCAAGACCGCCAGCTATTACGATGGCCGCAACGGCATCTGGCTGCTCGTAAAAAATATGCCATCTGCCCTGCTGCGAAAGTATTGGCGGCGCATTCTAACGCGCCAAGCCAGGTTGTTTTGGGACGCGCTGACTGCCTGGCGTGGCGAGGCGGCGCGGGCAAGGCTGCGTGGCATGGCGGCTGGCTTGCTGGGCCTGCGCGGCGCTTTGGCAAAAAGACGCGATATCCAGTCAATGCGGCGCGTCAGCGATGCGCATATTGACAGCTTGCTCACACGAAAATAAGACGGGGCGCTGGCGCAAGATCGGAGATAGTCCCCAAGTGACCAGCCAACAGCCTGCGCAAAAGCCGGTTTTTGGCGTATCATTGGCAAAGCTGCTTCAGCAAAAAGTGCCCCACAGCGTGGCGGAGACGATTTCTCTTGAGCCGACCTTTCCTCAGCATCGTCATCCCGGCGCACAACGAAGAAACACGTTTGCCGCCCAGTCTGGCGCAGATTGACAAGTTCTTGCAGCAGCAGCCTTACGATGCCGAAGTCGTGATTGTCGAAAACGGCAGCCACGACAGAACCTTCGCAGTGGCGCAGGCGCACGCCGACTCGCTCTCGTATGTGCGCGCGGTGCAATCGCCAGCCGGGCAACGCGGGAAAGGCTTGGCGGTCAAGCAGGGCATGCTGGCGGCGCGGGGCGAATGGCGCTTTATCTGTGACGCCGATCTGTCCATGCGCATAGGCGATCTGGCGGGCTTTTTGCCGCCCGCGACAACCGGCTTCGACATCATCATCGCCAGTCGAGAAGCGCCCGGCGCCAACCGAGTCGGCGAGCCCGTCTATCGCCATTTGATGGGCAGGATCAACAACTGGATCATCAAACTGGCGGCTTTGCGCAGCTTTGAAGACACACAGTGCGGCTTCAAGCTATTCCACGCTTCTGTCGCCGAAGACCTCTTCAACGTGCAGCGCATGACTGGCATCGGCTTTGATGTCGAGCTGCTGTTTATCGCCCAGCGGCGCGGCTATACAGTCAAGGAAGTGCCCATCACCTGGTATTATGACCCCTATTCGACCATGCGGCTGTGGGACGATTCGCTGAATATGCTGCGCGAGATCTGGCAAATACGCCGCAACTGGCGACAAGGCTGTTATGCGCCCCCCGACTAGGCGCGCCAAGACAGCCAGCCTGCAGCATGAGCGGCAGTATCAGCGCGCCGGCTTTCGCATTATCGTTGGCATTGACGAAGCCGGTCGCGGACCCTTGGCAGGTCCAGTGGCAGCCGCGGCGGTCGCCCTGCCCCTGCAGCGGCGCGACCTGGGGCAGCGGCTGCGCGGCGCTCGCGACAGCAAGATGATGACGCCGGCTCAACGCGCAACGATGAACACGATTGTCAAGCAGACTTCGCTGGCTTGGGCGCTCGGGAGCGCCAGCGCGCAGGAAATCGATGACTGCGGCATTGTCGCGGCGACGCGGCTGGCTATGCGCAGAGCCCTTGCCGCGCTGAACAACAAGGGCATCGAGGCAGACTGCGTATTTTTGGATTATATGCTGCTGCCCGAATGCAGCGAGCTGCCCCAGGTCAGCCTTGTCGAAGGCGACCGGCGCTCGCTGAGCATCGCCTGCGCCAGCATTTTGGCAAAGGTCTGGCGAGATGCGCATATGCGGCAACTGGATGAACGGTACCCGCAATATGGCTTCGCGCAGCACAAAGGCTATGGCACAAGCGCGCACCTGGACGCTCTGCGCCAGCATGGACCCTGCCCGGCGCATCGAGAAAGTTTCGCGCCGGTCCGCGCCGCGCTGCGACCAAGGGGGCTGCATGAAGCTCGCGCTGGCGCATGACTGGTTGAACCAGATCGGTGGCGCGGAAGATGTGCTGGAAGTCTTGGCGCGCCAATATCCAGCCAGCCCGGTCTTCACCAGCATGTACGCGCGGACTGTTATGCCGCCGCACTATGCGAACTGGGATATACGCGCGCTGTGGCTGGACAAGCTGCCGGCGATTCACCGCCGTCATCAGATGTACCTGCCGCTGTATCCACTGGCTTGGGGCAATCTGCGGCTGCGCGACTATGATGTGGTGTTGAGCAACAAGAGCGGCTTCTGCCACGGGCTGCGCTTCGCTCCGCGCGCGCTGCATATCTGCTATTGCCTGACGCCAACTCGCTATGTCTGGCAGTTGGACGACTATCTGGCTGGCGAAGGGCTGGGCAAGCTGACCGAAAGACTGCTGGGACCGCTGGCGGCTTGGCTGCGCCGTTGGGATTATGCGGCTGCCCAGCGGGTGTCGCATTTCATCGCCATCAGCAGCGCTGTGCAAGCGCGCATTCGCAAATTTTATAAACGCGAGTCGACCATCATCCACCCGCCTGTGGATACTTCACGATTCCAGCCTTGCCCCGCCGATGAAATCCAAGATTATTACCTAATCGTGTCGCGCCTGGTGCCCTACAAGCGCATCGACCTGGCTGTGCAGGCTGCCTCCGAGCTGCGGCTACCGCTCAAAATCGCCGGATCGGGGCGGGATCTGGCGCGCCTGAAAGCGCTGGCGGGCGAAACGGTCGAATTTCTGGGCTATGTAGCGGATGCCGACCTGCCGCGGCTGATGGCGCAATGCCGCGCGCTGCTCTTTCCGGGCTTGGAAGACTTCGGCATCACGCCAGTGCAAGCCCAGGCTGCTGGACGGCCCGTCATCGCCTATCGCGGTGGCGGCGCGCTGGATACAGTCCGCGCAGGCGTGACGGGCGCATTCTTCGACCAACTGACTGCCGACAGCCTGAAAGAGGTCTGGCGAAACTTTGATGCCTTCGCCTACAATCCCCAGCAGATTCGCAGCCACGCCCGACAATTTGACACCAGCGCTTTTTGCCGGCGACTTGATGCGTTCATACGCGGCGCCTGGGCAGCGCAGCGGACAAACCGCGACTATCATTACGAAGATCCAGTGGCAAACGCAACGAGGTAGAACAATGGACTATGCCAGCGCACTGCGACTGCTTGCACGCCGATGGTGGTTGGTCGCGCTGCCATTCGCCGCTGGCATTGGCTTGTCCTTGCCGGCTTTGCTGGACGATGCGCCGCGCGGATACACGTTGCAGATCCGCTACAGCGCCGCGCAGCCGCCCGACCTGCTTTCTAGCGAAGACAGCTTTATGGACACTTGGCTGGCCTCGGAACTGGTGGTCAATGCCTTCACCGACTGGGCGCGCAGCTCGCGATTTCGTGATGAGCTGGCGGCTCAGCTGGACGAAGCAGCCGCCTCGCTGGCTGGGCTGGGCATCGCCGCGGACAATTCGCGTTCGGTTGGCGTGATCTACCTGCGCCACCCCGACCACGATTCACTGGCAATGATAGCCGATGCGGTGCAGGTTGTGCTGGCGCAGCGAAATGCCGATTATTTTCCGCAACTGCGTGGCGAAGCGGCGCAGATTTCTATCCTGGATGTACCCTGGATCGGCACGGTTTCGCCATCTATGTCCGAGCGGCTGCGTCCGCTGCTGCAAATGGGCATTGCGCTGTTGCTGGGGCTGGCATTGGCGCTGCTGGCTGAGCATCTTGATCAACGTGTGCATCACCAAGACGACTTGCGCCGCATGGGCATGAACTTGCTGGGCAGCATCCCGCCTGAACGCGCAAGCTAGCGCCCCGATGACAGCTCGAATCGGCCAGCCGATTGCATAACCGGCGCAGCTTCGTCGTGGATGGCAGTCTTGCAGCAAAGTCGCTATCCGACCCAAGTCGACATCAATCAGCGGATTCCGGCGCTTCGGCATCACCGGCTGGCGGCTGATCGGTGGATTCGGCTGGCGGCTCCTGCCAATCCGCATCATTCTGGGGGGCTTCGTCTTCTGCTCGCAGCGCTTCATGTCCGCTCATGGTGATCTTGCCATCGATGAATGCGCCTTCTTCGGTGGTCAGCGCCGATGCGGTGATATCGCCCCAGATGCGCCCAGTGCGCAGCAGTTGAACTTTGTTGCCGCAGACATTGCCACGCACACTGCCGGCGATCGAGATGTTGCGGGCATTGATGTCGGCACGGATATCGGCTGATTCTCCCACCAGGATATTGCCGCTGACATCCAGCTCGCCGCTGAATTGCCCATCCATGCGCACATTGCCGCTGCTGGTGAAGACGCCTTCGATGTCAGTGTTCGCGCCGATGACGGTGTCAAAGCCGATGTTCCGTCCGGCTGGCACGAGCGCTGCTGTTTCTGACGCGTCGACTTCGGCTTGTCCACGGCGATTGGCAAAAAAGGCGCTCATGACGGTCTCCCTTGGTTTGGCTCGGGCAGGTCTCAGCCCAAGCGCGCTTGGTGCAGACGAAAATGATCGAGTCGCGACAGCTCGCGGACCTGCTCGGCAGCCCGGTAGCTGCTGCGCACCAGCGGTCCGCTCTCCACCCATTTGAAGCCCATTTCCAAGCCGGCTTCGCGCAGCTCGGCGAATTCCTGGGGCGTGTAATAGCGCGCAATGGGCAGATGCCGTTTGCTGGGCTGCAAGTATTGTCCCAGTGTCAAAATGTCGACGCCAACCGCGGCAAGATCGCGCATGGTTTGGCGCGCTTCGTCCACCGTTTCGCCCAAACCCAGCATGATGCCGCTCTTGGTCAACACCAGCGCATCCATCTGTTTGGCATGTCGCAATGTAGAAAGCGCCCATTCATAGCGGTCTTGCGGCTGGACGCGTTTGAAGAGGCGCGGCACCGTTTCCACATTGTGATTGAGGATTTCTGGCTGGGCGTCCATCACCATCTTCAGCGCGTTTTGACTGCCTTTGAAATCAGGAATGAGCACTTCGATCGAGCAGCCCGGCTGCAGCTGGCGGATGCGCCGGATGACCATGGCAAAGATCGGCGCGCCGCCATCGGCACGTTCATCGCGATTGACGCTGGTGATCACAACATGCTGCAAACCCATGGCGCGGACGCTTTCGGCGATGCGGTTGGGCTCGCCCCAGTCGAGCGGGCTGGGACGCCCAGTTTTGATATCACAAAATCCGCAGCTGCGCGTGCAGGTATCGCCCATCATCAAGAAGGTGGCGGTGCCCTTGCCCCAGCATTCGCCCAGGTTGGGACATTGCGCTTCTTCGCAGACGGTGTGCAGCGCCTTGCTGCGCATGAGGCCGCGCACGCGCTCGTAATGTTCGCCACTGGGCGCGCGGACACGAATCCAGGGCGGGCGGCGGCGCGGCGATTTGGGGTCGGGCTGCCAGTCAGTCGCGCTGGTTATCGGTATCGTTTCAGGCTGGATGGTCGGCGGCAAAAGTGATCTCCGCAATCGCTCAATGAGTTTCAAGTATATCAGCGCGCATTGAAACTGCCAGTCCAAGCATGGACGCGGGAAGCTCCGCGCCAGAAAAATTCCGCTATATGGCCAAAAACCCATGGCAGCGACTTACACGCCAAGACAAAAAGGACGACTCGGTGAGCCGTCCCAGTCATAATTTGCCAGACTTGCTTCAGAGTCCCAGCTTCTTCAACGCTTCGACCACCGGTATCCAACGACCCCAGCCGCGGTCGGCATAGCCCTGCGCTTCAGACACGGTCATCGGGTTGGCATGGCTGCCGGCTCCAAATGCCGCCAAGACACGATCCCAGCGCTCGACATGCTCCGCGCCATGCTCCGTCTCGGCACGCCAGGCGCGCACATCTTGAATTAAGCTTTCCGGCGCCTGGTAGCTAGGCGGCAACGGCGTGTTCGTCGGCGGCACAGGCGTGCTGGTTGGTGGCACAGGCGTGCTGGTTGGTAACGGCGCAGGCGTATTCGTCGGCGGATTCAACTGCCGCAGCGCATCCCGAACGGGAAGCCAACGACCCCAGCCA
>JAPOSR010000063.1:30807-32646 GCA_026709625.1 Chloroflexota bacterium
CCAACTGGATTCATTGTCGCGCAGGACGCTGCCCCTTATGCTCAGAGAGCCTCGGTTGTGAATCGCGCCGCCATACCAACTGGTTTCGTTGTTGCGCAATGTGCTGCCGCTGATGGTCAGGGAACCCGCGTTATTAATCGCTCCGCCACGATAACTGGCTTTGCCTTTGCTCAAGGTCAGATTCTTAATCACGACTGTGGCGCCGCTTTGAATCGTGAGCAGACGGAATTCCGCATTCTGTTCAGATGTGGAGCTGTGGCGGCTGAGGCTGTGGCCGCCGCCGGCAAAGGTGATGTCAGAGCTGATCGTCCAGAGCGGCTCGCGCAGCGACACATCGCCGTGGAAGGTGATGGTATCCGCGCCATTGCCAGCCGGGCAGCTGCCCTGGGCGCTGTCATTATTGGCGGCGGCGATGGCGTCGGCCAGGCCGCAGCGGACGCCGTTCAAACTCACCGGCTGCGGAAGCGGCGTCGGAGTCGCGGTTGGCGTGGGGGTTGGCAAAGCTGTGGGCCTCGCCCCTTCAGACGGCGCCTGCGCCGAGGCAAAGCCAGATTCAATCGCGCCCATATCGCAGCCATTGCCTTGGGGGCGCGCCACATTGCTTTGGTCGGTTGCCAGGCAATAAGCCGCGGCGGCCGCGTCGATAGCCGGGCTGCCGACCAACAGCGGGTAATAAGCTGGGGAACCTGTCAAAGTGCCCAGTCGCGGGCTGGACCCAACCAGACTGCCCGATGGCGGATTGACCGCATTCCCATTCCGCGCGAGCGTTCCGCCGATGAGGCTGTTGACCATGGTAAGTTTGCCGGTGGCGAATGTTAACGACCCGCCGACAATGCTGTTGTACAGATTGAGACTGGCTCCGAAACCAGTGAGCGATCCACCTATGGTCACATGCCTGGCAGTGATCGCGCCTTCGTAGGTATAGAGCGATCCGCTGACAATTGTGCTGTTGCTGATGCGGATAGCGCCTTCGTAGGTGTAGAGCGCCCCGCCATCGCCCGCGGCTGAATTCCCCGAGAATGTGCTGCCGCTGGCGGTGATTGTGCCGTCATAGACATAGACAGCGCCGCCATTGCCATCTGAATTTTGGCCTCTGGCGCTGTTGCCAGAGAAACTGCTGCTGCCACTCAAGGCGACGATGCCGTCATAGACATAGATCGCGCCGCCATCGCCCGCGGCTGAATTTCCCGAGAATGTGCTGCCGCTGACCCTGACCGTGCCGTTATACATGTAGATCGCGCCGCCGTCACCCGCGGCTGAATTTCCCGAGAAAGTGCTGCCGCTGACCCTGACCGTGCCGTTATACATGTAGAGCGCCCCGCCATCGCCCGCGGCTGAATTGCTGGCGAAGCTGCTGCCGCTGATGATGAGCGTGGCGTTGGAGCCATAGATCGCCCCGCCGCTGCCACTGTTGCCGACGCTGCTGTCGCGCACGGTCAGGTTGTTGAGCGTCAGTGTGTTGCCGCTCGCGATTTCAAAGAGGTTGTCGGTCAAATTGGCGCCGCTGATGGTGAAGCCGCCGCCCTGGATGGTGATGTTCGATTCAATCTCCAAGCCGCTGCTGGGGCTGATGACGCCGTTGGTCGTGCCAGCCTGCGTAATCGTGATGGTGTCCGAGCCGCTGCCAGCCACGCAGCCACCCGCCGCCGCATCGGTGTTGGACGCGGTGATGGCATCAGCCAAGCTGCAAGAAGCGTCCACCGTGATTCCCGCCGCCAGCGCCGACTGCGCGGACAAGAAAAATAGCAGGATGAACAGCGATACAGCGGCGATGCGCTTAGATTTCAACTGCGGGGGGGGGGGGGGGGGGCCGCGTATTACATGTGGATATCCCACAAA
>JAPOSR010000056.1 GCA_026709625.1 Chloroflexota bacterium
CTATTAGGGGTTTTTTTTTCCTCGCGCCCCCAGGAGTTTTTGGCCCCCCCCTGCGGGGGGGGGGGGGGGGGGGGAGCAACTTGCATCCAGCCGATTCAGCGCAACTGACGATTCGCATTTAATTTTCAATAGTATACTGTGGACTATACAGGAGTGACGATGCCGCCCATTCGCCAGATGCTGGAAGTGGCGCAGGTCGCCAGACGCTTGGCGCGGCCGCGGCGAATCGCCCCTGCTCTTGCCAGCGCGAGCGACCGCGCAGAGCAAAGGAGTTGACCAGGATGCCCGGCGAAACTTTGCTGAATCAACGCTATGAATTGGTCGCCCAGCAGGGCTCTGGCGGCATGTCGGTGATTTATCGCGCGCTTGATCGTTCGCTGGGACGCATTGTCGCCATCAAGATTCTGCGCCCCAACTTGACCAAGGACCCAGCATTCTTGGCCAAGTTTCAACAAGAAGCGCGCAGCATCGCCAAGATGGCGCACCCCAATGTCGTGACTGTGCACGATGTCGGTAACGATGGCGCGACGTATTACATCGTCATGGAGATGATCACGGGCAGCGACCTCAAAAAACTGATCAAGCAACGCGGCGCTCTGCCGCTCGGCCGCGCGTTGGATTATGCGATTCAACTGTGCGCCGGGCTGGGTTTTGCCCATCGTTCGCAGTTGGTCCATGCCGATGTCAAACCCCAGAATATCCTCATCAACCGCGAAGGCGTGGTTAAGGTAACTGACTTTGGCATTGCGCAGGCCTATACGGATACCATGCCCCAGACGCGCAGCAAGGTGGTTTGGGGCAGCCCGCACTACTTCGCGCCTGAGCAAGCGCGCGGCGAAAAACCCTCGCCAGCCGCGGATGTCTATTCCATCGGCATTGTCTTGTTCGAGATGTTCACGGGCCGCCTGCCCTATGTCGGGGCTTCGCAGCGCGAGCTGGCGCTGGCGCACCTGAAGGCGGAAATCCCTCGCGCCAAGGAGATCAACCCCGACCTGCCCGCCGAGCTGAGCCACGTCATCTTCAAGGTGATGAGCAAGCGCCCCAATGACCGCTATCAGCATGCCGACCAACTGGGGCAGATCCTCAGCCAGATCCGCGACCGCAGCCGCGGGGGTAGGCTGCAGCGCGCCTCGGTTCCGCAGCCCGCGCCAGCCCGCCCGCGCCAGCCTGCCAGCGCCGCTTCTCCCCCAGCGCTCACTCCGCCCGCGCCCGCCATTCCCAGCCCGCCAGCGCCCTTCTTTCACACCGATGGCAGCATCAATGTGGAAGCTACCGGCGGTTATACGGGGCCTTTTGCGCCACAACGCCAAGCGCGCGCGGCTGGGGCGGATGTGGTTACGATCGCGCTGGTTTTGCTGGCATTTGCGGCGGTGGCCGGCTTGCTGCCTGTCTACATCTTGTGGGTGCTGCCGCTGCTTTAAAGTCTCAAGCGCGGCGGAATTCGGCGGATAGCTGTTCGCTGGTGATATGCACCAGGGTCTTGTTGCCGCTGGGCGCGCTGTGTGGCTCTGGGCACCGTTCCAGATCGGCGATCAGCGCCCGCATTTCGTCTGTTGACAAGATCTGCCCGCGTTTGATGGCTGCCGCCGCCGCCAGCCCCTTCGCAGCGCATTGCGCAGTCCGGTCGCTGGCGCGCAGCCTGTGCAAGATATGCGCGATGACATCGCCAGGCGCTTGGCCGCAAAGCACAGTCGGCAGAGAGCGCGCCACAAACGTATTGGGGCCAAAGATTTCCAGATCAAAGCCTATCTGGGCAAAAATCTGCGCCGTATCAGCGAGCATCGCCGCATCTTCCGGACCCAGCGCAAAGCTCTGGCTCTCGGCAACTGGCTGGCTGGATAGTCCGCCATTGTCCATGTCGCGCCGCAGCTGTTGATAAAGCAGGCGTTCGTGCGCGGCATTTTGATCGACCAGATACAAGCCAGCCGGGCCTTCGGCGATGATGTATGCCGCGCCAGCTTGTCCCAATACGCGCAGAGGCGGCAAGGTGCGCGGATGCTGCGGCGCTGCGGCTCGCTCGGCGCTGTGTTCGCGCGCATAGCTGTCAAACGGATTGTCTGCCAGCGCCTGCCGCCAGCTGGCCTCGGGGCGCGGAGCCAGTCGGCGACTAGCATTCGCCGGCGCCCAGCTTTCGACATCCGCCGCATTTTCCGCCGCGTCATGCAAGGCTGCCCGCACAGCCCGCTGCACAGCGCGAAAAACCACCCGTTGGTCGCGGAAGCGCACTTCGGCTTTGGTCGGATGCACATTGACATCCACAAAGTCGGGCGGCACGTTCAGCATCAACGCCGCTAGCGGAAAAGCGCCCGGCGGCAGCAAGCCAGCGTAAGCCAGCGTCACCGCCTGCGTCAACGCGCTGTCTTGCACGGCGCGTCCATTGACGAAGAAGAGGATGCGGTCGCGGCTGGCGCGATAAAGCTGGGGCAGCGACGCATAGCCGCGCAGGTCGACAGCCACGCGGCTCAAACCGGGCGGCTCGGCGGATCGCACAAGTTGCATGCGCTTGAATTCCTCGAGGCCAAAGACGCGCGCCGCGACATCTGACAAGCGCCCGCTGCCCGACGAGCGAAAACGTTCGCGCCCGTCGTTGAACAGCGCGAAGGCGATCTGTGGATACGCCAGGGCATAGCGGGCGACCACCCAGTAAATCTGACGCTTTTCTGTATGGTCGGTTTTCAAAAACTTCAAACGGGCTGGCGTATTAAAAAACAGATTCTCGATCGTAATGACAGTGCCGGCTGGCGCGCCCAGCGGCTGCTGATACTCGAGGACACCGCCATCCAACTGCATGCGCAGGCCCATTTTTTCGTCGCGGCACCGGGTGACGACCGTGGCTCGGCTGACGGCGGCGATGCTGGCCAAGGCTTCGCCACGAAAGCCCAGTGTGCGGATGGCGGTCAGCTCATCGGCGTGGCGCAGCTTGCTGGTGGCGTGGCGCTTGAATGCCAATTCGATTTCGTCACGGCGGATGCCAGCGCCGTTGTCGCCGACTCGCAGCAGCTTGCGGCCAGCGGCTTCCGTTTCGATGTGGACAGCTGTCGCAGCCGCGTCAATGGCATTTTCGATCATCTCCTTGACTGCCGAAGCCGGCCGTTCAATGGCTTCGCCAGCAGCGATGCGATCGACAACTTCATCAGCGAGTATGGCGATGCGACTCATGCGGATAGTATAGCGCACTGTCTGGCAGCCAGCGCCCCCACCCCCCGGCCCCTTGCCCCCGAACGAGGGAAGGGGAGTTTTTCCTGCGCCTCCGCAGCATGGCAGCTCCTCCCCCTCATCGTGGAGGAGGGGTTTGCGGTGGGGGGCAAAGCAACGCGTATCCACCAAAATCCCCACTCCCCGGCGCGCTCAATAAATTCCCCCAAAACCTCGTAAGTTTTGCAGCGAATCAAGCGGTGGTTGCGGGGCGATTGCCGGGCTCGCCGCCACTTCGCTCTTGAAGAGCGCGGCGAAGTTTGCTAGCGTTGCGGGCAGTGCCACCCTAGCTCAATTGGCAGAGCGATCGCTTCGTAAGCGATAGGTTATGGGTTCAAGTCCCATGGGTGGCTTGCAGCGCACAATTGAATAGACAAAGATGCTGATCGGGAAGAGTAGGCATTTCTTGGCGGCGCAGAGAGGCGGGCGCTTGGCTGAGAGCCTGCTGGCGCGAGGCTGCCGAAGGTCGCCCGGGAGTCGCCCGAAAGAACGCGCAAGCCAGTAGACTCGGGTCGGTTCGCGCCCGTTATCGCGCGCCGAGCGCAGGAGACCTTTGTCTTCTGAAGCAAGGTGGTACCGCGGAAGCACGCCTTTCGTCCTTGTCATAGGGGATGAAAGGCGTTTTGTTATTGGCGCGAAGCGAGAGGGACAGCCAGATGAAAGCGACAGCAGAGACCGGCATGCCGCGCAACTTCGACTTTGCCGAAGCCGAGGCGCGCATCTATGCCAACTGGGAAGCGAGCGGCTACTTCCAGCCCGAAGCCGCTGGGGAGGCTGCCGAACCCTTTGTCGTCAGCATGCCGCCACCCAATGTGACTGGCAGCCTGCATATTGGACACGCGCTTTTTACGGCGCTGGAAGACTTGATGATCCGCTATGAGCGCATGCGCGGCAAAGCGGCTTTGTGGCTGCCCGGCACCGACCACGCCGGCATCGCGACCCAGCTGCAGGTGGAAAAGCAGCTGCGCGATGAAGGCACCAGCCGCGAAGCAGTTGGCTATGAAGAATTTCTGGCGCGCACCTGGCAATACAAAGAAGAACAGGGCGGAACCATCACCCGTCAGCTGCGGCGGCTGGGCGCAAGCTGCGACTGGAGCCGCGAGCGCTTCACCCTAGACGATGGTTTGTCGACAGCCGTGCGCCAAGCCTTCATCACGCTCTGGGAGCAGGGGTTGATCTATCGCGGGCCGCGCCTGGTCAACTGGAGCCCGGGCTTGCAAACCGCCGTCAGCGACCTGGAAGTCGAGATGAGCGAAGAAGAAGTCACGCTCTATACCTTTCGGTATCCGCTGGAAAATGGCGAAACCTTGCCGGTGGCCACCACCCGCCCAGAGACCATCCTCGGCGATACGGCGCTGGCGGTGCACCCCGATGACCGGCGCTATCAGCATCTCATCGGCAGGCAGGCGCTGGTGCCCATCCTAGAGCGGCGCATCCCCATTATCGCCGATGACTATGTCGACCGCGACTTTGGCAGCGGCGCGCTGAAAGTGACGCCAGCGCACGATTTCAATGATTATGAGCTGGCGCAAAAGCACGGGCTGGCGTTGATCAACGTGCTCGACAAAGACGCCAGCATGAACAGCCAAGCCGGTCCCTACGCGGGTCTGGACCGCTATGCATGCCGCGAGCGGCTGTGGCGCGATATGCAGGCGGCGGGCTTGACCGTCAAAACCGAGCCCTACCTGACGCGCATCCCGCGCAGCCAACGCGGTGGCGAGGTGGTCGAGCCCATGATGAGCGAGCAGTGGTACGTGCGCATCCAGCCGCTGGCAGAAAAAGCGCTGGCGGCTGTGCGGGCTGGGCAAATCAAGATCGTGCCGCAGCGCTTTGAAAAAGTCTATTTCCACTGGCTGGAAAATATCCAGGATTGGTGCATCAGCCGCCAGCTGTGGTGGGGGCACCGCATACCCGCCTGGTACCGCGAAAAAGATGGCGACCCGCATGGCGAAATCTATGTCGGCTGGGATGCGCCGCGCGGCGATGGCTGGGCAATGGAGCGCGATGTGCTCGATACCTGGTTCAGCAGCGGCTTGTGGCCCTTCAGCACATTGGGCTGGCCCCGCCAAACTGCCGATCTGGCGCGTTTTTATCCGACGCAGGTGATGGAAACGGGCCACGATATCCTCTTCTTTTGGGTGGCGCGCATGATCATGATGGGCTTGTGGTTCACCGACAAGCCGCCCTTCCATACGGTCTATCTGCATGGGCTGGTGCGTGCCGAAGGCGGCCAGAAATTCAGCAAGACCCTGGGCAATGCGATCGACCCGCTGACGGTGGTCGACCAGCGCGGCGCCGATCCACTGCGCTTCTCGCTTATCACCAGCGGCACGCCCGGCAACGACTGCAACCTGGATCCCACGCGGCTTGATCACAGCTTCCGCTTTGTGAACAAAGTCTGGCAGATGACCAGCTTTATCAACATGAACCTGGCTGGCGAGCTGAAGCTGGGCGCTCCGCCACGCGCCGAGCTAGACCTGCCTTCGCGCTGGATCCTCAGCCGCGCGCAGCGCCTCATCGCCAATGCCCAGTATCTCTTTGACATTCACCAATATGGCGAGGCGGGCGGACAGATCCTGGCTTTCATGTGGGATGAATTCGCGCCTTTTTATCTCGAGATCAGCAAGCACGCGCTGTATCACGGGACAGAGGCGCAACAAGAGGCGACGCGCCGCGTTCTGGTTGCCGTTCACGATGCCTGCCTGCGTCTGCTGCACCCCTTCATGCCCTTTGTGACCGAAGAAGCCTGGCGGTATATCCCGCACGCCGGCGCTGCGCTCATCGTGGCGGAGTGGCCCAGCGCCGAAGCAGCGCTGATAGACGATGAAGCAGAGGCGCAGATGCAGCTGATCCTGGAACTGGTGCGCGAGATCCGCAATGCGCGCGGCGAATACAAGGTCGACCCCAGCCGGCGCATAACGGCGCTGGCAAAGCCGAGCGAAGCGATGCTGGCGCTGGCGGAAAATACGCAGATCCTGTCGCGCCTGTGCAATGTGTCGCATTTGTCGCTGCTGCCTGCCGATGCTGGCGACCCAACGAACTGCGCCAGCATCGTCACCGGCGAGTTGAGCGTTTTTCTGCCGCTGGAGGGCTTGCTGGATCTTGAAGCTGAATGCCAGCGCCTGCGCGGCGAACGCGGCAAACTCAAAGCGCAACTCGAGCGAACGCAGAAGATGCTGGACAACGAGAACTTCGTGGCGCGCGCCCAGCCCGCTGTCGTCCAGCGCGAACGCGACCGCCTGCGCGACCAGCAAGCGGCGATGACGCAGATCGCCGAACGCCTGGCTGCGCTCTGCCATTAAGCAAGCTGCTGCGCCATTCAGTATAATCGTGGCTGGGCAACGGCGACTGGCGAGGAAGCGGCTTGAGCCAAGCGATTAAAATCTGTCCGATCTGCCAGGCGCGCAATCAACGCGGCGCGGCGGTCTGCTTCAACTGCGGCGCGGGCATTGAGCAGATTGAGCCCAGCATCGAAGCAGTTGCCAGGCAAAGGCAGCCGTCGCAATACGACTTTCGGCGTGGCGAAACCGACCTGGCTGAAGCCTCGCTGCGGCGGCGCGGACAGTGGCTGGGCGCTTGCATTATCGCGCTGCTGGTTGCCTGTCTCGCTTTGACAGCGGGCGCGCTGCTGCTGGCGCGGCTGGCTGGAGGCGCGCCTCAATCGCCACTGGTTGTGATTGTCGAAACGCCAACGCGCATGAGCGGCCCCACAATCACGCCAGGCCCGCCCACTGCCAGCCCCACTGCCAGCCCAGCGCCTACACAGATCCCCAGCGATACGCCGACGCCAGCGCCGTGCCTGCGCGAAGTGACCGCCGGCGACTCGCTCATCGGCATCATTTTGGGGTGCGGGCATCAAAATCTGGCGATCATGCCGACAGTCATGGCGCTGAATGGCATCATCGACGAAGCGGTCATTCGCGCTGGGCAGCTGATCCGCGTCCCGCCGCCCACGCCGACCACCGACCCGCTGGCCACCCCAGCGCCCAGCCCCGCCCTCGACAGCGAAAGCGCCGCCGCCGAAAGCGCCCTCGCTCTCTTGGCATTTGACCCCTTTGCGCCCACCGCCACGCCAACTTTGCTGCCCGGCTTGATGTGGCATACTGTGCGCAGCGGCGAAACGATGATTTCGATTGCGATAGACTATGCGACGAATGCCAAAGGCTTGTCCGATTTGAATCCTGAAATCCAATTCTCGCTCTGCGACTTCAGTGTGGCTTTTGGAGGTCCAGAATGCACCGTGCAGCTCAGTGAAAATCAGCGCGTCCGCGTGCCAGCGCCAACACCCACCCAGACAGCCATCCCCACAGCGACTGGCAGCGAGACGCCCACGCCGACAGCCACCGCCACCTTTAACGCCCCGCTCTTGCAAGACCCCCCAGAGCAAACTTTTTTCGCGGCGGACGAACAGGTGACTCTGCGCTGGGTGGGCACAGGCAGGCTGAATGCGGACGAACGCTATCGCGTCACAGTCACCGCGACCGATGGCGACGCCGCCTACAGCGCCAACACGCGCGAACTCTTTTTTATTGTCCCCAGCCAATGGCGAGTGGCTGACAAAGCCCGCCACACCTACATCTGGCAGGTCAGCGTCGTCGATGCGCAAAGTGGCGCCGCCCGGCATGTGTCAGAAGAGCGCAGCTTTGTCTGGCAAGGCGCGGGAACCGGCTTATGACGCGCCTCTGTCGTCTGGCTGCGTTGGTGCTGGCAATCTGTGCGCTGGCTGGCTGCAACCTGCGCACCGCCCAAGAGCCGACCACAATGCCGAGCCTGGTCGCGAGCTCCACCTCGACGCCCCTTCCACGTCCGACTGTTGCGCCCCCGCCCACGCGCCAGCTCGCCGCGCCGACAACACCTGTGCCGGTCGCGTCGCCTACCAATCCGCCATCGCCAACCGCGCCGCCATCGCCAAGTCCCAGTCCGGCTTATTTTGAATACGAAGTGCAGTCGGCAGACACGTTGATGGGAATCATTCGGGTCTTTGGCTATGGCTACCAACTGGAAGTCGCGCAAGAAGTCGTGCGGCTGAATGACAGCGTAGCCAGCATCGACTTCGTTCCGGTCGGGCAAATCATCCGCATCCCCCGCCCCACCGTCACCCCGCCGCCGGCTGGCGCAGAAGCGACTGCCGAGCTGCTGGCGACTATCGGCGTCGACAGCGCGACGGGGCTGAAGACAGGCTCGGCGCTGGGCTGCCACACGGTCGTCGCCAATGACACCATGGTCTCGATTGCCGAGCGCTACAACACAACCCTGGAGATCCTCAGCGATCTCAACCGCGACCTGAACTGGTCGGGCTGCAATTTCACTTTGCTGGCGGGCGGCGAAGACTGTGTGCCCATCTTGAATCTCGGCGCTTGCATCCAGGTGCCGCAGCCGACGCCCACCCCAACGCGCTTCCCCACGCCAACTGGCTTGGAGACGCCAACGGCAACCGCCACCAAACGCGCGCCGCGCCTGCTGCATCCTTTCGAAGGCGAGCGCGTCAATTCGCGCGACCTAGTCTTGCAATGGGTGGGAGTGAGCGGGCTGGGCGAGGACGATGTCTATCTGGTCGAGCTGCGCGACCAGACAGCCGCGAGCGACCATCGCCAGCCCACAAGAGCCAACAGCTATCGCGTGCCAGTCGCTTTTGCGCCCCGCGATAACGAGATTCACAGCATGCAGTGGCGTGTGGGCGTGGCGCGGCAGAACGAAGGCGGGGTTTATGCGTTTGTCGGCGAGCAAGGCAGTTGGCAGCGCTTTGAATGGAGTGGCGGCTAGGGCTTACTGTGAGCTGGCGGCCTTCGGCACGGCTTCATAGGCGGCGAAGACCGGGCGGCGCGCGCCTTGCGCATCGACCAGGCTGAAAAAGCAGGCTTCGGCATCACCAACAGCGCAGCCATTCAGATTGTAGAGAAACACCGCCGACAGCGCAGCCATGCCTTGCGCCAGATGATAAGCCTGCCGCACATACAGCGCCTGTTCCGCCTGGCTGGTATAGTTGAGCCACTCATAGCCAGTCGATGGCACCGCCAGGTTTGCGCCTTCCGCTGTGCCCCAGCCCATCTGCGTCAGCAGCAGCGGCAAATTGACCTCATACTTGTCCAATATTGCTGCATAATGCGCCATCAACGCCCCGAAGTTCTGCAAAAAAGACTCATAATGCGATTCCACGCCTGGCGGCTGCTCACAGCATCCAAGTGTCGGCGGCACAGCTGACGCGCTGAAAATCACGCCAATTCCATCTACATAATCCGCTGCGCCAGCAGCCAGCAGCGCGTCCAGGTAAATATCGGTGGCGATTGAGTTGTAATTGTCGGTGAAGCCCACTGGCGCCAAACCAGCGCTGATCACCTGAGCGGCGGCGTCATGCGCCTTGACTGTGCCATAGGCCATCTCGAGCAGAGCCACGTAGTGAATTGTGTCCAAGGCGATCGCGGCGGGCAGTCCAAAATCGCCATCGCCCGATTGTTTGGGCGGCTGTGTATAGATAGGCACATTCCAGTATTTCAGCAGGTTGGGCGCTTTCCAGATTTCGTAGGCATCTACGCGTCCCGCATAACGCGCCACAGTCTGCCCGAGAAATGCGGCAAAGTCATTGAGATCGGCAGGGGGGCCGCCATACGACAGCAGCCGGCTGTTCATCTTCGCGCGGTAATTGGCGCGACTCCAGTTGGGCGCGTCATAGACATTCAGCAGCAGCCTGAAGCCAGCCGCATCCAGCGAGCTGACAAGAACATCCAGGTCGGCATAATCGGCGCGGCCGCGTTCCGTTTCGATCTGCGACCAAGCCACATCTATCTTCACCCAGTTGACACCGAGCTGCTTTGCCTGCTCAGCCAGCGCGTTCGCATCGCCGCTTTCGACAAATACATGAATCCCAAAGCCGAAACCGGGCTTGGGCGCGGCGACTGGTGGATAGGGCACGCGAATGATCTGCCCGGCGCGCAGCAAATCGGCAGCCGCGATGGAATTCAGGCGCATCAACTCAGCTTGCGATATGCCAAAGAGCCGCTCCAGCGCATAGAGCGAATCGCCGGGTTTGACTTCGTATTGAAAATAGCGCGTATCATCAACGGGCGGCACAAGCAGCACAGTATCCACCCCGAGCTGAGCGCCATCGCGCAGCCCATTCAAGTTGCGCAAGGCATCGATCGATATCACATACTGCTTGGCAATGCCGTAAAGCGTGTCGCCGGGCTGCACTGTATAGCGAATCAACTCTTTGGGCGCGGCAGAATCGGCTGCGTTCGCGCCAGCAACCGCTGAAAACAGCCACAATAGCAACACAACTTGCCGAATGAAGGCGCGGCCCACTGGCAAACTCCCGCCAAAGTCTGGCAATTTACACTTGAAGTCTACTTGTACACGGCGGAGCATGTCAACTGATTCGCCATTTGTTCGAGAGTGACCGCTTCAATTTTTTCCGCCGCCTGTTCAGCCGCCATGCCGGAATCGCAGCAGCGCATAGACATCAGCGCCTTGCTCTGTCCGCAGCCTTTCACCCGTCGCTTCTTCGTACCAGCCGATGCGGATTTCGTACTGGCCAGCCGCGATGCCAGCCGCCGGCAGGTAAAGCACATCGCGAAATGGCATTTGCAGGTCCCAGTCGCTGGAATCCAGCCCGCCAGCCTGGCGTGGCACCTGGTCGGCTTGGGTGGCCAGCTCGCCCAGCCCCCCTGCGTCCAGAGCCGCGACATGCGCAAATGTCTTCAAGGCGCGCGCGCTTCGAGACAGCGGCTGCCAATCCAGCCAGAGCAGCCATTCGCCGCTGGGCAGTGGTTCGGGGTGAAACGTATACCCCAGCAAGGATACGATGCCGGCAAAATTCGCCAGTGGCGCGCCGCCGGACTCGACCTGCCGCGATCGATATTGCCGGACCGGCATGCCAGCCGCTTGGGTGCGCAGGACTTCTTGTCTGTGTTCGCCCAGCCAGGCATCGACCGCGCCAGCATTGCCCCAGCCAGCTTGTTCGCGCGCGGCGACATAAACACTCGCATAGTCGTCGACCAAGTCGCGCAGACGGGCTTGAATATCCGCGATTGATTGGCCTCCGTTCACAGGCAAGCCGATATCGGGCGCAGCGCCGCGATAATAATAGCCAAATGCCGCATCGCTGGCCAACTGGATGACGAGATCGCGCTCGGATACGCGTTCGTTGAGGAATGCGCCCAGCGCGTCCCAAGCCGGCGACTTGCGAAAAAGCGGGTTGTTATAGTGCGCGTCCAAGGTCAGCGCCGCCAGAACAAACCAGGGCGAAAGCAGCAGCAGCGCCAAAGCGGGCAGGCCGAGGCGGATCCAGCGCCGCAGCCGCTCTGCCAGGCAAAAGCTGCCGACCACCAGCAGCAGCAAAAGAGCTGGCGCGACCGACAGCACATAACGCGGATGAAAAAGATCCCAAAATTGCGAAGCCAAGCCCAATCCCAGCAAGGGCAGTACCGCTGCCAGCGCAAGCAACTGGAAAGCGCTTCGCCGACAACGATGCGCGATTGCGGCGGCCACAGCCAGCCAAAGCGAAATCGCCACGCCCAGCGCGGCTTGGTCCAGTGGAATGCTGCTGCCCAAGGTCAAAGTCGGGGCGAAGACCGTCACATAATCGGGCAGCGAAAAAGCTGGCTGCAAGCCTGGATAGGTCTGCGCATAGCCCGAGCGCACTTGCAGCAGCGCGAAGCCGCCAACCAGCAGCGCGGCAAACAGCGCCTGCAAAGCCAGCAGCCGCATCAAAAAACGCCGGTCGCCGCGCCGATGCAGCAGCGCATAACCCGCAAGAGCCAACGTGGTGAACGGTTCGGTGTATATCGCCAGCGCGCAGAAGCCGCCAACCAGCCCATAAGCCAGCCAATTGGCGCGGGTATCCCGCTCGACCAGCCGCGCGCCCAGCCACAGCGATGTCACGCTCAAACCCGCCCACCAGGCATAGTTGCGAAATTCTTGACTGTGCCAAATCTCGTAGGGGTGCAAAGCCCAAAGCAGCGCCGCCACGAGTCCGATGCGCCTTTCGCCAGTCAGCCGCCAGCCCAGCGCCCAAATGCCCATCACGCCGATGATGTTGCCTAATGCCGCCAGGTAGCGCAGCGCAAACACTGAATCCACACCGCCAATGATCAAGCGCCAAGCCCGCGCCACCACATAGACCAGCGGCGTATGCGGCTCGCCCTGCGCGATCTCGCCCAGAGAAACCGCCAATGGCGTATCCGCCCAATACTGTACGCTGAAGGCTTCGTCCCCCCGCAGCGGCACCGCATCCAGCTTGTGCAGGCGCAGCGAAAAACCCAGCAGGCAGATCAAAATGAGCGGCAGGTGGCGCATGCGCTCAGGTAGTGGCGGCTTCGAAGGCTTCGATTTGTTCGTCGGTCAGCGGCATCAGGCTGGCATTGCGGGCTTTGGAATCGCCAGCCGTCTTGTCCAGATCGCGCTTCTTGTCGCGCATGAAGTCTTTGAGGTTGGGGCTTTTCTTGGGGTCAGCGTAGAGAACAGGCAGGGATGGCTCATCCGCAAATTCAATCTCCGCGGACGGGTCGATGAATACCACCAGCGGCTGGACGGTGACATCGGCGGCGACAGCATCAATAGCGCGCTGCAAGCGGGCACAGGCAAATTCAGCATCGCGCAGCGGCCTGCCCACGCCATCAAAACGGATGGCTGAAAAGAATCTGCTGAGGATGTTCTTGTGGCTGCGAAACCTGCCATTGCGGTAGGTGAAACGTTGATCATGCCAGCGCGTGGTGATGGCGAATACGCCTTGTGGGCAGATCAACACATGTCGCGCCGGAAAGTGATAATAATTGTAGAGCACGCTCTTGTTGCTCAAGCCTTTTAGCCCGCCAGCGATGGCGTCTTCGGGACGGGGACGGCGCGCCCACAGGTTGGTCATGCGCACCGAAACGACTGTCAGCACAAAGGCTATGGGCAAAATCGCCGACTGCGCGATTAAGGTCAATGTATCGGGCACATCGGGGGTGAAGAGTGAGGCGTTGATGATGATGAAGCCCAAGATCAACGCGGCGAATGTGCCGAAGAAGAGATAGTTGGTGATCTGGCGGTTGCGCCGCGCCAGCCGTTTGTTTGTCTTGAGTCGCATTGGCTCTATTCTATGTCAACTTTCGCGGCAAGCGGTCAATCCGCGCCGCTTCAACAGCCTATCCACCTGCGTTTGTAACCCGGTCCCAGATCGTGTTGCATTGGGCTTCGCCAATTGCATAGCGACCGGGCAGATTCGCCAGGCAGTTGCAATAGGAATCGCGGTTGCGGAAATCGCCCGCTTCGCCACTTTCCGCCCGGATTTCACAAGCGCCCAAGCCTTGTCCGATCTGTTCAAAGTCGAGCGCGCCACGATCATGCCAGTAGTCGATGTAATCATCTGTGCACGAGCTGTTGTTATAGTAGTGCGCGTCCAGGCAATTGCAGTAGCCATACAAGCCAAAACCAAAGCCATTCGGGTTCAGGGGCGTCTGTACAGCGTAGTCATACGTAAGCAAGTTGATATTGTGTCCAGGCGACACCCCCTGTCCATAACGCGGGTGGTAGTTTTCCGGGCTGCATATCGGCGGATAATGCGCTGGCGAGCCATCGTCCGGCACGCGGTCAAAGCATTGATAGGTCGAATGCACGGGCGAAAACGTGTATTCGGTGAACCAGGTATTGTCAGATTCATTGGTCTCTGCGACCTGGTCGGCGCTGTCGATGCGGACTTGCAGGCGATACAGGTCGTGAATCGTGCTGCCGTCGCGGACAAGCTCATTTTCATTCAAGAACTCAATGAGCACGCTGCGGCGGTCGCCCGGCTTGAAGCGCCAGGCTGGCACAGTGATATCCTTGGCTGGGTGGATAAAGCCCGATTTCAAGTGGATATTTTCCACGCTGATCTGGAAGTTGCCGTTGTCGGTGAAGAACTCTTCGCGCCCGGTGTTGACGACAGAAGCGGTGATTCTGAGCGGCAAGCCACAGATGGCGGGGTGCGGCGCGACCCTCGACCAGCCAATAACCAAGTTGACATTCTGCACGGCACCGGGGCTGCGCGGCAAGAAATAAGAGACATAATTGACAGCGCTGATATCGGCGCAAACCATGTCGCCATAGCGCACCGAAGGCAGGATGTACCAACGCTCGGGTATATCGCGCGCCTCGCCAATCACCGCTGTTTCCAGGTGTTCTTCTGGCACGCGGATGCAGTGCATCACCGGCTCGGGCAGCGCGCTGTAATTCTCCGCGATAAGTTTGTAGAGCGTGCCTTCGCGCTGGACATCAATGAAGCCCTCTGGCGCGTCTTGAATGACGACCGGCGTGTCGACCGGCGAGCCAACCCGGCAGGTCAGATTAAGCGAAGAACTGCCTGGCTCCCACAAGAAGCCCGGGCAGTTGTGATGGTCGCGGAAATTGGAGATGTCGACTTCGGCATCGTCTGCCACCTGCCGCCCAAGCGGGGCAAGGCGCGCCAATTCGAGGCTCGTGGCTTCGCGCAGTTCGATCCCAATGCGCGCGATGCCATCCATCTGAATGTTGACCGGCGCGCTGCCATCGCCGGGCCCAAGCACCACAGCGCGAGCGGGCGAACTGAGGTCGAAGGGTCCGCCTGGCGTCCACGCCCAGTAGGTCATAGAAGACGCGCCGGAAGTATCCGCATAAAAGCGGAAGCCCACCGGCAGGTAAAACCCGACCCAAGCCACTGTCTCGTTGACGAAAGCTGGCTCGCTGAGCGCAATGCGCACATTGCCCGATGCGCCAATCGAAACGACTTCGCGATAAGCAAGCGTGGCATCGCGCGGGGAGCCGCCAGTCGCATCTTCATACACCACCACCACAACGCGCCCGCCCGGCACCGGCGTTTCGACTGACAAGGTCACCGCATCCAGCGCCACAGGCAGGTCATCGGCGAAGGCAGACAGGTCAAAGCCGTTCATGACCAGCGATGGCTCGCCTTCGATCCAAAAGACCTCGTTTTCATCGCCGCTGTTGAGGCTGAGGGCGATATCGCCGGCAGCAGAGGGAAAGATCGCCAGCACAAGTAGCGCGGCAAAAACGAAACCGCCCGCAATTACTTTGGATGTTGCGCTGCTCATTTTCTGTCTACCTCGCTCGCTGGCGACAACTGTGAAAAAGATTGTATAAACATCCTAGCGCATCGTCAAGCAAATGATGCGCGGGAGTGACTCGTTGCGTGGATGTGGCAACCTGGCTCCATCCCCGGCCCCTTGCCCCCAGACCGACGGAGGGGGAGTTTTTCCTGCGCTTCAGCGGTTGATGAAGCTGTTTGCTTATGCTTGGAATCGGCGGCAGTTGCATCGTCAGCAGCGCCCCAACTACGCTGCTCACCTGTTTGAATTCATATATCAATGATTCATCACTCGCCTTCTCTCAGTCAGTTGACAAGCTGGTCGCCGCCTGCTATAAAACCCCTGCCTGCTGTATGCGTGATAGAACTATATGTGCCGAGCCAACAGTTTCTATATGGGAGTCATCATTCGTCAGCTTATGTGATAGGCGCAGGCCAAGACAGCGGTTGGCAAGCGATTCCCAGCCTGTACCCATGCAGGTTCGAGACACTATGGCTACACGGTACGGTGGGCGCGCCAACAACAACAGCGCGCTGTTCATGTGCGCTGTTTTCTTTTCCCATCAAAAACCGGCATAGTCGGCGCCAAACGTATCGCTGAGCAGGCTCGGCAGCCGTTCTGTGATCGGCACCAGCACCTGCTGAGGAAACTCTTCATCGGTGAGATATTCCTGCACATATTGAAAGTTCATCACCCGCATGTTGATATCGTTCAGCTCAATATCCCGCGCGAAGACCGCCAGTTGGATGATCTCATCCAGGCTTAAGCCTGTGTACACATTGTTGTTTAATGCCGCCAGCAAGCCCGGCAGCCTTCCCAGCAGATCGAGGAAGTTGAGGCTCAGCGCGCGGTCGCGGATGGCGTAGATGACCTGCTGCTGGCGTTCCGCTCGCCGCACGTCGTTGTTGCCATGCCGCGTCCGGGCAAAGCGCAAGGCATCGTAGCCATCCAGCCAGTGCGTGCCAGCCGTCAGATAAAAAGGATCGTAGCCGAAGGTCATATCAGGATAGCGCTCGTCGGCAATGTCATAATCAATGCTTATCTCAATCCCCCCCAGTTGATCGACGCCTTGGATCAGCGCGGTGAAATCCATCAGCACATAATTGTGAATGCGCATGCCGAAATTCTGGAAGAGAGTCTGCTGCAGCAGCAACGCGCCGCCGCCATTCGGACTGCGCCATTCGCCCAGCAGGTGCGCGCGGTTGATGCGCTGCCGCTCGTCTTCGCCGGGCACTGCAACATACAGGTCGCGCGGAATGCTCAACAAGCCGACGCGGCTGGTCTTCGGGTCGATGCTCAGCAGCATCAGCGAATCGACCAGCGCGGCGCGGTCGGTCTGGCCCGGGCGCCGGTCGAGCCCGCCAATGGCGATGGTATAGCGGGTTTCGCCGTCCCAGGCGCGCAAATCGATGGGCCGGCCATCGACCGCCAGAATGACATCGCTGCCGACTCGCCGGCCATCGGCGATGAACTGGCTGCGGGCATCGACCGGCGTGGGCAAGCTGGCGGTGGGAAATGCTGTCGGAATAGCCACCTGCGCCGATTGCGGAGCGCGTATGACCACGAACATCGCCACTGTCAGCACACCAAAGACCGCGATCATGCCACCGGCCAGGGTCGCCCACAGCCACTCCCTGCGCCGCCGCCTTTCATAACTGCTGGGGCGCAGTCGCATAGGCGCGAGGCTGGACCGCGCTTGATGGCTCGTATACTGCGCCGTACTATACATGGGCGCGGGGGGCGGGTTTGCCGATGAGTTGATGGATTTCCGCAGCTTGGCGGTTGACGCTCGGCGCGCGCGGTCATCTGTGCGATGGGTCATCGCGCTCTCGTTTGGCTAGCTGGCCAATTCAGAACAAGCGCCAGTATAGGCAAGGGCGGCAAATGCGGCAAATGCGCTTGCTAGCAGAATCGACATTCAGCGGCGGCGCGCGCAATATGGCGGTCGATTGCGCCATCGCCGAGGCGGTTGGCAGCGCTGCGCAGCCGCCCACACTGCGTCTGTATGGCTGGCAGCCATTTTGCCTGTCGCTGGGTTATGGGCAGCGGCTCTCCGAAGTCGATATCGAGGCGCTGGATGCGCGCGGCTGGGACTTGGTGCGCCGACCATCGGGCGGGAAGGCGATTTTGCATGGCGACGAGCTCACGTACAGCCTGTGCCTGCCGCTGGACCATGCGCTGGCGCGTGGCGATGTCATCGAGAGTTATCGACTCATCAGCGCGGGACTGCTGGCGGCGCTGCGAATCTTGGGAATGACGGCGCAAGCGGCGCCAATGGCTGCCGATGCCGCCAGAGCGCCCACTGGTCCGGCTTGCTTTGCGCTATCGGCGCACTACGAGATTGCCGTGGGCGGACGCAAACTGCTCGGCAGCGCCCAGCTGCGGCGCGGCGGCGCTCTGTTGCAACATGGCTCGCTGCCCCTGCGCGGCGACATCGGGCGGATCTGCGATGCGCTGGTTTTTGAAGATGGCGGCGCTCGCGAACGAGAGCGGCTGCAGGTTCGTCAGCGCGCGACAACCTTGTCCGATTCGCTGGGCAGACCGATCGACTGGACAGAAGCGGCGCTGGCGCTCAAGCAGGGATTCGCCGAGGCCTTTGAGCTTGCGCTGGTCGAAAGCGCGCTGTCCGCCGCCGAGCGAGAACGCGCGGTCATCCTCAAAAACGAGCGCTTTGGCAACCATGACTATACGGCTAAGCGCTGAAGGCAGTCTTAGTCCACCCGCAGCAGCAGCCCTTTCAAATACGCGCCTTCGGGAAAGGTCAATGCCACAGGATGGTCGCTTGCCGCGCCTAGTTGCCGGACAATCTGCGCTCGCCGCCGCGAATCCACCAGCGCGCCAAAGACAATTTTTTGGAACAACTCTCGGCTGATCGCGCCCGAACAGGAAAAGGTCATCAGCCAGCCGCCTGGTTTGACGAGGCGGAACGCATGCAAATTCAGGTCTTTATAACCGCGAGCCGCTCGCTGAATCTGCCGTTTGTGCGCCGCGAACTTGGGTGGGTCAACCGCCACCACGTCGAAGCGTTCGCCCGCGCCGACGCAATGCCGCAGATAGTCAAACGCGTCCGCCTGGATGAATTCCGCGTTGGCTGCCGGTATCTTGTTCAGCGCCGTGTTGGCTTCTGCCAATCCCAGCGCAGAATAGGCGGAATCCACATGCACCGCATGGCTGCCGCTGCCCGCCGCAATGGCGAACCCGCCTGTATAGCTGAAGAGATTGAGCAGCCGCGCCCCTTTTGGACAGTCCGCCGCCAGCTCCCGCAGCAGGCACCGATTATCGCGCTGATCGAGGTAAAAGCCCGTTTTGTGCCCCCGCCGCATATCGACCAGATAGCGGATTCCGTCTTGTTTGATCGCTAGCGTGGCCGGTGGCTCAGCCCCGCGCAGCGCCCCCACTGCCTCGCTCAAGCCTTCGCGCTGGCGGGCTTCGACATCGCTGCGCTCGTAGATATTGGGGATGCCGGTGAGATCCAGCAGCGCATCGGCTATTTTTTCTTTGCGGGCGTCGATGGCGCGCGTCAGGGCTTGCACAACCAGCCAGTCGCCATAGCGGTCGACAATCAAGCCGGGCAAGTAGTCATTTTCGGCATTGACGAGACGGCAGGCGGTATCCTCCGCAGGCAGGTCGCGCCGCGCGATAGCCTGGCTCAGCATGCGCCGCCACCAGGCCGCGTCGATTGCTTCGTCTCGCCAGCTTAAGATGCGCGTTTGAATTTGTGATTTAGAATTCCAATATCCGCGCGCCAGGAAGCGGTCGCGGCTGTCGTACACAGCGACCAGCTCGCCATCTTGGGCAGCTTCGGCATGGGCGATCGCGCCAGAAAAGAGCCAGGGATGCTTTTGGCGCAGGGGTTTTTCGCGGTCGCGGCGCACCCAGACTTTGCCCTCAGCCATTCATCAGCCTCCGCAGCGCGTCTTCGTCAATGATGGGCACGCCCAACCTGGCGGCTTTCTCCACTTTGCGGCCGGGTGAATCGCCAGCCACCACAAAATCACTGCGTTTGCTGACGCTGCCCGTCACCTTGCCGCCATGCGCTTCGATCAGCGATTTGAGCGCGCCGCGCGGCTGACTCATCGTGCCAGTCAAGACAAAGGTCTTGCCCGTCAGCCCATCGCCCGCCAGCGCCTTGGCCTCTGCCTGCATGTTGACGCCAGCCGCCAGCAGCTTCGCCAGCACAGAGCGATTGTGCGCGTCGCTGAAGAAATCGACGATATTCGCCACCAGCACAGGTCCCAAGCCTTCGATCGTATGCAAAGGGCGCGAAACGGCGATGAGACAGCCCAGCGCCTCGCTGATGCCCGCGATAGACTCGCTGGACAGCCTCAGCGGTTTCAGACGGCGCGTCAGCCGCTGTTGCAAGTCGGCGGCATCGATGAGCTGCGGCACAAGCTCGGTCGTGGGCTTTTGCAGCCGCGTGACCTGCCGCGCCGCTTCGGCATCGTCATTGTCGGCGGCAATCGGTTTAACCACCTGGGCGAAGTCAGCTTCCGCCGCTCGGACAGCGCTCGCCGTGTCGAGAAGCTCTTGCAAAGAAGCGAAGTTGTCGGTCAGCAGCGCCGCGACTGTCGAGCCGACGCCGTCGATGCCCAGCGAGGTCAACACCTGGGCAAAGGAGCGCCTTTTCGCCATGTCAATGGACCTCAGCAGATTCTCGACCTTCTTTTGCGCGAAGCCATCCAGCGCCAGCAGCGGCTCGGCTGTCAGCGTGAAAATATCGGCGATATCGTCGATTAGGTTGGCCTCAATCAGCGCGTTGATCGTCTGCGGCCCCATGCCCTCGATATCCATCGCCCCGCGCGAAACAAAAAATTCCAGGGCGCGCGCGACTCGCTCTGGGCAGCGGGCATTGCCGCAGAACCAGTCGACAGCGCCTTTTGGCTGAACGAGCGGGCAAGCGCAAAATGGACATTGTTTGGGCGGGACGATTGGCGTTTCGCTGCCATCCCGCGCCGCGCTTACGGGACCGATGACATAAGGAATTACATCGCCAGAGCGCTTTACGATGACGCGGTCGCCCAGGCGGATATCCAGGGCGTTGACCTGGTCATAATTGTGCAGGCTGGCGCTGGACACCGTCACGCCGCCGATGAAAATGGGCTCGAGCTGGGCGGTGGGCGTCAATTTGCCAGTGCGCCCCACGCCTATGGTCAGGCCCAGCAACGTGGTGGTGGCTTCTTCGGCGGGGAACTTGTAGGCGATCGCGCCGCGCGGGTCTTTGCCGACCACGCCTAGTTCTCGCGCCAGCGCCAGGTCATCGACCTTCAGCGCCAATCCATCAATTTCAAAGGGCAGACGATCGCGCCGCGCTTCCCAGCCTGCGATCGCTTGCCGCGCTTCGCGCAGATTGTTACAGCGCGTCGCGTCGCTGATGACATTAAAGCCCAGCCGCCGCAATGTTTCCAAAGTTTCCCATTCGCTGGGGAGCGCTGGACCATCGCTGTCGACAATCGCGTATATATAGGCGGTCAGCTTGCGCTTGGCGGTCTCGCGGCTGTCTTTCTGTTTGAGCGAGCCAGACGCCGTGTTGCGCGCGTTGATATAGGCGGGCAAGCCCTGCGCCGCCTGCTCCTCATTTAGCGCGAGGAAGTCGGCTTTGTGAAAGAGAATCTCGCCGCGCACCACCAGCCGGTTTGGCGGGTCGCCGCTGGACGGGTCGACAGGGATGCGCAGCGGCAAGGAGCGAATCGTCTTGGCATTGGCGGTGACATCATCGCCCGTCTCGCCATTGCCGCGCGTGGCCGCCCGCGTCAGACTGCCATGTTCGTAGGTGATGACGATGGACAAGCCATCCAGCTTGGGCTGCAAAATATAGGACAGCTTTGTGTCCGCCGGCAGCAGACGCAGGTTGCGCTCTTCCCAAGCCAGCAGGTCGGCTTCGTCAAAGGCATTCGCCAGGCTCAAAATCGGGGCGGGGTGCCGCAGTTTGGCAAAGTCGTCAGACAAGTCGGAGCCAACCCGCTGCGTCGGCGAATCGGCGCGGCGGTATTGTGGATGCTCGGCTTCCAGCGTCTGCAATTCCTGCAGCAGGCAGTCGTATTCCGCATCGGTAATCAATGGCTCGCCGCGCACATGATATTGATAGATGTGCCGGTGCAGCTGCTGGCTTAGCTCGGCGATGCGCGCCGCTATGTCTCTGGGCACGATTTCAGACTCCTGTCGCTGGTGTCAATGCTTGCAAATATCTGCCTGCCGCCCAGCCTTCGACCGCGAATTGCGGGTCGCGCACGCGCCACCAGATGAAGCCATCCGCTTCCAACGGTCCGCCGATGAGCCGCAATTCTGAGTTGGCCGGCGCGCGAAACAGAATCTGGCTGCTGCTGCGGTTGGGCAGATTCCGCACATTCAGTTCGGCATTGCCGACGCCGACAACCTGCGCCAGCAAGCCGACCGCCAGAGGCACGGGCGTATCGGTGAGGATGATGGTGGGCACGGGCGGCCCCGTGAAAGCTAGATTGGCGGGTCTCTGCGGCGCCAGGATGACCTGCCTGCCCGGCGCAGTCGCTTCTGTCGGTGGCGCGTCCAAGCGGGTATCTGGCGCGGCGGATATGATGATGATCGGCTCGCTGGCGAGGCCGGACGATTCGCCGCGCAGGGAGAGCGCCAGCCCCGCCACAGCCAGCGCGGTCAGCAGCGCCAGCGTCGCCACCAGCGCCAGTGACCGCAGCGAAAAGCGCAGGGGGTTTCGCGCATGGCGCAGGGCGCGGCGGTATACACGGCGCGCATGCAGCTGCTCGCGGGTCGGCCGCCGGGCTAGGGGCGGTTCGCTAGCCATTGTCGCAGTTGCTCGCTGCTCCAGGCATTGACGACATGCCGCGCCTCCACCCAGCCGCGCCGCGCGCTGCTCACGCCGAAATCCAGCAGGTCAAGCTGCTCGATGCGGTGGGCGTCGGTATTGATCGCCAGCAGAACGCCACTGTCTTTTGCCAGGCGCGCCAGCTCTGGTTTGAGATCTAGGCGCAATGGGTTGGCGTTGATTTCAAGGATGGTCGCATGCTCCTTCGCCGCTGCGAGCACCGCATCCCAATCGGCGGCGACTTCTTCGCGGTTGGGATATTGCCGCGCTGTGGGGTGGCCGATCATGCGCACATGGGGATTGCGGATGGCATTGAGCAGCCGCTGGGTAATTTGCTCGCGCCCTTGCCCAAGCCCCGAGTGCAGCGAGGCGATGACAAAGTCCAGCTGCGCCAGCACTTCGTCAGGATAATCCATCTCCCCATTGGCTTTGATGTCCATTTCTGTGCCAGCCAGCAAATGCAGCCGCTCGCCCATTTCCGCATTGACCTGCCGCACTTCCTTTGCTTGCGCCAGCAGCCGCTCGATGCTCAAGCCATTGGCGATGCCCAGGCTGCGGGAGTGATCGGTGATGGCGATGGTATGATGCCCGCGCTGGATGCAGGCTTCGGCCATTTCGCGGATGCTCTGCGCCCCATCGCTCCAGGCGGTGTGCATGTGCAGGTCGGCGGCGATGTCTGCGCGCCTAATCAACCGCGGCAGGTCGCGGGCGCGCGCCGCTTCGATCTCGCCGCTGTCTTCGCGCAGTTCGGGCGGCACATATTGCATGCCCAGCGCCGCATAGACTTTCTCTTCGCTGTCGCACAAGGTTTTCTCGGCGTCTGCGATGATTGTTTTGCTCGCATCGACCGGGCTAAGCGCATGTTCGTTGAGGCTGTATCCCTGTTCCAGCGCGATTTGGCGCATCTTCACATTGTGCGCCAGGCTGCCAGTGAAGTAAGCGAGCGCCGTGCCCCAGCGGGCTTTTTCTAGCACGCGCAGATCAACCTGCAAGCCAGTCAGCAGTTCAATCGAGCTTTTGCTTGGTCCATGCCCCAGCACGCGCGCGACAGTCTCCATCGTCACAAAATGCTGCATGATGGGCGCTGCATGGTCGCTGGCGATCAAAATATCGACATCGCCGATGGTTTCGCGGCCGCGGCGAATGCTGCCAGCCAATGCGCCTTGCTGGGCTTCTGGCAGGTCCAGCAGCTGCGCGAGGATTGCGCTGGCTGCGGGCAGGGCATCGCCGATGGAAGCGCGCCCGGTTTGCCGCGACAGCGCTTCGATGCCCGCGATGATTTTTTCCTGGCTCTTCGCCCCCATGCCAGGCAAAGCCGCCAGCTCGCCCGCCTGCGCCGCCGCCTGCAGCTGCGCGACTGTGGTGATATCCATCTGCTGCCAAAACAGTTTGGCTTTTTTGGGACCCACGCCATTGATGTGCATGATATCGACCAAGCCTTCGGGCACCTCGGCGCGCAGGCGTTGATAAAAGTCCAGACCGCCAGTTTCCAGTATTTCATCGATTTTCGCGGCGATGGTCTTGCCGATGAATTTGAGCTTCGTCAGCTCGCCTTCTCCCGCGATGACGCGCAGGTCTCGGGGCGTGGCGCGGATGGTTTCTGCCGCCCGCCGATACGACAAGACGCGGTGGATATTGTCGCCGCGGATCTGCAGCATATCGGCGCAGCGCTCAAAGATGGCGGCTATATCACGATTGCTCAGGCTCACGGTGGCTCTCCTGTTGCCGCAGGCATCATTGTTCCCATCCATTTTATACCAAATCCCCGCGCTGTCTGGAATGCCGCTTGACAGCCGCCGCCAGCCACAGTAGCATTCGCCGCAAGCGAATACAGCAAAGACTGTGAACCAGAATAGTACACATCGCCGTGCAGTTCAGAGAATCGCTAGCGGCTGAGAATGCGAGACACGCAGGGATGTGGAATGGGCTGGGGAGTTGCGCAGGCGAACGGGCTTCCTAGTAGTTTGCGACGGCTCGCGCGCCGTTAACCGCGCAGGGTATTGGCTGCTTGTCTGTACCCAATAAGCGACCCGCCAGCGCGGGTAATCAAGGTGGCACCGCGGGAACCCTTCTCGTCCTTGACAGGATGAGTTTGGGTTCTTTTGCATGTATGGGGGCAGGGGCGATGCAAACCAGGCACCAGACGCAGCGCAGCGATATCCAACCCACGCGCGCGCAGGTTCATGCCTACTTCGCGCAGGGCGACCATGTGCCGGTTTATCGCACGCTGCTGGCTGATCTGGAAACGCCGGTCTCGGTATACCTGAAGCTGAAACAGGCGGGCCAGCCGGCTTTCTTGCTGGAAAGCGTGGAAGGTGGCGAGCAGGTCGGGCGCTATTCATTCATCGGCGTCAATCCCAAAGGCGTGATCAGCGTCAAGGACAATGTCGCCACGATCGCGCGCAATGGCGAGCAGACCCGGTTTGCCATCCCCAAGGGGCAGGACCCGCTGCATGTCATCCAGCGGCACTTTCAAACTGTGAGTCCGGTCGCGCTGGATGGCTTGCCGCGCCTGGTTGGCGGCGCAGTCGGATATATGTCCTACGACATTGTGCGCTATTTCGAAGACCTGCCAGCCACAGCCAGCGATGATCTAGATGTGCCGACTGCCGCGTTTATGCTGCCCGACACACTGGTCATCTTCGACCACGCTATGCACCAGTTGATTGTGCTGGCGAATGCGCACAACACCAGCGATGACGCCGATGCCGCTTATGACGAGGCGGTCGGCAGCATTGACGCCATCGTCGCCGGGCTGTCCAAGCCGCTGGCGCAGCCTGTGTATGGCTTGCCGGCGCGCCCCGAACGCGGCGACCCCGCTTCGAATGTCGAGCGGCATGTGCACGAAGAGCGCGTTCGCATGGCGAAGGAATACATCCGCGATGGCGATGCGTTTCAGATCGTGCTGGCGCAGCGGTTCAGCCGCGACACCGAAGCCAGCCCGCTGCAGATTTATCGCGCGCTGCGGGCGACGAATCCTTCGCCCTATATGTTTTTGCTGGAATTCAGCGACGAACTGACCTTGGTGGGCGCGTCGCCAGAGATGCTGGTGCGCCTGGAAGATGGCATCGCCTACAACCGCCCCTTGGCGGGCACGCGCCGGCGCGGCAAAGACGAACAAGAAGACCTGGCGCTGGAAGCAGAGCTGTTGAACGACCCCAAAGAACGCGCCGAGCATGTCATGCTGGTCGACCTGGGGCGCAACGACCTGGGGCGCGTCTGCGAGTATGGCACGGTGCAGGTCAAGCGCATGATGTACATCGAACGATATTCGCATGTTATGCATATCGTCAGCCAGATCGAAGGTCGGCTGCGCAAGGACATGGACGCTTTTGACCTGGTGCGCGCGACCTTTCCGGCCGGGACGCTCAGCGGCGCGCCCAAGGTGCGGGCGATGGAGATTATTGAAGAGCTCGAAGGGACGCGGCGCGGTCCTTATGGCGGGGCGGTTGGCTACTTCAGTTTCGATGGCTCGATGGACATGTGCATCGCGATCCGCACGCTTTTGATGCAGGGCAAGCGCATCAGCGTGCAGGCGGGCGGCGGCATCGTGGCGGACAGCGACCCAAGCGCCGAATATGATGAGACGATTAACAAAGCCACAGCCGTCTTCGAAGCGGTGAAATATGCCGAGCGCGGCTTGATGTGAGTGGCGGGGAGGCAGGGGATGATCCTGGTCATCGACAATTACGACAGCTTCACCTACAACATCGTGCAAGAGCTGGGCGAGCTGGGCGCAGAGCTGTCGGTGCATCGCAACGACAAGATCACGGTTGACGAGATTCGCGCGCTGCGGCCCGAACGCATCGTCGTCTCGCCGGGGCCTGGCTTTCCGGTCGACGCTGGCGTCTCGCTGGATGTCATCCGGCAGCTGGGCGCGGAGATCCCGCTCTTGGGCATCTGTCTGGGGCATCAAGCCATCGGCGAGGCTTATGGCGGGCTGGTCGTGCATGCGCCGGAATTGATGCACGGCAAGACCAGTATGATCGAGCACGATGGCGATACGATCCTGCGCGGCATCCCCGATCCTTTCGAAGCCACGCGCTATCACAGCCTGGTCGTCGCCGAAGCGAGCTTGCCCGACTGCCTCCTGGTCACCGCGCGCGCTTCCAGTGGCGAGATTATGGGTTTGCGCCACAAGACGCAGCCGGTCATCGGCTTGCAATTTCATCCTGAAAGCATTCTCACGCGCTATGGCATGCAAATCCTCGGCAACTTTCTGGACTATGAGCGCCCGGTCAGCCAGCGAGCAAAGGAGTAGACAATGGACATCCAGCAAGCGATCGATGGCTTGAGTCGCTATAGGCATCTACATGCCGATGAAGCCGAGGCGGTGATGCGCCAGATCATGACGGGCGGCGCAAGCGAGGCGCAGATCGGCGCGTATCTGATGGCGCTGCGCATGAAGGGCGAAAGCGCCGACGAGATCACCGGCAGCGCCCGAGCCATGCGCGAAGCCGCCAGCGCAGTCCCCACCGCCACCCCGCGCGATCTGCTGGATACCTGTGGCACTGGCGGCGACAAGTCGGGCAGTTTCAACATCAGCACGACTGTTGCCTTCGTGGCGGCTGGGGCGGGCATTCCGGTGGCAAAACATGGCAACCGCGCCGCCTCCAGCAAGTGTGGCAGCGCCGATGTGATGGGCGAGCTGGGCCTCAACCTCGACCTAAGTCCGCAGCAGGTCGGGCAGTGCATAGACGAAGTCGGCATCGGCTTCTTGTTCGCGGTCAAGCTGCATCCTGCCATGCGCCATGCGGTTGGTCCGCGGCGGCAGCTAGGCATTCGCACCATTTTTAATATCCTTGGGCCTTTGACCAACCCGGCTGGCGCGCAGAGGCAGCTGCTCGGCGTCTTCGCGGCCGAGCTGACCGACCTGCTGGCGCATGTGCTGGCGGCGCTGGGCACGAAGTCGGCGCTGGTCGTCAATGGCTATGGGGGGCTGGATGAGCTGACCACGACCGGCCCCAACCGCATCAGCTATTTGCAGGAAGACGGGGCAGTCAGCCACCTCGACCTCGACCCGACCAGTTTGGGCTTTCATCGCGCCAGCATCACCGACTTGCGTGGCGATGACGCCCAGACCAATGCGGCGATTTTGCGCGGTGTGCTGGATGGCAGCGAGCGCGGCGCCAAACGCGATGTTGTCCTGCTGAATGCTGGCGCGGCTTTGATGGCGGCTGCCGCTGTGCATTCGCTCGCCGACGGCGTGCGCATGGCGCGGGATACGATCGACAGTGGCGCGGCTCTGCAGAAGCTGGACAATTTGATCGAGTTCAGCCAAAGCGGCGCCTGATGTCTTTCGTCAGCACCGACACCATCCTCGACCGCATCCTCGCGCGCAAGCTGGAAGAATTGGCCGAGCGGCGCGCGCAAACATCTTTGCCAGAGATGCGCCGGCGGGCAGAAGCGATGCGATATCCGCCGCGTGATTTCGCTGCGGCTTTGCGAGGCGACCGCATCGCGCTAATTGCCGAGGTCAAACGCGCATCGCCGAGCAAGGGCGCGCTGACCCGCGACTTTGCGCCGGCGCTGCTGGCAGGCGCATACGCGTATAATGGCGCTGCGGCGGTTTCGGTGTTGACGGACGAAGACTTCTTTCGCGGACATCTGCGCTATTTGACGGCGATTCGCCAGGCAGTCGCGTTGCCCATCTTGCGCAAGGATTTCATCATCGACCCCTACCAGGTATACGCCGGGCGAGCCGCCGGCGCCGATGCGCTTCTGCTGATTGTGGCGGCGCTGGATGATGCGCAGCTGCGCGACTTGCAGGCTTTGGCGCTGGCTTTGGATATGGTGGCGCTGGTCGAAGTGCACAATGAGCTCGAAATGGAACGGGCGCTGCGCCTGGGCGCGAGGCTGATCGGCATCAACAATCGCGACTTGCAGACATTTCAAGTCGATTTGCGCACGACAGCGCGGTTGGCAAAGCTGGTTGGCGGCGACGCGCTGTTGGTGGCGGAAAGCGGCATTTTTAATTCCAGCCATGTGCGCGCAATGGCTGAGGCTGGCGCGGCGGCGGTCTTGGTCGGCGAGGCGTTGATTCGCGCGCCCGACCTGGTTAGCCTGGCGCGAGAACTCAGCGATGTGGAGCGGCTGCGTCATGACTAGGGTCAAAATCTGCGGCGTTCGCAGCCTGGACAATGCGTTGATGGCGGCGGCGGCCGGCGCAGACTTGATCGGGCTGAACTTTTATCCGCCGTCTCCGCGCAGCCTTGAACTGGCAAGCGCGCGAAAAATCGTCCAGGGGCTGCGGCTGGCGCTGGGGGCGGATTGTCCGACCCTGGTGGGTGTCTTTGTCAACGAATCCGTCGCTGACATGCGCCGACTCATGACCGCAGTGGGCCTGGATTTTGCCCAGCTCAGCGGCGATGAACCGCCCGAAACAGTGGCTGCTCTGCATGGCGCGGCTTTCAAGGCGATTCGTCCGCGCACGCCGGGCGCTGCCGCCAAGGCGGTCGCTGAGTATGCCGCGAGCTTCCCGCCTGACGAGCGAGCGCCGAGCCTGCTCGTCGATGCCCACCATCCTCGGCTCTATGGCGGCAGTGGCGAGACAACCAGCTTGACTGTTGCGGCAAAGATCCAGCCCGAGGCGCCGCGGCTGATGCTGGCTGGTGGATTGACGCCGGACAATGTAGCCGAGCGCGTCCGCGCTATTCGCCCCTGGGGCGTGGATGTGGCCAGCGGCGTCGAGTCGGGCAGCGCCGGCCACAAGGACGAGCGCAAGCTGCGCGCATTCATTCAGGCGGTTTGGTCGGCGTCATGAGCGAACGATTCGATATTTATGACGAGGCTTTGACCCACATCGGCACCAAGTCGCGCGCAGCTGTGCACCGCGATGGCGACTGGCACCAGGTGTTTCATTGCTGGGTGGTCGGGCGCGATGCGCAAGGCGAATTTGTTATCTTGCAGAAGCGCGGTCCCGCCCAGGATGCCTACCCAGGCAAGGTCGATATCAGCGCGGCTGGACACCTGGTGGCGGGCGAGACTGTGGTGGATGGCGTCCGCGAACTTCACGAAGAACTGGGCTTGCGCGTCAACTTTGACGAGCTGCGCTCGCTGGGGCGGCGGGTCGGCATTGCTCGCGCCGATGGTCTTATCGATCGTCAAATCTGCCATGTCTTTTTGTATCGCTGCGACCAGCCGCTGCGAGACTATACATTTGCCGCCGATGAAATTGACGGCTTGCTGAAGCTGCGCCTGGATGATGGCCTGCGCCTTTTGTCTGGCGAGGTCGCCAGCGTGCCGGCCGCGGCGCTGGGGCTCGGCGTCGATGAAGTCACTTTGACGCGCGCCGATTTTATCGAAAGCATAGACAACTATGTCTTTAAGGCGTTGCTCTTGGCGAAACGCTATTTGCAAGGCGAGACTCTGCTGTATGTCTGACAAGGAACGCGAGGGCAAGCCATGACCGAAGCAACCATCCGCGCCGACATCAGCGACCTGCCTGATGCCCGCGGCTACTTTGGCGAGTTTGGCGGACGTTTCGTGCCCGAGACCATCATCCCCGCTCTGGACGAGCTCGAAGCCGCGTATGCCGCTGCCATAGCCGACCCGGAATTTCATGCCGAGCTGCGGCATCTGCAGCGCACCTACACCGGACGCCCCACGCCAGTCAGCCATGCGCGGCGATTGAGCGAGGCGCTGGGTGGCGCGCAGATTTACCTGAAGCGCGAAGACCTGGCGCATACCGGCGCGCACAAGATCAACAACGCGCTGGGGCAGGGCTTGCTGGCTCAACGAATGGGCAAGCGCCGCATCATCGCCGAGACGGGCGCCGGGCAGCATGGCGTGGGCGCCGCCACGGCGATGGCGCTGCTGGGCTTGGCCTGCCATGTGTATATGGGCACGGTCGATATCAAGCGGCAGCAGCCCAATGTCTTCCGCATGCGTCTGCTGGGCGCGCAGGTCATCCCGGTCGAAAGCGGCAGCCGCACGCTCAAAGACGCCATCAACGAAGCCATGCGCGACTGGGTCACCCATGTGCGCACGACCTTTTATCTGCTGGGTTCGGCGCTGGGACCGCATCCATATCCGATGATGGTGCGCGACTTCCAGAGTGTCATCGGCAATGAAGCGCGCGAGCAGATCCAGCGGCTGACCGGGCAGCTCCCCGATGTCTGCGTGGCATGCGTGGGCGGCGGCAGCAACGCCATCGGCATGTTTCATGCTTTCCGACATGATGCCAATACAGAGCTCGTCGGCGTCGAGGCGGGTGGACGCGGCATCGCCAGCCAGGCGCACGCGGCGCGCTTCGCCGACCTGGATATCAGCCGACCGGGCATTCTGCATGGTACGCGCTCTTATGTCATGCAAGACGCGGACGGACAGATTCTGGAAACCCACAGCGTCTCGGCTGGTCTTGATTATCCTTCGGTTGGCCCCGAGCACGCCCACCTGCGCCAGTTGGAACGGGCGCATTATACTGTGGCGACCGATGACGAAGCGTTGGCGGCTTTTCAGACGCTCTGCAAGCTCGAGGGCATCATCCCGGCGCTGGAGAGCGCGCATGCTGTCGCTGAAGCCATCAAGCGCGCGCCGACCATGCCCCGCGATTCTGTGCTGCTGGTCAACTTGAGCGGGCGCGGCGACAAAGACCTCGATACCGTCATCGACATTCTGGGAGGTGGTTGATATGACGCGCAGATTGCAAGGCGTCGCCGCATTGACGGCCATGTTCGCTCGGGCGCGGGCACAAAGCCGCGCGGCTTTCTTGCCATACTTCCCAGTCGGCTATCCAACTTATGCAGAATCGCTGGCGGCCATTGCGGAGATGGCGGCGGCTGGCGTGGACGGATTCGAAATCGGCATTCCTTTCAGCGACCCCATAGCCGATGGGCCAACTATCCAGGCAGCCACGCAGACCGCCTTGGAAAATGGCACGACCGCGCGCGATTGCCTGGACGCGGTGCGGGGCTTGCGCGAACGCGGCATAACCCAGCCCATGCTGCTGATGGGTTATGCCAATCCCCTGCTTGCCTATGGCGCAGATCGCTTTGTGCGCGATGCTGGCGCGGCGGGTGCGGATGGCTTAATCGTGCCCGACCTGCCGCCCGAAGAAGCCCATTATTTCGCCGAAAGCTGCGCGAGAGAGGGGCTGGCGCTGGTGTTCATGCTGGCACCCACCAGCAACGACGCTCGCGTAAAGCTGGTGGGCGAGCGCTCCAGCGGCTTTATCTATGTCGTGTCGCTGACAGGCATCACCGGCGCGCGGGCTGCGCTGCCAGCCGACCTGTCCGCATTCATCGCCCGGCTGCGCGCGCAGACCGATATGCCGCTGGCGCTGGGCTTTGGCATCAGCACGCCCGAACAAGCCGCCCAAGTCAGCAAATTGACAGACGGCTTCATCATCGGCTCGGCTTTGGTGCGCGCGGGGGGTGAAAGCCTCGATGCGCTGCGCGAATTGACGCAGGCCACAGTCGCGGCGATCCGGGATTGATGCGCCACACAGCCGCAGAGGTTGAGCGCCGCGCGGCGGCAATCGAAAACGAATGACTCGCAAGGCAAAGAGGCGATAACAATGAATTATGACCAACTATGGCGGCAACTTAAAGAAAAATTTGACGAATTGGACTGGATTTGGAATGGGGATGAATGGCACTGGGAAGAGATGGTTCGCTTTACGGCATTGGGTGAAGCCGGGCTGGATCGCTACATCGTTTTTCACATGGAGCGCGCAGATTATCACAATGACCGCTGCAACCATCACGAAGAGCGCGAAGCCTATCTCAAGTCGCTTGGCAGCCATGATCATGCCGCAGAGATCGAATACCATGTAAATTGCCAGGAAAATCACAATAAATCGGTCGAATGGCATTCGACCATGCTGAATTTGGCTGTTGCCTACAAGCTGGTGAAAAAGAGCCAAACCCCTGCCCAAAAATGAGGGAGGGGTTTGCATGCTGTGGAAGCGCATGGGAGACTCACCTTCCCTCGTTCTGGAGGTTCAGTTGACCTATCCACGCAAATAGCCACGCTCCGCGATTATTCCTCTTGCCGCCAGCGCCTGGCTTGTGCTATCTTGTGCTATAATGAAGATGTTGCTATTCACAAGGCATTGGCATGATTGAGCGCGACCTACCCACAGCCGCCAGTTTTGGCTATTATCCGTATCCAAACAGCATAGTCCGGTCTGGGTCGCCGCTCGCTGGCAACTGACATTCGCACGAAATCGGCGTGTGATGAAAGCGCGGGGTGGCACATCCGGCGCTTTTTTTGTGTAAATTGTATGGAGAAACATCGATTATGCTACGAGGTATTCGCGGCGCGACGACAGTCGAGAGCAATGCGCAAGAGGCGATCTTGGCAGCCACGCAGGAGCTGCTGGCTACTATGATCGTGTGCAACGGCATTGAGGAAGATGATGTCGCCAGCGTGCTCTTTTCTGCCACGCCAGAACTTGACGATACCTTCCCCGCCAAAGCCGCGCGCATGATCGGTTGGACACGCACCGCATTGATGGGCTTCCAAGAAGCGGATGTCAAACATGGCTTGCCGTATTGCATCCGCGTGCTGATTCACTGGAATACCGACAAATCTCTGGACGAGATTCGGCATGTGTTTTTGCGCGAGGCGGTTGTGCTGCGCCCCGACTTGACAGAGGGCAGGCCATGACTGGCGGCTTTCAGGCGCGCAATCTCGCCATAGTCGGCCTGGGCTTGATGGGCGGCTCGCTGGCGCTGGCGGTCCGCGCGCGCGCCGACCACATAATCGGCATCGACAGCGACGAACAGGCGCGGCAGGTTGCTTTGGAGCGCGGCTTGGTCGACAGCGCGACAGACGACTTGTACGCCGGTGTCAACCGCGCCGATGTCGTAATCTTGGCGACGCCGGTGCGCGTTATCATCGAGTTGCTGCGGATGCAACTGGGCAGCTATCTGCGCTCCAACACCCTGGTCGTCGATATCGGCAGCACCAAGCAAGATATTGTCGCTGCTATGGCGGCGCTGCCCATAGGCGTGAATGCCGTGGGCGGACATCCCATGACCGGCAAGGAAAATGGCGGCATAGACGGAGCGGACGGCGCGCTTTATCACAATCGGCCCTTTGTGCTGTGCCCCTCGCGGCGCACCACGCCAGCGGCTCGCTTGCGCGCCCGCGCATTGGTGCAATCGCTGGGCGGGCTGCCTATTGAAATGGACGCCGAGCGCCACGACCACATCGTCGCCGGCATCAGCCATCTGCCCTACCTGCTCAGCGCGACGCTGGTGGCGACTATCGCCAATCGCGCGCAGGACGACAAGACTTTTTGGGCGCTGGCGGCGGGTGGCTTCCGCGATACCAGTCGCTTGGCTGCCAGCGATGTAACCATGATGGGCGATATATTGAGCACCAATACGCAGGCGGTCGCGACTCTGCTGGCGCAGTTTCGCATGCAGCTGGCCATGCTGGAAACGATGTTGATCGCCGGCGACGAAGAACGGCTTGGCAAATCGCTGCTGCCTATCCAGGCGGCGCGCAAGGAATGGGCGCGGAAGTATGAAAATGGCCGCTAGACAAACACAATTCTGGCTGCGCGCGGGCGGGTCGCTGCGTGGCGAGGCGCGCGTGCCTGGCGACAAGTCCATCTCGCACCGCGCTGTCATGCTGGCGGCGCTGGCTCGTGGCCGATCCCGAATCCGCGGTTGGCTGGCGGCGGGCGATACCGATGCGACCTTGGGCGCGATGCAAAGCCTGGGCGCGCAAATTGAACGCGTGGATGCCAACACGCTGCTGATCGATGGCGGTCCGCTGCAAGAGCCGCCGGCAGCCTTAGACCTAAAAAATGCCGGTACCGGGATTCGCCTGCTGGCTGGCTTGCTGGCGGGGCAGCCATTTGCCAGTGCGCTGGATGGCAGCGCCCAACTGCGCCGCCGCCCTATGAAACGGATAACCGCGCCTCTGCAGTTGATGGGCGCCGCGATTGAAGCTGTGGACGGCTGCTGCCCGCTAACCATCACCCCGTCGGCGCTGCGGGGCATCACCTACGCTATGCCGATCGCCAGCGCGCAGGTCAAGAGCGCTATCTTGCTGGCTGGCTTGCATGCCGATTCGCCGACGACTGTCCTGCAGCCTGGACCAGCTCGCGATCATACTGAACGCATGCTGCGGTCGATGGGCGCGCGCCTGGACGCAGCGGGAAACAGGCTGACCATCTATCCCTGCGCCGAATTGTCGCCACTGGATACCTATGTGCCCGGCGATGTGTCATCCGCCGCCTTTTTGATGGTGGCTGCTTTGCTCGCGCCGGGCAGCCAGCTAACGATACGCGGCGTGAACCTGAACCCCACGCGCACCGGACTGCTGGATGCGCTGCGCGAGATGGGCGCAGATGTCAGGCTGAACAATGTGGACGAACAAGCCGGCGAACCCATCGGCGACATTCTGGCGCGGCACAGTCACCTAAAGGGCATTCAAATTGGCGGCGAGACAGTCGTGCGCATGATCGACGAATTTCCGATTTTGATGGTCGCGGCACTGCATGCTGAAGGCGAAACCATCGTGCGCGATGCCCGCGAGCTGCGCGTCAAAGAGACCGACCGCATCGCTGTCATGGCGGGCGAGCTGCGCAAGCTCGGCGCTGTCATCGAAGAGCGCGAAGATGGCTTCCGGATTCTTGGTCCGCAAACCTTGTCGGGCGGGCAGGTCGATGGGCACGATGACCACCGCATCGCCATGAGTTTGACGATCGCGGGCATGACATCGGCAGAGGGCGCGCTCGTGACCGATGCGGCTTGCGCTGGCGACAGCTTTCCTGGCTTTGCCGCGACTCTGCAAGGGCTGGGCGCGCGCTTGGTGGCGACATAATGGCGCGGAACCGAGTCGGCGTCATCGGCTTCCCAGTCGAGCACAGCCTCAGCCCGGTCATGCACAATGCGGCATTCGCGGCGCTGTGCATGGACGACTGGCTCTATGACTGCATGGCTATCCCGCCCGATATCCTGCGGCTGGGCCTGCGCGAGCCGATGCAGCATGGCTATATCGGCCTCAATGTGACGGTGCCGCACAAAGAAGCCATCATGAACTTCGTGCGCGCAGATGAGACGGCAAAAGCCATCGGCGCAGTCAACACAGTCGATTTTCGCACCGGTATCGGCACTAACACTGACGCGGCGGGCTTGCTGAATGACCTGGCTGCGAATGGCATCGAGATAGCCGACAGGCGCGTGCTCGTGCTGGGGGCGGGCGGCGCGGCGCGGGCGGCTGTTTATGGCTTGGCGCGGGCTGGGGCAGATGTCGCTATTGTGAACCGCACGATGAAGCGCGCGCGCAGGCTGGTCGAGCAGCTGCGTTACACAGCCGACATCGACGGCGCGCAGGTGATGACGCTGGACGAAGCCGCCACTTGGGGCATGTCGCTGATCATCAACTGCACATCGGTGGGCTTGCACCCGCATCCTACCCAGTCGCCGTGGATATTCGGCGTTCCTTTCCCCGCTGGCGTCACCGTCTATGATATGGTATATCGCCCCGCCAATACCGCGCTGATGCAGCAGTGCGTGGCGCATGGCGGACGCGCTGTCGGCGGGCTGGGCATGTTGGCGCGGCAGGGCGCAATCGCATTTGAGCTGTGGACGGGTGTCGAACCGCCGATTGAAGTGATGCTGGCTGCGCTGCGCGGCGCGCTGGAAGAGAAAGGCGAGGGCTAACCAGACGATGCCGATCCGATTCTTCACCGCTGGCGAAAGCCACGGGCCAGGCTTGACCGCCATCTTGGAAGGCATGCCGGCTGGCTTGCCCCTGACCGCCGAAGACATCAACCGCGAGCTGCGCCGCCGCCAGAAAGGCTATGGCAGCGGCAGCCGCATGCAGATCGAAAAAGACGGCGTGCGCATGACGGCTGGCGTCATGAATGGGCAGACGACTGGCGCGCCGATCGCCCTGCAAGTGCAAAACCGCGACTTCCGCAGCTGGAAGGACCGCGATATCACGCCCATCACCACGCCGCGACCGGGCCATGCCGACCTCACCGGCGCTGTCAAATATGGCTACCGCGAGCTGCGTTTGTCGCTCGAACGGGCCAGCGCGCGCGAAACCACCATGCGCGTAGCTGTCGGCGCGGTCTGCAAAACGTATCTGCGTCAGTTTGGGGTGCGCATCGATGGCTATGTCGCGCAGATTGGCGATGTCGTGGCCGACCTGGTGGATATGCCGTTGGACGAGCGCATCGCACACAACGAAGACAACGACCTGCGCTGCCCAGATGCCGCCGCGGCCCTGCAAATGCGCGAATTGATCCGGCAAATCAAAATTGACAAAGATACGCTGGGCGGCGTCTTCGAAGTGGTCGCGCGGGGGGCGCCGCCGGGTCTGGGCTCGCATGTGCATTATGACCGCAAGCTGGATGCCCGCTTGGTCGGCGCGATGGTCAGCATCCAAGCCATGAAAGGCGCGGAGATCGGCAGTGGCTTCGCCAATGCTGGCAAGCGCGGGTCGCAGGTCCACGACGAGATTGTCGTCGATGCCGCCGGCAGCCTGTCGCGCAGCAGCAATCGCGCCGGCGGGCTCGAAGGCGGCATCAGCACGGGAGAGCCGATCGTGGTGCGCGTCGCCATGAAGCCGATTTCGACCATGCTGCGCGGCGCGGGCTCGGTTGACCTGACGACTGGCCAGCCCAACCCCACAGTCTATGAACGCAGCGATTTCTGCGCGCTGCCGCGGGCTGTGCCGGTCGGCGAAGCTATGATGGCGATTGTGCTGGCGGATGCGCTGCTGGAGAAACTGGGCGGCGACAGCCTGGAAGAAATGCGACCGCGTTTTGCTGCGCTGCGGCGCAACCAGTTGGCTGACCTGCCTATGGACAATGTGCCCTGGCGCTTTGGGTATGACCGATGAGCAGCCTGCGCAATATCGTCATTACCGGTTTCATGGGCAGCGGCAAAACCACTGTTGCTGAGATCCTCGCGCAGCGCCTGGGGCGGGAATTCGTCGATATGGACAGCGTCATCGAGGCGCGGACTGGCCTGCCCATTCACCAGATCTTTGCGCGGCAGGGCGAAGCGAGCTTCCGCGAAACCGAACGGTCGCTGGCGCTGGAGCTGGCGCTGCGGCGTGGGCTGGTGGTGGCGACTGGCGGTGGCGCGTTAATCGCCGACGATGTGCGCGAGATGCTCTTGCAGCAGTGCAATGTGTATTGCCTTGATGTCAGCAAAGCCGAGTTGAGCGCGCGCTTGGCGAACAGCCCGCAACGACCGCTGGCGGCGGGGTGGCTCTCGCTTTATGACGCCCGCAAGCCGATTTATGCCCGCATCCCGCGGCAGGTCGTGACGGCTGGCAAATCCGCCGACATGGTCGCCGCCGAGATCGCCGCGCTGGAGCGGGGCGCGCTTTATGTGAAGACGCCGGCTGGCGGCTATCCTATCCGCATTGAACCGGGCATTCTGTCGCGCATCGACCGCGAAGCCGCGTCGCTGGGGCTGGACAGACATGTCGTGGTGATTACCAACGAGACTGTCGCTCCGCTCTATGGCGAGGCATTGACTCAGCGACTGCCCCATGCGCAGATGCTCGCCTTGCCAGATGGTGAAACGCACAAGACCCTCGCGACTGTCTCGCGCATATACGATTCGCTGCTGGAGACGGGCGCGGACCGCGGCACCGTCCTCATCGCGCTGGGTGGCGGCGTCATCGGCGATATGGCTGGCTATGTGGCGGCGACTTATATGCGCGGCATCCCGCTGCTGCAGATCCCAACGACCTTGCTGTCCATGGTCGATTCCAGCGTCGGCGGCAAGGTGGGCGTTGATCTGCCACAGGGCAAAAACCTGGTCGGCGCATTCAAACAGCCGCGCGCTGTGCTCATCGACACGGATGTCTTGACGACGCTGCCGCCGCTGCAATGGCGCTGTGGCATGGCAGAGGTGATCAAGCATGGGTTAATCGCCCAGCCAAGCTTGCTGGATGCCGACCTGTGGGGGGACGAGCGAGCCGAAGACCTGGTGCGGCAGGCGGTGCAGGTTAAAATCGATGTGGTCGAAATCGACCCATACGAGCAGGGCATCCGCGCTCATCTCAACCTGGGGCATACATTCGGACATGCGATTGAAAAGGTGACGGGATACGCTGTGCCGCATGGAGAAGCCGTGGCGATCGGCATTGTGCGCGCGGCGCGGCTGTCGCGCAATCTCGGCTTTATCGCCGATGAGGCGCTTGGGCGGATTCAAAAGACCTTTTGGCAGATCGGCCTGCCCACCGATATCGCTGTCGACCGCGAGCGCTGGTATGCGGCGATGGCCACCGACAAGAAATGGCAGGCCGGCGAACCGCGACTGGTTGTGCTGAAGCGGATCGGCCAGGCGACGGTGGTGCGCGGTTTGTCCAAAAGCGACATCATGGCTGTGCTTTGAGTGTTTTAGGATACAGGCAAATGGCAAAAGGCATCCTGCTGCTGCATGGACCCAACTTGAACCTGTTGGGCGCGCGCCAACCCGAGATTTATGGACAAAAGCGGCTTTCGGATATCGACGCGGCGGTCAAGCGGCATGTCTCGGCATACGCCATTGACTTGCGGGCTGCGCAATCCAACCACGAAGGCGCGCTGGTCGACAGCCTGCACGCCGCGCGCGACTGGGCGGATGGCGTGGTATTCAATCCCGGCGCTTATACCCATACTTCGCTGGCTCTGCGCGATGCCATTTCCGCTATTGAGCGGCCGGTCATCGAGGTGCATCTGTCCAATGTGCATGGGCGCGAAGCCTTCCGGCACAAGTCGCTGCTGGCGGGCGTTTGCCTGGGGCAGATAGCGGGATTTGGCTGGCATGGCTATATTCTGGCTGTCGATGCCTTGCTGCGGCGCTGGGCTATGCTGAGCGGTCCAAGCGAGGAGTAAAGGCATCGCCAGCGTAATTTTGGAAGCAAAGCGGCAACCAAGCATTCAAGGCCAGTACGGGTAACTGTTAGGAACAAACTATGACATCACCCAGCGACATCTTGGCGGCAACCGCCGAGCAAGAAGTGCGCTTCGTCGCTTTGTGGTTCACCGATATTACTGGGTTGGTCAAAAGCGTCATGATACCGGCGCGCGAACTGGACGATGTCTTTGTCAATGGCGCGCATTTTGACGGCTCGGCTATCGAAGGGTTCGCCCGCGTCGCCGAGAGCGACATGGTGCTGATGCCCGACCCTGCCAGCTTTGTCGTCTTGCCTTGGACACAAGGCGCAGAAAAGACCGCTCGCCTCATTTGCTCCATCCGCACGCAAAATGGCGAACCGTTTATTGGCGACCCGCGCAATGTGCTCGACCGGGCGCTGCAGCAGGCGCGGGATATGAACCTGCTCTTCAAAACCGGCATGGAGCTGGAATTTTTTTTGTTTCCGCTGGATGCTTCCGGGCAGCCACAGGTCGGCGCGCCAGGTGATATCGCTGGCTACTTCGACATGCCCGCCAACCCCGTCCGTTCTATGCGCCGGCGCATGCTCTTGGCATTGGACGCGCTTGGCATCCGGGTTGATTCGACTCATTCCGAGACGGGCAGCGGGCAACATGAAATTGACTTTCAGTACGATGATGCCCTGCGTTCGGCGGACAATGTGTTGACAGCGCGCATCGCCATGAAGTCTGTCGCCAGGCAGTTTGGATATTCCTGCACGTTTATGCCGCGTCCGCATGCGGATATGCCGGGTTCAGGCATGCACACGCATCAAAGCCTGCACGATGCCACCACGGGCGCGAATCGCTTCGCCGACAGCGGCAGCGAATATGGCTTGTCGGAAACGGCGACCTGGTTTTTGGCTGGGCAACTGGAACACGCCCGCGCCATGTGCGCCGTTCTCGCGCCCCTGGTCAATTCCTACAAGCGACTGGGCACCAGCTTCGAAGCGCCTATCCATGTCACCTGGGCGCATGTCAATCGCAGCGCGCTCATTCGCGTGCCCAGCACCGCGCCGGGCAAAGAATATCACTCGCGGCTCGAGCTGCGCTGCCCCGACCCGACTGCCAACCCCTACCTGGCCATGGCGGTTATGCTGCAAGCTGGGCTGGATGGCATCCGCCACAAGATGCCTCTGCCCGACCCCATGGAAGAGACGCTCATGCAAGGCGCGCCGGGACGCATGCGCCAGGTCGCTGTGCTGCCGCAGTCGCTGGACGAGGCGCTGGACGCCCTCAGTCACGATGATGTGATCCTGTCCGCGCTTGGACCGTATGTCAGCGACCGCTACATCGCCGCCAAACGCCAAGAATGCGCCGAATACAACAGCCAGGTCACTGAGTGGGAAATCAGTCGCTATTTGAGCCGCTTTTGAAGCAGCAGCGCGTGAATCTTGTCCACAGCTTGACGCGCGTCAGCCTGGCGGACAACCACGCTGAGGCTGCAATGCGACGCGCCCAGCGACAGCGCCAGAATCTCAACCCCCGCCAGCGCGCCCAGCACCTGCCCGACCAACTGCGGAGCGCTGTGCAGCCGGCTGCCGATGGCCGTCACCAGCGACACCATCTCCATCTCCCAAGGCATTTTCTCGGGATATTCGCTCATCTTGGCTTGCAGAGCGCGCTGCAGGCGGTCGACGCTGTCTATGCCGATGCTGGTGGGGATGACGAGGCACAAGAAGCTGCCGCCACTGGATTGCGAGGCGATCATCACCTCAGAGCGCATGCCCAGGGTTTTGAATAGCGTGTTGCCGACCAGCCGATTGACGCCCGCCAGCGAGCCGCTTGCGCGCCGTCGCAACGACAAGCCCAGCACCTTCGTAACCGCTTTCAGCTGCGCTTCAGGCGATTTTTCGGGGGCGGCGACCAGCGTGCCGGCGGCATCTGGCGCAAAGATGCTCTTGATGCGCAGCGGCACCTGGCGCTCAGCCAGCGGCGCGATCATGCGCGCGTGCAGCAGTTTTGCGCCAAAGTAAGCCAGGTCGGCCGCCTCGTCATAGCTTAGCTTGGCGATGACACGGGCATCGCGCAGCTCGCGGGGGTCGGCAGACATCATGCCAGCGACATTTGTCCAGATCCACAAGGCATCGGCCGGCAGCAAGGCGCTGATGACCGAGGCGGTGTAATCAGTGCCGCCGCGTCCCAGGGTGGTGGTTTCGCCGTCGATGGTAGCGCCGATATAGCCGGTCACAACTGGCACAATATCGCGTTCCAGCATGGGCAGCAGCCGGTCTTGCATGCGCTGGGCAGTCTGGTCCAAGTCGGGGTTGGCGTTGCCATGCACGGCATCGGTGATGATGAGGCTTCGGCTGTCGACCGCTGCGCCGCGCAAGCCATGTTGAAGCAGCAGCGCCGCGATAATCTGCGCCGAGAGCTGTTCGCCCACTGCGACTACCTCATCGCTGGCGCTGGATAGCAATTCGTCGTTCAGGTCTTTGGCGATGGCCCGGCAGGCATCCAGCATTTGCGAAAGCAACTGGTCGATATCTGCGCCCAGCGCTGTGCGGGCGGGCGCGTCCAGGGGCAGCTCGTCCACCAGCGCAAAGTGCCGCGAGCGCAGATTGGCCGCGATGCGCCGATACCCGCGCGGGTTGTCGACCTGCGCCAGTTGGGCGGCTTCCAGCAGCCGGTCGGTGACGCCATCCAGCGCCGATACCACCACCACAACGCGGTCCCAGCGCTGCGCTTCCCGCGTTACGATGCCCAGCAGCCGAGTCAACGCAGCGACTGTTCCCAAGGCATTGCCGCCAAATTTCATCACCAGACTGCGCATCGCCGCAAACTGCCCGATCAACCGTCACGCGTGAGCCATTCTAGCAAGCTGGGCGCGCAGAATACAAGTTGACTGTGCAGAGCCGCGCGCATATTGCGCAGGATGCCTTTGTCGAGTAGAGTCATCTTGTCAGACCGGCATGTATCGGGCGCAGGCAGGCGTCCGCAAAAAGGCAAAACAGCTATGGCAGGCGCAGCGGCGCAAGAACGCGAGCAGGTGGCAGGCGTACGTTTTCAAAAGGTGGGCAAGCTCTATCACTTTGATTATGCGGACTATCCGGGCTTGAAGCAGGGTGATTATGTCATCGTCGACACGCGCCGGGGCCGACAGATGGGACAGGTGATGGGCTTTACTGTGCCCGATGCCGATCGCAGCCCGCGCAAGATTCTGCGGCCAGCCACTCCGCGCGATATGGTGCTGCGCCAGCATTGGGAAGCCCAGCAAAACGAAGCCCTTTTGACCTGCCAGGAAGCCGCGTCTGGCCTGCGGCGCATGGCTGAAGCCAAGTTTGTGGCTGCGCAATACAACTACGACGGCAGCGCCCTCACCTTTTTGTTCAGCGCCGAACAAAAGATTGACACAACAGCGCTGCAAAAGCGCTTGCAACGCCGTTTCGATGCGCGCGTCGAAATGCGCCAGATCGGCCCCCGCGATGTGGCGAAGCTGCTGGGTGGTTTTGGCGCTTGTGGCATCGAGCGCTGCTGCAGCAGCTTCCTGACCGACTTCAGCCCGATTTCCATCAAAATGGCCAAGGCGCAAGGCATCTCGTTGAATCCATCCGAAATCACCGGCATGTGTGGGCGTCTGCGCTGTTGTTTGGTTTATGAATATGAACAATATGTCGAAGCGCGCAAGCAGCTGCCACGCCGCAACAAGCGCATTGGCACGCCGCATGGCGAGGGCCGAGTCATCGATCATCTGCCGCTTTTGGATGCGGTGCGCGTGGATTATGGCGAAGGCCTGCGCAAGACGGTGCTGCGCGCCGACATCATCCCGCTCGAAGAGTTTCGCAAATTGGCGGAGAAAGCCCAAGCTCCCTGCGACCGACATGGTGATGGCAGCTGCGATTGTGGCTTGCCGGCTGGCCAGCGAGTGGCCGACCAGGTCAATGCTCGCCTTGATGCCGCGCCGGCCGAGAAACCACCCGAATCCAAAGAAGCGCCGAACAGTGGCGGCGCCGCGTCCCGGCGGGCGCGGGGCAAAGCGCGCGATGGCGCTCAACGATCCAGCCGGCGCCGCAGACGGCGGCGTGGCGGCAGGCGCGCTAAAAAGAGCGGCGACCAGCCAGGCAACGAAGGCGGCAATAGCGAATGAGCGAGGCACAGATGAAAAGCAGCGGCGCGCCACTGCGGGTGCTGGGCGTTTTCGCGCATCCCGATGATCCGGAATTTTTTGCCGGCGCGACCTTTGCCAAGTGGGCGGCGGATGGCGCGGACATCACGTTTGTGGTGGCGACCAGTGGCGACAAAGGCAGCAGCCTTCCCGATATGACAAGCGAGCGGCTGGCTGCGATCCGCGAAGACGAAGAACGGGCGGCGGCGGCGGCGCTGGGTGTCAAAGAAGTCGTATTTCTTCGCTATCCGGATGGCGAACTCTACCCGACATTGGGGCTGCGTCGGGATATCACGCGTATGATCCGCCTTAAGAAACCGAACATCGTGGTAACGCTCGACCCGACCGTGTACTGGCGCGCGGCAGGCGGCATCAACCATCCCGACCACCGCGCAATCGGCGATGCGACATTGGCTGCTGTCTTTCCGACCGCCCGCGATCGACTGAATTTCATCGAGCACGAGCGCGACGAAGGGCTGGCAACGCACAAGGTGGCGACGGTATACATTGCTGGCGCGCTCGAGCCGACTCTCAGCGTCGATGTCACGGACACGGTCGCAGCGCAGATCGAGTCGCTGCGCGCGCACAAGAGCCAGATAGCCGACATGGACAAAATGGCGCAGCGAATCCGCGAACGGTCGCTGGACCCTGGCGCGCCGCCCGAATATCCGCGCCATATCGAACGTTTCCGCGTCATTAACATGAGGTAAAACGTCAATGACCATCGATTTCATGGGCGAAGCCCAGGCGCTGCGCGACGAACTGATTGCCCGCCGCCGCGATCTTCATCGACATCCCGAACTGGCATTCCAAGAGCGGCGCACCGCTGGCGTCGTCGCCGAAGAATTGACCAGCCTGGGCTTGGAAGTGCAGACAGGTCTTGGCAAAACTGGCGTCATTGGCATCTTGGAAGGCGCAGCGGCCGGCCCCACTGTGCTTTATCGCGCCGATATGGATGCCTTGCCCATCCACGAAGAAAACAGCGCCGATTATGTTTCGCGGGCGGATGGCGTGATGCATGCCTGCGGGCACGACGGACATACGGCTGTTGCGCTGGGCATCGCCAAATTGCTCGCTGGGCATCGCGATGCGCTTGGCGGACGCGTCAAGTTTGTCTTTCAACCGGCGGAAGAAGTCGGTGGTGGCGCAGCAGCCATGATCGCCGATGGCGCGCTGGAATCGCCAGCGCCAGATATCTCGCTGGGCATCCACCTGTGGAACGACCTGGAAGTCGGGCAGGTGAGCGTCGTGCCAGGTCCGATCATGTCGGGCGCTGGCCTGTTTGAAATCACGGTGCATGGCAAGGGCGGGCATGGCGCAATGCCGCACCAAACAGCCGACCCGGTTGTCTGCGCGGCGCAGCTTATTGTGGCGCTGCAATCGCTTGTCAGCCGCAATGTCGACCCGCTGGATATGGTTGTGCTGACCATCGGCATCATCCAAGGCGGCAGCGCGCGCAATATCATCCCGCCGTCGGTGACGTTCAGCGGCTCGTATCGCCTCTTCCGTGAAGAAACGCGCGTTTTGATCAAATCGCGCATCCGCGAGATCGCCGATGGCGTGGCGAAGGCGATGGGCTGCCGCGCCGAGGTCAATTTGGGCGCGGGCATCGGTCCGGTGGTCAACGATGCCGAAGTGGTCCGGCGCGCGCGCGATGTCTTCGCACGCTATGCTGACGATGTGACGGTGGTCGCCCAGCCCTGGATGGCCTCGGAAGATGTCGGTTTGCTGATGGCGCGCAACCCCAGCGCATATCTACTGGTTGGCTCGGCAAATCGCGCGCGGTCGCTCGACTTTCCCCATCATCACCCCCGCTTCGATTTTGACGAAGATGCGCTGCCGCTGAGCGTCGGCTTGATGTCGGCTGCCATCGCCGATTATCTGCAAGCGGACGCTTGAATGAGCGGGCAGACGCCCTTTAGTTGGCGGGACGGCGAAGGCTGGCTGGTCTTGTCGGGCGGCGCGCATCCTTTGAGCGAAATCCGTGCCCGGGCACTAAGTCGCTGCGATCCGTTTGCCGATATCGCTTGCATCGCCCAGACAGACGAAATGGGCGACGCGCTGATGGACGATCTGGCTGATCTGGGCGCGCCAACCGGCTATCACATCGACCTGACCGAACCAGACAACAACCAACTCTATGCGCGGATCACCAGCGCCGGCTTAATCGTCATCGCAGCGGATTGCGCCGATTCGCTGCGCAGCGCGCTTCGCCAGACAGCTGTGCATGCGTTGAAGCGGGCGCTGGCGGGCGGGACGCTACTTCTTTGCGAAGGCGCGGCGGCTGGTTTGTTTGGCGAGCATCGCTGGACGGCTGGCGATGGCTTGACGCGCGGCTTGAACTTCGTGAGTGGCGCGGTTATCTTGCCCGCTGGCGATGAATCCAGCGATTATGCGGCCTGGCAGGCGCAAAGCTCGCTGCAAGAAGTGGCTTGTATCAGCCTGGCGCGCGGGTCGGCGTTGGCGCTGGGTCCAGACAGAAACCTAGAAACCTGGGGCGAGCGCGATGTGACGATCCGCTTGAGCGCGCTGCAGCCGCCGGGATTGGCTCGAGCAGAGGCAGGCTAGCGATGCCGATTTCAATAATCATTGGCGCGCAATGGGGCGACGAAGGCAAGGGCCGCGTGGTTGATTGGCTGGCGTCTTCGGCAGATATTGTCGCGCGTTATGCCGGCGGCGACAACGCCGGCCACACCATCGCTTTGGATGGCGAGGTCTACAAGCTGCACTTGCTGCCCTCGGGCGTATTGCATGATCAAGTTGTGTCGGTCATGGGCAATGGCATGGTCATCAACCCCGTCAACCTGGTGCGCGAGATCAAAGCCCTGCGCAACATGGGCATCGCGATTTCGCCGCGCAACCTGATCATCAGTTCGCGCGCCCACATCATCACGCCAGCGCACATCGCTCTGGACTCGGCGAAAGAATCTGCCTTGGGCGCCGCGAAGATTGGCACGACCCTGCGCGGTATTGGGCCTGCCTACCTCGACAAAAGCGGGCGCGCCGGCATTCGCACAGGCGATATGCTGCTCGATGTCGAGGTCTTTGCCGAGCGGCTGATTCGCGCGATCGAAGCGGCCAATGCGGTATTGCGACAGCAGGGCGGAGAGGCGCTCGATGCGCGCGCGGCGGCGATGAGCTACCTGGAAGCCGCAGAATTCTTGCGCGGCTTTATTCAGGACGCGTCCATCTATCTGCACAAGGCGCTAAACAATGGCGCGCGCGTGGTCTGTGAAGGCGCGCAGGGCACGCTGCTCGATATTGACCATGGCAGTTATCCATTTGTGACCAGCTCGTCGCCCACAGCTGGCGGCGCGCTGACTGGTTTGGGAGTCGGTCCCTTGACGGTCGACCGGGTGCTGGGCGTGGCAAAAGCCTTTAGCACGCGCGTCGGCGGCGGACCCATGCCCACTGAACTCGCTGGCGAGGTCGCCAACAGACTGCGTGGCAGCGGCGACAATTTCTGGGACGAATTTGGCACGACAACTGGGCGTCCGCGCCGCTGTGGCTGGCTGGACGGCGTGATGCTGCGCTATGCCACCATGATCAATGGCTTCAGCGAGCTGATGCTGACGAAGCTGGATATCTTGTCTGGATTTGACGAGCTCAAGCTGGCGACAGCCTATGAGATTGACGGCGTCCGCAGCGAGCATCCGCCTGTGACCAATGCGCAGCTGGAGCGCGCCACCGCCATCTATGAAACCTTGCCCGGCTGGACAGAGGACATCAGCAGCTGCCGGACCTTCGCGGCATTGCCGGCTGCGGCGCGGCAGTATATCCAGCGTATCGCCGCGCTTTGTGAAGCGCCTATCAACATGGTCAGCGTGGGACCTGAGCGCGACCAACTGGTGCGGCGCTGACGGCCGGCGCAGTGTCTTGCGCGCGCGAATGCTTGCGGCTAGAATGAGTTCAAGTGCGGATGCTGGGAGAGTGCGATGATGAAGGCTTTGGGCGCAATCGCAATCATTTTGGCTGTTTTGCTGGCTGGTGGCGCAATCACCTCGAACCTGCTGTCGTCCGACCTGGCTATCCAGCAGACGACCGACCCCAGCGGCGATTTTCTCACCGCCACGCCCGACCAGGCTGCCGCATTCTTGCTGGTAACCGGCTTCATTCTCTTCAATGTCATGGGCGCGGGCTTAACCCTCCTCTTCGTCTTTTGGCTGCTCAATCGCGGTGTTGTCGCCGCCCGCCAAGACTCCACTTCTTGAACAGAATCTTGCCCAAAACGCCATGACAGCCCAAGAGCGCATCGGCAAGACGCGGCGCAGGCGCTTGGTTATGGCGCTTTTTGCGGTTTGCTTGGCCGCATTTGCTGTGCTGATCACCATGATGCTGAGCCCCCAGGCAACTGGCGAAGCGGCAAGCAGCGATGCGTATCGCAGCGAGCTCGCGACAGCTCTCGCCAACCCCGACTGGATCGGCGGCGAGAAATTGTCGGCGCAGTACGAATGCAATGCCTGCCATATCCAAGGCGATGGCAGCGCCGCTCCACTCTTTGCCGGGCTGGCGGACGCCGCTGCGACGCGCCGCGCGGGGCTGGATGCCGAGCAGTATCTCTATGAAGCCATTGCGCACCCCAGCGCGCACCTGGTAGACGGCTATACCGATGCCATGCCAAATACTTACGCAGACCGCCTGTCCCTCTCCGAAATCGGCGACCTGATCGCTTACTTGCAAACGTTCCGCGCTGAGCCATGAGCCCCGACACGTTCGCCATATCCGCGCTTGTCGATGAACTGCGTGCGCGGCTGCCTGGCGGACGCGTTCAGGATGTCATCGATGTCGCGCCTATGTCGCTGGGCTTGGAGGTGTATGCGCAGGGCAAGCGGCATTACTTGCTTTTGTGCGCCGATTCGCAACAGCCGCGCGCGCATCTGGTCGACTCAAAGCTGCGCCGCGGCGCCCAAAAGCCGACGCAGCTGGGTTTGCTGTTTCGACGCTATGTCGAAGGCGGGCGCATCGCAACAATTAGCCAGCCGGCCTGGGAGCGACTGCTGGAAATTGATGTCGACAGCGAAAAAGGGCGCGTCCGCATCATCGCGGAACTGATGCCGCGTCGAGCCAACCTGCTGCTGGTGCGCGCTGGCATCATCCTGGATTGCCTCAACCGCGTCGGACCAGACGACAATCGCTACCGCCTCAGCTTGCCCAAGCACAGGTATGTGCCGCCGCCGCCCATCCAGAATCAGCTTGACCCCGCCACAGTCGCCGCCGCCGACCTGCAGCGCATCCTCGCCAGCGCCGACAAGCCAACGCGACAAGTTCGCCGCCTGCTGCCCGGGCGCATCCTGGGCATGAGCCCGCTGCTGGCCAGCGAGATCGTTTTTCGCGCAACCGGCGACAGCTCGGCGCGAGTCGGCGACATAGACGGCGCGGGGCTGCTTTCTGCATTTGACGCGGTGATGCAGCCGCTGCTCACTCGCCATTGGCAGCCAGGCATGGGGCGTGAATCAAACCTTGCCACTGTGTTTGCCGCTTGCCGATTGACGCATGTCGACTGGCAGCCCTGCGGCTCAATCAGCGAGGCGATGGCGGCGGTGTATGGCGAGCTTGCTGGCAGCCAAGCCTATGACGAGGCGCGCAAGCCTGTGCAAGCTGCGCTGCTCGAGGCCAAAGCCAAATTGCCGGGCAAACTGGAGTCGCTGCGGCAGGGGCTTCGCGATGAAAGCGAGCGCGAGCGTCTGCGGCAATGCGGCGAGCTCATCTTGGCTTATCAATATGCTATCGCCGCCGGGCAGAGCGAATTGCGCGCGCAATACGACTTCGCCTCGCCCGAGCTGGTCGTCCGCCTCGATGAGCGACTCACGCCGCTGGAAAATGCCCAGGCTTATTTCCGCCGCTATGACAAAGCCAAAGCCGCTGCCCGGGCTGTGCCGGCTTTGATTGCGCAAACCGAGATCGAACTGGCCTATATTGAGCAGCTGGAAGCCGACCTTGCCAATGCAGCCAACTGGCTGGAGATCGACGATGTCATCCAGTCGCTGCAAGCGCGCGGACATTGGCAGGGCGCTCGGCTGAAACGACTGGGCGGCGGCGGACGGCAGGGGCCGCTGCGCATCGTCAGTCGAGATGGCTATGTGCTCTGGGTGGGGCGCAACAGCCGGCAAAATGCCCAACTGACGTTCAAACGCGCCAACCCGCAGGACATTTGGCTGCACGCGCGCGATGTGCCTGGCGCGCATGTCGTCATCCGCGATGATGGCCGGCGTATAAAGGAAGAACTGTTGAGGCGTGCCGCCGCCGTGGCCGCGCATTACAGCCGCCGCCGCAGCGACAGCCGAGTCCAGGTTGACTACACCCGCGTCAAATATGTGCGCGCCATCAAAGGGGCGGGGCCGGGCATGGTTGCCTATCGCAACGAAAAATCGCTGTGGGTGCGGCCGCGCGACGAAAGCATCTTGGCTTAGGCATCGCCCGCGTCCGACACGATGCGGCTGGCGGCAGCGAGCATTTGTTTCACTTCGATGTCGCGCACGCAAGGGTGATAAGCCGCGTCATCGCCGCGCCAATCCAAGATGCGGCAAGGCGCGCAAGCCATGTCGGCTGTGAGCGTGACATGCCGGGCTGGATCGCCCCAGGGCGCAAATTCGACTGGGTCGGCGGGACCAAACAGCGCAATGGTCGGCGTATCCAGCGCCGCCGCCACATGCAGCGCGCCACTGTCGGGACCCAACACGAGGCTCGCTTTTTTATACAGAGCCGCCAACTGGCCGATGCTCGTCGCGCCAATGCTGTGCCCAGTCTGCGACATCTGCGCGCGGATCTCGGCGATCATGCCCGATTCGCTGGCTGTCCCGGTGAAGACAACCGCGCAGCCCAGGTCGTTTTGCAAGGCATCTGCCACCGCCGCCCACTTGTCGCTGCGCCACAATTTGCTGGCAGCGCCTGAACCGGGGTGAATACAGATCAGCCGCTGCCTGGCTATGCCCAATTCCGCAAGTCGGCCTTCAATATCGGCAAGATCGGCCTCATGCACTGGACATTCGAGGCGAACCTCGGCGAGCGGAACCACCCCCGTCCAAGGAGCGACCAGCCGCAGACTCTGCTGGACGGCATGCTCGCGCCGCAATTCGTAGGCTTCGGTCAAGAAGGGCGCGACAGTGGCGTGGCTGTAGCCGATGCGCCGCGGGATGCCAGCCAGATAAGCCAGCAGCGCCCCCCACCAGTGGTCTGGGCGCATGATGATTGCGCAGCAGAAGCCCGTCCGCCGCAGACGGCGCGCCCAGCGCAGCGCCAGCCGATACGCGTTGTCCGCGCTGCCGCCGCGAGCAAAGGCGGGGAACGGCAGGGCTTGCGTCTGGTCGATTGCCGCATAGCGCGAAAGCAGTTCCGCTGACCATGGCCCACACAGCGCATGAATGCGCAGATCAGGCCGCGCTCGCTTCAACAGCCCGATGGCCGGCGTTGACAGCAAGGCATCGCCCAGATGGTCAGGCCGAATGACCAGCAGCCGCTTGTGCTTGGCGCGCTGCATCGGGATCGGGATTCGCGCGACAGCTTTGAGCAGCTGGTCGCGCAGTTGGTGTTTCCGCGCTGGGCGGCGCCGGGCGCTTGCCAAGCGGCGGTTGCGTTGCGCGAGCGCTTGCCTATCCAAGCCCAATGCTCCGGTAGGCAGCCAAGAGCTGGGGCAGCAGCGCCGACCAATCATAGTGTTTTTGCACGCTGTCCCGCGCAGATCGACTGATTTCCCCGCGCGCCGCATCGTCTTGCAGCAGCGTTACGACCGCATCGGCAAAGTCTTCGGCTGTGTCGGCCACTCGCAGAGTCGCCAAAGCATCGGCATGCAAGCCGGCCGCGCCAATCGAAGTCGAGACGACTGTGCAGCCAGACGCCAGCGCCTGCAAAATCTTGAGACGGGTGCCGCTGCCCATGCGCAAGGGGACGATGTAGAGCGCCGCCGCGTGCAAATAAGGCTTCACCGATTCGACCCAGCCCGTAACCTGTGTCTGCTTGTCCGTCAGCGCCAGGGTGCGCGCCTGGGGGTTGCGCCCGACGATGCGCAGCCGCGTCTGTGGCAGTTTCTTGCGAACGCGCGGCAAGATCTCGGCGCAGAACCACTCGATCGCATCTGCATTGGGGCGATAGTCCATCTTGCCGCTGAAGACCAAAGTAAAGCGCTCGCGGCGGCTGGGGACGGGCGGTCGATACGCATCAACATGGATGCCATTGGGCACGACATGGATGGGCGCGCCGGCGTGCTGCAAAAGCTTCTGCTTGTCTTCGCCGCTGACAGCCACAACCAGGTCGACCGCTCGGCAAATCTCGCTTTCAAATCGCCACAATCGGCGGGCTTGCAGGCTGGAATAGAGCGCCGCCAGCCAGCGCCGCGGCTGCCTGCGGTCGATGAGCGCAATGGCATGCTGCAAATCCGCTTCGGCGTTTTGGGCGTCGTAGATTAGTTTCGCGCCCTTGCCATGCGCCTGGATCAAACGCAGCCAGAGTCCGAACTCGATGCCAAAGAATTGAATCAAATCGAAGTTTTCGCTCTTCAGCAGCGCTTTTAATGCCGCCTCGAATGTTGCGCTAGCCAGCCGATGCTGCATATCCGCCTGCGGGCTGGTCAGCATCTTCAGCAGACGTTTGCGGCGGCTGTGGCTGGGCAGCGGCACAACCTGCACCTGCTGGCAAAGCTCAGCGAGTGGATTGCTTTGCCCGGGCGGCTCGCCACTGGCGAAGCTCAACAATGTGATCTCGTGCCCGGCCTCGCGCAGACCACGCAAGATTCCAAAGCTGCGCAGCGCGACGCCAGATTCGGGCGGATAGGGCAGGTCGGGCGTCAAGAGCAAGATCTTCATGCGCCGCCTAGCCCACCAGGGCATCGTAACAGTTGAGTGCGATGCGCGCCGCTTCCCGCCAGTTGAATTGCGCGGCTCGTTGCAGCGCCTGTTGCGCTTGGTTTGCCAGCCAGTCGCTGTCGGTCAATGTGCGTTTCATGGCGGCTGCGATTGTGTGGGGATTGTACGGGTCGACCAGCGCGCCGACGCCGCCAACGATTTCTTGCAGCGCGCCGACCCGGCTGACGATCGGCACAGCGCCGCAAGCCATCGCCTCCAGCGCGGTCAAGCCGAAGCCTTCGTGAAAAGACGGCAGAATAATTGCGCAGGCGCGGCTGTAGACGGCTGGCAGCTGCTCATCACTGACAGCGTGGCGCAGCAGTATGTGCTCGTCTATGCCCAGCGCGCTCACATCCGCCAGCACCTGCTCATAATGCCAGCCCAGCCGCCCCGCCACCACCAGCTTGGGGGCATCGGGCAGGTCCAGTTTCAGGTCGCGATAGGCTTTTGCCAAGCCCGCCAGATTCTTGCGCGGCTCCAGCGTGCCGACAAACAGCAGATACTGCTCGGGCAGGTCCAAAGCGCGCAATATATCGGCGGTTTGCGCGGTGGACAAAGGGCGGAAGCGCTCGTCGGCAGCCAGCAGATGCACAGTGATTTTATCCGCTGGCACATCCAAAATCGCGATTAGATCGTCTTTGGTCGTCTGGCTGTTTGCCAGGATATGGTCGGCGCGCGCAACCGAAGCTTCGATCTGCCCATTGTAATACTGACGGCTTTCGGCGGTCAGGTATTCGGGGAAGCGGATGAAGCTGAGGTCGTGCACGGTGATGATATGCCGCCTGGCGCCCCGCCGCGGCGCGATGAAATCGGGACTGTGCAGCAAGTCGAACCGATGACGCCCCAATTCCAGGGAAAGCGCGCTGCGTTCCAGCGGGTGATGCGGCGGTGTCCACAATTTGGCGCTGGCAAAGCAAGACGATAAAGGTCTTTGCGCCTTGCGACTCTGCAAAATTGTCAGTTTGTGCGGCGGGGAATGCGTTTCGCAGGCGGCGATTAGCGCGGTGATATATCGGCTGATGCCGCCGACGCGATAATGAGTCAGCCGCGCGTCGATTCCGATATGTGCCATAAACGCATTGTAGCGGTATCATCAACCTCGCGCTAGCGAAAGCTGCCGGGCAAGGAGGGCGCAGTGAAGCGATTTGATGTGGTCGCCTTGGGCGAATCGATGCTGCGTTTGACGCCGCCTGGCTATTTGCGCATCGAGCAGACTCGCAGCTTTGATATCTGGGTTGGCGGCGCAGAGTCCAACACGGCGGTTGGCTTGGCGCGGCTGGGCATGACTGTGGCTTGGCTGTCGCGCCTGCCCGATTCGCCACTGGGTCGCTATGTCAGCAACCGCATCGCTCAATATGGCGTCGATGTGAGCCAGGTGGTCTGGGCGCAGGACGAGCGGCTGGGCATCTATTTTCACGAAAAAGCCATTGATCCGCGCGCCAGCGAAATCATCTACGATCGCCGCGACTCGGCTATGAGCCGCATGCAGCCCAGTGACTTGCCAGACGCATTGTTTCGACTGGGCGCGGCTGGCTTGCTGCATGCGACTGGCATCACCCTGGCCATCAGCAGCGCGGCGCAGGCAACCCTGCTCGCGGCGATGCGCCAAGCGCGGGCGGCTCGCTGGCGCGTCAGTTTCGATACCAATTATCGCAGCAAATTGTGGAGTGGCGCAGAAGCGGCAAAAGGCTGCCAACCGGCGATGCAGCTGGCGGATGTCATTTTCTGTCCGCTGGATGACTATGGCGAGCTATATGGCGATGCCAAAGTCGATGACGCGCTTTTGGGATTGGCCGAGCGCTTTCCTGATGCCTTGATCGTGATGACGCTGGGGGTGGACGGCGCGATAGCCAGGACGGCGACGGGCCAGGTCTTTCGGCAGCCGGCGATGCTAGCGGGCGAAGTCGGGCGCATCGGCGGCGGAGATGCCTTTGCGGCCGGCTTTTTATATGCCTGGCTGCGCTACGATGATGTCGCGCAGGCATTAAAATGGGGCGCGGCGATGTCGGCGATGAAATACACCATTCCCGGCGACCTGCCCCTGGTCGACCGCGCGGCGGTGGCGGCGCTGGCAGCTGGCGCGGCTGGTGGCGGTCTGATCCGCTGATGACGCTCAGGGAAATGGTGAATGCGTGGATATGGCAGCCAAGCCCCCATCGCCCGGCCCCTTGCCCCCAGAACGAGGGAAGGGAGTTTTACCAGCGCCTCCGCAGCATGGTAGCTCCTCTCTCATTTTTGGAGTGGGGGGCTAAGCAACGCGTAGCCACCAAAATCACCACCCCCGCTCAGCCGCATCTGGCAGGTCCGCGCCAGCTCGTCTATACTGCGCGGCTTATCCGTCCACCTGCTGTCGAGCCAATGACCAAAACCGAAGCGCCCACCGGCCACCCGTTTGTCCGCTTGCTGAATTATGCGACTGCCTATAAACGGCGAGTGGCGCTGGCGACTGTTTATTCGGTCCTGGGCAAGATTTTCGACATCATGCCGCCGGTGCTGATCGGCATGGCGGTGGATATTGTGACGTTGCGCGAAGCCTCGCTTTTGGGGCGGCTGGGCGTCAGTGATCTGTCTGCGCAGCTGCTGATACTGGGCGGACTTACCTTGCTGATTTGGATACTGGAATCGGCATTTGAATACATTCAGCGCGTGTATTGGCGCAACCTGGCGCAGTCGATGCAGCACGACCTGCGCGCCGAAGCCTATGACCATGTGCAGCGTCTGGAAATGGCCTATTTTGAAGACCAGAGCACCGGCGGCCTGATGTCGGTGCTCAACGACGACATCAATCAGTTGGAACGTTTCTTGGATATCGGCGCAAGCGATGTCGTGCAGATATTGACGACGGTACTTGTCATCGGCGGCATCTTCACGGTTATCGCCCCAAGCGTGGCTTGGATGGCGGTTGTGCCTATGCCGGTCATCATCTGGGGGTCGCTTCGCTTCCAAAGGTCGCTCGCCCCACTCTACAGCGCGGTTCGCGAGCAAGTTAGCATGATCAATCATCAACTGTCCAACAGCTTGGGCGGCATCGCCACCATCAAGAGCTTCACCGCCGAAGACTATGAAGCCCAGCGCCTGCGCTCGGCAAGCAATGAGTATCTGGAGCGCAACCGCCGCGCGATCCGCCTCAGTTCGGCATTTACGCCGTTGATCCGCATGGCGATTGTCTCGGGCTTCATCGCGATCACGGTGGCGGGCGGGCAGCTGACTCTGGATGGCGCGCTGGATATCGGCGCCTACAGCGTACTGATTTTCATGACGCAGCGCTTGCTCTGGCCCCTGACCAGGCTGGGCGAGACCTTTGATCAATACCAGCGCGCCATGGCTTCGACCATCCGCATTCTCGACCTGCTAAGCATCAAGCCCGGCATCGTTGATGGTCCGTATCGCCTGAAGAAGCGCGATGTGCGCGGGCACATGTGGCTGGATGATGTAGCTTTTGCCTACAGCGACGGGCGCGCGGTCATCGGCGGGCTGACCTTTGCGGTGCCGGCTGGCGATACAGTCGCCATCGTCGGCGCGACAGGCGCTGGCAAGAGCACGGTCATCAAGCTGCTGCTGCGCTATTATGATGTGACAAGTGGGCGCGTGCTGCTGGATGGCTATGACCTGCGCGACCTGAAACAGAAAGATATCCGCAATGCCATCGGGTTGGTCAGCCAGGATGTCTTTTTGTTTCATGGCAGCGTGCGCGAAAATATCACCTATGGCAGCCAGGATGTGCCCCAGCAGCTTGTCGTCGAAGCCGCAACGATCGCCGAGGCGCATGAGTTCATCATGGAATTGCCACAGGGTTATGACACCATCGTCGGCGAGCGCGGACAAAAACTCTCGGGCGGGCAGCGTCAGCGGCTGTCCATTGCGCGCGCTGTTTTGAAAGACCCGCCTATCCTCATCCTGGACGAAGCCACATCGTCAGTCGACAACGAAACCGAAGCCGCCATCCAACGGTCGCTGGAGCGCATCGTCATCGGCCGCACGACCATCGTTATCGCGCATCGTCTGTCGACCGTGCGCAACGCCGACATGATCTATGTGCTGCAAAAAGGGACGTTGCTGGAAAGCGGTCATCATGATGACCTGGTGCGGCGCGATGGCTTGTACGCATCGCTGTGGCGCGTGCAGACGGGCGAACGCGGTTTGAACTCCGAGCCGATGATCTAAGCGACCGCCGCCAGCAGCTTGTCGACCACCCGCATATTGGCCACTGCGTCATCCGCCGAAAAACGTGGCGCTCGCCCCTGCAGCAGCGCATCAGCAAAATCCTCGACCATCAGCTGATACTGATCGACAGCCGGGATGCGATGCTCTGTGTAGTCGTCGCCGCGCCAGTGTTGGACGATTGCTTCGGCGTTCTTTTCGGGCACGAAGCTGGCCGGGACGCGGAGCATGCCCTTTGTGCCTTTGATCGTATAGCTGTGTTCACGCCAGGCGCGCAGGCCACAGTGGAAACTGCCGATGACACCGGCTGGAAAATGCAGCGCCCCCGCCAGCGCCTCGTCCACGCCAGTCGCCGCGCCGATTCGTTTGCTGGCTGTTGCCTGGCTGGGTTCTTCGCCGGTCATAAAGCGCATCAAATTGACGCAATAGCAGCCCACATCCATCAATGCGCCACCCGCCAGCGGCTTGCTCAGCCGGATATTGGCGGCATCGCTGATCGGGAAGGTGAAGGCGCTGGCGATGATCTGCATGTCGCCAATGCCGCCTTCGGCAATGATCTGCTTGATCCGTTGGTGCTGGGGATGAAAACGATACATGAACGCTTCTGCCAGCAAGACATCTCGCTCGACAAAGGCATCGACGATGGCTTGGGCTTCAGCCGCGTCGCTGGCGAAAGGCTTTTCACACAGCGTGGGAATGCCGGCTCGGGCGCAGTGGATGCTCCATTCGGCATGCAGGCTGTTGGGCAGCGGAATGTAGATGGCGTCGATGTCGGGATCCGCCAGCAAGGCTTCATAACTGCCATGCGCGCGCGGGATATGCTGCTCGGCTGCGAAAGCCTGGGCGCTGGCCAGCGACCGACTGCCCACTGCGGCGACTGCGCCATTGCCCGAGGCATGGATGGCCGGGATGACTCGGCGTCCGATATTGGCTGTGCTTAATATGCCCCAGCGCACCCTGTCGCCCATGTCCGCCCCCTTTTTTGCCACTCGACGCGAAGATCTATGCCCACAACGCGATGAGTCTAGCCAGGGCACCCCCAGCGCGCAACCGTTCCAGCGCCGCTTCGATCAACTGCCAGGCGTCATGATTGTCGCGGCGCACGGCGATGGCGTAGGGATCATGCGTGATGAATTGGCTGGTGGAGAGCCACCCGCTGCGCTCCCGCTGGTAGAGGCGGTAGGTCAGGTTGTCGGTCAGGGCAGAATCAGCCTGGCCCAGGCGCAGGGCATCCAGCGCGTATCCTGGCAATTCGTAGGGCATCCGTTGAAGCGCTATGCCATCAGCCAACCAGGCATGCAAGAGGCTGTCGGCGCTGCTGGCATATTCAACGGCGATGCGTTTCCCGCCCAGATTCTCCACAGCCAACGCGGACGAATCGCCGGCGGATGCCAAGACCAGCCCATTGTTGAAATAGGCGCTGGTATAGCGGGCATCGTCTGTTCGCGTGGCATCGATGGGCAGGGACGCTACCAGCGCATCGACTTCACCGCTGATGAGCGCGTCGTACAGGCTGTAAAAGCCTATGTTGCGAAACTGCGCTGGCAGGCCGATTTCCCGGGCGATCGCAGCAGCCAGGTCGATCTCCAGCCCGCGCAATGCGCCGTCATCGTCCACGGCAAAAGGCGGATAGCTGGCATCCACGCCGATGCGCAGCGCGCCAGTCGGGAAGGCTCGCTCGCGGTCGGGCCTGCCGCTGTGCAGGACAGCCATCATGAACAGCGCGAAAGCCAGCGCCGTCTGCGCAAGCAGGATGAATGGTCGCAGCCGCATCAGGTTTCGACCGGCGGCGGCAGCCAGAGCGTCTCGTTCACAGCCCATCCGCGCGCATAGGCTTGCAATTCAAAATAGACGGGCTTGGGCAAAAACTCCGCGTTGATCAATGTATAGCCATCGGGGTAGCCGCGCAGATCGACCGGGTAGCGCAGCGCCCAGATGCACAGCGCCTCCAGCCAATCCCAGTGCGCTTCGGCATATTGAAAAGCCCGTAGCGTATAGGCGGCGCGTTGCGAGGGATGGACGGCATGCAGCCAGCGCGCATGATCATTCCAGCCGCTTTCGGTGATGATGATTGGCTTGTGGCTGTCGCCGTTGTCGACCATGATCTGGCGCAGCAATTCAACCCGCCGAAAGTTCAGGCGGCGTGGCTGTGGCGGGGTCTCTGGGGCATCACGAAATCCATAGGTGTGCGCAGCCAGCGCGTCATAATGCGCCCCCGCGCCCAGCTCATACAAGGCAGTCAAAAAATCGAGTTCATTGAGTCCGACTCGGCTGCCCGGCTTTTCCAGAGTTGGCACCAGCGCCCCAGCCAGCACAACCGCGGCGGGATTGGCTTGCTTGATGCGCGGGTAACTGGCTGCGAGCAAGCGCGCATAACGGGCTGGTTCGACTGGCTGAAATCCCCATTCTGCGCTGAGGTTTGGCTCGTTCCAAACGATGATGCGCTGGATGTCTTTGGCATAGCGAGTGGCGAATGCGGCGGCGTATTCGGCGAATCCCGCAAATGCGGCATTGGGTAGGTTTGTCAAGGTCGCGCCAGCCGGACGCGCCCAGTCTGGCGCCAAACCCAGCCGCGCGATAACCCGCAGACCTTGCAGCCGCGCCAAACGCACGATGCTGTCGGTTCGCGCCCAGTCGTATTCGCCTTCCCGCCACTCGACATATGCCCACGGGAAAAATTGCACGATGGTGGCCGCGCCCAGCTCGCGCGTCATAGCCAGCGAGCGCAAGATCTTCGCCGTTTCGACCTCGTTTTCCAGCAGCGTATGCACACAGACCAGCGGCTTTTGGGTCTGCACGAATTGCTGGGCAAGGGCGAGCGGCTGTTCTGCGACTGGCGCTGCGCCCGCCCAGTCCCGCGCGAGCCAGCCCAGCCCAGCCAGCGTGATAATCGCCAGCAGCCCGGCTGGTCGCTTGAGGTTCTTGCGGGACAAGCGATATGACAAGGCAGCGGCTTTCGGGTAGAATAGCGAAGTTGGCACGGTCAATCTACAAACAGGCAGGGTGGCATGCCGCAACGAATCATAGCGATGTGGTCGGGTCCGCGCAATATCTCGACAGCGTTGATGCGCTCGTGGGGCAGCCGCGCCGATACGCGTGTGGTGGACGAGCCCTTTTATGCGCATTATCTGCTGTCTACCGGCTGCGATCACCCCGGCGCCGACGAGATCATCCGCAGCTATTCCACCGACTGGCGCGCCGTTGTTGACCAGTTGCTGCGCCAGCGAGGCGATTCTGCGATTGTGTATCACAAGCACATGACGCATCATATGCTGCCGCATATCGAAAGAAGCTGGCTGGGCGAGGTATCCAGCGGCTTTCTCATCCGCGAGCCGCGGCGCATGTTGCTTTCGCTGATGAAAGTCATCCCCCAGCCACGCCTGGAGCAGACGGGCCTGCCCCAGCAGGTGGAGCTCTTTGAGGCTGTGCGCGAGCTGACCGGGTCCGTCCCGCCAGTGGTCGCCGCGCGCGATGTGCTGCTCCAGCCAGCTGTTATGCTGAGCCGCCTGTGCTCGGCGCTGGATGTGCCCTACGATGATTGCATGCTTGGCTGGACGGCAGGCGCGCGCGTTACCGATGGGATTTGGGCGAAGCATTGGTATGGAGCCGTCGAACGATCGACTGGTTTCGCGCCGTATCAAGCTGACGACAGCCCCTTGCCCGACCACCTGCGCGGATTGCTGGAAGCCTGCCAGCCGCTTTATGACCAGTTGGCGCAGCACCGCATCGACCCGGGGGAATGATGAAACAAGCCTATAACCCCAAAAACCGCGACCTGCTCATCAATATCAACGGCGAGCTGTTTCACCGCGATGTCGCTGGCATCAGCCCCTTCGATTCGGCAGTGCAGGGTGGCGATGCGGTGTGGGAAGGGCTGCGGCTGTACCAGGGGCGCATCTTCAAGCTGATCCCGCACCTTGACCGGCTGCGTGATTCTGCCAGGTCCATGGCCTTTGCCGAGATACCCAGCCATGAAGCCATCATCGCCGAGATCCGCAAGACCTTGGCCGCCAACGCGATGACCGACGGCGTGCACATTCGTTTGACACTGAGCCGCGGCGTCAAATATACTAGCGGCATGGATACGCGCTTGAATACCAAGGGACCGACGCTTATCGTGCTGGCTGAACACAAATCGCCTGTTTATGACAAGAGCGGCGTCCGCCTTATCACCGCGGGCATCCGGCGTATCCCGCCCGACTGCGTCGACCAAAATATCCACAGCTGCAACCTGATCAACTCGATTTTGGCGAAGATTGAAGCGAATGCGGCTGGCATGGACGATGCCTTGATGCTGGATTATCACGGCTATGTGGCGGAAACAAACGCCACGCATATCTTCGTCGTGCGTGATGACATCGTACAAACGCCAGACACCGGCAGCTGCCCAGAAGGCATCACGCGCTCGGCTGTATTGGAGATATGCGCTGCCGCGGATATCGCCTGTCAGGTCAAGAACCTGTCGCTCAGCGAGGTGTATCGGGCAGACGAGATGTTCTGCACGGGCACCATGGGCGAGCTTGCGCCCGTGGTCGAGCTGGATGGCAGACCGATCGGCTGTGGCGCGGCCGGCCCGATGACGCGGCGACTGAGCCAATTGTTTCGCAAGCGCACGCAAACGGAAGGCTTTCCGGTGGTGGATATGGCAGCTGCCAACTAGACCCGTTGTGCCCACTACTCGTGGAGAGGAGCGAACCCCGATGTCAGATTTTGAATTTGTAGGCAAACCAACCCCTATGCTTGATGGCCCCGCCAAGATCACGGGCAACTTGAAATACACAGGCGACCTCAGGCTGGCTGGCATGCTGCATGCTCGCTTTGTCTTGAGCGATTATGCGCACGCCACAATCACTCATATCGACTGCGGCGCGGCTTTGGCGGCGCCGGGCGTGCGCGCGGTTTTGACCGCCGAAGACCTGCCCAAGGTCGTGCCGTCGGCGCGTACAAAACTGATGCTGGCGCGCGACCGCGTTATATTCGTCGGCCAGCCAGTCGCCATTGTGCTGGCAGAAACGCCGGCGGCTGCGGCTGATGGCGCAGAACTGGTCGAGATCGACTATGAGCCACTGACAGCGGTGACTTCGATGGATGCGGCCGTGGCAGACGGCGCGCCGGTCATCTGGCCGACGGGCATTCCCACTGGGGCAGAAGACGAAGCGGCTCATGGCGCAGACACGGGCGGCGAATCGGCAGCCGAAGATGAAAGGCCCTCCAACATCGCCGGCAAGACGCGCCGGGAAACGGGCGATATCGCGGCGGCATTCGCGGAGGCGGCTGTGGTTGTCGAGCGCGTCTTCGAAACGCCCATGGTGCATCAAAGCTCTATCGAAACCCAGGGTTGGGTCGTGCAGCCCAACCCGATCACTGGCGGCGCGACTATGTGGGCCAGCTTGCAGTCGCCGTTTGGCGCGCGCCAGGATGTTGCTGATGCGCTGGGCGTGCCCGAGTCGGATGTCACGGTGCATGGCATGCCGGTGGGCGGCGCATTTGGGGCGAAGTTTGGTTTGTATGAGCCGCTTGTCGCGCTGGTTGCCGCGACAGTGGGCCGACCAGTCAGCCTCATCCTGACGCGCAGTGAAGAACTGTTGACGACCAACCCCGCGCCGGCGCTGCGCCTGCATGGCAAGCTGGGCTTCGACAAGGATGGCAAGCTGGTGGCCATGCAATCGAATGTGACAGCCGATACTGGCGTGTATCCCAGTGGCTTGGGCGGTTTCGCGGCGATGCAATTCGCCAGCTTTTATCCCTGCGAAAATCTCCTGCTGGAATCAACCAATGTGATTACCAACAAGCAATCAGTGGGCGCGTACCGTGCGCCGACTTCGCCAACCGCGTTTATGGCAGTCGAGACGCTCTTTGATGAAGCGGCCGCGCAGCTGGGTATGGATCCAGTCGGCCTGCGTCTGAAAAATGCCGCCCGCACTGGCGACCCCGCGCCTGATGGTGGGGATTTCTCGCCGATTGGCATGGTCGAGACGTTGGAAGCCGCCAAGCAGCACCCTATGTGGCAAAACCGCGAGGCGGCGCGGAAGCAAGGCCGCGGCGTTGGCTTGGCTATCGGCGGCTGGATGGGCGGACTCGAGCCGGGCGCGGCTGTCTGCAAGCTCAACCGCGACGGCGTGCTGCAGGTCCAGATAGGCACAGCCGACCTCAGCGGGACGCCGACCACGTTTGCGATGCTGGCTGCCGAAACCTACGGCGTTGCGCCCGACAAGGTGCGCTTTGTCTACAGCGATACTGACAGCGCTCCCTATGGCGGTGGCGTCGGCGGCAGCAAGACCACCTATACACTGGGCAGCGCCGTCATCCGCGCGGCGCAAGACGCTCGCCGGCAAACCTTCGCCATCGCCGCGGAAGAATTTGAAGTGTCCGCCGAAGACTTGGAGATCGTGGATGGTCGCGTGCAGGTGCGCGGCTTCCCCGACCGGTCGATTAGCCTGGGCGAGATCGCTGGCAAAGCCATGACCTTCGGCGGCCGCTACGAGCCGGTGCATGGCAGTGGCCGCCAAGCCATAACCGACCGCGCGCCATCATTCTGCGCGCAAATCGCCGAGGTCGAGGTGGACGCAGAGACTGGCGATGTCAACTTGCTGAATCTGGCTGTCGTGCAAGAAGTCGGCCGCGCCATCAACCCGCTGGCGGTGCAGGGGCAGATGCAAGGCGGGGCGGTGCAGGGGGTCGGCTGGGCGCTCTTCGAAGAGATGCGCTATGACGATGATGGGCAACTGCTGTCCGGCTCGTGGATGGACTATGCCATGCCCGATGCCGCGCAAGCTGCGCCCATTCACACGCAGATTGTCGAGGTGCCTTCGCGGAGCGGACCCTTTGGAGCGCGTGGCGTAGGCGAGCCGCCGGTCATCCCCACCGTGGCCGCGATCGCCAATGCTGTCGCGCATGCGACTGGCGTGCGCATGACGCAGGCACCGATGACTGCGCCGCGTGTGCTCGCGGCTTTGTCTTCGCAGGCGAGCGTCTAGGTTGTGTAGAAGCGAAAGCCTGCGCCCTGCCGATCATTTCCCTGGCGCTTGCCTTTCCGAACGAGCCAAGAGTCGGGGTTTCAGCGACTGCTCAATATGCAGGCTCCGCTTGGGTTTTGCGCCGCTCGCCGACGACAGTCGAGGCGGGGTTTTGGGCGCGGGCAATCAAAGCCTGCCACCATCAATGGGCAAGACCTGCCCGGTGATCCAACTGGCGTAATCGGATGCGAAGAAAACCACGCCGTTGGCAATATCTTCGGCGCTGCCCAGCCGCTTCAAGGCGAAGCGCTCCACCAGCGCGCGTTGGCCAGCTTCCCCATAGGCTGCGAATTGGCGGATGGAGTTGGGGTTGGACAGCACAAAGCCTGGCGCGATGTTGTTGACTGTGATCTGCCACTTGCCCAGCTCGTGCGCTAGTTGCCGGGTCAAGCCGATCTGTGCCGCCTTCGCCGCGGCATAAGCTTGGATGCCAGTCAGGCTGACACCCAAACCCGCCCCGCTGGAAATGTTGATGATGCGGCCAAAGCGCGCGGCTTTCATGGACGGCGCGACCGCCTGCGCGAAATAAAACGCGCCACGCGCATTCACCGCGAAGATGCTGTCCCAATCTTCTGCGCTGATCTCTTCCAAGGGCCGACCGACCTGCCCCAAAACGCCGCCCGCATTGTTGACAAGGATGTGCGCGGCCTTATCTGTCGCAAGCGCTTCATCCACCAGCCCAAAAACAGCGGCGCGCTCGCGCACATCGACGATCCGCGCCCGACACTTGCCGCCTGCCGCCTCGCACAGCGCCGCAGTTTCCGCTAGTTCGTCCGCCAGCACATCGCAGCTCCACACCGATGCGCCTCGCTGGGCAAAAGCCAGGCTGATCGCGCGCCCAAATCCGTGCGCCGCGCCGGTTACGATGGCGGTTTTGCCCGCAAAATCGATGTTCATACGAAATCCGCCCGCAGGTCTTCCAGGTTTTTGAGCGATTGTTCACGAGCGCCACGTTCAATCTCGCCGATCATAGCGATCCAGCGGCGCGTCAAGGACAGGTCCACGCCAGTCACCTCGGCTTGCGCCAGCAGCGGAGCATACATGGAAACTTCTGTCGCGCGTTTGCGCACAGCCAGATCGCGCCAAATGCCGCTGTGTGTTTTTGCCGACAACTTGTTGAATGCCACCAATGCATCGAGCGATCTCGCTATGCCGGGCTGATCGTCCGCCAAGAAAAGCGCCGGCTCAAAGCCGTTGAAGCCCAGTGGCGTGATGCCCAGCTTGTCCGCGAGCCAGACGATTTCCTGCGCGGCGCGGATGTACAGTGGACGAAAACGCGCGCTGGACAAGGCATCGGCGATCGACTGGTGCGTCAGCGCAGAGACAAACAGCATCGCGCCATAGGCTTCTTTGCCCCACAAGTACCCAAAGATCTTGTCGGTGAACTGCGCGTCTGGGTCGAAGTCTGCCAGCGCCTCGACCAAAGCGCGCGCGCGCTGGCTGTCTGCGCCGTCCATCTCGCCAATGACGACCGCGCCGCGACCGCCAAAGAGAACTTCGCCCGGCGCATGATAATCGGCGCTGAAGTTGACGAATGCGCCGACTGTGCGCTGCCGCCCGACAATCTCGGCGATGGCCAATTCGTTCAAGCCATTTTGCAGCGAAACGACGCAGCCATCATCGGCGAGGAATGGCGCAAGCGTCTCGGCGGCCGCCCGCGTATGCTGCGACTTGGTGCAAAGCAAGATCGTCTGATGACGCCCGGCCAGCTGCTGTGGCGTGAAGGCGCGGGCATCGACACGAAACTCATCAATCGGACCACTGATCCTCAGCCCCTTGTCGTTGATCGCCGCCACATGGTCTGGCGCGACATCCACGAAAGCGACATCATGCCCGGCGCGGTGCAGGAATGCGCCGACTGTGCCGCCGATCGCGCCCGCCCCCCAGATCAGCAGGTTCATCTACTGCCAGTCTGCTTCCAGCAGCGCGCATGTTTCGGCGACTGCCACTTGCCAAATCGCCAGCATGTCTTCATCGCTGCGCTGATACAAGCCGCCCATATTGCCGTCGCCCAACACCTCCCGCGTTTGCTGCGGGCTTAGTCGCGCCAGTCTGTCCAAGTCGACCAGCGGTTTTGCGCCCTCGGGCGCCGCGAGCCCAGCCAGCCGCGTCCAAGGGTAATTTTCCATCCATGAAGCGTGGGAACAGAGGGGGTCGGTTTCCAGTACTTTCGCCCAAGTTTGCGGCGCGTTGTACCAATTGTGCCATTTTACGCATGAATTAGGATTGTCCATCATCCATTCGCGCAGCATGCCTTGCGCTGGCGCATTGCCACCATGCCCGTTGACCAGCAAAATGCGCCGAAAGCCAGCGCGCTGAATGCTGTCTAGCACATCGCGGATCAGCGCCAGATAGGTGTCGGCGCGCAGCGTGACCGTGCCTGGAAAAGCTGTCCATTGCGTCGCCAAGCCATAGGGCACGGCTGGGTAGACGGGCACATCCGCCAGTTCGCCGACTTCCGCAGCCAATCGCGACGCCAGAATGGTATCGACGCTGAGGCTGAGGTACGCGTGCTGTTCGGTGCTGCCGGTGGGCAGGATGCAACGATCGTCTCGGCGCAAAAAGTCCTCGACCTGCATCCAGTTCATCTTGGAAATGAGCATCTGCCCTCCTTTGCGACTCGGCTCGGCATTTTTTTGGAGTGGCGATTTTGGTGCGCCCCCACCCCAAACCCCTCCCCCAAAATGAGGGAGGGGCTACCATGCTGCGGAAGCGCAGGCAAAACTCCCCTCCCCTCGTTCTGGGGACAAGGGGCCGGGGATGGAGGCTTGGTTACCATATCCACACATTCGCCATTCTCGCGTTTTTTTGAATATCGCCACCCGTCAATGATACTATAGGCTGGCTGACCGCGCCGCAAGGAGAGGCCATGCCCAAAGCGCTTTTCATCTTGGAAGCGACCATCCGTCAGCGCGTATATCCGGATGATCTGATCGCGCGATTCGCCGAGCATGTCGAGCTTATCGCGCCGCCGCAGACCAAAGCGCAGATCGCCGCGAACCCTGCGTTGCTGCGCGACATGGAGATTCTCATATCATCCTGGCTGTGCCCGCGTCTGGATGCCGCTTTTCTTGCCCGCGCGCCACAGCTGCGAGCGGTCTTTTATGGCGCTGGCACGATTAAGCGCTTGGTCAGCGATGCCATGTGGGAGCGGGGCATCCGCATCAGCCATGCCGCTTCTGCCAATGCCGATTGCGTCGCGGAATTTGTGACCGCGCAGATTGTGCTCGCGTTGAAAGGCATGTGGAGCGAAGCCGCGCGGGTTCGGCAGCAGCGCGACTTCGACAACGCGAGCAAAAATCGCGCGTATCGGGGGGTGCGTGGCGCGACTGTCGGCATCATCGGCTTGAGCCTGGTGGGGCGGCGGGTTATCCGCTTGCTGCGGCCGTATCGCCTGCGCATCCTCGCCTACGATCCATATGCCAGCGCCGCCGACGAAGCCGAATTGGGTATCGAGCTGGTCAGCCTGGCGGACTTGTTTGCTTCATCGGCGGTAACTTCGCTGCATGCGCCTTGGCTGCCAGAGACCGAAGGCATGGTCAATCGGCAGCTGTTGGAACAGATGCCGCTCTGCAGCACATTTATCAACAGCGCTCGTGGCGCGCTGGTCGACGAAGCTGCTCTCATTGATTGTTTGCGCCAGCGTCCTGATGTGTATGCGCTGCTGGATGTTGCACACCCCGAGCCGCCACCGCGCGATTCTGCGCTCTACGACCTGCCCAATGTCGTGCTCACTCCGCACATAGCAGGCGCGATCGGCGCGAATGATACACGCCGCCTGGGCGAGTGCATGCTGGATGAACTGATTTCTTACCTGGCAAGCGGCGAAATGCGTTTTGAGATAACGCGCGGCCAATTGCCAACTATGGCATAATCCCAAGAATGACTCGAGGAGCGGGGCATGGCCGCCGATATTTCGCCGGCTGACGAATCACAATCGCGACAGTTTGACAAGGATTGCGCTATGCAGCACGCACCGCAAGCTCTCATCCGCCCTCGTCGCAAAATCGAAGGTATCTCGGCGATTTTGCTGCCTTTCCAAGACAACGGCGAGGTTGACTGGGCGGGTTTGGCGCTGCATATCCGGCGCACGGCAGAAGCTGGCTTAACCCCCGCCGTCAACATGGATACTGGCTTTGCCAACCTGATATCCGAAGCCGAGCGCCAGCAAGTCTTGCGAATCGCGCGCGCTGAACTGGCTGGCGGCGCATTTGTGGCGGGCGCTTTTGTGGGGGACGATCCGGGCGCTGCCTTTGACGCCGACGCCTACTCCAGCCAGGTGGATAGCATCCAGCGGCATGGCGGGCTGCCTATCATCTTTCAGTCCTATGGATTGACCGGACAGCGCGATGACGCGATCTTGCGCGCGTATGAGGCGATCGGCGCGAATACCGATGGTTTCATCGCCTTTGAACTGGGCAAGATGTTCGCTCCCTTTGGCGCGATCTATAGCCTCGATACCTACCGCGGTTTGCTGGGTGTGGAAACATGCCTCGGCGCGAAGCACTCGTCGCTGAGCCGGCAGCTGGAATGGCAGCGCCTGGAACTGCGTGATGAGGCGCGCAGCGATTTCAAGGTGTATACCGGCAACGACCTGGCGATTGACATGGTTATGTATGGCAGCGATTACTTGCTGGGCTTAAGCACTTTTGCGCCCGACCTGTTCGCCCGGCGCGACCACCTGTGGCTGAATGGCGATGCGAGCTTTTATGCACTAAACGACCTGCTTCAATATCTGGGTTTCTTGGCATTTCGCCCGCCTGTGCCCGCCTACAAACATTCAGCTGCCCAATTCCTGGCGCTGCGTGGCTGGCTCGGCTCGGATGCAACCCATGCGAACTCGCCACGCCGTCCGCAAAGCGACATCGCCATCCTGCGCGACATTGCCGGCCGACTCGGCGTCTAGGAAGAAAGCTAGCCCATGGCGATCAGACGTGTTGCCCAGTTGCGGACCTTCGAGCAATTCACCAGCTATTGCCAGGCGGTCGGCGCGGATTTGCCGATCGACGAACAACTTGCGCGTGGCGCGGCATCGCCCTTGGCTCGCCCCTACGCATATCGTGGGCGGAGGCTGGCCAATCGCTTTTGCATTCTGCCGATGGAAGGCTGGGATGGCGCGGCGGATGGCAGCCCCACCGATTTGACGCGGCGGCGCTGGCGGCGATTTGGACAGAGCGGCGCAAAGCTGATCTGGGGCGGCGAGGCTGTCGCGGTGCGCCACGATGGCCGCGCCAATGCCCGTCAACTGGTCATCAACGCCGCCAATTTGGCTGGCATTGCGGGCTTGCGCGCTGAGCTGCTGGACGCGCATGCCCAGGACTTTGCCGGCGCAGACGATTTGTTGATTGGCTTGCAGCTGACGCATTCTGGGCGATTCTGCCGCCCCAACAGCGCCCGGCTCGAGCCGCTTGTGCTGTATCGCCACCCGATTCTTGATGCCAAGTTCCAGGTGGAAGACGACTCTTGTGTGATGAGCGATGCCGACATCGAGCGACTGGTCGAAGACTTTGGACAGGCAGCCGTTTTTGCCCAGCAGGCTGGTTTCGACTTTGTCGATATCAAGCATTGCCATGGCTATCTAGGGCATGAGTTCCTCAGCGCAGTCGACCGCGGCGGCAAGTACGGCGGCAGCTTTGAAAATCGCACCCGGTTTCTGCGCGAAACAGTCGAGTTAGTCCGCGCGCTCGCGCCCGGGTTGGACATCGGTGTGCGGCTGAGCGCCATCGACTGGATTCCTTTTCAACCGGGCGCCGACCGCATCGGCGAGCCCGCGCCTTTTTCCAGCCCGCTCTATCCCTATGCCTTCGGCGGCGATGGGACCGGCACAGGCTACGACCTCAGCGAACCGCAGCGCTTCTTGGGCTTGCTGCGCAGCCTCGATATTCAGTTGGTTTGCATCACGGCTGGCAGCCCCTATTACAATTTTCACATCCAGCGGCCAGCGATTTTCCCGCCATCGGATGGCTACCGTCTGCCAGAAGATCCCTTGGTGGGCGTGGCGCGGCAGATACAGGTGACAGCGGAGCTAAAAGAAGCCTTCCCCGATATGACACTGGTCGGCTCAGGCTATTCCTATCTGCAGGATTGGCTGCCTCATGTGGCGCAGGCGGCAGCGCGCCAAGGCTTGACTGATTTCGTGGGCTTGGGGCGCATGGCATTAAGCTATCCACATCTGCCTGCGGACTTGCTGGCGGGGCGGCCGCTGCAGCGCAAACGCATCTGCCGCACGTTCAGCGATTGCACGACAGCCCCGCGCAATGGCATGGTGTCTGGCTGCTATCCGCTGGATGAGCGCTACAAAGCCCGCGGCGACTATCAGCGGCTGCTGGCGATCAAGAAAGCAGCGCCGCCGCGCTGACTCGAACGCCGAATACATGGACAGTCAGGGGCGAGATCTGCCTCGCCCAGGTGCGGCGCAGGTGGCGTCTCTGCGCTCGATTTGCCGACATTACAACCAAGCGTGGTCGTTGGGCTTGAAGTTGATCATGCTGCCGTGATAGTAGGGCACGGTGGCGCGCTCGGGCTCGGCGACAGCATCCAGCCGCGCGTGATCATCAGCGCCCAGCTCAACATCCAGCGCGCCCAGATTGTCCTCCAAATGCGCCATGGTGCGCGGGCCGATGATGGGCGCGGTGATGCCCGGTTTGCTGTTGACCCAGGCCAAGGCGATCTGGCTGGCGCTGCGGCTTTTTTCGGCGGCGATTGCTTGCACCGCGTCCAGCACATCGAAGCTGAGGTCCTTGAAGTGCTGGTCGCGCCGCCGCTGAAAAGCCGACCCACGTCCAGAATCGCTGCCAAAGCGGCTGTCGCCGGGGATCGCTTCGCCGCGTTTGTACTTGCCGCTCAGGAAGCCGCGCGCCAGTGGTGACCAGGGGATGATGGCGATGCCGTAGGACTGGGCCATGGGGATCATCTCGCGCTCGATGCTGCGGTCGAGCAGGTGATAGGGCGGCTGCTCGCTGATGAAGCGATTCAAGCCCAGATCCTTGGCCGCCCACAGCGCCTCCATGACGCGCCAAGCCGGGAATGAGCTGGTGCCGATATACCGCACCTTGCCGGCGCTGATGAGGTCGTCCAGCGCGCGCAGTGTCTCGTCAATCGGGATATCGGCGTTGGGACGGTGCAGTTGGTACAGGTCGATGTAATCGGTTTGCAGCCGCTTCAGCGAAGCCTCGCATTGCTGGATGATGTGCCGCCGGCTGTTGCCCGCCGCCAGGATGTCGTCATCGTCCATGCGCCCATGCACCTTAGTGGCCAGCACGATGCGCTCGCGCTGGCCATTGCGCCGCAACGCCTTGCCCACGATGAGTTCGCTGCCGCCCCGCGAATAGACATTGGCTGTGTCAAAGAAGTTAATGCCAGCCTCGATAGCGCGGTCGATGATGGCGAAGCTTTCCGCTTCTGGGGTCGATGCGCCGAAATTCATGCAGCCGAGGCAGAGCTCGCTGACCATCACGCCGGTCCGCCCGAGCGAACGATAATTCATCTTGTTCTCCCTTCCCTGGGTCCTTTGGCGCCATTCTACCTGCGAAATCAGCATTGAGCATAGGGCGCTGCGAAGCGAACGGCGTACAATGGCGGCAAGCAGCGGCGATATGTTGACAGCGGGGGAGGCGCTATGCGCATCTTTGGGCGATTGGCGAATGGCGAAGAGATTGTTGAATACACCTTGCAGAATGCTCGCGGCATGCAAGTCAAGTTCATCACCTACGGCGGCATCATCACTTCGATCCGCGTCCCCGACCGCGGCGGACGGTTGGCGAATGTGGCGCTGGGCTTCGACAGCCTAGCGCATTATGCGGGCGAGCATCCATATTTCGGCGCGATCACCGGGCGGTTTGCCAATCGCATCGCGGGTGGGCGCTTTGTGCTGGATGGAGTCGCTTATAACTTGGCGAAAAATGACGGACCCAATAGCCTGCATGGCGGCGCGGTCGGGTTTGACCGGCGGGTTTGGCAGGCGCAGGCGCGGGATGGCGCGGTGGCATTGCGTTATCACAGCCCGGACGGGGAAGAAGGTTATCCGGGCGCGCTGGATGTTGTGGTTCGCTACGGGCTGGATGACGACAATGCGCTGCGCATCGATTACACCGCTGAAACGGACGCGCCGACTGTGCTCAACCTGACGAATCACAGCTATTTCAACTTGCTGGGCGAAGGCGAAGGCAGCATCGACGAGCATATTTTGACCATCAATGCGGAAGAGTATACGCCCACTGATGCCGCGCAGATTCCCACTGGCGAGATCGCGCCTGTCGAAAACACGCCCTTCGACTTCCGTATCCCCAAAGCCATCGGTCCCGGGCAACGTTCGGCGCATCCCCAAATTGTCCGAGCAAAAGGCTATGACCACAACTTTGTGCTGTGTCGCGCTGGCTTGGCGCCTGGCGAGCTTGGGTTTGCGGCGCGGGTTTATGAGCTGGTCAGCGGACGAATCATGGAAGTCTGGACGAGCGAGCCGGGCATTCAGTTTTATGCGGGCAATATGCTGGATACGACGCTGGTGGGCAGCAGCGGGCGGCTGTATCGGCAAAGCGATGGGCTGGCGCTGGAGACGCAGCGCTTCCCCGACTCGCCCAACCAGCCACATTTCCCCTCGGTCGTGCTGCGGCCCGGCGAGCGCTTTCGGTCGACCACGGTCTACAAGTTTTCGACTGATTAAAGGCTGTGCTCAGTACTGCGCGGTCGGGTCGAAGGCATCGCGCAGGCCATCGCCAACAACATAGAGGCAAAGCACCACGATCGTAATCAGCAAGCCGGGCAGGATCATCAAATGCGGCTCTTTGGTGATAAATTCGCGTGATTTGCTGAGCATATTGCCCCAAGTGGCGGTGGGCGGCTGGACGCCCAAACCCAGGAAGCTGAGCGCGGCTTCGATCAGCATCACCAAGCCGATGTTGCGCGCGAGCGTGACGATCGTCAGCGAGAAGACATTGGGCAGGATGTGAACCTGCATGACGCGGAGGTTGGACGCGCCGATGGCTTTTGCGCCGACGATATATTCGCGCGCGCGGATGGAGAGGGTCTCGCCGCGAACCAGCCGAGTGGTTGGCGTCCAGGTGATGAGCACGATGCTGAGGATGAGCGCTTCTGCCGATGGTCGGAATAAGGAAGATATCACGATGAGCAGCACCAGCACGGGAATGGAATTGAGCGTGGTGATGATCCAGTTGACGACATCGTCGATAAGCCCACCGAAGTAACCAGTGAGGATGCCCAGCGTCACGCCGATAACCAGCGACAGGAATGCCGACATAAAGCCGATGAAGAGCGAAACTTGTCCGGCATACAAGAGCCGCGCCAGGTGGTCGCGCCCGAGGTTGTCTGTGCCGAGCGGGTGGCCCTCGCTGAACAGCGGCAGGTACTTGGATTGCGACGCGTCAGTCGTGTTGGGGTCTACACCGAGCAGGCTCGTGGTCAGCGGGGCGGTGATGGCGGCAAGGGTCAGCGCCAGCAAGGTTATGATGGCGATCATGGTCAGGCGGTCGCGCAGCAGACGGTTGATCGCCAGTTCCGTCAGCGATTTGCTGCGCAAGGGCGATATACCGGTTTTGTCTATTGGCTTGACTAGCGTCATCGCGCGCTCCTACTCCAGCCGAATCCGCGGGTCGATCAGCACATACAGGATGTCGGACAGCAGAAAACCGAGGATGGTGCCCACCGATGCCATGATGACGATGCCCATAACCACCGGATGATCCTGCTGTATGGCGGATGTGTAGGCGATCCTGCCCACGCCGGGCAAAGCGGAAACTGTTTCGATGATAATGGCGCCAGACCAGATATTGGTGATGATGGGTCCCAGCAAGGTCGCCACCGGGATCATGGCGTTGCGCATGGCATGACGAAAATTGACGGCGCGCGGCGACAAACCTTTGGCCAGCGCCGTGCGGATGTAATCTTCGCCCAGCACTTCGAGGGTCGAGGTGCGCACATACCGCGAAAAGAGCGCCACAAAACCAGCCGCAAAGACGATGGTGGGCGCGAGCAGGTATTCCAGGCGCTGGAATAGCGACGGACAGACGCCATACAGATTCGGCGTGCAGCGTCCGCCGATGGGTATAAGTTTTAACTCGGAACCGAAGACCCAAATCAAGATGTACAGCAGCCAGAAGTTCGGTATGGCGTCGAAGATAACTGCCATAACGCGGCCGAGATTGTCGAAGAGGCGGCCCCGCGTCACAGCGGAAAGAACGCCAACTGGAATGCCGATCGCCAGCGAAGTCAAAAGCGTGGCGATGCCCAGTTCGAGCGTCGCTGGCAGGTTCGCCAGGATGATATCCATCACCGGTTGCTTCTTGATGAACGAGTTCCCAAAGTCGCCGCGCAGGATGCCGTAATTTTTGCCCGGCGGCTCGGGGATGCCATCGCCATCTTCATCCAGCGGCGCGAGCCACTCCAGCGCGCGGTCGGCGACGCCATCGCCATCGCTGTCCCAGCGCAGCCAGTCATCGCCAGCCAGCCAGCGCAGGTACTGGATATGAAACGGGTCGTCAATGCCCAGCTGCGCAGCCAGTTTCGCGCGCGTTTCCGCTTTGATATTGGGCGCGAAATACAAGCGCTCAATTACGCTGCCGGGCGCCAGCCACAAGAGCAGATACGAAAGCAGCGTGATGCCAAAAAAAATCGGGATGGACTGGATTATGCGGCGAAGAATATATTTTATCATCGCTCGGCTATTTCATTTTTCCCTGGACAGATTGTGATAGTGAGAAGGAGGGGCTGGGAAGCCCGCTCCCTCTCTCAACCAATGTGCCTTGAAGTCGGTCTTAGGGGCTGATGGCGATATCCGCCATGTTGGCATAGCGAGTCTCGGCGTAGGGCATCCAGTTCTGTACCGAATTGGCTTCCGCATACATCGAGAAAGGCGCGAACAGCCACCACCAAGGCAGTTCTTGGTGCAGGATGTTGCTGATTTCATGGTAGAGCGCCTGCCGTTCTGTCCGATCGCAGCCGGGCAGCGACAGCGCCTGGTCGTAGAGCTCGGTTACGCGGTCGTTGCTGTAGGAGACGAAGTTGAAGCCGCCGCCAACCAGGTCGCCGACCGGGGTGAAGACATTGCGCGCGTCTGTGTCTTGGTCGAGGTTGGTGAAGCCGATCATGATGGCGTCGAAGTCTTGACCGAGCAGGAACTGCACCAGCGCGCCAAATTCCTGCGTCTGAAAGTCGACCGCGATGCCGATCTGTCCCAGTTGGTCCTGGATGATCGTGCCGGCGGCTTCGCGCACGACGTTGCCGGAATTGGTCAAAAGCTCAAATGCGAATTCGCTGCCGGGCTCGGCATAGAGCGCGTCTTCTGTGGCGACCAGCGGCGTGCTCGGGTCGTCATCGTGGTCGACGAAGCCGGCTTCTGCCAGCAGCGCCAATGCCGCATCCGGGTCGTAGGGCCAAGGCTCAATGCTGGCGTCGTACCCCCAGAGCGCGGGCGTGCCAAAGCTGTTGACCTGGACGGCTTCGCCTTCAGCCGCGCCTGCGATGATGTCGTCATAATTCACAGCCTGGGCGATCGCCTGGCGAACGCGGACATCGCCAAAGAGCGGGTGCTTGCCTTGGTCGATTGAATTGCCGTCTTCATCCTGCCCGTTGACCGGGTTGCTGCGGTCAGCCAGGTTGAAGCCGACAAAGGTCAAGCCATCATCGACATATTCGTAAATCTGGAACTGGCCATCCTCCGCGAGGTCACGGAATTCCTGCATGCGCGGCAGAGGCACAGAGGCGGAACCAGCCGTGCCCACCGAATTGGCTTCGCCAGCCAGGAATTGCTCGATGCCCACGATTTGATCGGGCACATTGCGAATGATGTAACCTTCTGGCGAAACCGACATCCAGTGGTTGCTATTGCGCACGAGACTGGTTTGCTGGTCGGCTATCAACGCGCCGAAGTTGAAGACGCCGGCGGTTATATCCGGGTTCTTGTTGTATTCCAGCGTGTCGATATTGGTAAAGTCGCCATCCAACATGGGCTCAATGTGGTGCTTGGGCAAGATGCCAAAGTCGTCTAGCTCTTCGATGACGCGGCAGGAATTGACCTTCAGCTTGACGACGACTGTCCGGTTATCCACCGCCTCGACGCTTTCGACGCTCTGCAAGACATCAGTGCGCGGCGACGAGGTCTTGCCGCTGGCCAAGGCATCGAAAGTAAACTGATAGTCGTGCGCGGTTACCGGCGCGCCATCGTTCCAGGTGATGTCATCGCGCAGGTTGAAGGTATAGGTAAAGCCATCGTCGCTGATCGTCCAGTCCAGCGCCAAGCCGTTGTCTTGGTCATTGCGCCCGCCCATCATCGGCGCGCGCGTTACGGGGTCGATATTGAACAGGCTGGGAAAGAGGAATTCGTTCAAGCCCAGTTCGACCGTGTTGTTGGAAATGAGCGGGTTCATATTGGTGGGGTCGCCGCCAAAGTTTGTCCCGATGAGGATGCCGCCTTCTTGCGCGCTTGCCCCCCCGATGACAAGCAGCGCCACCAGCGCCAGCAGCAGGACTCGGCTAAATTTGTTCATGTTCGCTCTCCTGAAAATAGGTTTGTCCAGAATTGTCGATACACATCGCTCAACGATTGCAGTATAGCAGAGGCCGACTGCATTTTCCAACGCGTTGCATTGCCCCTCCCCCAAAATGAGGGCGGGGCTACCATGCTGCGCAAGCGCAGAAAAAAACTCCCCTTCCCTCGTTCTGGAGGCAAGGGGCCGGGGGATGGGGGCTTGGTTGCCATATCCACGCATTCGCCACTCCCCAAACGAGTCACAGGTTTGCGCTTGGCGCTGCCTCTGCTACAATACTCGCCGACAAATCACTGATTCAACTGTACCCAAATACGAAAGGGATTCCCCCATGTCAAGAAAATCAGTATGTTTCCTGTTGGCGCTGTTGGCGCTGGTGGCTGCGCTGCCGGGCCTGGCGCAGGACAATGTCGATGTCTATGGGCGCGAACTGCCCGCCGATGCCGCTCCTTATGAGATGCAGGTCTACCGCAACCTCTGCGACTCGGCGCGCCGAGAAACTTCGCTGTCCTCGATCGTCACCGTCTATTCGCGCATTTGCAGCACGGGCGCATTCGACAAGTTCTCCGATTCGCTGGTCGTCTTGGACAACAACATGAACATCATCCCGTCTGCCGCCAGCAGCTGGTCGGTGTCCGAAGACGGCTCGACCTGGACATTCAACCTGCGCGGCGACCAAATGTGGAGCGATGGCACGCCCGTAACCGCCCATGACTGGGTCGCCAGTTGGCAGCACATGGTGAATCCCGACAGCGCCTACGATTTCGTCTGGCTGTGGCTGGGCATCATCGATGGTTGGGACGAAGCGGTCGCTGGCGAGATTGCCCCCGAAGAGATCGGCATGGTCGCGGTTGATGACAACACCCTCGCTGTAAGCACGCAAGCGCCCTTCCCGCCGCTGCCCGCCACCTTCTTTTTCTGGCCGCCCATGCAAGCCAAGGCGCTCGCGGAGATTGGCCCCGACTACATCCTCGACCCCGCGACGCATGTTTCTGCTGGACCCTTCATCCTGCGCGAATTTGAGCCGGGCAGCCATGTTGCGCTCGAAGCCAACCCCGATTATGTCGGACCGCGCATGCCTTGGCTGCGGCGCATGGAATTTGTCTATGGCGACATGCTCAACAGCAGCTTCCTGGCATTCCAAGATCATGAAATCGACCAGGTCGGGCAGCCCTTGCTCAGTCCCGCCGACTTCGAGGTGATCTTCGCCGATGAGATGATGAGCCAGAATTATCGTCAGCACGCTGGCGACTTCCGCACCGACTACCTGCTGATGGACACCTATACCGAGCCCTTCAACGATCACAATGTGCGGCTGGCATTTGCCAAGGCGCTGGATCGTGAAAGCATCGTCGAGAATGTCATCGGCGCGACAGTCGGCATCCCCGCCTATTCCTTCCTGGCGCCGGGCTTCCCCGCTGCCAACAGCGAAGGCTTGAAAGACATCCAGGATTATGACTGCGAAGCCGCGCAGGGTTTGCTGGCAGACGCTGGGTATCCCGGTGGCGAGGGCTTCCCGCCGCAAGAACTGGCGCTGCGTGGTGAATCGGCTTTTATCCAGGACTGGTTCATCGCCGCCGCCGCTTCGATCAGCCAATGCCTGAATGTTGAAATCACCGTCAACAACCTGGAATTCCAGGATTATATGACGCGCCTGCTTGAGCGCCCGACCACCCTGGCATTTGGCGGCGTTTCCTATGGCATGGATTACCTCGACCCCGCCAATATGATGGGCGTATGGGTATCGACCGGGCGGCATTCGTGGCGCAACGAAGAATTCGACAGCCTCGTGAGCGAAGCCAATTCTTTCACCGGCGACTCGGCTGAGCGCATCGCCATGTACCAGGAAGCCGAACGTATGATGGTCGCCGATGTTGGCGGCATCTTCCTCGTGCACCGCATCCAGGGCGATCTCTGGCAGCCGTACATGGCCGCCACCGGCAACTGCTGGGAGCCCGACCGCCAGGGTTTGGCGACTACGCACTGGGGCAACGAACACTGCTGGGGTGATTATTACATCACCGACGAGGTCATGAATTACGACACGCATCGCAACCAGTAGCGTCTTAACCGATACGCAGATGGGGGCGGGCGCTTGGCTCGTCCCCAGGCCTCCTGCCGAAGCCCGCCTGTCACAGAGGTATCCCCTTAGCCAATGCTCGGTTATATTCTGCGCCGACTGCTTTCGCTGTGTTCTGTGCTGCTGGTTGTTTCGGCGCTTGTTTTTGTTTTGATGAATCTCGTGCCCGGCGGACCCTTTACCTTGGCTGACCGCGGCTACAGCGGCGCGGCGCTGGAAAACCTGGAACGCAAATATGGCTTGGACAAACCCCTGCATGTGCGCTATATCAATTATCTGACCAGCGCGCTGCAGCTCGACTTTGGCAATTCATTCTCTGTGGCTGGCAACCCACCGGTCACCGAGCTGATCGCGCGTATCTGGCCCGTCACTTTTCAACTGGGCTTGTACACCATCCTGCTTTCCTTTGGGCTGGGCATCACGCTGGGCATCATCGCCGCTTATTATCACAATGGCATCGTCGACAACCTGGTTACATTCGTGGCGACCGCGGGCATCGCCGTGCCCAATTTCATCATCGCGACTTGGTTTTTGTTGATATTTGGCTTTCAAAATGGCTGGGGCGTGGAAAGCAAATGGATCATTGGTCCCATCGTGCCGGGTGGCGCGGCTGTTTTATCCTGGGATTATTTTTTGCCCGTTTTGACATATGCGCTCGCGCCACTGGCATTGGTCTCGCGCTATACCCGTTCCAGCTTCAGCGATGCGCTGACGGCCGATTTCATCCGCACAGCGCGCGCCAAGGGTTTGTCCGAGCGCTTCATCATGCTGCGCCATGTCTTTCGCAACGCGTTGATTCCCATGATCACCGTGCTGCTGCCGCAGATCCCCAACTTGCTGACCGGCTCGCTTTTCATCGAAGTCGTGTATGGCGTGCCCGGCTTGGGCAAGTTTTTCGTCACCAGCATCTTCAACCGCGACTACCCGATGATCATGGGCTTGGTGCTGCTGATCGCGCTGCTATGGGGTTTGACGTATCTCATAACCGACATTCTCTATACCGTGATCGACCCGCGCATCCGCCTGGGCGAAACCAAAGGGGCGTGACGATATGCCAGCCGGGGCAAACAATCCGCTGCCTGCGCTCGCAGCGGAACAACTGGAGCAGCGCTCGCTGCTGCGCGATGCCCTGCGGCGATTCCGCCAGAATCGTCTGGCTATGCTGGGCGCGCTGGTGTTGAGTCTGCTGGTTGCCATCGCTGTTTTTGCTGAATTGATCGCGCCGTATGGGCTGAACCAGGTCGATTTCAGCATCGTGCGCCTGCGGCCCTTTCAAGACATTAATCATATCCTGGGTGGTGATGGCGTCGGGCGCGACTTTTTGACGCGGCTCATTTATGGCGCGCGCACCTCGCTGTTCGTCGGCTTGCTGGTGCCGCTGCTTTCTTTTGCCTTTGCTGTGCCGCTGGGGGCGCTGGCTGGTTATCGCGGCGGCCGCTGGGACTTTTTCATTTTGCGCGTCATCGAGATCGCCACCGCCATCCCGCCGCTGCTTTTCGCCATGTTTCTCATCAGCATCACCGGCGCTGGTTTGGGCAATGTCATTTTTGTCTTGGCCATCACTTCTTGGATCGAGCCGGCGCGCATCGCCCGAGCGCAATTTCTGAAGTTCCGCGAGACCGAGTTTGTGCAGGCTGCGCGGACGCTGGGCGCGACCGAATTTCAGATTATCGCGCGGCACATCCTGCCCAACTCGCTGACGCCCCTGCTGGTCTCTTTCACATTTGCGGTGCCCTTGGCCATCTTTGCTGAGGCTGGGCTGAGCTTTTTGGGCATAGGCATCACCGAGCCAACCGCAAGTTGGGGTAAAATGGTGGGCGGCAGCGTGAAGTCGTCGACTGTCATCGTCGACTATCATCTGGCGCTGTTCCCGACTCTGCTGGTGGCGCTGACGATGTTGAGCTTTTCTTTTGTTGGCGATGGCTTGCAAGAAGCGCTGGATCCGGCGCGTGGCGATTGATGGGAGTTTGCGATGAAGCGGTCAAACATCTTTGGTCTGGCGGCATTCTTGTGCATCGCGCCGATTTTGGCCGCATGCAGCAGCGGGCCTGCCGCTACGCCGACTGTCCCGCCGCCGACGCGCACGCCTTTCCCCACCTTTGCGTATATTGAGCCTACGACCGAAGGCGTCTTTGCGACCAGCGACTCCGATAGCGAGACTGCGCCGACAGCCGGCATTGAATTGGACGCGAAGCTGGTCGGACGCGGACGGGGCCGGTATGAAGCCTTGGAATGCGGCATCTGCCATGGCGAAAACGGCGCAGGCACAAGCGACGGCAAGAGCCTGCTGCAATTTGACTTGACCGAAGAAGACTTCATCACCTTTGTCCGCTCGGGCGGCGAGCTGGGCACCAGCCATCAGTATTCCACCGACCGCCTCAGCAACAGCGGCTCGCGGAATCTGTATCAGTATTTGCTTTCTTTGGCGCAAAGCGGCTGAGCTCAGCGGCGCGTATGGCTCATTCCGATCAAGCGGCGCTGCGTGGCGAGCCCAGTTATGTCTGGCGGGCTGGACAAGAGCGGCGCTTGCAGATGATGGCGCGCTGGGCGCAATTGAGCGATGCGCGCGTTTTGGTGGCAGGCTGCGGGGTTGGCATGTATGCCCGGCAGATCCGCCAACGATTTACGTCCCAGGTCGATGGCTTTGATATTGAATTTGACCGAGCCCGCAGCGCGCGCGCGGCTGGCATCCTCGCGTTGACGGCCGCCGGCGAGCACATCCCTTTCGCGGCGGACCGCTTCGACACTGTGTTGTCTCATGAAGTGCTGGAGCATGTCGTGGATGACCGGCGCGCCTTGCAAGAGATGCTGCGCGTCACCCGTGTGGGTGGACGCATCCTGCTGTTTTGCCCCAACCGATGGTATCCCTTCGAAACGCACGGACACTATTGGCGGGGAAAGTATTATTTTGGCAATACGCCGCTGATCAATTATTTGCCTGCCGCGCTGCGCGACCGACTTGCTCCGCATGTGCGCGCCTATACCGCTCGCGATATTCGCCGCTTGTTGGCGGACGACCGCGCCCTGCTCGTGCATCACCAGCGCATCTTCGGTGGCTATGACAACCTCATCACGCGTTTGGGCGCGCCGGCAAGCGCCCTGCGCAGCTTATTGCAGCGCTGCGAAGGCACGCGCCTGGATTTCTGGGCGCTGTCCCATTTTCTCGTCGTGCAAAAGCGTGGCTAGCCCCGACTCAGCTTGGGCCGCCTGCGCCACAGCCAGCGCCGCAAGATATTGCCGCGAGCCCGATGCCAGGCTTTGTCTGCCGACTCGGCATACCGCTCGTCATCGCCCGCTTGCTGCGAAACGCCGCCATAGCGCTCGCGCGTATACAAGTCGCTGATGGTGCGGATGCTCTCGCGGGCGGCTGGGAGCTGCCGCTGCAATTCGTGGCGTTTTTCCAATGTGGTCTGCTGGCTGCCGACTTGAATGCCGACGAGCTGCGTATAGCGCTCTAGGCGGGCAAAGGCGCGCGAGATTGGGCTCAAGCCGCCGAAGCCGCGGTATTCCCACCACCAAAAGAGCAGCAGCGCGATGACTGCCAGCAAGACTGTTAGCGACATGACAGCCAAAGCCGCCAAGACAAATGGCGGGGTTTCGCTCAAGGGCGGCGGATTGTTGGGCGAGTTGGGCGGCTGCACTGTGGGCAAGATGAGGGGCGTGGGCGTGATGGTCGCCGCTGCCGGTGGCGGTCTGGTGGCGGTTGGCGTGGGGCTTGGGTCTTCCAGGAAGCTTTGCGCGGCTTCTTCGCTGGTCGCGGCGGTGGGGCTGGCGGACAGGGTCGGGCTGGGCTGGGGCGTCGGGCTGGTGGTCGCTTGTGGTGTCAGTCCGTCATCAAATTCTTGCGCTTCTTCATCTCCCGCACGTTTGATCGGCGCTTCGGCTGCTGTCGGCTCGAAGTTGATCCACCCATAGCCTGGAAAGTAGACCTCGACCCAGGTATGGGCGTCACGTTCGCGCACGACAAACTGTCGAAGCGCGGCATCAAGCTCGCCTTGAGAAAAACCGGCTGCCAGCCGCGCGGGAATGCCCAGATTCCGAAGCATGACGATCATGGCGGTGGCGAAATAGGTGCAATAGCCTTCCTGCGCATCAAAGAGCAGCCACTCGACCGCATCGACATTGGCAGGCGGGGCGCTGATGGATTCATTGTAGCGTATGTTCTTGCGCAGCCAGCTTTCGATGGCGCGCGCGCGGTCGTAGGGCGTATCCGCTTTGGCTTCCGCCACGATCTGCTGCGCTAGCTCTAGCACGCGCGCGTTGGGCAAGCCGACATACAGGCTGGCGCTGCTGACCCACTCGGGATAAGTCGTGCCGGCTCGGCGCAGCTCGTCCGCGGTGGCCATGCTGACCTGGCTGGTTGCGGAATACGCCTCGCCTTGGCGCATGACTTGCAGCGGTCGGATCACCGATACATTCATCGCCAAATTCCGCGGCTTGTCGGCATAGAGCAGGTCGATCTTGCCATCGCGGCTGATGCGCTGGGGCTGGGGCGCGGCATAATAGATGCGGGCATTGGCTGCGCCGATAGTGATTCGCTGCTCGACTGGCTGTCGACGCTGTCCTAGCACTTCGCTGTTCATGATGATTTCGACCGGCGCGGAGCGGTCGGTGATGCGTAAATCAGCAGAAGGCGACCACTGCCCATTGCTGTACCGTTCATACACGCGCGACCGCCAGTAATATCGCTGTGGCGACGGCGGGGCTTCGACCGTGAAGATGACCTCGTTGCCCAGGTTGATCGCGCCGCCCAAATCCAACTGGTCAGCCCCATAATAGTCTGTAGTCGCGAGGCCATCGCCAGCGATCGGCGCGAAGACGCGGCTCCAGGCATCGGCGATCTGTTGCAGCGGGTCGGAAGCGAGGAAATCCTGGAATTCATCGAGGCGCTGCTGCAAGTCTCGGCCGGGCACCTGCCAAGCCAGCGCCAGCGCCAGCGCCGCCAGCGCCAAGCCGATTGCAGCGGTCTGTCTGAATAGCGAGAGCGGAAAGCGAATGCCACGCGCGCGCCATTGCCAGCGGCGGTCGATCAAATTGGAGCGCACCAGCAGCACAAGCGACATCAGCAAATAGCCCAGCAGGTAGCGGTCCATCGGCGCTTCGCCACCCAAAATGGCGATAGTCACCAGCAAAATCAAACCGGGCGGCAGGATTACCCGCCAGACGCGCTCGAGCCGAAACAAATGCCAGCCGCTGCTGTATGCCAGCAGCCAAAACAGCATGCCCACCACCAGCGTGAAGACCAGCTCGTCCGTATTGATGCCCGCGCCGACGACATCAGCCAGCCAGCCATAACTGCGGCTCAACGTCTCTGTCAAGGCTTCAGGCAAGGGCAGGTCGCTTTGCAGCGCGGTGACTGTCCATGTCGCGGCGGCGCCCACCGGCAGCGTGACAAGCAGCCCCCGCGCTTCGTCAAGGCGGCTGCGCGCGATGATCGCGCCATAGAGCAGGCCACAGAGCATGACGGGCAACACGACATCAAGGTCGAATGACCAGCCAGCATTCGCAATCGCCAGCAGCGGCATCAGCAACAGCACGCCACTCACGACGAGCGTGGAGATTGTGTCGGGCGCAACGGGACTGCGCCAGCGAGATCGATAGCGGCGTTGACGGGTGGGCAGGGCGGCGGCGGTCATCGCTTTGTGCCGATTGGCTGATTTTGGATGAACAAATAGCTTATGCCAGTTTTTGCAGGCTGGCAAGCGCGCAGAGCCGCGGCTCGCGCTGGCTGCAAATGGCGGCTCTGCGCTATACTCGTGGCATCCAGGTTTGCCAAGGAGATCGCGGCAGGTTTTGCGCCTGTCGAGGAAAGTCCGCACTCCACAGGGTGACGATGCCGGCTAACAGCCGGGCAGGGCAACCTGACGGCAAGTGCAACAGAGAGCAGATTGCAGCGCAGGCTGTGAGGGTGAAAGGGCGCGGTAAGAGCGCACCGGACGCGGCAGTGATGTCGTGTGCCAGGCAAACCCCATCGGGAGCAAGGTGAAGCAGGCGCATTGGAGGAGCCCCTTCCGCAAAAAGCGCCGGGTGCACCGCTTGAGGTCGGTGGCGACGCCGATCCCAGATAGATGATCTCCCCGTCTGCGGACGGACAGAATGCGGCTTATGCGGCAGACCTGGATACCTTTGCGCCCCTGCCAACACCGAGGGGCGCTCTGTTTTTGAAATTTTCCCCGGAGGCAAGCATGGACCGCCGCCCCAACATTTTGTGGATCTGCACCGACCAGCAACGATATGACACGATTGGCGCGCTGGGCAACCAACATGTCTCTACGCCGCATATCGACCAGTTGGCAGGGCGCGGCACAGCGTTTCTGCGCGCCTATTGCCAAAGTCCGATTTGTACCCCCAGCCGCGCCAGCTTTTTGACGGGGCTGTATCCGAGCGCTGTCCGCGTCAACCGCAATGGCAATCCGGCCTTCCCCGACTTCCCGCCTTTGATCAGCCGCCGCCTGGCGCGAGCTGGCTACCGCTGTGGGCTGGTCGGCAAGCTGCACCTCGCCAGCGCCTATGGACGCGTCGAAGCGCGCGCCGACGATGGCTACAGCTATTGGCAGTACAGCCACGCCCCCCGCGATGACTGGGCGAGCGGGCATGATTATGCCGACTGGGTGCGCGACAAGGGCGCTGACCTCGGCGAACTGGTCAACGATGTCCGCGGCGTGCCAGCTGATCTGCATCAGACGACCTGGTGCGCAGAAAAGACCATCGAGTTTCTGCAGGCCAACCGCGACCGCGCTTGGTTCGCCAGCGTCAATCTGTACGACCCCCATCCGCCGTTTAATCCGCCACAGCAGTACCGCGACCGATTCGACCCTTCGGCTGTGAATCCGCCATTGTTCCGCGATACCGACCTGGCGCAGCAGTCAAAGCTGGCGGGCATCGACTTCCAGTCGCAGGCGCGCCATCCAGATCGCTTGGATATCAACAGCCCCATCTTGCCGCAGTCGCCGCAGCCTTCGCTGATCGAAGCGAAAACGCCCGGCGCGCGTGATGCTCGCACGCTAATCGCCGCTTATTACGCCATGATCAAGCTGATTGATGACCAGATCGGCCGCATCATGACAGCGCTGGAAGAGAGCGGGCAGCGCGACAATACACTCATCATCTTCACCAGCGACCACGGCGATATGCTGGGTGACCACGGCTTGATCCAAAAAGGCTGCCGATTTTATGAAGGGCTGGTGCGCGTGCCGTTAATCATGGCTTGGCGCGGCCGGTTTGCGGCGGGGCTGCGCAGCCAAGCGCTGGTCGAGCTGACAGACATCGTGCCGACCTTGCTGGACATCTGCGGGTTGGCAATCTCGCCATATCTGACTGGCAAGTCGCTGCTGCCTATCCTCACCGCCGCGAAAGATCCCGACCAGCACCGCGACATGGTGCGCAGCGAATACATCGACGCGCTCGACCTGCCCGGCCGCTCCGCAGCGACCATGCAATTTGATGGCCGTTACAAATTCATCCGCTATCACAACCACGACCGAGGCGAGCTGTACGACTTGCAGAGCGACCCTGGCGAGTTTGACGACTTGTGGGAAAGCCCCGCGCATCAAGCGCTGAAGCTGGAACTGGCGCTGCGCAGTTTGGATGCCGCGGTGATGAGCCAGTATCACGGACCGCCGCGCATTGGTCCGATGTAAAAGAGGCAGTCCAGAAACAAAGAACCCCTCGCATCATCGACACGAGGGGCGGTGGATTGATCCATTCGGGCAGGGCTATACGCGCAGAACCCTGCTCGCCTGTTTCCCTTTTGGACCTTCGGTGATGGTGAACTCGACAGTCTCGCCTTGATCGAGGCTGCGGTAGCCCTCTCCGTCGATGGCTGAATAGTGGACAAAGATGTCTGGACCTTGCTGTTGTTCGATGAAACCATAGCCCTTTTCAGCGCTAAACCATTTCACCGTGCCGGTAATACGTTCTTCCATGCTGGAACTGCTCCTGAAAATACCTTGTGCAAACGATTCTTTGCGTCAGATTCGACTTCGCGTATAAGCCGAACTATCACAAAGATTGAAGGATAAGCCTATCAAGCCCATCCACTCGAAGGCGAGTATAGCACAGATATCGGGAGTTTGGCAACTTGCAGGCGCTGGAATTAGTAAAGATTTAACACTTTCTCTTGCTGCCTGCGCGCGCGGCGGCAAGGCTACTCAAAGAGTCGATAGCGGAGCAGTGTCCAGGCGGCGATCGGCGCGTCTGTCCACTTGATCTTCTTGCCTTCGTCATATTCGCGTCCATAATAAGAAATTGGCACTTCCACGATGCGGATGCCCTGCCGCAGCACCTTGGCGGTGAACTCTGGCTCGAAGTCGAAGCCGCGCGCATTGATCGTCATGCCGCCGACCACCTCGCGCCGAAAGCACTTGTAGCAAGTTTCCATATCGCTGAGGATGGCGTTGAACAGAATATTGGTGATGAGCGTGAGCCCTTTGTTCGCCACCATATTCCAGAAATTCATCGCCTTGCGCGTGCCGCCCAAAAAGCGCGACCCATATACAACGGTCGCCACGCCCTCCTGGATAGGCTTCAGCAGCCGGCCATATTCGCGCGGGTCATATTCAAAATCGGCATCTTGGATGATGATGACTTCGCCCGTCGTCTGCTGGAATCCGGTCGCAAGCGCCGCGCCTTTGCCACGATTTTTTTCATGATAGAAGATCTGCACGCGGCTGTCGGCTTCTGCCTTGATCTGCGACAGCGCTTCACGCGTGCCATCGGTCGATCCATCATCAACGATGATGACTTCATCGACAAGGTCTTCCGCTAGGACACGCCCGACAATGTCCTTGACTGTGTGAACCTCGTTGTAGCAGGGAATAACGACGCTCAGACTGGGTTTTGGCGCATGCGGATCGGGCGGGTGAGAAGGCGGGTGTCTCATGGGCTGTCCATGCCAGGTTGGGTCTGTTGGCCGGCTGATGCCGCCGAAGTATACCACAGCCGCCGAGCCGGCCTCAGCGCCTAGCCAAGATCGTCGGGGATGCTGGTCAATATAGCCGCGCTGCCGGCGATAATGCGCGCGCGACGATGCGGCGTTCGCGCCAAATACAAACGCGCATGATCGGTGATGGCGGCATATGCCTCCGGGAAACGTTCGATGGCAGCGCCGACCAAGCCCGCTTCTCGCATCAGCGCGATGCAGTCAGGCTGCTCGGCGATGTCAAAGTCTGCGCCCAGCCAGCTCATGGGCGCATCCAGATAAGCGACATCCGTGAAGAGCAGGTGAAATGCCGGCTCGTCGCGCCGCCCTTGATACACAGCCAGGTACAAACGTGAAAGCCGCCGATGGTACTGCGCAATTTGGCAGCGGTACGCCATCGGCTTGCTGATGTTAAAGATATTGCTGCTGCCGGGCTGGCGTTTTGCCATGCCAGTTCTCGCTGTTCAATCCGGATGTCGGACCCGCCACCGCAAGGCGCTTGGCGGCGATTTGACCACAGAGCCGCTCATGCACACAAGGGCGGGAGTGATGATTTTGGCGGATACGCTTTGCTTTGCCCCCACCCCAAACCCCTCCCCCAAAAATGAGGGAGGGGCTAGCATGCTGCGGAAGCGCAGGCAAAACTCCCCTTCCCTCGTTCTGGGGGCAAGGGTCCGGGGGATGGGGGCTTGGTTGCCATATCCACGCATTGACCACTCTGCAGGGGCGATTCGTTTGGCAGCCGCGCGATTATCTGACACAATACCCTCGTCAGACAGGGGGGTGACCATGCGATTTGCGAACAAAACAGCCATTGTAACTGGCGCGGCCACGGGCATCGGCGCAGCCACAGCGCTGGCATTTGGCGCAGAAGGCGCGCAGGTTGTGCTGGCTGATATCAACCAGGCGGACTTGGATGAGCGTGTGGCGGAGATACAGGCGAACGGCGGCAAAGCGATCGCTGTCCAGGTCGATGTATCCCAAGCCAGCCAGGTTCAGCGCATGGTCGAAGCGGCGGTCGCGGCATTTGGCGGCGTCGACTGCTTGGTCGCTAGCGCCGGCATCCAGACTTATGGCACTGTCGTCAGCACCGACGAAGACACTTGGGAGCGGACTTTGGCCATCAATGCCAAAGGCGTCTACCTTGCCGCCCGCTATTGCATCCCCCAGATGGCCAAGGGCGGCGGTGGCGCGATCGTCAATGTCGCTTCGGTGCAGGGCTTGCTCAGCCAGCCGAATGTGGCTGCCTATTCCGCTTCCAAAGGCGCGGTGATCGCCATGACACGCACGATGGCGCTGGATCATGCCGTCGACAATATCCGTGTCAACAGCCTGTGCCCGGGCTCGGTCGATACGCCCATGCTGCGGGATTCAGCGCAGTTGTTCAACCCGGCTGACCCCGGCGGCGCAATCCATGACTGGGGCGGCTTGCATGCCTTGGGCCGCGTCGCCCAGCCCGCCGAAATGGCGCAGGTGACGCTGTTCTTGTGCAGCGATGCCGCGTCTTTCATCACTGGCGCAGCCATTGTCGCTGATGGCGGTTTGACCATCCGCATCTAAACCAGGGCGAATTGACAGGCTGAATGTCGTTGCAGCGAAAAGGAATGCTCTATGAACAGACGCTTTGTCGACAAGGTCATCATCGTGACGGGCGCGGGCAAAGGCATCGGTCGCGCCAGCGCCATCGCGTTCGCAGACGAGGGTGGCAGTGTGCTTGTCGCCGATATTGACGCGCGGGCGGGCGGGGAAACTGCGCAGATCATCGAGCGGCGTGGCGGACGAGCGCATGTGGCTGTGGGCGATATCGCCGATGAAGCCTATGTCAAGCGCATGGTGGACGGAGCGGCAGCGCGCTTCGGTGGCATCGATGTCTTGCACAACAATGCCGGCGTCGTCCGCTATGGCACGGTGGTCGACCAGCCGGTCGCCGATTGGGATTATCAAATCAACATTAACCTGCGCGCCACATTCCTGACTTGCAAATACGCTATCCCTCACATGCGCAAACGTGGCGGCGGCGCGATCGTCAATACTTCGTCCGCGCAGGCGGTGGCATCGCAGCGCGCGGTGGCGGCTTATGCGGCTTCCAAGGGCGCCATCGTCAGCTTCACCACGACAGTCGCGCTGGATCATGCCCGCGAAAATATCCGCTGCAACTGCATCGCGCCGGGCTCGATCCACACGCCCATGCTGGATGATGCCGCCGACCTGTTTGGTCCCGCCGACCCCGCCAGCATGATCGCCGACTGGGGCGAACAGCACCCAATCGGGCGTGTTGGCAAGCCAGAAGAAGTCGCCAAACTCGCGCTTTTCCTCGCCAGCGATGAGGCTTCTTTCATCACCGGCGCATTTTATCGGGTTGACGGCGGTTTGCTTTCCACCTTGCTCTAAGGGAAGGCGCGTCCAGCCAGTTCGCCACGCCTGCCTGCCATCGACTACCCTGCGCTGCCTAGCTCACATCGACCTGCGGCTCGCCCAGCGCATCCCAGCGCGGCGCAATGCCCAAGCCCGGCGCGTTGGCAGCGGCCATACGGCCATTCGCCCGTTGCGGAGCGCCCACGGCTGTGCTGACAGTGACATAGCTGTTGAAATCCGTGGCGGTGAAGAGAAATTCGGTTGGCGTGCTGTGCGCCAGGTGGGCAATGGCGGCTGTGACGATATCGCCGCCCCAACTGTCTTCGATGGTCATCGCCACGCCCATCTCTACACACAGGTCGCGCGCCAGAGCCGCTTTGGTCAGCCCGCCCAATTTGCTGATTTTGATATTGACGACATCCGCGGCCTGGTCGGCGTGGCTGCGCAAGAGCATAGCGATGCCATCGACCGACTCGTCCAGCACAAAAGGCTGGCTGCAGCGCCGGCGGATCGACAGGCACTCCGCATAGCTATTACAAGGCTGCTCAATATACACATCTACATCCGCAACAGCCGCCACGACTCGCGCCGCTTCGTGCATCAGCCAGCCGGTGTTGGCATCGGCGATGAGTTTATCGCCCGCTCCCAGCAGGTCGGCGATTTGGCGAATCCGTTCGATATCCGTCTCGGGGTCGCCACCGACTTTCAGTTGGAAGCGCCGATAGCCTTGCTCGCGGTATTCAGCGACTTTCTGTGTCATCGCTTCGGGCGATTCTTGCGAGATAGCGCGGTAGAGAACAAAGTCATCGCCATAGCGCCCGCCCAGCAATGCGCAGATGGGTTGACCGGTCGCAATCCCCAAGATGTCCCAGCAAGCCATGTCGATGCCCGATTTGACATACGGGTGGCCCTTAAGCGCCGCGTCCATCTGGCGATTGAGGCGCGCCAGCTGCCTGGGGTCGCTGCCCAGCAAATGCGGCGCCAGCTCGCGAATGCCAGCGCGAACCCCGGCGGCATAGGCGGGCAGATAGAAGGGGCCCAGCGGGCAGACTTCGCCATAGCCGCTCAGCCCAGTGTCGGTGTCGACGCGGACGATCGTGCTGTCGAAGACCTCCACGGATTTGCCGCCCGACCATTTGTAGCTGCCTTCGTGCAAAGGCAGGTCGACCTGGTAGGCGGCGATGCGGGTGATTTTCATGCTGCTTTCTCCTCGAGATTTGCGCTGCTCAGGCGCTGAGGCGGTCGAGGCTATTGAGAATAGGACATAAATACATAATCGTCGTGCTCCGCAAGGTTGATTTCGGCTTTTTCCAAGGCATCTTCTTGCATAGCGCGCCAGGCATCCGTTGATATGCCCAGCCGTTCAATCGCCTTGAGTTCGAGATCGATGCCCCGCAGCTGATTGAAGTTCTCAATGAGCAGGTCAAACTGCTCCAAAGCCCAGAGATGACGGGGTTCGCCCGCGGCGTTCTCGTCATCTCTGGATGTGAGCCGGCTCAAGAAATTAGTCGCCGAGCTCGCTGGATCGATGGATTCGATGCGCTCTGGGTCCCAAAAGTTTTCGCGGTCGGTGAATATCGCTTCCAACAGCAATTGGCCGAGCGATTTGTCGTAGTCTGCCAGCCACTTGCGAACGGCGATATAACGGAGGAAATCTTCTTTACTCACAGACTTATGAAAATACAAAGACCTCTGCTCGTGCAAATGACGCTGGATGAGTTCGCGAATGGTATGCCGATATTTTGCAAGCGCGTCGGCTAGATGTCTTTTGGCATTAGCGATATCGGCATTATCCAGATAGCACCTGACCATCACTGCATCTATTTCTATCGCGCGCACGATTTGCGCTACAAGCGTATCTATGCTGCCCCTCCAAAGCAATTCATCCAGCTTGTCTCGCATTGGCTTTCGCGCTTCTCGAAACCTGTCCACAGCTTGTCGCGCATATTCGCGCTGGTTGGCTTTGTCGCCAGCAACGCCAGCGGTTGCCGCATCCTCCGCCGATTCCAGTCCAGCCTGCAAGTTGGCTTCGCGGTCGTGCTCGAATTCATCGTATAACCCGTCTATCTTGTCCTCGATTTCCGCCATGCGCCGGCGCAGGTACACCAACGAGATTGTCGTGACTGTCAGGTTCATCATGCCGAGTCCGGTATTGAACTGCAGCAGGCTCGTCAGGCTCTGCATCTGCTGTGTCATCAAGAAGTTTGACGCAGCATCTACCAGCCCAGCTGTCCCGGAAGCCCCATCACCCGCGCTTGCATTCAGCAAGTTCTTCAAAGCGCCACTCGCCAGATCAACATTCCCCGCGACCTGTCCGCCTTCGCGCAGCCAACCCACCACCCGCTTGCTGCCTGCCTCGCGCACCACGCCGCCCACGCGCTCCAATTGACCAGTCGCCAAGCCCTGCTCGATCGGCAGCGGCACATCCAGCATGACTTCAACTTGTGGCATCTCTGTCTCCCTCTATATCCCACGCGCTTCTCACTAAGTTGCCAGAGTGTACCAAACTGCGCTACTCTCCAGCCATTGTCCACTTGCCATTGTTCGCCCCAATTATTAACAGGAGATTTATCATGGCTTTCGTAGATCGACTTGACCCAGAACTTGCGCCGATGCTGGAAGTATTTCCCGCCGCGTTGTTCGCCGCGTCTGGCGACGATCCGCCCGCTGCCCGCGAGATGCTGGCTTCACTCATGGCTGGAATGGCAGAAATGTTGCCGCCAACCGAAGTCCAGATCGAGGAACGAAGCATTCCTGGACCCGATGGCGACATCCCGATTGCGATATACCAGCCGCCCAACCCCGCGCCACGCCCGGGCTTGCTCTTGATGCATAGTGGCGGCTATGTCATCGGCAGCGAGCGCGAAGATATGCACGGCATCAGCTTTGCGGAACATGTCGGCTGTACAGTCGTCTCGGTCGGTTATCGCCTGGCGCCTGAATCTACCTACCAAGCCGCCATTGCCGATAGCTTCGCCGGCTTGAACTGGATGGTCGACAACGCGGACGAACTTGGCATCGACACCAGTCGCATCGCTATCGGCGGGGCGAGCGCCGGCGCCGGCTTGTCAGCAGGGCTGGCGCTGTACAACCGCGACAACAGTGGACCCGATGTAGCGTTGCAGCTACTCATTTATCCCATGCTCGACGACACCCACGAAACGCCATCCGGCTACGAAGTTACACATCCGAATGTGTGGAATCGCGATGTATCACTGAAAGCCTGGCAGATGTATCTTGGCGACGAATATGGCACAGACAGCGTCTCGCCCTATGCCGCCGCCGCGCGCGCCACCGATCTGAGCGGGCTGCCGCCGGCTTTCGTCACGGTCGGCACAGAAGACCTTTTCCGCGACGAATCCATCGACTATGCCCAGCGCCTCATGGCGGCTGGCGTGCCGACCCAGCTTGAAGTCTATCCTGGCGTGTTCCATGCCAGCGAGACTATCGCGCCGACGGCGGCTGTCAGTCAGCGCATGCGCCTGGGCTATCTTGACGCCCTCAAGCGCGCAATCGGCTGAGCGGTTGACATAAAAAAGGGCATAGCCCCCCACACATAGGATGCCCTGGTGTATTTTGGGTGTTTGACCCCGGAAGGACTCGAACCTTCAACCTAACGATTAAGAGTCGCTTGCTCTGCCAAATTGAGCTACGGGGCCTCCCGCTTTTGCCGCGCCAAACTCGACGCGTTGCACCGGCAGTATAGTCATCTGCTTGCGCATTCGGCAAGGGACAGCTTTCCCTGCTACAATGCAGTTTGCCGGCGCAATGGTCAGGCGCGCTCGTCACTGCCAAAGTAGGGGACCTGCCACAATGACAAAGCGGATACTGATCATCGGTGGCACGCGTAACATGGGCTACTATCTGTCGCGGCGCGTCCATGCGGACGGCTATGATCTGACACTGCTCAACCGCGGCCTCACCAAAGACGACCTGCCGCGCGGAATCCACCGGCTGCATGCTGATCGCAGCAATCACAAGCAGATGCGGCGCGCGCTGCTGGCGAAGCGCTTTGACATCGTGGTCGACTTTGTGCTGTACAGCGGCGACCAGGCGCAAACCGCCATTGATCTCTTCGGCGACCATGTCGAACGCTATATCGCCATCAGCAGCGGTCAAGTCTATCTGGTGCGCGAGGGGCTCGACCGTCCTTTTTATGAAGACGACTATGCCGGGCGGTTGATGCCCGCGCCCAAAGCCCATTCCTATGCCTGGGAAGAATGGCGCTATGGCATGCAAAAGCGCGAAGTCGAAGATCGGCTGGCGGAGGCATGGCGGCAAAAACGCTTTCCGCACACCATATTGCGGCTGCCCATGGTCAACAGCGTGCGCGATCCCTACAGCCGCTTGCTCAATTATTACCTACGCCTGCGCGATGGCGGGCCGATCCTCGTGCCGCTCACGCCCGACTATGCGCTGAATCAGGTGTATGCGCTGGATGTGATCGAGGCGATCATGCGCCTCATCGAGACGGATGCCGGGCTGGGCGCTGCCTTCAATATCGCTCAGGACGAGCACATCAGCCATGCCGATTTCGTCTCGCTGCTGGCCGAGGTCATGGGCGCGAAAGCCTGTTGTGTCTATGCCAAACGCAGTGACCTGGTGGCGAACGGCTTTTTGCCCGACTGCAGCACATTCAGCGAACACTGGATGAGCGCTCTCGACAACAGCCGCGCCAAGACCGAACTGGGCATTCGCTATACGCCGCTGCGCGAATACCTGGCGAAGCTGGTCGACTGCTTCGATTCGCTGCCCTTGACTCCACCCTTGACCTATCGCCGCCGCCATGCCGAGCTGCAATTCGCCGCGGAACTGGCTGGCCAGGCGCAGACTGGAGCTTGTTAGCCTTTTGTTAGCAATAGACGTTACCCTTCGCAAGGTCGACTGGATACAGGTGAGAAAGCGAGGACGATTCTATGAAAACCCGACTTGGATTGTTCGCCACGCTGCTGCTGGCTTTGCTGACGCTGAGCGGCTGTGATTCTATGGCAACTGTCTTGAGCGGCGAACCGCAAGCGGCTGATTCTGTTGGTTCTGTTGATGCGCCGATGGCGGCGGCCGCTTTCAAATTCTACGATTCATGGGCGAAGTGGTGACCGACCTGCCGTCGCAATGAGCCCGCCGTGCGCGGACTCGCAGAGACATTTGCCGGCCGGATCGAAGTGGTGGAGCTCAACTTTGATGACAGAGGCCTGGATGATGCGCGCCGCCAGCTGGGCATCACCTCGCAAGCTCAATATGTATTGGTCAATGCCGCTGGCGAGGTTGTCGGACGCTGGTGGGGGGTCATCAATGAGGCTGCGCTGACTGAAGATCTGGAGGCATTGCTGCTAACCTGAGCGCGCTATGGCTCAGTTGGCGCGCGCTTGGGGCAGTGGCTTAGTGGCGCAGGGGCGAAAAACTTGCGCATAGCGTCTGGCAAGTGCATCGGGTGGCTGCTTTTGTGCTGTTTTGTCAGCGCCTGCACATTGCGCCAGCCCGATCGGGATCTCACTTTGGTGCCAAGCGATTTGGGCACGCCGGTTGTGACGGCTGTCCAGCAAGCGCCAACGCGCGCGACGAACCCGCCACCGCTGTCATCGCCGACGCAGCCCGCCAGCCCCATGTCAACTCGCGAGCTCACAGCCGAAGCGGTCTTGAGCGCATCGCCAAGTCCGCGCTCGACTCAGCCAGCGAACTGGACAGCAGCGCCCGATCAATCGCAGGCCTGGACAGCCAGTCCGGCGGATATCACTGCCATAGCCACTTCGCTGGCTCAGCGAGGGAATGCCACGGCGACTCCATCGCCGACACCCACCCGCTCCCAGCCCACTGTCTCGGTGCGCTACGATTTGCTGCGCGAGGCGATTTCGCCGCCAGCCACACCGCTGCTATCCCTGCGCACAAGCGCCGCTGCCGCCTTTGAATACGAGGTTCAACCCGGTCCGCCTTTCGCCATCGCCGACCAGCCCTTGACCGGTGGACTGCGCCTGTTCTCGCCCAATCCGACCGACAGCAGCAGCTACCTGTACACCGATCAAAAAGGCATCTTGCGCTTTCTCGCGCCCGGCGCGGCACAAGCGGTGGAATTGACTGCTTCGCCTTTTCACCCCGGCTATTCTGTGAATATCGCGAGCAGCGAGCGCAACAAACACCGGGTGGTCGAATTGGACTGGTCGGCAGATGGGCGCCAATTCAGCTTCCGCATCGACACGCCAGCCGGCTTGGACAATAGCGGGGCGGGGGTCTGGTTTTGGCATCCAGAAGCGCATCCCGTGCATGGCCATACATTCCAGATCATCCGCGACTGCGCCCATGCCGGCTATCGTCCCTGCGGCTTTGTCAACCCCAGCAGCGCGCGGCATTGGCAAACGCTGGAGGTGCAATGGTCGCCAATGCCCGGCGATGCGCGGATTCTGCTGACGCTGCAGTTGCCAGACGAAGGGCGCAGGGCTCTGGCCATAGCGCGCGCCGTGGCCGACCCGACCTATGCCAATGATGCCCCGCCCATGATTCGCTACGATTCTGGGCACTGGGATTTGGATGCGCAGCGCATTACTGTCAGTGGCCGCCGCCCCGATGGCCGGGTCGTGGTCGCCCAGGTCAATGCCGCTTTGGCGGACGAGCGCGTTCTTTTAGATGGCGCAGCGCAGGGGCTGTGGCTGCAAGACGCCGCGCGCTTGCCCAATGGCGAAGTGGTCGCGCTGGGCAGGCACGACGAGCCAGGCAGCGGGCCGCTGGCGCTGTATAATCAGCAAGGTCGGCGCATCTCGGCATTCGCGGGCGATTCCGCGCCAGACACGGTGCGCTGGTTTGCCGACCGCAGCGGAGTGGTTTTGTCTGTGTCTGGGCGGCAATATCTGCTGCGACCGGCAAGCGGCGCGCTCGTTGATGCCAGCCAACTGGCCAGCCAGCCACAATTCAGCGAAGATGGCGCTGAACCTGCGGCGATTCCCGAGGCGGTCATCCGCGGCGCAGCCTATTTTCCGGGCCAGCAGCTGCGGGTTTTCGTCGGCGCTTTGCATCTGCGCGAGACGCCCGCTACAGACGCGGCTATACTGGACACGCTGCTCTGGGGCGAATATGTCGCGGTTTTCGCAGGCCCATACGACCTTGCTGGCGACCGCTGGTGGCGGGTGCAGACAGCGCAAAATCGTTTTGGCTGGATCGCTGGCAGCATCGCTGGTGCCCCGACAGTAGGAGCGGCTTGAACCCATGTCGCGCGAGCCGCTCGTCAGCATCATTATTCCGACCTTTAATCGCCGGCATTTTGTCAGCGATGCCATAAACAGCGGCTTGGCGCAGACGCATGCGCATTGCGAGATTATCGTAGTTGATGATGGCAGCGGCGACGACACGGTCGCATTTTTGCGCCAACAATATGGCGAGCAAATCCGCCTGTTCAGCCAGGCCAATCAAGGCCCAGGCATCGCGCGCAACCGGGGCATTGCCGAGGCGCGCGGCGAGTTTATACACTTCCTCGATGCGGATGATCAGCTGCTGCCACACAATGTCGCGACCTGCCTGAAGGTCTTCCGCCGCCGTCCAGAAATCTCGGTGGTCTATTCGCACTACCAATTTGTCGGCTTGGACGGGCGCAGTCCGCAGGATACGCCGCCTTTTGAGCAATTTTCTGAGAATCCGTTTTGCGAGCTGCTAGCCAAGACGGGCTGCCATATATTGATTAGTTCCAGCATGTTTCGCGCCGCGGCTTTGCGATCGGTCGGCGGCTTTGCGGCTGATACGCGTTTTCGCAGCGCCGAAGATTGGGATCTTTTCTTGCGCTTGGCTCGCCAGCATAAATTTTACGGTAGCGACCAGCGCCTGGTGCTGCGCCGCATGCACGCCGACATGCTCTCCGATGACAAGCTGCTCGGCGCCTGGGGGCGGCTGAAGACGGTCCAGAATGCGCGCAATTATGGCTGGGAAGCCTGCATGAGCGCCGACGAATTTGACCGCAAGGAAGCATCGCGCCATCATATGCTCGCTTTGTATCTCTGGCAGCAGGGCGAACGCAGGCGCGCGCGTCATCATTTTGAGCAGGCTATGGCGATTTGCCCGCCCGAAGCGCGGCCGCGTCGGCTGTTTTGGCTGTTTACCTGGCTGCTGCCGGCTGCATCAATGATCTGGACCAGCCGCATTGCCCGCGCCATGCCGCGCCGTTAGCCGTATAATAATCAACAAGCCAGCACCAAGGACAAGCTGCCAATGCCGACCAAGACCGATAGCCTGAGCTATGACATCCGCCAGTTGATGAAAGCCGGCGCTTTTCACGATATTGTCGATCGCTGCCATGTCGAGCTGACCTTGGCGCGGCGCGAAAAACGCCAAAGCATTGAGGTTATCGCGCTGCTGGGCTTGGCAGATGCGCAATGCTCGCTGGGACATTTTGATTTCGCTCGCGATTACAGCTCGCAGGCTCTTGAGCGCGCCGACCAGATTCCTTCCGCCAGCCTGGCTGTGGATGCGCTGAATCTGCGCGCGCGGGTGGCTCGTGAAGGCTACTTCCAGACTGGCGAAGCACTTGACGATTATCGGCGCGCTGTCGATATCGCTTTTGAAGCTGGCGACATGCGCCGTTATGCGCAGTCGCTGCTGGGCATGGGCGAGATCGCCGCCAGCCCGGCCGATTCCAGCAAGCATGCCTGGCGCGTTATCGATATCGCGCGCGAACTGAATGATGAACAGCTCGAGGCGCGGGGGATTTTGCTGCTGTCCAATGCGCTGATCCGCAAAGGCGACCACAACAAAGCCAGCGATGGTTTGCTTGTCGCCTTGCGCAAAGCGCAATCTGTCGGCGACCGCCTGCTCGAGAGTGTCATCATCGGGCAGCAGGGACTCGTCCTGGCGCAGGAAGCCGCTACATTTGAACGGGGCATTGAACAGCAGCTGGTCGCGCTGGATGTCTGCCGCGGCATGGAAGCGATCTTTCATGAATTCATGCGCTTGTACACCTTGTCGATGACCATGCTGGCGGCTCAAGACCTGGGCGAGGCGCGCGCTTACCTTGACCAAATGCTGGCGCTGGCGCAAGATGTCCAGCATGGGCCTTATGAAATGTACACGCTGGGCATGCTCGGGCAATGGCAAGAGCTGCGCGGCAAACCAGATATCGCAATCAGCTATTATGGACGGGCGATCGAATCGGCGCGGGCGGCCGGCAATCCTGCCTATGCGGCGCGGTATTTGTATGCCTTGGGCGCAGCGCATCAATCGCAGGGAGAGTTTGCCACGGCGCGCAGCTACTACAAAGAAGCGCAAGGCATCTACCAGGCGCTGGATGATGGGCGCAATGCCACGCGCGCGCGGGCGACGATTCTATACAGTTACTTGCTCGCTCTCGCCAGCCGCATCATCAATCTGCTGGGCTTGGCTCCCAAGCGAGGCTGACTCAAGGTTGCAGCGCCAGCTCGCCAGCGCGCCACTGCGCAACCAAGGCGACTGACGGGAAGAAGACCAGTGGCGGCAGTCGCTTTGCTGCAAAAAAGCCAAGATCTGCCGCATCGTCGCCGGCTTTTGCCTCGCCACCTATGATTTCTGCGCTATAGGCGATTGATATATCCGCCAAGCCATCATCGCGTTTGGGGAAGACCGCCAGCAGCTTGCGAATGACCACTTGCAAGCCTGTCTCTTCCCATGTTTCGCGGATGGCGGCGTCTTCTGGTGCTTCGTCATAATCGATGAAGCCGGCTGGCAGCGCCCACTTGCCTGCGCCTGGATCCATTGCCCGTTGGACCAGTAAGACTTCTTCATCGCGCAAAGCAAAAATGATCACGGCTACCTTGGGGTCGAAGTAAGTTGGCTGCTGGCATACCTGGCAATAGGGGCGGATGCGCCCGCCATGCCGCTGTTGGATCAATCTGCCGCCACAAACCTCGCAATAATTGGCGATGCGGCTCATGCCCGCGCCCGTTCGTCTATTGACAAGCTGTCCCAGTTGGCGTAGACTGCCCTAGCTAGGGCCGGAGTGGCGGAATTGGCAGACGCGCACGACTCAAACTCGTGTACCTTCGGGTGTGTGGGTTCGACTCCCACCTCCGGCATCATCAGCATCGTCATTGGCGCAGTCCCCATTTGGTTTCGCTCTCGCCAGCCTGCATGTTTTCATAGCGCGCCAGCGTAAACAGCCAGTCTGACAAACGATTGACATAAGCCAGCGCGTCAGCGCCAATCTCGGCATGTTGGTCCAGCGCGGTCATGATGCGCTCGGCGCGCCGGCATACGGCACGGGCAACTTGCAGCTGTGCCGCGGCTGGTGCCCCGCCTGGCAGCACAAAGTTGCGCAGCGGCGGCAGTTGCTCCGTCATTTGGTCGATGCTCGCTTCGAGCCAGTGGGTGTCGTCTTTGCCGATGCGCGTGACCCAACTGGACTTGGCAGAAGGCGGCGTCGCCAAATCCGCGCCCAGATGAAATAGTTGATTTTGTACAGTCTCCAGCCAGGCATCGGTCGCTTGGCTCGGTCGGCTGGCGCGGACGACCCCCAGCAAGGAATTCAGCTCGTCGATCGTGCCATAGGCCTCTACGCGCAGATGATGCTTGGGCACGCGTCCACCGGCGAAGAGCGCCGTCGTGCCACTGTCGCCGGTCTTTGTGTAAATCTTCATGGGCGATGTTCTCCTTGATCCCGCAGGTCGTACAGTTGGACAATCGCCGCCGCCGCAAATGCCAGCAGCGCAAACTCGATTGGGAATAGGTAACGAGGCAAAGCCAGCAAAGCCAAATGCGCGGCGATCGTATACAGCGCGAAGCTCGCCAACGGCAGCGCCAGCAGCCAGCGCTTCCGCCACAGCCACATGCCGAGCGCCCCAAAGCCAAGAGCGACAGCGTGAAACAGCCATACCAGCAGCTTGCTGGCGAAGCCTTCGACGCGCAGGATATCCAGCAGCCCGCTTAGCGACCGCTCTCCTTCCAGCCATTGCCGCGCCACTCCCCAGACGCTCGTTCCGCCCAGCTCGGTCGTGCCATGCGGCTGCAGAATAGCATAACCAAGCTCTGTTGCGCGCCGAGCGACGAATCCCGCCAGGTCGCCGCCGACAATTTCGCCAATCCTGCGCAGGAACAGCTCGGGCGGGTGTTGATAATTGCAATCAATCTCACAGTCGTCTTCGGGCAGCTCGACGCCCTCCAGCAGCAGCGCGTCATTTTCTTGAGGCGTGCCATCGTTGGCTGCGGCACCGCGCCACAAGGTGCCCAGCAGTTGGTCGCTGACAATCACCAGCCGGTCCCACAAAATCAAATTGTGCAGGGTCCAGGTCGAAACCATCGCGCCATAGCAAAGCAGAAAAATCAGGCAGGCGCGCCGCCAGTCGGCGATTCGCTGCTGCCGCCCCAGCAGGAACAAATGCAGCGCCAGCGCCAATGGGAAAAATGCCGAAGCTCCCCGCGTCAGCGTCGCCAAGCCCAGCGCCAGCCCGGCCAGCGCCAGCGCCCAGCGCGGAGAAGGACGATGGCTTTCTTGCCGCAATCGCGCCGCCACGAAGTATTCCATATAGAGCCAGATGCCCAGCGCAATGAAGAAGATATACAGGGTTTCTGTGGCGATATTGGCTGGCTCCATAATCATGGCGGGGTGCAGCGCCATCAATCCCGCCGCCAGCAGCATAGCGCGCCGGTCTTTTGTCATAATCAGCGCGAGCCGGGCAGTCAGCCAGATGGTCGCCGCGCTCGCCAGGCATTGCAGCAGGCGAATCAACAGGATCGTTTTGTGCTGGGCAAGCGCCGGCTGCGCAATGCCAACAAACATCACATACAGGGGCGGCGCGCGCAGCCTGCCGTTATAAAATGGGAGGCCATTGACCCAGCCGTGGACCTGCCCGCTAAAAAAGCCATAGCCATTCGCCAAATACCAAGAGCCATCGCCACCGCCACGGGTGAATTCGCTGACTGTCGGCAGGCTGAAGGCATAGGCGCAGCGCAGGATAATGCCCAGCAGCAGGAGCAGCGCCAACAGCCTAAAAGCCCGAGCCGCTCGCATGAAGGTGCCCGCCTGACTATCGAGACAATACGGGACGATGGTAGTGTTGAGCGGAACAAATGGCAAGGCGGATTGCCCTTGATGAAGCGGCGCAGAGGCTTTGGCTGCTTTAACCCGTTGCGAAATATGATCATACTGCCATTGCCGCGACAATAATCGCCCGCCACAGTCGCGTCATTCTTCAAGCCGACTATAATAAAAGCCACATGAGAGAAACGCAGGCAATTGTCGAACGCATCAAGCGCGTCAATCGCGGGTATCAACGCCTGGAGCTGGCGGTGGATCGCTCGCTGTCGGCGTTGCTGCCCGGGCAGGCGCTGCTGGTTCGACGCATATCCAAAGATTATGCGGCTGAAATCTGGCATCCCTATCTGCGCGACCTGTGGTTCCCGGTCGATGTGCTCGCCAGCAACATACTGGTTGTCGAGCAGCCGGCGCGCGAGCAATTTGTGCCCGGACAGCTGCTGAGCCTCCTGGGACCAATCGGCAAGCCGCTGCGTTTTCGTCAAAAATTGCGCAATTTGCTGCTGCTGGCGTATGCGACTCCGCCCACGCCGCTGCTGATGATGCTGCCGCCTTTGCTGGAGCAGGGGACAAGCCTGACTATGGTCACCATGGGCTCGGCGCGTGACTATGACTGCGCCCATCTGCCCGAAGAAGTCGAAATCATTCAGGCGAGCGACGATCACAGCTGGGGCGATATGGTCATGACGCTGGGTTGGGCTGATCAAATTTTCGCTTTGGTCGGTGAGGGTCCCGAGCTGATTCGCTTCGCCGAGATCATGCGGCTGATTCGCAGCCGGCGCAGCGATGTGCCCGCCAACACGATTTTCGGGATATTTCAACGGCAGCTGCCTTGCGGCGTTGGCGCTTGTCAGGCTTGTATGCTGCCTGTGCGCCCCAGCGCCAGGTTGCAATGCCTGGATGGGCCGGCTTTTGATTTGACACAGCTTCGGCTGGCATAGCAGCGGGCTTTGACGCATGGCTATAGAAATCGCGCGACCCGGCAAGACCAGCTTGATTGTGCAGACGCCGGTTATGCCCGCGGCTGGCACCTTGGGCTTTGCGGACGAATATCGCAGTTTGATCGACTATGCCAGCCTGGGCGCGCTGGTCACCAACCCGACTACGATCGCGCCTTGGCGGCCAACCGCCGGCACGCGCGTCGTGCCTCTGGATGCTGGCGTGCTGGCGCATACGGGTTTGCCCAATCCCGGCTTGAGCGCGCTGGTTCGACAATATCGCCGCGCTTGGGCGAAGCTGCCGATTCCTGTCGTGCTCCACTTGCTGGGCACGACGCCCGCCCAGGCAAAACGCGCTGCTAAACTGCTCGACGCGGTCGATGAAGTGGCGGCGGTCGAGCTGGGCTTGGGTGATGACGTCGGCGTCGACGAAGCCGTCGCATTGGTGCGGGCGGCAGCCACAGTAGAAAAACCGCTGCTCGTGCGGCTGCCATTTTATGAATGCCAAGAACTTGCGCGGCCGGTTGCCGAGGCGGGTGCCGATGCTTTGGTGATGACTGCTGCGCCACGTGGCACAGCCCGCGATGCAGAGGGCGGACAACTGGTCAGCGGTCGCATCTATGGGCCGCTGATCAAGCCGCTGGTCTTGCGCATGGTTGGGCGGCTGCGGCGCGAGCTGCCCGCGGATCTCCCGATTATCGGCTGTGGCGGCATCCATTCGCCAACCGACGCCCGCGATTATATCGAGGCTGGCGCTGTGGCTGTGCAAGTTGATGCCGCCACCTGGGCGCAGCCGAAAATGCTGGAACGGATCGCGCGCGACCTGGGCGGCTGGATCGCCACGCGTCACGCCGATGCCCTGCTGGACGAGTGGCATCCTGATATGGAGCCGGCCAAAGCGCCGCATAGCCGCGGGACGAGCTGACGCATGCCACAATACGATTTTCGCTGCAAAACCTGTGGAGAGCGCTTCAGTCTGCATTTCAAGTCTGTAGCCGCTTATGCCGCCGCCACACCGCAGTGCTACGCTTGCGATTCGGTTGAGCTGTCCCGCATCATCAGCGGCGTCGCCATCCCACAGGCGCAGCGCGACTATCGCAACATGTCGGCAGGCGAAATGCTGTCGGTGCTCGAAGCAGGCGAGAAAAAGCAGGTCGATGACATGTTCCGCCAAGTCAAGAGCACGGCTGCGGACGGCTCTGGCAGCGCCTAGAGATACCAGTCACGCAAGGCATCGCGCACTTCATCGATGATGGCTTCCCAAGGCTGTGAGGGCTTGCGGCGGATGATCAGACAATCTTCCTGTACAGTCAGTTGGTCGATGCCATCCACCGCCGCGTAGAGCATCTGCGCCAGCGGCGACCCCAGATCGCCCGCTTCGCGATTGCAATAGGTCTCTTCGCCGTCAGCCGTCAGTAGCTGATTGACGATTAATTCGACGACATCGGGCTGCTCGCCCAGCTCGACTTCAATGGTCACATATTCGGACATGTCGCGCCGCTTTCTAGCTGCCTGCGGGCTGCTGCTGCGTGATGCAATGGATGTTGCCGCCGCCCAGCAAGATCTCGCGCGCCTGGATGCGCACAATCTCGCGCTGGGGGAAGAGCTCCGCCAGCGTTTGCGCGGCGTCTGCATCGTGTTTGTCGCCAAAGATGGGCATGATAATCGCGTTGTTGGC
>JAPOSR010000006.1 GCA_026709625.1 Chloroflexota bacterium
GAATCACCGCGCAGCAAGGCAGTCTGGACAGCGTAAGGGCGGCGGCGCGGCGCTTCGATGTGATCATCGTCAATATCTTGGCGCGCGTGATCATCCAGTTGGCGGCGCAGGGCTTGGGCGAAATCCTGCGTCCGGGCGGGGCGGCGCTCTTCACCGGCATCATAGCCGAACAACCCGACGAAGTGGCGGCGGCCCTGGACCGCCCGGGGCTCCAGATTGTGGCGCGACAGCAGCAGAGCGATTGGCTGCTCTTTGAAACGCGGCGGTCGGCGGATTAAGCCTATGGCACAGCTGCAAGGGCAAGCGCGCGCCGACTATGTGCGCGGCATGTTCGACCGAATCGCCAGGCGCTATGACCTGATGAATCGGCTCATTACCGGCGGCCAAGATCACAAGTGGCGGCGTTTCGCTGTCCAGGTGGCAGATTTGCCGGCGCGGGGCAGGCTGCTAGATATCGCCACGGGGACAGGTGACATCGCCCGAGAGGCTCTGAAGCAACAGCCAGAAGCCCGCGTGCATGGCGCTGATTTCGCCTTGGAAATGATGCGCGTAGGCCAAAGCCGACACCACGGAAGCCGTATCGCCTGGGCGGGGGCGGATGCGCTGCGCCTGCCTTATGCCGATGCCAGCTTTGATGCCGTGGTCTCGGCTTATCTGCTGCGCAATGTCGTTGATATTCCACAAGCGCTAGCAGAACAACGGCGCGTCTTGCGCAGTGGCGGGCGCATCGTCATTCTGGATACCTCGCCGCCACCGAACAGCCCACTGAAGCCCTTGATCAACTTGCATCTGCAAGTGGGCATCCCCCTGCTGGGGCGGCTGGTGGCTGGCAAAGCCGCGGCCGATGCCTATCGATACCTGCCCGAGTCGACGGCGCTTTTCAAGACACCGCAAGAATTGTCGCAACTGGTCGCAGCAGCTGGCTTCTGCGATGTGCGCTGGCAGACATTTATGCTGGGCACGATGGCGGCGCACTGGGCGCGGAAAGCATAACGAGCCATCGCCGCGACGACCCGTTTTGATGCAAATGCAAAATGGACGGCAGGAGCTCAGGCGCGCACATTGTCCTTGTGGCGATAAATGATGCGACCGCGATTCATATCGTAGGGCGACATCTCTACCTTGACGCGGTCTCCCAACAAAATACGGATGTAAAATTTGCGCATCTTGCCCGAGAGATAGGCAAGCAAACGGTGCCCGTTTTCCAATTCAACCATGAATTGCGTATTTGGCAACGCCTCGACGACCGTACCTTCTACTTCAATCTTCTCTTCTTTCTTTGCCATGTGCCTCCTGCCATACAATTCTCAACCGCTTGACAATGGTGCGACTTGCTGCAAGCGCAACAAATCGCGGTACGCTATGCAAAGAGTTTCGGCAGCCAGCGCGCGGGCTGCGTCGCCTATCTTTCGGCTGATGCGCGGACGACCTACGGGCAGCCCAACACAGAGTCTATTCTCAGTTGCGACGCATGCGCCGGCGCGACCGGCGAATAGCCTTTTTCTTTTCGATGCGGCGCAGCTCGCTCTTGGAGATATGCCAGCGCTTGCGGCGCACAGTGCTCAAGATACCGGCGTTGGTCACGCGCTTGCGGAAGCGGCGCAGAAGCTGCTCTTGACTTTCGCCTGGCTTGAGTTTTACAGAAGCCATTCTTTTCTCACCACCTTCACCATACTCGAGTCGTCCCGCATACAGTGTACACGACATTGCGCGCCTTATACAGGCTGATTCTCGCCAGTCTCCTGCGTTTGCTCGGCTTCTGCCTCTTGCTGGGCGGCGGCGACCAGTTCCAGTTGGCGTTCTTCCCATTGGGCTTTTTCGGTCTCGGTCACCTCGCTCAAGCTCAAACCCAGCCGCTGTCGCTCCGATTCAATGCTGATGATGCGCATGAGCAGCTTCTGGCCTTCATAGAGGTGGCGTTGTGGGTTGTCATCGGGATTGCGAGACATCTGACTCACGTGCAGCAAAGCCTCTATGCCGGGGTCGAGGCTGATAAATGCGCCGAAGGCCTCCAGGCGGCTGATGACGCCTTCGACCAGTTGGCCGATGTGATAGATGCCATCGACCAGCGTCCAGGGGTTGGGCTGCAGCCGCTTCAAGCTCAAGCCGATGCGCTTGCCTTGCGCGTCCAAATTCAGCACGAAGACATCGATCCTGTCGCCCACCGCCAAGACCTGGCTTGGGTGCCGGACGCGGCGCCAGGCCAGCTCGGAGATATGGACCAAACCATCCGCTCCACCGAGGTCGACAAATGCGCCAAAGTCGCACAAGCCGCTGACCACGCCGCTGCGGGATGTGCCTTCTTGCAGCTCGAGCAGCAGTTTTTCTTTGCGGGCGGCGCGATTCTCATGCTCGGCTTCCAGCTGGCTGAAGACCAGGCGGCGGCGTTTGCGATTGACCTCGATGACCTTGACTGTGATTTCGTTGCCGATCAAGCTCTGCAAATGGGTGATGCGGTCGTCTTCTTTCAAGCCACGCGGCAAATCGACAACATGGCTGGCTGGCACAAAACCGCGCAGATGTCCGAAGCTGACGATGATGCCGCCTTTGTTGGAATCAGTGATTTCGCCGCTGTAGAGGGTTTCGGCATTCATCATTTCTTCTGCGCGCAGCCAGTCCTCATTTTGACGCGCCTGAGCTGCGGACAATATGAGATTGCCGTCGTTGTCATTAAGGTTGACAACCGCCACGGCGATCTGCGCATTGATTTCAAAGTCGCGCGTGCTCATGCCCATACGCTCAATATCGCCGCGCGTGACGATGCCATCTTGCTTCCAGCCGACATCCACAATCAGCCCTTGGCTGTCGATGCCCATCACTGTGCCGCTGACGATGTCGCCGCGTTCAATGCTGCTTGCCGCCAGCGATTCTTCGAGCAAGGCTGCAAAGTCCATCTCTTCCACCGATGTATCTACTGCGATTTGTGCCTGCATATCCAAAACCACGCTCCCCGAACGATTGACTTGCGGGTTTGCGGCGAGGCTGACGCGCGCAGGCAAAATAAAACCTGGCTACAGCCATGCTGCATGACCAGGCTCAGGTACATGTGCCTGCAAACTGAGCAACCCTACACGACAGATCTGACCTCGCCAACAATCGGCGACATTGTACAAAGGCGGCTGCCCAGTGTCAACCGCGGTTGACAAGCAATCCGTCTATTCGTCCGGAAGCGAAGCGGCGGGCAACTCGGCGTCGTCATCTTGACGCGACTCTTCAGCTTGGCCGGAAGCTGTGCCCCAGCGCTGCGTAAAGCCAACGCGGCGCTTTTCTGGCTCCAGATGGCTGATGCGCAAAGACATGTGGTCGCCCTTTTGCACATACGAATAGGGTTCTTTCAGCGCGCCATCACCCATCTCGCTGAGGTGAAGCAAGCCTTCCAAGCCATCTCCCAACGCGACAAAAGCGCCAAAGTCGACCACATTGGTAACATAACCTTCCACCAGCTGGCCCTCGTGATAGCGAAGCTGCGCGTCGTCCCAGGGGTCGCTGAGCAGGCGTTTGCGGCTGAGGGCGATTCGGTTGGTCTGCCGGTCGAGGTTGAGCACGAAGACCTCGATTTCTTGGCCGATCTGCAAGATATCGCGCGGGTGATCGACGCGATGCCAAGCCAGCTCGCTGACATGAATCAAGCCGTCTGCGCCGCCGATATTGACAAATGCGCCGAAGTCGCGGATGCCAGTGACCACGCCTTTGACGACATCGCCCACGCTAAGCTCGGCCAACAGCTGGGCTTTGCGGCGAGCACGCCATTCGCGCTGCGCTTCTCGTTCGCTGAAGATCAGTCGGCGGCGGTCTTGATCAACCTCGATGATCTTGACACCCAAGGTATTGCCGATCAGTTCGCTCATCGCTTCGCGGCGGTCGGCGGACAAGCGAACCGAAACGAGGTGCGAGCCGGGGATAAAGCCTTCCAGTCGGTTCCAGCGGACGAGCGCGCCGCCTTTGTTATAGCCGCTGACCTTGACATCGACCGCATCCTGCGATTTGAGCAGCTCGCGCGCTTTTTCCCAGTCATAGCGCTGCAATCCCATATTGATCGAAACGATGAGATTGTCGTGTTGGTCGCGCGGATTGACGATGTACACAGGCACGCTGGTGCCCGACTCGAGGCTGGCTCGAAAGTCGTCGTCCATGCGCTCCAGGTCTTGCGAGGGCACGATGCCATCTTGCTTCGCGCCCAAGTCGACAATGATCTCGCGCTCATCAATTTGCAAGATAGTCGCTTCGCGGATTTCGCCGCGCCGCGGGGGTGTAAAGGTGAAATCGAAAGACGAGGCCAACAGCTCCTCGAAGTTCTCGTCTTCGCTGCCGATTGCTGTATATTCGCTCATGGGTTTGGCAAAACCTCCTGCTGTGCAGGTCATTGTCGCGTCGCAGCTTGTCTGCGCATTGGCGCAGAGTCAATTCGAGCGCGCGCGATTCTTGCCGTCAATCGCCGCTCTGCGCCTACTCTACCATGAATAGGCGAGTTTGCGCACAAAATGACCAGGCGCTGCTGTCCGCGCGCCGAGTGACAGCTTCATTCAGTATAGCCCAAATTGCCGCGCAAGGCGCAAGGTCGCGGGCATTGCGCCAGCGCCTCAATTTTGCGGCGGCGCGTCGACATAATCGCGCCCCAGCAAACCACGGTCGATCTCCCAAGGATAGACAACATATACATCGGTCACATCACCATACAAATCGGGCTTGGCATCGGAAAACAGGCTGCGATAAGGATGGTAGTGCAGCACGCAGCTGACGGGCCTGCCGCCAGCCGCGCTGACCCGGTCGCGCACGGCAATGCTGGTGCGCCCGCTGCCCCAGACATCATCGACCACCAGGGTGCGGCGTCCACGCAGCAGATCGGGATCAGGAAATTGCAAGAAGCTGGGCCAAGCCATCATGCTGGCGCGCGCAGCCGCCACAAAGTCCACCGATGCCGCCAGCAGGTGCTGGATGCTCAGCGCCTCTGCCAGCAAGCCGCCCGGGACGACTCCGCCACGCGTAATCATGACCATCGCGCCAAAGGGACCTAAGAGCTGAATGCGCGGTATCAGCCCGTCGATCAACTCATCGACCTCATCCCAGCTGATCAACCGCGGTGGTCCGGAATCTTCCGGGCGCATCAGCATACTGCCGTCCTTTCCTTCGCGAGGGCTGCGCAAATAAGCGGCGCTGCTGCCATTATAGTGAGAGTCGCGGCGCTTGCCCAAGTTTGGGTTCGTCGCAAACGATGGCGATGGGCTTGCCGCGGCAGCGAGTCATGACCAGCACACAGGAATTGCCTTCGCCACGCAGCCGCAAGCGAGCGATGAGCTCATCGGGACTCATAGCAAAGCCGCGTTTTTTGATGGTAACGCGCCCGATGCCTCGCGCGAGCAAATGACGCCGCAGCCGCTTCAGCTGAAAAGGCAGCCACTCGCGGATTTTCCAGCAGCGCGCCCAAGGCGTCGGCGCAGGCTGGTCGACCGTCAAGTAGGCAATGCGCTCATCCAGCATAGATGCCTGGAGGTGCCGCCCCAGGGTCTGCACCAATCCAGCGCGCAGCACAGCCGGATCGGGCTCGAGCAGCCAGCCCCGCGGCGCAGTGACAGCCATGTCAGCCTCGCCATCGTCCTCCATGTGCAGGACATCCGCTTTTCGCAGCAGGGTGGCGAAGGGCTGGACGGGGTCACGATGCAGCCACAGCAGCGCCTCGCTCAGGCGTCCCTGCACAGAAATGAACTCCAGCGCGCCGCCATAGGCTTCGACCTGACGCAAGTCGAGGCTCGGCGACAGCTTCACAGCGATTTCACGCGCGCGCCATTGCCGCGTCAGTGATAGCTGCGGCAGATAAGCCTCGACATGATGGATGCGTCTGCCCCTGTCATCGCGGCGGGCGGGGTCGAAGAATATCGCATCGTAACCGCTGGGTATGCCCTGACGAATGTCGCGCACCGCGAATTGCGCTGGCAGCTGCAGCGCAGAGCTGTTGTGGCGGGCGATGGCGATGTGAACGGGGTCGATGTCCAAACCGAGCGCCTCGCGATTCGCCGCGGCAAAAGCCAGGCTGTCCGCGCCGATGCCACAACACAGATCCAGCAATCGGCTCGCTTCAAACTGGCGCGCGCGATATTGGCGTGCCAGAAGGCCGCTGGCTTGCTGCAAGCCGGCCTCGGTGAAGAGCATGCGCTCGCCATGCGCAGGGAACTTGGCGATGGCTTTTTTTCGCAGCCGCAGCATGGTCAGCACAGTCCCAGCCTCGCGGGCTGTCAGCGATCGGCGCAGCTGGCTGAGCAAAGGCAGTGTACTGGCATCGGACAGGTCGGCATTGGCAAGCGAGACCAGGCGCTTTTGGGCGCGCTCGCTTTGCAAGAAGGCGATGTCGACCAGGCTAAGCGGCATCGAGCCGGCTACTCGTCAGGCGCTTCGGCAGATGCGGGGTCGATATCGATGTAGACGAGCCTTTCGCCATGCAGCGACTCCAATGTCGGATTGATGCGCAGCCCAAACACCCAGGTTTGCGCGGTTTCACGACTGAATTTGCCGACCTTGTTCACATCGCGGACGATGCCAGCGAGCACAGCGGGCTGCATGAAACCGACCGCTTTGGGCAAGCTGCTGAATGCCAGCAGAATCGGCTGTGGAAGCGCTGCGATGGCGGCGGCGCGCCAGCTGATTGTGTCTTCGGCGGTTCGCGCCCAGGCGGGCCGATTGGGCTGCTGCTGGATCAACAGGTGCAGATAGCGACCGCGGAAGCGCTGCATATCCAGCGAGTCGGCTTCTGTGCGGGCGACGGTTTGGATGCGCTTTTGTGCTTCGCGGGTCCTGTGCGGTTTTTCGCCGCGCATCAACACGCCCAGTCCATCAAGCGCGGGCTCGACCAATATGCGCACAAAACCGCAGTCGGACAAGAACTCGCCAAGCTGTTGGCTGACCCGGCGCCGCGGCTGCACAGCGATAAAACGTCCGCCTTCCCGCAGCAGCCCGCGCGCTTCGTCCAGCAATTCGCTTGTCAGGGGCAGATCGTAAGCGACAATGGCGTCGAGGCTGTTGGGTTGGCAGGCTGTTCGTGGCAAGGGCTGCAAATCTGCGCGCGCCTCGGACAAGATAGCGGCTGAGCCACCATCCAGATCCAACAGCCGCAAGCTGGCGGAACTGGGCGGCAGCTGCTTTGCCATCGCCAAGACAAAATGCCGCCGCAGTCGCAGCGCCGTCATCAACTGTTGCTCGCCGCCACCTTAATCAGCTGCAGAAATTCTTCCCATTCTTCGCGGAAGAAGTGCAAAGTAACCGCGCCCAGCTCGACATGATAAGTCAGTTCATCATCGGGCTCGCGCACTTCCCAGACCAGGTAATTGTCGGTCTCGGCGAGGGCGTTATTGTCTCTGCTATTCGTATCGGCCATCTCGATTCGCAGCTATCTACTTGTTCGCCGCGGCGGTATAAGCCTGCGCTTGTCAGCGGCGATTGCGCTCGCCACCGCTTCGATTGCCATCGCGGCGCGGGCCGCGACGGTCGCCCTCACGCCGGGAACCACGCCGGTCGCCACCCCCGCGGCGTCCACCCCCGCGCGAACCAGCGGCATCGCGACGTTGGGCTTCTTCGACATCCCAGCCTTCCAAGACAGCCTGACGGCTGAGGCGCACCCGGCCCGTGCCATCGATATTGATGACCATGACCATGATTTCATCGCCCACGCTGACTTCGTCCTCGACGCTTTTGACATGATAATCCGCCAACTGCGAGACATGCACCATGCCTTCCGAGCCAGGCAGAAACTCCACGAAAGCGCCGTAATTTTCGGTGCGCGTTACCTTGCCGGTGTAGATATGTCCCAGTTCTGGTTCCTGGACCATAGCTTTGATTTTCTCGATCGCCCGGTCGACTTCCGCGCCAGAATCGCCAGCCACATAGATCAAGCCGTCTTCCTGAATATCGACCTTGACCTGGTGATCGTCCTGCAGCGCGCGCACATTCTTGCCGCCAGGCCCAATAACCGCGCCGATCTTGTCGACAGCGATTTTGAAGCTCTCCATGCGCGGGGCGAAGTCGCTGAGCTTGGCGCGCCGCTGTGGCATAGCAGCCTGGATGACAGCGAGGATTTCCAGGCGAGCGTCTTTTGCCTGCGCCAGCGCCTGCCCCATAATGTCGCGCGTTACACCGGCGATCTTGATGTCCATTTGCAGCGCGGTGATGCCAGCCGCCGTGCCCGCGACCTTGAAGTCCATATCGCCGAGATGATCTTCCATGCCCTGGATGTCGGTCAAAACAGCGACCTTGTCGCCTTCTTTGATCAAACCCATGGCGATGCCGCCAACCGGGTTTTTGATGGGCACGCCAGCATCGAGCAGCGCCAAGGTGCTCCCGCAGACGCTCGCCATAGAAGTGCTGCCGTTGGAGCTCATCACCTCGCTGACGAGGCGCAAGACATACGGAAACTCCTCAGCCGGCGGAATCATCGCCAACAGGGCTTTTTCCGCCAGCGCGCCATGCCCGATCTCGCGGCGGCGTGGACCACGCATCGGATAGGTTTCGCCGGTGCTGTAAGGCGGGAAGTTGTAGTGGTGCATATAACGCTTGTCGTCTTCGGGGCTTAAGCCATCGAGAAATTGCGAGTCGCGCGGAGTGCCCAGCGTGGCGATGGTCAAGACCTGAGTTTCGCCGCGCATGAACATGCCCGAGCCGTGAACCCGCGGCACGAGTCCAACTTCGGCAGCCAAGGCTCGGATGCTGGCGTGGTCGCGGCCATCGGGGCGGATGCCTTCATTGACGATGCGCTGGCGCACAACTTTTTTCAACACCGAGTCATAGGCGCGCTCGACATGCTTGAGATTGATGTCGGCCTCGCCGGCTTCGTGGCGAGCGTTGTATTCCGCCACAAGTTCATCCTGAATATCGCGCAGGGGTTGGCGGCGGGCGGCGCGGTCGCTGTGCGTCGACATGATTTCGCGTATCGGCGCTTCGACCTTGGCGGCAACATCGGCTTGCAGCGCAGCGCTGATGTCGTCGACAGAGGGCGCTTGTTTGTCTTTGCCGATCTCGGCGCGGATGCGCTGTTGCAGGGCGATGATGTCTTGCGCCGAGTCGTGCGCCAAAAACAGCGCTTCCAGCATGGTGGCTTCGTCGACCTGGTCGGCATTGCATTCCACCATGTTGATGGCTTCAGCTGTGCCCGAGACACGCAGGTCGAGCGCACTGCCGACCATGTCGCTGTACGTCGGGTTGACGACCAGTTCGCCAGCGACCAAGCCGACGCGCGCGCCAGCCACCGGACCATTCCAAGGGATATCGGAGATCATCAGCGCCGTGCTGGCGGCAATGATGCCCAGCATATCGACATGATGTTCTTTGTCATGCGCAAGCGACATCAAGATGACCTGTACATCATTGCGCATATTTTTCGGGAAGAGCGGACGCAATGTGCGGTCGATGACGCGCGAAGTGAGGATGGCGCCTTCGGACGGTCGGCCTTCGCGGCGAAAGAACCCGCCCGGCACACGCCCGCCAGCATACATCTTCTCTTCGTAATCGACGCTGAGCGGGAAGAAGTCCAGCCCCGGGCGTGGCGAGCCCATGGTTGCCGAACAAAAAAGCATCGTATCGCCCATGCGCACAGTCACTGCGCCGCCAGCCTGCTGGGCAAAACGTCCCGTCTCGATGATGACTTCTTTGCCGCCCACATGGCAGCGGTATTCGCGTATATCTAGTGTCATACAGGTCTCCATTGCTTAAAGGCGCGGGCGCTGCTTGCGCGCAAACGCCTGACGTCTATTGTCGTAGACGCATTGGTTTTGGGTTGATGATTGCCTTTCGGCATTGTTGGAATGCGGCGCGGGGCAAACTGGTTCATCAGCGGCGCAAGCCAAGCCGCGCCAGCAACTCACGATAAACGTCCGGCTTTTTGCGCGCGATGTACTTCAGGTGGCGGCGGCGCTGTCCGACCAGCTTCAACAAACCGCGCCGGGAATGTTCATCGTGGCTGTGGATCTTCAAGTGCTCGGTTAATTGCAAGATTCGATGGGTGAGCAGCGCGATCTGCACCTCGGGCGAGCCGGTGTCGCCGTCTTCCCGAGCATAGTCTTTGATGATCTGTGTCTTTGTCGCTTTATCCAATGGCATGCGTTCCGTCCCTTCGCTAAGCCACCAGACAGGCAGGAGCGGTTGCCTGTCGGTCAACGATAAACGGGGCGATTGTAGCAGTCGCGCTTATGAACGACAAGGGCCAGCTAGCCAGCGATTTCCTGGGGATCGACAACTTCGTCATTGGCGACGATCTTCACCGTATGATGTGTGCGAAACAAGCTGAATTGGTCGGCTCTGCCCGGCATCAGATTCAGCACATTCTCGCTGCGCATGATCGACAGCCACAGACCGACATCCCAGTCGCTGTTGAGCTGCATCGCGACCGCCTCGTGCGTGATTCCGTCATTGTTGCGATACATCGTCAACAGCACGCGGACAAATTCGTCGCGCTCGGCCAACAGCGCCGCCACATACGAATTGCTCTCGTTCAGCTCGATGCCCTTGGTGTTGTAGTCACTGCGCGGATTGGCATATTCGTTGACGCGAACCATTTCGTTGACCAGCAAGTATTCCACGGCATGTTGAAAAGCCATGCCGCCATCGTGCTCGCGCAGCCGTTTGTGCAGGCTGCCCAGTGGACACCAGGCGAAATTGCGGAAGCTGGTAAATTGCTGGACGCTTATGACAATGCGGGTGACCATGCGCGCGACATCGCTGTCGCTGTCGACCATCTGGTGTGGCGGCACGCCTTTCCATTTCTGCGCGCTGATGTCGATACTGACTGGTTCTGTCTCTGGCTGCGACAAGGGGAGCGAATCGCGTGTTTCGGGTAGGCGGATGACGGGAACGAGGTCGTCCGGATTGTGGCGATGCGGAACAAGATCGCGCTGCAAGAGGCGTTCGCGCACCAGGCAGTCGATCCAATGCGAGCGCCATTGGTCGCTGTCGTTCATGCCCGGGCGGTCGAGGTCGCGCTCCATGGCGATGCCCTTAAGCAGGAAACCGTAGTTGACATATTCCCAGCTGCGCGTGGACAGCGTGTTGGCGACGCGGCGCGCCAGTCGATTGGCAATCAGCAATGTCTTGTCGACGACAGGGTGCTGAAAGTTCAAGCCAATAGCGCCCGGCGCGTCTTGCTCCGTCAATATGCCCAGAGCCGTCGCTTGCGAAACCAGATCTTGCCCGCGCTCTTGAGAAATGACATCGCCGACATTGTTAAGCTGGGCGATGAGATCGTCGATTGTGATGATTGCTTGCGGGTTTGCGGCGCTCAGGCGAAAGTGTTGGATGACAACGCTGGACCACTGCGACGGGATGAAGCTTTCGGTATCATGCTCGGTCTCGACAACGCTGAGCGATTGATGGGTGCGCAGATCGGTGAAGTCATCGATATAATCGAGCCGCAGCGATGGGTGGTCTTGCAGCAAGCGCCCTGTGCTGCCGCGCACGCCCCAGACGACCACGGTTTTGCGCTTTTGCAAGAGCGTGTTGATGACATCGTTGAAATCGCGGTCGCCAGTCGCCAGGATAATGACATCGCCCGATTCGGGATAATCGGCATCTGCCAAGACATCGCGGGCAATGCGGATATCAGCGCTTTGCTTGCCGGGCAGGTGAAAGACGGGGTCGATATTCGACTTCATCAGCCGCGACGGAGCATCATCCGCCACTTCGCGTCCGCCACTATCGACCAGCGGCGGCAGCGCCCCACGCTGACCCCAGGGCGCATAAGCCGCTGTCTTGACCAGTTGTCCATGCGCCTGAGCCTGCGAGACCATGCGGTCGATAAGATGATCCAGGTTGACCACATAGCCCTGCTCGTTGAGGCTGATTGAGATATTTTCGAAGTCGATGTAAACCGCGACATTCTTGATCTTTTGGATGCCAACCAGCGAATCGAGCCGTTGAACGACAACGCGGTCGCCCAGCGGACCAAAATCCAGCGCGGCATCATTAATCCCCCACAGTCGAATGCGCGAAGTGGCTGAGAAGTTGATCTGTGGCAGCAGCGCCAGCAATTCTTTGCGCGTGGTCGCCAGGATGAGCCAGCTCACTGGCATGTGCTCGGGCGGGAAGAACCTGGCTTGCAAACTCTCGTTGACGCGCGCCGGTTCTGCGATGTCAAAAATTTCGTAGCCAGCAGTCTGAAAGATGGCTAATGTTTCTTTGGGCAGGCTGGCATTTTCCCCACTCCAGTTGCCAAAGGCGATCGCCCGCAAAAGGTTCGATTCAATCAAACCAGCCACCATAATCGCGTTGGCGCGGATCGCGACCGCCAGTTCCTGCAAGTTGACCTGGCGGTTGTCGGCGCAGGCATGCAGGTCATCTACATCGACGAGCAAGTAAGCATTCATCTTCTTTTTCCAAAAATCACGAATCGGCGATGCCGCGATGGAACATCAGCAGAAAATCCGCTGTTTTCCGGTGGCGGCGCAGAAATTCTGTTTGCGATATGACGGCGACAGAATAGCATCTCACCCTAACAATAAAATCAGATTCCTTGTTTGGACTCCAACTATAGATTACAGTAGGCTCTTGATTGTGTCAAATTTCACAATAGCAAAAGCCTTAGAAATCCGTTAGTGTTTCGCGCAGCGGCATGGTCAATAGGCTTTGGCGAACAAAGCCACTTTGTCGGCGCTTTCGCCTGTTGCGATGCATTTACCCACCCGCTCTGGCTGATCAAATGGAAAGCAGCGAATGGTCGCGCCCGTCTCGTCCTTGACTCGCTGTTCATCAATATCGCTGCCCGCCCAGGCTGCCCGCGCCCACTCGCCCGCCGCGACCGCATCGCAAAGCTGCGCATAATCGGCGACATCGACAATATGCGAATCGCGAAAAGCGCGAGCATCATCCAGCAGGCTGCGCTGGATATCGGCGAGCAAGTCGCGCACGACATCTGTTATACTCGCTTGGGAGACAAATTGCTTACCAGCCCGGCCCGGCACATCGCGCCGCGCAAGCACCGCATTGCCGTTCTCGACATCTTTGGGGCCAATCTCCATGCGCACCGGCACGCCGCGCATCTCCCAATCATTGAACTTGAAGCCGGGCGATTGCCCATCGCGCCGATCAACATGAACACGAATGTCGGCCGCCATCAATGTTGCGCGCAGCCGTTCGACCGTGTCCATGACAGCGCTGCGCTGGGTATCGCGGCGGACGATCGGCACGATGACCACTTGATAAGGCGCAAGCTTGGGCGGCAGTCGCAAGCCTTTGTCATCGCCGTGCGCCATAACAACCGCGCCAACCATGCGCGTGCTCATCCCCCAGCTGGTCGTCCAGCAATAGGCCTGCACATTGTTCTCGGATAAATAGTCGATCGCAAACGCTTTGGCGAAGTTCTGCCCCAGATTGTGGCTGGTGGCCGATTGCAAGGCTCGCTTGTCGCGCATCATGGCTTCGATGGTGTACGTGCGCAAGGCACCCGCGAAGCGCTCCAGGCGGCTCTTTTCGCCTTTGATCACCGGTATCGCCGCGTCGTCCATGGCGAAATCGGCATAGATATCCAGCATCTGGCGCGTTTCCGCTTCGGCTTCCGCAGCCGTGGCATGGGCGGTGTGTCCTTCTTGCCACAAAAACTCGGCGGTGCGCAGGAAAGGGCGCGTGCGCAATTCCCAGCGGACGACATTTGCCCATTGGTTGATCAGCAGTGGCAGGTCGCGATAAGACTGGATCCAGTCGCTGAAGGCCTCGCCAATGACTGTCTCTGATGTCGGGCGGACGACTAGCGGCTCTTCCAGTTTTTTGCCGCCAGCGTGGGTCACGACCGCCAGCTCGGGGCTGAAGCCTTCGACATGCTCCGCCTCGCGCTTGATATAGCTCTCCGGGATAAAGAGCGGAAAATAGGCATTCTGATGCCCCGTGGCTCGAAAGCGTCTGTCCAGCCCAGCTTTGATGCCTTCCCAGATTTCATAGCCATAGGGCTTGATGATGACGCAGCCGCGCACCGGCGACGGAGCAGCCAGATCGGCACGGTAGACGATCTCGTTGTACCAGCGCGAAAAGTCTTCGCTCTGCGCGGTTACAGCTTGTTCAGCCATGCGTTTCCTTCCCGAAATACAGCGCCGCCTGTCATTGTACAGGCTGCGGGCATAATTTACAGACTCGAAGGCGCGTCATCTGGGGCGGACGCTGCCCAGTCGCGCGCGCGATTTTTGCGCAGTTTTCGCATCGTCGCCTCGCCCAGATCAATGCCGTTGAGGCTCGCCAACTGCAATAGATAGAGCAGGACATCAGCCAGTTCTTCAGCCAGAGCCTCAGGCTGCTGCGCTTCTTCGCTCCATTGGAAGTGCTCCAGCACTTCGCTGGCCTCCAGCGCCAGCGAGATAGCCAAGCTGCGCGGAGTCTGGCGCTTTGGCGAATCACCATCCAGCCAGCCTTTGCTTTCGACAAAGGCATACATCTCGCTGGTCAACGTGTCCAGGTCCATATCAGCGTCAATAGGCGTTGCGATTGGAGCGCGTGATGGTCTGCCAGATGGTGCGGATGATGATGACGATATCCAGCCACAAGGACCAGTTTTCGACATAGTGGCGGTCGAATTCAGTGCGCAGGGCGATCGAGGTATCGCCGCGCAGGCCATTGACCTGCGCCCAACCAGTCATGCCGGCTTTCTCGCGGTGGCGCATCATATAATCGGGGATCTGCCGGCCAAACTCCTGCACATACATCGGTCGCTCCGGGCGCGGGCCGACCAGGCTCATCTGGCCGAGCAGCACATTAATCAACTGAGGGATCTCGTCCCAGTTGTTGTTGCGCATGAAGCGCCCCAGGCGGGTGACCCGTTCGTCATTTTCGACCGTCCAGGTGCGGCCGTTGGTCTCGGCATCGGCGCGCATCGAGCGAAATTTAATCATCGCGAAGGGGCGTCCATCCAAGCCCATGCGAACCTGCGAGTAAAAGACCGACCCGCGCGACTCCAGGCGGATCAACAGCGCCGTCAGCAGCATCAGCGGCGACAACAGGACCAAGCCCAGCCCAGCGCCAAGCAAGTCCATGGCGCGCTTGAGGCTCAGCTTCCAGCCACGCAGCGCAATATCGCGCACAGTCAGCAGCGCCATACCGCCCAGGTCATCGACATTCAAGTCGCCCACGACATAGGAAAACATATCCGGAAAGACCTTGATATCGACCTTGCCGCGCTGACACAGCTCAATCAAGTCCAACACCTCGCCGCGCCGGTAGTCGGTCAGCGCGACGATCACCTGCTCGACTTCCAGGTCATCAATCAGGCGCGGAATATCGGCATACGCGCCGATGAACGGATAGCCCAGCATGTCGCCCTGTTTTGGCTCGGCGGTGACAATGCCCACGATGACATAACCGAGCTCCGAATTGTTGCGGATGTGGCTGATGATGTCATGGGCAAAGCGACCATCGCCGACGATGAGCAGGTTATCGCGAACGACGCCGCGCCGCCGCAGCAACGTCCACAGCCGGCGGTGTACCTCGCGCCCGAAGACTGTGAAAACCACGCTGAAGAACCAGACATAAAACAGCAGGCTGCGCGGATAGGCTGTTTCCAGCGATGTGTTTTGCAGCAAAAATTCTTGCATGCCGCTGGCGAAGAGCGTGCCGAGCGTGACCGTGCCGACGACGCTGCGCAGTTGGTCGATGCGGCTAAAAGCGCGCTTGAGATGATACAGCTGGGAGAAGTAAAACATCGCCAGCACAGTCGCGGTATGCAGAATGATGGTGGGCAGGTATTGCAATGGCGCGGGCTGGTCTTGCGGGCGCGTAAAGAAAGGCAGATCTTCGCGGGCTTCATAGCCGACAAGAAACGCCACCACCAGCATAAGGACATCTGTCAGCAACAGCGTGACTGTCGAGAGCGCCTTGAGGTGGTCCTTGCTCAGCCTGAGCAAACGAGGGCTTATGGTGTTGAAGTCGGCTGGCGAATTTCCCGCCATAAGCCAAGACCTCCCTTGTACAGCAGCGCAGCCAAGATAAGCAGGTGGATGGGCAGCCAGGTGTCGCGGCGAAAGTGCTTGCGATAAAAAATCAGCATCGCCCGCCAAAACTCAAATTGCGCGCGCGGACTCTGGCGGCTGGCAGCTCGCTTGACATGCATGACCGTGACAGCCGCATGATACCAGATTTTGTAGCCAGCCGCCTTGATTCGAAACGCCCAGTCCAGGTCTTCGCCATACATAAAGAAGGCTTCGTCCAACAAGCCGACGCGCTCGATAGCTTCGCGGCGCACTTGCATAAACGCGCCCACCACCGAGTCGACTTCGATGTCCTGATTTTCATCAGCGAAGGTCATATTGTAGTATCCAAAGCGGCGACTGCGCGGGAAGAGCCTGGCCAAGCCAGCATAGTGATAGAAGCTGACCAAGGGACTTGGAAAACCGCGGCGGCAAGCTTTGTCCAGGCTGCCATCAGACAAGACCAGCTTTGGTCCCGCAGCGCCGATATCCAGGCGCGAATCCATGAATGCCAGCATGGTCGCCAGCGCGGTGGGCGGCAGCTCGGTATCGGGGTTCAGCAGCAGGGCATAACGGGGCGCGTCGGCAGCGATTGCGCCTTTTGCCTGGAATCCCAAACGCCGCAAGCCGAGATTGTTGGCGCGGGGATAGCCCAGGTTATCGCTTTGGGCGATCAAATCAACCTGTGGGAAGCAGTCGGCAACCATGTCTGCGCTGCCGTCGCCGGAGCCGTTGTCGACCACCACCACGCGCATGCGCAAGTCGCCCTGGCTAGCAAAGACCGTCTCCAAGCAGCGCCGCAGCAAGGCGCAGGTATTCCAGTTGACGATGACGATGCCAATATCGCGCACGAGCGCCTCTCGCAAAATCTACACAAAGCGCATGCTAGCATACAGCGCCTGCGCCGTATGCGCGCGCAGGAAAACGCGCATTCGCAAGTTGCGGGCGTTATTGCATGGCTGCGCAAGCCGCCTCGTTCAGGCAGTACAGAACCAGACCAGGATTGTGATAATAAGAGGCGGTATTCATCATGGCTTGGCTGCCCAGCCACGTCGGACGCGCAATGCTGTGTACGCGCGTGTATGCCGCATCATGCGCCGCCAAGATATCGCGCTGCTGGCGAATAACCGATGGCGGAACGATCTGCCACGAGCGCAGGATGTCAAAAGCGATCGCGTCTGAATAGACGAGGTAATCATACTCATCGCCCTTGGGCATCTCCGGCGCATAAACGACAAACTGCTGGGTATAGGGATACAGCGCTTCGTCCAGAGGCAGGTTGCGCGGACCATTCAAGAAAAAGCGCGCGCCTGGCTCGATATGCGCATGCACAAAATCCAGCATAGTATGACGAGTATCGGGCTGCGTGAACACGAACATGGTCGCGAGAGACAAAGCCAGCGGCTGGGCGACCATCAGCAGCAAGACACAAGCTCGGGCAACTTGTTTTTGCAGCGGCAGCCGCTCGACCAGCCACTGCGCGCCGACCGCCGCCAGCACCGCCAAGAATGGCACAATCAGCATAGCCAGGTTGTCGCTGTGGCCCGGCCGCAGTGTGCGCATCGCCACCAGCGCGTAGGCAATTATCATAGTGGCGATTAGCAAGCCACAAATCCGCGTGTTGCTGGCCAGGCGCGCGCCACGCCAACATAGCCCGATTGCCAGCCCGGCCAGACACATCGCGGCGATGCCGATTTGGTACAGAAAAATGTATAAGATTAAATAAGCCAAGCCCGTCATGTGGTCGACCAAAAAGTGATCGGGCACATTTGCGCCAGTCGTTGTGTATTGGCCTATGATGTACAAGAAGTCACGCCAAAATGCTGCGAAATCACGCAGGATGTATGGGCTGCCCGCCAAGAATACCAGAGGAATCGCCAGCCAGGCACCGAGCGCCCCGCGCCATCCCGCCCACGAGCGCTGCCGCCACAGCAGGATTAAGCCCGCGCCACCGACCAGCAAACCGACAGCCGCCGCATTGTAGCGGGTCGTCGCCGCCAAGCCGGTTGCGACACATGCCAGCAGATACAGCCGCCAGCGCGTCCGCGAGCCAGTCGCATGCAAAGCGGCCAGCGCCGCCCAAGCCGCCAGCATCATCCAGCCCAGCGCCAACGGGCCGGGCTTCATGTAGTGCCCATGCTGCACCAAAGTGTAGCTGACCGCGATCAGCAAACCACAGCAGAGCGCGGCGTAGCGACCCGACAGCAGCCGAGCCATGGCATAGCCGCAAGCCACTTGCAGCATGCCGCCCGCCAGCGACCATATCCGCGCCATCACAAACAGTCTGTGCTCCGCGTATACCCGCAGCGACCGCCCATCGCGAGCCTCCAGCGAATAGCCATCCAGCGAACCGGTGAGTTGAAACATGACCAAATTGGCATTGATGATGAAGGACGGATATTCGAAAAAGTTGGGGTCGAGCCAGTTGCGCAGCGCCATGTTGACCGGCGTCGCCACCATCACATAGGCGTCGGGGTGGATGGGCAGTTGATCGTGCGCCATGCCTTGCGGGGCATAAGACGGAAAATAATCGGGATTCACGCCACCATAGCTGATGCCGATGATGCGCAGCGCCGCGGCAAACAGCAGCAGCAGCGTGACCGCCAGCCAGTCAATGCGCCGCATAGGTCGGTTTGTCCGCTGTGGGCAAGGTGTCCAGCGGCGCGCCAGCCAGCGCCGAGCGCAATGCCTCGCGGTCGTCCCAAGGGAACTCGGTCGCGCCGAAACACATGCTCTGCTCGTGCCCCTTGCCACAGACGATGACCAAATCGCCCGCTCGCGCCAACTGACAGGCTTGGTATATTGCCCAGCCACGATCGGGTATGCGCCAGAATGTCTCGCCTTCGCTGCCACCCTGCGCGCGACAGCCTTGCGCCATCGCCTCTAGAATGTCCGCCAGCGACTCCGTGCGCGGGTCTTCGGCAGTGAGAATAGAGAAATCCGCCAGCTGAGCCGCAGTCTCAGCCATCAGGCGGCGCTTCTGTACATCGCGCAGGCCCGCGCTGCCCATTACAGCGATGAGGCGGCCGCCATCAGCCAGCATGCGCCGACAGGCAGTCAGCGCGCTCTTTAGAGCATTTGGCGTATGCGCGAAATCGACCATGGCGATGAAATCTTGCCCAGCGACGATGCGTTCCATGCGCCCAGATATCAAGTTGACAGCGAAGAGGCCCCGCTCTATCGCGTCCCACTCGACACCGAGGGCGCGCGCCGCAGCGATGGCTGCCAAAGCATTGGCGATGTTGAAGCCGCCGGGCAGACGCAGCTGCAGCGTATGCCCACAGACTCGAAACCGGCTACCTGCCGCCTCGCGCTGGATGTCGCTGGCTCGGAAATCAGCCTCGCGCTGGATGCCATAGCGCAAGACGCGGCTTGCCGGGAGCGCGGCAAAGTAATCTGCCGATGGGTCATCGATATTGACGATTGAGGTTTTGGGCATATTTGGCTTGCGCCAAGAATCGGCGAGCATGCGAAACATGATGGCTTTGGCATCGCGATAAGCTGCCCAACTGCCATGATAATCAAGATGCTCGTGCTGGACATTGGTCAGCGCCGCCAGGTCGATATCAACCCCGTTCAGCCGCCCCTGCGCTAGTCCATGACTGGTCATCTCCAGGATGCAATGCGTGAGGCGCGCCTTGACCATTTTGGCAAGGTTGGCTTGAACCTGGGGAGCGCTCGGCGTGGTCACATGCAAACCAGTTGGCGCGGTCGCATCGCCAAAGTCGGCTGCGATTGTGCTGATGTAGCCGGGGCGCATGTTGTCGGCGCGCGTTAGGATGCTGTGCAGCAGGTGGCAGGTGGTGGTCTTGCCATCGGTGCCAGTCACGCCAATGACAGCCAGCTTGCGAGACGGGAATCCATAATATGCCGCCGCCAGTTTGCCGACAGCCTGCTGGGCGTTGCGAACGCGAATGTAGGGGACGGGCAACGAAGCCATGTCTGCCTCGCCCACGATTGCCGCAGCGCCAGCCGCGATGGCAGCGCCGATGAAGTTATGGCCATCCGTGGACATGCCCCCGCGCGCCACAAATACACCGCCCGGCTGGATATCGTGGCTGGAATCGACTACCGGCGCGCCCATGGGCGTGGTCAAATCGCCAGCGCTGGCGACAATGTCTGAGACGGGTATGGCGGCGAGCAAGTCGCGCAGGGTTTTTGCCATGACGCAGCATTCCCGAGTTTGGCGCGTCAGTTTCAAGCGAGATTGCGCGGGTTTGACAAACACAAACGCGCCGGAATGCACTCCAGCGCGTCAACTTGTTGGCAGGCAAACTGCGGATCGCTGGCTTAATTCAAATTGCGCGCCATCTGGCTCAGTTGCGAGCGCACGCTGCCATCGACCATACCGCCCGACCAGCGGACGATCAAGCCGCCCAGAATGGCTGGATCGACGCTGAAGCTGGCATCGGACGCGCCGACTTCGCCGGTGATCTGCGCTCGCTCTTCGACCGTCAACGGCATGGCGCTGACGACTTCTATGCTGCCGCCCAGTCCACGCGCCTCGACTGGCAGCGCGGCGATGAAGCTGTTGACCAGCGACTGTTGCTTTGCCGCGTCGATGGTTTCGCCCAAGATGCGGCTGGCCACCGCGACCGAAATCTGCAGAACCTGCTCGCGCAGGTTGCCCAGCTCGGCATTGCGCGTGGCGACTGCTTCGGTCTGGGCATCGTATTGGATCTTGGCGGCAGTTTGACGCGCTTCTTGCTCGATGCCACTGGCGACATCTTCGCCACGGCCACGCGCTTCGTCAATGACCTTTTGCGCTTCGCTGCGCGCCTGCGCCAGGATCTTCTCGGCTTCGGCTTCGGCATTTTGCCGGGCTGCAGCCGCGGCCGCGGCATCATCCAGGCCTTTGGCGATGCGGGTGCGCCGCTCGTTTAGCACATTGGTCAGCGGGTCATAGATAAAGCGCGTCAGCAGCACATAGAGCATGATGAAGGCGATTAGCCAAATGAGCATCAGACCGGGGTTAATTCCCAGCGCTTCCATAGTGTCCTCCTGTTGTGCGCGCGGCGCCTAGCTAAGTACGAACAGGATAATCAGCGACACAACCAAGGCATAGATAGCGACCGCTTCGGCAAATGCCACACCAAGGATCATGTTGGTCTGGATAGTCGCTGTATGGTCGGGGTTGCGCCCCATCGCCATTACCGCGCCGCCGACCGAAATCCCGATGCCGATGCCGCCGCCAGCCGCGCCAATCATCGCCAAGCCTGCGCCAATCGCTTTACCCAGAACTATCGTTGCTTGTGCATCCATCGATGTTTCCTCCAGTTTGTTTTCGCTATGCGCGATTTGCGTGACTAAACTTAATGGTCATCGTCATGATCATCATCATGATGATGGCTGATCGTCGCCAGATTCATGAATATCGCCGTCAACAGCGCGAACACCAGCGCTTGGATGGCACCAACGAAGAACTCCAGGATAAAGAAGGGCCACGGCAGAATCGGCACCAGGAAGCTCATGACGAAGAGCAAGATCGCCCCCGCGAACATAGCGCCCAAGAGGCGGAAGCTGAATGAGAGAATCTTGGCGAAATCGCCGATCAGCTCCAGCAAGCCGACCGCCACATCAATGCCGCCCAGCGGCGACTTGAAGAGCGTGCCAAAGTTGAAGAACTTGGTCAGATAGCCGATGCCCAGCGCCTTGAAACCGATGTATTGAGTCATGACCACAGAAATAATCGCCAGAGTCAAGGTCATGTTCAAATCGGTCGAAGCGACGCGCACCAACGGCAAGACGACCCAGGGCACCCGTTTCGCCTCTTCGCTGCTGGGGTCGGGATGCAGCGGAATGGGTTTTTTCTTGGCATCCTTGTCGTCGCTATAGCCATCCTGCCAGGGAGCGAGCGCCACGCCGGTGTAGCAGCCGCGGTTGGCGCGGGCTTGCTTCTCGGCGATGCGCGCCGCCAGGACTTCATCATCCATAGCGGTGGCGGCAGATTCGACAGCCTCCTCGCCATGGCTGTCTTCGCCGTGGTCGCCGCCGGCTTCGTCAGTATGCTCGCTCGCGCCGTGCTCGCCGTGCGCCGCTTGATAGCGCGCATAAGCGGCATCTTCGATCTGCGTCTGTTGAGCGGCAAGTCCAGCCGCTTCCGCCTCGGCCAGCGCCGCTTGATCCGCCGCCGCTTCATCCGCCGGGCTGATCCAGTCGCATTGTCCGTTGACATAGGAGATGCCCAGGAAGCCCTGATAGATCTCAAAGCCATCGGTGGTGATGACCTTGTATTCCTCAGTTTCGGGGTCAAATTTCTCTTTGGTGTGCGGGTGGATGAAGCCGACAGTGTCGATGCCAGGCACGAGCGACATCCAGTTTGAGAGGAGAACGATGAGGAAGATGGTCATGAACATGTTGAAGATCAAACGGAAATGCGCGCCGCCAGCGATGCCGCCGATGAAGCCCATCAAGCCCTCATAAAGCGCTTCGAACATGTTGTAGAAGCCGCCGGGCGGGACTTCGCCACCGTCACTGGGGCGCCGCCGCGCAATGTAGACAGTGAAGAGCAGCAGCAAAATCCATACAATCACCGCCGCCACAAATGTGTTGGTTATGCGTATATCCGTGAAGGGGATGTCGTATCCTGACGGGAGATTTTCGCCAGCCAACTGGATGAACGGGATGACTGGCGGCACGACCAGCGCGACAAATACGCCTGCCAAGAACAGCAGCAAAGCGATATAGCGGCGTTTTCCGTTCCAAAAGCTATTCACTTAACCCTTCCTCCTTCTGTCTGGCAGCGCCCAGCAATTGCCTGGATTTGTAGCGCGTATACCAGAAAATAGCCCCAATACTGACGGGCACGCTCGCCACAAGCATGACAAACACAAATGTGGGGCGCGTCCCCAGCGCCTCGTCCAAAGCCAAGCCAAGCAAGAATGTCCCCAAAATCACCAGCAGGAGCAGGCAGCCTACCTGCCCGACCACCCCCGCGACCAGTCCATATGTCGAAAAGGGGCTATTATTTGGTTTCATCTATCGCTTGTCGCCGCATGTTGCCCATGTCCGCCCACAATATCATTCGAGCCGACTGCGTGAAGTTTATCACAATCGCCCACCCCTGCCTACAGCAATTTACAATCCGGCCGCGCCCAATATCGCCCAGTCATAAATGGGCGTTACAGCGATCGTGCCCAGCAATATCACCACCAGCGCGGTGATGCCCAGCGACCAGCCATACACGCGCGGAATGCCTATCGCAACATCATCGTCAGGCCCCACATCAACATACATCACCTTGATGACAACCAGATAATAGTACAGCGCGATGATGGCATTGGTAACCGCGATCAGCGCCAAGCCAACCAAGTTGGCATTGACTGCCGCCTGGAACAAAAAGAATTTGCCAAAGAAACCGGCTGTCGGTGGAATGCCGCCCAGCGAAAGCAAACCAATGGTCAAGAAAAGCGCCAGCCAGGGACTGCGCCGATTCAAGCCCGCCAGGTCGCTGATCTCCTCGCTATCCGTCTTGTCGATGAAGAGGATCGCGCCGCCAAAAACCAGCAGATTGGTAAAGATATACATGAACATGTAGAAGCTGACCGACGCCACAGCCAGACCAGGCTCCGCCCCTTGCAGCGCCGCCACGCCGATAAGCGTATAACCAGCTTGCGCGATGGACGAGTAAGCCAGCAGCCGCTTGATATTGGTCTGCCGCAGGGCGACGATATTGCCGAGGGTCATGCTGAGGATGGAAATGACCACCAGCAAATTGATCCAGAAATCGTGAATGGCCACGCCAGCGATAACCAGGTCGGCGGGGAAGACCGCGGTCATAAAGCGCAGCAGCAACGCAAAACTGGCGGCTTTGCTGGACACACTGACAAAGGCGGTCACCGGCGTTGGCGCGCCCTCATAGACATCAGGCGTCCAAAAGTGAAAGGGCACCGCGCCGATCTTGAACCCGAAGCCGAGCACCACCATCACCAGCGCCGCCATCACCACCAGCAGCCCATCGCCCAGACTGTTCAGCGAATCGGCGATTGCGGCCAGGTTTGTCGCGCCAGTGAATCCGTAGAGCAAGCTGAAGCCAAAGAGCATAATGGCTGAGGCGAATGCGCCATACAGGAAGTATTTCATGCCGCTTTCGGCAGAGCGGGCATCACCCCGGCGAAAGCTCGCCAGCATATAGAGCGGAATAGACAAGGTCTCGAGGGCGACAAAAACCAGAATCAAGTCGCTGGCGCTGGACATCATCATGCCGCCAAGCGTGGCGATGATGACGATGAGATAGAATTCGCCTTTGTCGCCGACGCCTCTGTCGCCAGCCGCCAGCACACAGGTAACCGCGCCGCCGAGCAGCAGCATCACCTTGAATATCTGCGCAAGCGGGTCATAATTGACCATGCCGCCCCAAAGCAGCGCGCCATTTTCATAAAGCGCGGGGTCGGGCAGCCAGATAAGCGGCACCAGCGCCAGCAGCGCCATCGCCAAAGCAGAGATATACACGACATTGCGCCGCGTGGCTTGCGAGCCATAACAATCGGCGAAGAGCACGACGACTGCCAGCGCCGTCACGCCGATCTCGGGCAAGACCGAAGGCAGTTGCGCCCAGAGGTCAAATTCCATCTAGCCACCTCCCAGCAGGGCGATTAGCGGTCGGATGCCGCTTTCGATCATCGGTGCCATGATGGGCGGATACAGCCCCAGAATGATCAGCGGCGCGCCCAGAATGATGAGAATGATGCGGTCGGTCATTTCGATATTGCCGACATCGTGAAAGCGATCGGCGTCAAACTCGCCGAAGAATACCTGCCCCGCCACCCGCAGCACATAAGCCGCCGTAATGACGATGCCCAGCGCCGCGATGACCACCAGCACGCTATAGTAATTGCTTAATTCGAAGACACCCAACTGCAACGTAATCTGCTCCGAAGCCGCCCACATGCCTTGGAAGATCGGAAACTCTGCGATGAAGCCGCTCAAGCCGGGCATGCCCATGCTGGTCAGACCGCCGATGACAAAGGCGATGCCGACCCAGGGCATCACTGTCATGAATCCGCCCAGGCTGGGAATATCGCGGGTATGCGCGCGGTCATAGACCATGCCGACCACCCCGAAGAAGAGCGCCGTCATCGCGCCATGGCTGAACATCTGGATGCCTGCACCAGTCATCCCGGTCAGATTCATGGTCGCCCAGCCCATGCTGACCAAGCCCATGTGACTAACAGACGAAAACCCAATGACATATTTGAAGTCGCGCTGGCGAAAAGCGATCAACGCGCCATAGACGACATTGATGAGCGTGAGGAAAATCATCCAGGGCAGATGCACATCCGCGCCTTCTGGCAAAAGCTGCATCCCCGCGCGCAAGGCGGCGAATGCGCCGACTTTCATCAGCACGCCCGCATGAATCATGGACACCGCAGTGGGCGCGGCCACATGACCATCGGGCGACCAGTTGTGAAACGGAAACACGCCCGCCAGCACGCCGAAGCCCATAAACATAAAAGGGAACCAGAACTTGGCGAAGCTGAGCCCTTCAATGCCCAGGATGTCGACAGCATACGCGCCATTCTCCGCAGCCAGGGTCAGCTGCACGATATTCCAGCTGTATGCGCCGCTGTCGGCTGGCAAGATGCCGCTTGCGACCGCAGCCTGAAATACCTCGACGCCGGGCCCGCTGAAATAGTTGCCAGCTGTAAAGTACATCGCCACTGCGCCAACCAGGGCAAAGACCGAGCCGACCAGAATGTAGAGCGTGAGCTTCATCGCGGCGTATTCGCGCAGCTTGACCCATCCCCAGCCCGCGATCAGCAAGTACATGGGAAAGATCGCCAATTCATAAAAGAAGAAGAGCATGAACAGGTCGACGGCGATGAAAACGCCAAAAACGCCCGCCACCAGGAACATGAAAAAAGCCATGAACTCGCGCAGGCGGTCGGTGATATGCCAAGAAATCAGCACGCCAGCCACCGCGACCATGCCCGTCAGCAGCACCATGGGCGCGCTTACGCCATCCACGCCGACATGATAGGCGATGCCCAGCGACTCGACCCAGACGACGCGCTGTTCAAAAGCCAGCGCATCCGCAAACATCTGCGCCCCGCTCAGCTGCCCGCCAGTCGCCAGCATAGCCATCTGCTGATCGACCAAGCCGCCGGATGCCTTGACATAATTGTCATAGCCAAAGAAGACCGCCAGCGACAAAGCCAGCACCGCGGAAGCCGCCGTGATGCCCACGCCGCGCACCAGGTCACGATTTTTGCCGTCCAAAAACAGGATGACCACGCCCGCAATGATAGGTATGGCGATGATGGCAGTCAGAATGGAGAAGCCAGTCGCTTCCATAATGGCAGTCCTAGCTCGCCAAGCCGGCGAAAATGGTCGAGACTGTGGTATTGATCATGGGCAAGATCCAATTTGGATACAAGCCAGTAAGCAACATCAGCCCAATCAGCGGCAGCATGGCGATCAACTCGGCGCGCGTCAATTCCAGGTTGGTATCACGCCAGCGCAGGTTGAATGGTCCGTGCAGCGCCGCGCGAATGCCTTTCAAAATATAGCCGCCGGTGAAGAGCAAACCGAGCATGGCGATAGCCGTCAAGGCGGTATAGGTCGTCCAGCTGCCGCGCACAATCAAGAATTCGCTAACGAAGCCGTTCAAACCCGGCAAGCCCAAACTGGCAAAACTGGTGAACAGCAGGATCGCGCCCATCACCGGCGCTTTGACCCAAAGCCCGCCATAATCCGCCAGCTCGCGGGTGTGCGTTTTGTAATAGAGCGCGCCCGCCAGCAAAAACATGCCAGCCGAGCTGAGCCCGTGGTTGAACATCTGCAATACCGTCCCGTTGGCGGCGATGATGGCCGATTGCACATCCGCAGCCGGGTTCGCGCCCGTCCACAGCTGGGAATAGGTCTGCGCCAGCACGGCGATGCCAATGCCCACAAAACCCATGTGGTTGACCGAGCTGTAGGCGACCAGCCGCTTGATGTCTGTTTGTCCAAAGGCGGCGAATGCGCCCAGCACGATGCCCACGACCGACAGAATGGCAAAAAGCGTGGCTACATTCACGCCGATGACCGCCACTTCTGTCAGCCAGACATCCGGGAAGAGCGGGATGACCAGGCGGATGAAGCCATAGGCGCCCAGCTTCAGCATCACCCCAGCCAGCAGCATGGAGCCGGCTGTCGGCGCCTCGCCATGCGCATCGGGCAGCCATGTATGAAAGGGCCAGATCGGCACTTTGATGCCAAATGCCACCAAAAAGCCGATGAATGCCAGCGCCTTGACCGCGCCAACCTCAATGCCCAGCAGCGCCTGGCCCTCGCGGAAGGCGGGCCACGCCTCGACCAGGGCCGGAATGCTGTAGCTGCCAGCCGACCAGCCGATCAGTTGCGTCGCCAGCAGCATGCCCAATGTGCCGCCGAACGAATAGATCATGAACTTGGTCGAAGCGTAAAAACGGCCCGAATACTTTACGCCCGATTTGGGCATGCTGCCCCACTGGTTGATGAGGAAATACATCGGCACCAGCGTCAGCTCGTAGAACAGGAAGAAGACCATCAAATCCATCGCCGCGAAGACACCCATGCTGCCAGTCTCAAACAGCAGCAGCAGCGCCATGTGCATGTTCGCGCGGTCGTCAATCTGCCAACTCGCCAAGATAGCCAGCGGCGTCAAAATGCCCGTGAGCAAAATCATCACGGCGCTGATGCCGTCTATGCCCAGCGTCCAGCGCGCGCCGAGCGCCTCGAACCAGACTGAATCTTGCGTGACGATGAATGGCTCGTCGCCGATTGCCAGCCCAGCCGCCTGATAATCAAAGAAAACCTGGACGCTCAACAGCGCGATCAGCAGCGACAGCAGCAGCGCTGTCCAGCGGCCAATCGCCTTGCTGGGGACGAGCGATGCCAAAGACGCCACCAACAAAGCGCTGAGCGCCGGGGCAAAGACCAGGACAGAAAGCGCGTCGATGCCAAAGATGTCTACCATGGTTGCGCCCCCTTATTGCGCAAGCGCCGCGCCCGACGACAGCGCCAGCACAATGCCGATTGCCACCGCCGCCGCCAGAATCAAGAGCATATACTGTTGGATGCGCCCGCTCTGCATCCGCCGCAGCCAGCCGCCAACGTTGAATATGGCGATCGGGATGCCATCGCCAACGCCGTCTATCAGCCACAGGTTCAAAACCTTGACCAGATCGCCCAGCCAGGTGAACAGCCGGGCGATGATGTGCAGCAGCGCATCAATGATGCCGCGGTCGAGGAAGCTGATAATCTGCGCGCTCAGCCATTGTGACGGCGCAACAAAAAGGCGTCCATAGATAGCATCCAGGTAATAGCGATTCTGCAGCACGGGGTGCAGCGGACCGAGGAAGGTTTCCATAGGGTCGCGCTGACCGGCTTTGAGCGGCTTGCGCCAATACACCAACCAGCCCAGCCACAGCCCCAGCAAAGCCACAAGCACGGAAGTCCCCACGGGGATAATGTTGAAGGGTGGCGCTTTGGCATGATAATCAGGCAGCGCGGCAAAGGCGGCAGTCGCTTCGGAAGGCGGCAGCGATTCAATCATCAAGTGCTTGAAGTTATTGTATTCAGGCGAAAAGATGGCGCCGAGCAACGGGAAATCGCTGGGGACGCCAACAAAGCCAGCGCCAATCGCAAAGACAGCCAGGACGATCAACGGCAGCGTCATCGTAATGCTGACGACGCCTTGCCCCAGGTTGGCATGTTTGGCCGCTTCTGTGCGCGCCTCGCCGCCGAAGGTCAGGGCGATCTGACGCATGGTATAGAAAGCGGTCATAAAGGCGGCGACAGCCAGCACAATAAAGACCATCCCGTGAGCGCCACTGCCATAGCCTTCCAATACCAGCCAAGCATCAGCCAAAATCTCGTCCTTCGACCAAAAGCCAGCGGTAATGATAGGCAAACCCGAAAGCGACAGGCCGCCGATCAGAAATGTCCAGAAGGTGACCGGCATGGTCTTGCGCAAGCCGCCCATATTGCGCATATCCTGCGGGTCGAAATGGCTATGGCGCACCTCCGAAGGATCATGATGGTGATCATGGCCCTGCTCGTGGACATGGTGCTCGCCATGTTCCATGCCATGGATGACGCTGCCAGCCGCCATAAAGAGCAGCGCTTTGAAGAAAGCGTGCGTGATTAAATGAAAAGCAGCCGCGATGTATGCGCCGATGCCCAGCGCCGCCATCATGAAGCCTAGCTGCGAGATGGTCGAATACGCCAGCACAGCTTTAACATCGTTTTGCGCCACCGCCATGGTTGCCGCAAGCAGCGCCGTGAACGCGCCGACCACCGCCATGAAAGCCAGCGGCTCGGTAAGAATGCCATGATGCGGGTCGCCGCCGGCTGCAAACAGCGGGTACAGGCGGATCAGCGAGAAGATGCCCGCCGACACCATCGCCGCCGCATGGATCATCGCGCTGACTGGCGTGGGGCCTTCCATGGCATCCGGCAGCCAAACATGCAGCGGAAATTGCGCCGATTTGCCGACTGTGCCGATGATGAGAAAGATGCCGATGATGCTGGCGGCGCTGACTGTCCAGCCGCCAAATATGATCGGGGCTGTGGTCGCCAGCATATCCAGCGTCTCGGGATTGTACATGATGTCGCGATAGTTGAGCGTGCCGGTCAAGCTATAGAGATAGACGATGCCCAGCAGCATGACGACATCGGCGATGCGTGTGGTTGTGAAGGCTTTGATAGCGGCTTTGTAGGCGCTTTCTTTCTCAAACCAGAAGCCGATGAGCATATAGGAACAAACGCCCATGACCTCCCAGCCGACGAAGAGCAGCAGCACATTGTCCGCCACCACCAAAGTCAGCATGGCGCCCGCAAACAGCGAAATCAAGGCGAAGAAGCGCGCCTGGCGAGGGTCCTGCGCCATATAGCCGATGGAATAAATGAAAATCATCAGCACAGCGATGGGCACCATGACCAACATGATGACCGTGGCTGGGTCGACGAGCACGCCCATCGTAAACGCGGTCTCGCCGGTGTCCATCCAGGCGATGCTGCTGGCCAAGACATCTTCGCCGAGATGATGCAACTGCGAGGCATTGTATAAGGTGACCCAACTGATGATGAGCGCGGCGACGACGCCGCTTATGCCCACGACAATGCTGATAAAGCGGCTGTAGCGCGCCACGACCGGCACCAGCATGCCGTCATAATCTGGGTGATGGCCGCCATATTCATGATGGTCGCTGGCTGGCACGAGCTTCGATCTGTTGGTCAGCAGCGTGATGATGAGGAAAGCCAGCAGGGGACCAGCGGGAATCAGCCAGGGCAGCGCGTTGGGATCGTTGAGGAAGTCCATAGCGGTCATTATCCTTTCAGCGCCGCCGCTTCTTCGGGGATCACCGAGCGCCGATTGCGATATACCGTGATGATAATCGCCAAGCCAACCGCCGCTTCCGCCGCCGCCACAATCAGCACAAAGGCTGTGAACGCATAGCCATTAAGCAGCAGGTCGGTGCTGGTTTCGCTGTAGCGCCAGAATGCCACCAAGTTGATATTGACCGCGTTGAGCATCAATTCCACGCTCATCAGCACAGCCACCGCGTTGCGCCGCGAAAGCGCGCCAAAGACACCCAGCGAAAAGAGCGCCGCAGCCACCGCCAGATACATCCAGAGAGGCACCATGGTTCGTTTCCTCCCTATGCCGTGTCGTCGCGGGCGATGAAGATCGCGCCGATCATGGCACCGGTCAGCAAGACCGATGCCAGCAAGAACGGCACAACATAACCATTTTCGTCCACCAGCGCCGCCCCAAGATCACGCGTGGAAGCGACTGTCACAGGCGCAATATCGGGCGATATCTCGCCAAAGACGGGCACAGCGATGCCCAGCAGCAGAATCAGAAAGAGCGCGAAAGAAGCCAGCAGGCTGGGCACGAGGCGGATATAGCGCGCCTTGACGCGGGTGACGCTGCGCGTGAGCATGACAGCAAAGGTGATCAAAATGGCGATCGCGCCAATGTAGACCAATATCTGCACCGCCGCCAGAAAGGGCGCGCTCAACAGCACAAAATAGCCCGCCACGCCAAATAGACTGACCATCAGCCAGATCGTGCCTTGGAAGAGGTTGCGGGTGGTAACGACGCCGACGCCGCCGCCGAGCGTGAAGATCGTAAACACCACAAAACCGATTGAAATCGCGTTGAGTTCCACAGGTCGCCCTCCCTAGTCGGCTGTTGCGCGCGCGAACTGCATCGGGGCGGCTTGGGCTTCGCGGCGGGCTTCTTGGCCACGGCGGCGCAGTATGCCCAGCAGGTAAATAGCCAGCGCGCCGTTGATGACCAGCAGCGTGATGGTCGCCGGCAGCATGTCAACAAAGCTGGCGCCGATCAACTGCCGCGGCACCAGGTTGAGCTCTTGCAAAGCCTTCAGCGCCAAGGAAACCAGCACGATATTGGCGATAGACAGGGGCACCAGACACTTCCAGTTGAATGCCATGATCTGGTCGATGCGCAGGCGCGGCACAGTATTGCGCAGCCAAAGGGTCGTCAAATAGATGATGCCGCCCTTTGCGCCCAGCCAGGCAAAGGCGAGCAAAGGCGATTCATAATAGAGCGGGCCCATCCAGCCGCCGAAGAAGAGCAGCGCCATCAAGATGCCATTGGTAAAAACATGCAAAAACTCAGCCGCGAAGAACATGCCAAACTTCATGCCGGAATACTCGATATTGAAGCCAGCCACCAGCTCCGACTCGGCTTCGATGAGGTCAAAAGGCGCGCGCCCGGTCTCTGCCTGCGAAGAAATATAAAAGATGACGAATGCCAGCGGCGACAGCACGACAAACCACATGCCGCTCTGGGCGTTGACGATATCCAGCATGCTCATGCTGCCGGCCAGCATCACCGGTGCCAGCAGGGCGAATACCAGCGGCACCTCGTAGCTCACCAGCAGCGACACCACGCGAAATGCGCCCAGCAGCGCGTATTTGTTGTTGCTTGCCCAGCCGGCCACCATGATCGCCAGCGTGCCAAACGAGGCGACCGCCACAAAGAAAAGCGCGCCGATCTCGAGGTCGACGCCATAGTGAAACGGCGTAAACGGCACAATCGCCCAGATCAACACGACCGACGCGAACGACACCAGTGGCGCGACATTGTAGAGCAGGCGGTCGGCCGCGGTTGGGGTGATATCTTCTTTGCCCAGCAGTTTCAGCAGGTCGGCAAAGGTCTGCATGAGCCCGATGGGGCCAACTCGGTTGGGGCCGATACGGTCTTGGATGCGCGCGGCGACCTTGCGCTCGATCCATATTAGCAAGATGACTGTGAGCAGCGGCACACCGCTGACCAGCAAGACGCCGACCAGCAAAGAGACAAACTGCGCGAGGCCAGGCTCCGCGCCAGAATCGACCATCAAGCGGCACAAGCCCGTACAGATTTCGTCCATCGTCGCCTCCAGGTCGTCCAGCCGGCGGCTATTTCCATTCAAGCGCGTTTTTCTGCCAAGCGTAGAAAAGCGCGTCCGTAAGCAAAAAGATGAACAGGAAGCCGGCCACAAAGCCAAACAGGCTCATCTCGTTATAGGCGACAGCCCATGGAAAAAGAAAGACCATTTCCACATCAAAGACCAAGAAAATCAGCCCATAGATGTAGTATTGCACGCGGAATTGCACCCAGGTGTCGCCGATAGTTTCCACGCCGCATTCATATGTGGAGCTCTTCAATACATTGGGCTTGCGCGGACGGAACAGCCAGGCGATCACGATTGGCAGCGCCGGAAAGACGGGCGCCATCACAGCAAACACGCCAATAAAAGCCCATTCGTTCAGTACATCCATCGCCGGTTACCCTGCCATCGGTCGCATCTGCTGCGGCTGTCGCAAACCAGTGTCGCCCAAAACGCCCGGCAATTCCAGACCACGCCCGACATATTTGCGCCATTTATCACAAGCGCGGCAAGTATATCAGCGCGGCTGCGCGAATGCAACCGATGATTGCCAGCGATAATCGGATTGAGTTGAACAAGTTTCACATGGTTGGGGCGGTCGCAGACTCTGTATCAAGAGGCTGTGTCTATGTTTGCGCTGTGCTAGAATCGCGTGGGTACGCGCGGCTCAATGCGCAATATCGAATTCGAAGAGGAACCTGCCATGTCCCAGCGCCGCAAAGCGCGCCGAAGCCAGCCGGCTTTGAAGACGATACCGCCAGGCAAGTGGGCGGAGTTCGTAGCCAGGCAGCCGCGCGCGCATATCTTGCAGCTGATGGAATGGGGCAAGCTCAAGGATCGCTTCGACTGGGATGCCTACGAAATTGCCTTCGCCGATTTGGACGGCATTCAGACATCGGCGCTGACGCTGGTGAAAGACCTGCCCATGCGCCTGGGCAAAATGGCTTATGTGCCCATGGGTCCGTATGCCGAAGACGGGGTGTATTGCGATGCGCTGTGGTTTGATATCCGCAGAGAAACCGGGGCGGCCTTCCTCAAGGTCGAACCAGGCCACCTTGCCGCGAGCGAAACGTTGGATCTGCGCAGCATGGGCTTTCGCCCCAGCCCACAGACGATACAGCCGCCGCGCACCATCATCATCGACATCGGCAAGGGCAAAGACGCGCTATTGGCGGGCATGAACCAGAGCACGCGCCGCAAAATCCGCAAGAGCCTGGCCAGCGATCTGCGCATCCGCACAGGAACACAGCGCGATCTGCGGGCTTTTTGCCAGTTGATGCAAGAAACAAGCGAGCGCAACAGCTTCGGCGTGCACAGCGCTGCTTACTACGAAATGGTCTTCGCCCTATTTATGCCCCGTTATGGAACATTGCTGCTGGCGGAGCTGGCTGGCGAGCTGCTGGCTGGCGTGATGGTCTTCGCGCTGGGCGGCACAGCCTGGTATCTGTACGGCGCATCGGCGCGCGCGCGCAGCCAAGTCTATGCGAGTTATGGCTTGCAATGGGCGGCTATCAACTGGGCAAAAAGCCGTCGCTGTCACAGCTATGACATGTGGGGCGTGCCTGATTATGACAAAGCGACTCTGGAAGCGCAATTCCGCGACCGCCGCGATGGCTTGTGGGGCGTTTATGGCTTCAAGCGCGGCTGGGGGGGCGAAGTTCGGCGAACGATGGGCGCGTGGGATCTGCCCTTCAGCCGGCCCGTCTACGCGGCGTATCAAGCGGCGCTGCGAGCCAGAAAGATCGGCTTCTTCAGCCCCTAAAAAGCCAGCGAGCTGCTTGCGCATTGCGCTAGACTGCTGCGCGACGAATACAAACGATAGGGGCAAGTCGACAAATTGTTAACTGTTGCGGAAATTAACGAGCGCGGGCGTTGGAATGACCTGCTGCGCGAGCTGCCCGGCGCGCATGTGCTTCAGACTTGGGATTGGGGCGCGTTTAAGCAGGCGACTGGCGGCTGGCAGCCTACGCGGCTGGCTTTTCAACACGGCAGGCAAATCGTGGCGCTGGCCAGCCTGGCGACGCGGCGCGTCGGACCGCTGACAGTCATGATGGTCAGCAAAGGTCCGGCGCTGGATTACCGCGATGTAGACCTGGCGGAGGCGGCGCTGGCGAAACTGGAGAAACGCGCCCGACGGCTGGGCAATGTCTGGCTGAAGATCGACCCCGATGTCATCGCAGCGACTGGCTTGCCCGGAGAAGAAGGCGAGCGCCGCGACGCGCTGGGCGGGCAGTTTATGGAGATGCTGTCGGCGCGTGGCTGGCGCTTTTCTGCCTCGCAGGTGCAATTCCGCAATACACTGACCATCGATTTGCAGCGCCCGCTGGATGATATATTGATGTCCTTCAGCGGCAATACGCGGCGCAAAGTGCGTGCCGCAGCCAAGAAAGGCGTAACCGTCCGCGCGGCCACGCTGGATGACCTGCCTCTGCTTTATCAGCTATATCAAGTTACGGGGGCGCGAGACCAATTTTTGATCCGCCCGTTTGCCTATTATCAACGCGCCTGGCGGGATTTTATGCGCGCTGGCTTGGCGCATGCCTTAATCGCTGAATTTGCGAACAGAGCCATCGCCCATGTCATCTTGTTTCGCTTTGGGCGAGTTTGCTGGTATTTTTATGGGGCATCTGCCAACGAAGAGCGTGCGCGCATGCCCAATTATGCGCTGCAATGGGCGGCGCTGCAGTGGGCAAAGGCGCAGGGCTGCGCGACTTATGATATGTGGGGCGCGCCAGATGTGTTTGCCAAAAGCGACCCGCTTTGGGGCGTGTACCAGTTCAAGCGCGGTTTTCGGGGAAACCTGGTGCGGCATATCGGCGCTTGGGACTTTGCGCCCCAGCCCTGGCTTTACCGCGCTTATGAGACGGTCATGCCGCGCCTGCTGGAGCGCATGAAGAATCAGGAGAACCCCGATGAACCAACATGAGCTGGCGCAGCATTTTCAGTCCGAGGGCTTTGTCGTCGTGCCGGGCTTGTTTGCCGCAAGCGAGATCGACCACATCAAGGCGCATTTCATGCAGCTCAACGCGCAAGGGCATGGCTATGCAGGCGACCGCCCTGCCCTGCTGGGCGATGACGATCCGCTGGCAGCCTATCCGCGCCTGGTGCACCCGCATCGCTTCGACAAACTTTCGCTGGATTGGCTGCTGGACGAGCGGCTGCGGCATTGGACGACGGCGCTGCTGGCCAGGCAGCCATACGCCGCCCAGACGATGTTTTATTTCAAGCCGCCCGGCGCGCGCGGACAAGCCCTGCACCAAGACCAGAGGTCGCTGCGTGTGCGACCGGGCACCTGCCTGGCCGCCTGGATGGCTGTGGATGATTGCGATGAAGAAAATGGCTGCATGCAGATCGTGCCGCGCACACAAGACCTGCCGCAGCTGTGTTTGATCGCCGCCGATTTATCACAAAGTTTCAGCAGCAAGATGGTGCCGATCCCGCCGGGCAACGCGCCAAAGTCCGTGCCTATGCGCGCCGGCGATGTGCTGTTTTTTAATGGGCAGGTGATCCACGGCAGCTACCCCAACCGCAGCCGGTCGCGTTTTCGCCGCTCGCTCATCGGACATTATGTGGTTGGCGAGGCGCGGCAGGTGGCGGAGTTTTATCACCCGCTGCTGACATTTGCCGGCGATACAGTCGCGCTGGCAGACAGCGATGACGGCGGACCCTGCGGCATCTTCGGCGATGATGACACAGCGCCAGCCCTTATGATGGTCGCGGAACAAGCTCTCAATCCGTGATGCGGAAGCGCCGGCCCGCGCCCCGTCCATAGACTTCCGGGAAGTTCATCTCCTGCGCAGTGGGCGGGATAACATGAAACTCGCCCGCGACAGAGGGCCGCAGCGCATACACATATTCATAGACGCCGCGCGGCAGATGGCTGGCGTAGATGCTGACCTTTTCGTCGCGAAATTCAACAGCGTCGAAATGCCACCAGCCCCAGCCATCCGCTTGGTCGATGCGTTCGCCGCCGGGCATTGTGCCGATCTGTTGGCTGGTCGCCAGCGCGGGATCAATGGCTTCTGCGCCAGCCGGGAAAGGGTCTTCTATGACAACATAGCGCAGCGCATTGGGCACGACGATCCGCAAACGAACCTGCAACGTTTCCCCGACTGCGGCGCTCTGTACAGGCGTCTTCGTTTCATCGCCCAAGAGCGTGTACAGGCGCGAAATTTCAAGCCCATGGCTGGTCGGCTGCAAGGCGGGCACGGGCAGGTCGGCATTCAGGCGCGCGCTGTAATACAATGTCCCGGTGCCATCGCCACGGCGAAATGCCAGCATGTTGGTCGCATCTTGCAGCAGTTGATCGAGCTCGACGCGCAGCGTCGCTTCCCGCGGCGCGGCGCCAGGCATGGCGGCATTGGCAAGCAGTTGTTCATCGTTGATCGTGGCGCTGTAGATGAAGTCGGCAGCCTGCTCGCCGCTGTGCAGCAGCCAGTTGGTCAATGCGATGATCGACCAGGTCGTCTGCTGCATAGAGCGCCAGTGTCCGCTGCCTGCGCGCGCAGCGACCAGATGCCGCACGATATTTGGCAGCAGCTCGCTTTGCGGACGCAGCAGCAACAGCGCATCCAAAGCCAGCGCGGCGCTGCGGATATCCGACGACCAATTCCGCCGATCAACATAGCTCTCTTCAAAGAAAATGCCGGTGGCGCGGACGACAGCGCGATTGAGAAGCTGCTGAGCCAGCGCGTCCAGACGCTTTCCGTCTTGTGGATCAATGCGGTGCAGCGTCTGCGCCAAAAAAGCGACCGCGTCCAGGCTCAGGCGCTGTCGGCTCTGGAAAAGCGTGTTGCTGTGGTCGATAGCTGGCGCGCCGGACATGGCCAGCGCATACAGCATAAAAGCCTGCCGGTTCAGTCGCCAGGCTTCGTCCGCCAGCGAAGGGTTGATCAGGGCGCGCCGCAGGTAATTCTGGGCGCGATTGACCATCGCGGTATCAACGCGATAACCTTGCTGCCGAGCGATTGCCAAGCCATAAAGCGCATAAGCGCTAGTCGTGATGTCGCTGGCATCCCCGCCGCACCAAGCCCAGCCGCCGTCGACCAGCTGCTGCTCAGCCAGTTCTGGCAAAGACTCGGCGATCAGCCCGTCCAAAGCGGCTTTCAGCGCGACATCCGCCACCCCCAACTGCTCAAGCGCTCGGTAGCTGGCGATATTGGGCACAAAGCGGCTGACCAGGCTGGCTGCGCAATCTGGGTAGCGCGCTGATTCTGCCTCGAGGTAGGTCAAGCTCTCGGTCAACATGCCCGTCAGCGATGTTTGCAGGCGGATATCCAGGCTGCCCTGTCGCAGATCAAGTCCGCCGGGCAGACGCAGCGCTTCCAGACGCGTCCCCGCCGCGCGCAGCAGCCCAGCTGTGCCCACTGTTTCCGCAGCGGCAAAGCGATGCACGGGCAAGCGGCCTTCATCATCACTGCTGACCGGAGAGATGCTGGCGTCGCTGAAGGCGCCATCATCGCTGCGCACAGCAAAAATTGGCGCGACCGCCTCGACATCGCCAACTTCAATCTGCCAGGCGACGCGCTGCCCTCCGCCAGCCGGGATGCGGAGGCGCTGCTGGCTGGACTCGCCTTCTGCCAACTTCAGCCCAGCCAGATTGCGTATAGACACGTTAGCGCTTAGATCCGATTGGCTGTTGTTGTTGACGATGGCGGCCAGCTGGACGCGGTCGCCGACAACGAAAAAGCGCGGCGTAATCGGGCGGATTAGCAAGGGGCGCGCGCTGCGCAGGTCTGCTGTGTTTTCGCCCAGCAGCAGCTCGCCAGCGGGCGACTTGGTCCAGGCGCGGGCATCGAGACGCCAGGTCGTCAGGTTGTCGGGCAGGCGCGTGTGGAAGCTCGCTTTGCCAGCCGAGTCGGTCACAAGCAGCGGATTCCAATAGGGTGTATCGATAAATTCGCTGCGGAGATCGAAAACAGCTTCGTCAGACAATCCGCCGCCAACGCCTGCCGCATCAGCCATGGCTGCCGATTCGATAAGCGCGCGGGCTTGAGTCGCTTGCATGAACAGCGGGCTGGAAGTCTGCACGCCGAGCGCCTGGCTGGCATAAAAATGCTCCAGCAGAGACGGGGTTGCCCGCTCGCCCAGCGCAAGCGCCGCCAGGTCGGTCAAAGCCACGCCTAGCTCTGCCACAACCGGTTCGCCGCGATAATCGCTGACCTGCACCTGCCAACTGACTGTGTCTTTAGGAGCGGCGCTGCGGCTTTCGGGGTGGATGTCGACTGTCAGCGCCTTGCGTTCGCTGTTGACATGCAGCTGCGTCATGCCGATTCGCCAACTGGCGGGCTGATTGTTTGCGCCGGCGGGCTGCACGATGAAGACACTGACATAGATGTTTGGCGCATGCTCGGGCAGGACTTCAAATTCGTATAGATGCGAATTGCCGCGCAGCGTCAAGACTTCTGTGCTGAGCGTCTCGCCGCGCTCGATAGCAACCAGCGCCTGCGCTTCGGCTTGGAATGGCGAGGTGATGAGCACCTTGGCTGTTTCGCCGATTCGATAGTTGCTGCGAGCAGGCGCCAGCTCGATGACGCGGTCGTTTTGCGCGCGCCAGGGGATGTAGTCATCGCCAGCCACCCAGTTGCTTGTCGAGGTGCGGATCGCGTTGCCAGCCGCATCACTGGCAGTGGCAGTGATTGCATAGATGCCCCCTGTCGGCGGCTGATAGACAAATGCCGCTTTGCCACTGGCATCCGTGAGCAGGCTGCCGCTGTCGACAGGGATTTCAGCGACTTCCCAGTTCGTGATGACAGTCCCGCTGATTGGGTCTTGCGATTGCGCTCGGCGCCAGCGGCGTTCGACAACTTCAATGTCAATGGGCTGGTTGGCGACCGGCTGGCTGTCCCAGTCGACGGCGATGAGCTGGATGCGGCTGTCTTCACCCGCCCGCAGGACGGCGCTTTCGGCACGCGCGCCAATATATAAGAAACCCTGATGCACGATCAAACTGGACTGCTCATAGATGGCCTGCCCCGACTCGGCGCTGATTGATGCTTCGATCAACCACCGTTGGCTCACCTCGCCCGCGTCCAGGTCGCCGACCAGTTGGAAGCGAGCCTTGCCAAGCGCGTCGGTGCGCAGCTCGCCTTGGGCAACCAAACTCTCGTCAATGTAGAATGCGCGCTCGGCCGCGGCATACCGGTCGTGTTCGCCGAATTGGTAGTCGCCAGCGCCTGTATAGGCAAAGGCGTATGGCGCGGCCAAGACGTTGTAATCGGCTTTTGCCTGCGAAACTGCGCCACCGAAAAAGTACTCGCCAGCCAGTTCGATTTCGACTTTGTCGCCAGACACGATTTGCCGTGGCTCGGCGCGCAGCGACACTTGGAATTCCGGCAAGCGGTATTCCGCCACCAAGAAGCTGAACCAGCCGCTGGCTTCTCGATAGCCATCGTCCGCTGGCAGGGCGACCGAGACATAGTAGTGTCCGGGCGCGGCATCGGCTGGCAGGTCGAATTGGCCATGAAAACTGCCGTGATCGCTGAGTGGCAGCGCTCGCTCATAGACAACCTGGCCACGCGAATCGCCGATGACGACCATTGCGCTGGCAAGCTGGGGCGGCGGGTAGCGCACATCGTCTTTGGCGCGCGCCAGGCCGCGAAAATAAACGGGCTGGCCGCCGCGGTAAACAGCCCGGTCGGTATAGACATAAACCTGGTGATCGCTGGGATAAAAGTCCGCTTCGATGCCAAATTCCCAGGCAGCCGCGCCGTCCGTCCAGCCGGTGAAGCCGATGCCAAAATGCCCGCCGCCATCCAGCACAGCCGCGTAGTCTGCATAGCGCTCGCTTGTGGGCGGCAGGTTGACCTGCGCGATGCCCCGCTCGTCGCTTGCCGCACTGGCAATTTCTATTGCATCGCGACCATAGACGTGGATGCGCTGGCCGCTCACTGGCGCGCCGCTGCTGGCATCCAGCGCCCAGATCGTCAGTTGACTCGCGGACTGTTTTATCGTCAGCGCGGCATTGGCCACAGTCAGGAAGCGCTTGGTCGGCGCCCAGCGCAGATCCAACCCCGGCGCCTTCAATTCAGCGAAATAAATGCCGGGGGTCAAGCCGTTCTCTGCCAGAGTCACCGTCTCGGTCTGGCGAGATTTCGCTACTGCGCCAGGGATGCGCCAGCTTTGCAGCAAACTCGATTCGGCTGGACGATAGCCCTCGGCGAGAGAATAAATTTGCGGGTCGGTCAGGCGAGCGACGAAACGCTCCCGCGAAAGCCTGTACAGCGCCAGGTCGACATGCTCGACGCCGCGATGATAGACCTGCAGCTGAGTCGGCGGCTGGGCGTCGATAAAACCAATATCGCCAGGCGCGACAAAGCCGACTTCGGGCGGACGCGGCTCGGTCTGGTATAGAAAAGTCAGCGGTTCAGCAATGGCGTTGCCATAAATGTCCCGCATGCCCGCAGCGACTGTGACGCGATAGCGAGTATCTGGCAGGGCATCAAATGACACAACATAGCGATTGTTCCAGTCGCTGTAATAGGCAATCGGCGCTTCAGCAGGCGCTGGCTCGATGCGCACCTTGCCATCCAGCGATTCGATGTCCATTGGCGATGCGAAGTAAAGCGACAGCCCGTGCGTGTAGGCATCGCGCTCGCCATCGCGCGGCTCGGTATCGATAATCCGCGGCGCGCCGACTGTGGTGTACCGCCAGCTGGGCGCTTGTGAGGTGTCAGCCCTGCGCAGGCTCGGCAGCAGCTCGCTGTCAAAACTGGCTGCATACGCCGTGTCCAGTGCCAACTGCCGCTCGGGAACATAAACGAAACCCAGGCCGTCGTCCGCCCATTCAAATGCGCCACCGTCCTTGGCACCGCTGCTGTTGGGCTGCGCCTGAAAGCGGAAGGCGCGCTCGACCAGGCTTTGCGGAAGCGGCTGATCAAAGCGGATCTGGATGCGTGGATTCAAAATGAGGTTCTTTGTGCCCGGCGGTGGATCGATGCTGACGATGGTGGGCGGCGCTGTCTTGAACGCCCAGCTTGCCGCGCGAGCCATGACCGAGCCATCAACCGCAGCCAGGTTGGCGGCAATCGTCACCGTGTATTCTGTAGCGCCGGCCAGCGGCTGAGATGGCGTATAGACATAAACAGCGCTGCTGACCCATTCGCCAGCGCCGTCCACAGCGGGCGACAAGCGCAGCGGCTGCGGCAGAGCTGCTTGGTCTGGCGACAAGGCAAGGGGAACAACTGGCGCGTCAAATGCCACGGTGATGGCGGAATCGACTGGCGCAAGCGAGCTGCCCGGCAGCGGAAAAGCATCCGCGATCGTCAGGAAGCCGACAGTGGAAAAAACAGCTTCGAACGGATCGAGCAAAGGCGCGCCATCTTTGGCGGCCAGCGGCGTATGCAGGCGAAAGCTGTAGCGCTGACCTCGCTGAAGAGCGCCAACTGGCGCGAAGCCAAGCGAGTATTCACCACAGCTCAGCTCCCCGCGCGTTGCCGGCTGCCAGGAAAATGCCGCTTTTGCAGCCGCGCAATCCACCCGGCGATTGAACCAGACGGTGACGGTGTCTTCCAAACCCAGCTGGCCAGCGGGCGACGGCTGAACATCGATAACCGCCAGGTCGGCGGCTTGATTCACCTGCGCGGCGGCTTGGAGCGCGCCAGCCAGCAGCAATAAATTGAACAAGGCAAATGCAAGACCGATCGATCTGCGCATGGGTTTGTCTCCCGAATGACTGCAACAAGTATACTGGATGGTGGCAGCGTAGCTTGAGCCTAGCTAGGAGATGCGGGCGAAGGCTTCGTGGGCTCGCTGGACAACATCGCCGGGCGCGAAGAGCTTCGCGAACTCCCGCAGTGCCAGCGCCAGATCCTCTTCGCCGAGGTCGCTGGCGCAGAAGACGCGCTCGCCATAATCGGCAAATTCTTGCAGTGTCCAATCATAGCGATAATAGGCGGTCGCGGCGTGGTTGATGGGGCGGTCGCCATAACCAGTCAAGAAAGCGGCTTCGTTCTGCAACGCGTGTCCATCGCCCAGGAAGAACATCAGGTCGCGCTCTATGGGCGCGAGCAGCGTCTCGTCCCAGTCGACAATGTGTATGGAAGCGGCGTCGGCGACGATGATGTTGGCGGTGTGGATGTCGGCATGGCAGATGACAAAAGGCGGCGCTTGCTTATGTAGCTGCTCTCCCAAAGCGCGGAAACGCGCTTTGCACAGAGCGATCGCATCCGCTTGTTCGCGCCAGATATTCGCAACCTGCCGCGCGGCTTCGTGTTTGAATGCGCCGGCTTCCATAGCGCGCTCCACCCGGGCGATGCCGGGCAGCCACTTCAAGCCGAAGACCTCGCGCTCGATCATTTGCGCCAGCTGGCTGCCCACCGGCGCGTCATGGATGGCGCGCACGATTTTTCCCCAGTCTCGCCACTGCGCGAGCGGCAACTGCATACCCCAAGCCGACCTGCCCGCCACAAAGGGATACAGGATCAGCGAAAACTCTGCGTTGACCGGCGCGGACATGCCGCCTGTTTGGGTCGCCAGCGGCGCGACAACCGCCTCGATGCCCAGTCTCCGCAGGTGATGCGGCACATAGAGAACCGCTGGTTTCAGCTGCCCGCGGCGCAGCTTTGCGAAGTATTGAGTTGTTTCAGCTTCGACCCGGTAGGACCAGGCGCGCGAGTCGTTGCCGATCGGCAGAAATTCCAGCGCGGTCGGCGTGATGCCATAGGCAGCGATGAGCGTATTCTTCAGACATTGGTCGGGCAGGTCGGGTTTGTTCAGCATACTGGCGATTCCTACCACAGGGGAGCGAGCGGGTAAAGCGGGCAAGCGCGCCGCTTTTGGATTAAGCAGCGGTTAGAGGATCCAGCTTGCGCTCGGCAAACCCGCGTGAACCTTGCTATACTCATCGATAGTATCCACGATAGATTTCACAAGCGGCGAAGAGGCGATCCAAGGGATGTCTGGGGCAAGCGTTATGCAGATGCGGGTGCTGCTGTTGAACGGTAGCACCTGGGAGCCCTTGTCTGTTATCACGGTGCCGCGCGCGATGAACCTGCTGCTGGCGGGCAAAGCCATCGCGGTGGAACAGACGGGCCAATACCTGAATACAGTGCGCGCCAAGTTTGCCGTGCCGTCGGTCATCGCTTTGCGGTCCTATGTCAATGTGCCGCGCCGCAAATCGCACTGGAGCCGCAAGGGCGTGCTGGTGCGAGACGGCTACACATGCATCTACTGCGGCGTCCAGTTGGGCTCGCAGTCGCAGGGGCGCGTCATGACGAAGCGCGACTTCACGATTGACCACATCATCCCGCGCTGTCAGGGCGGCAAAGATACCTGGTCGAACACAGCTTGCGCCTGCGCGCGCTGCAACCACCGCAAAGGCAATCGTCTGCACAATGTCGCTGGCATGCGCCTGTTGTGGGAACCCAAGATGCCGCGCACCAGCTATCTGGTCATCGCCCTGGGGTCGGGACCCGAAGTGTGGAAGCGCTATGTAGAGATCTAGCCGCGACCCGCCCCCCGAAACTCCTTCCCCAAAATGAGGGGGCTACCATGCTGCGGAAGCGCAGGCAAAACTCCCCTTCCCTCGTTCTGGGGGGGGCAAGGGGCCGGGGATGGGGGCTTGGTCGCCATATCCACGCAAATAGCCACTCCCGGCAGGCCAGTTTCTTGACAAGATAGAATATATGTTCTATTTTGGGCTGCGTGAATGCCTCCGCAGGGCAGCCTGGTCGATTTCGCCGAGCTTGCCTATGCCGGGCGAAAAGCGGGCTCTGATGCAGGTGAATAGCGAGTTGACATGTGGCGCGGTTGTGCGCTTGACGATGCCCTACCGAGAGGCGGCGCGCGGCAGCTACATCATCGTGTATATCTATCGCAATGGCTGGCTGGGCGTGGTCTCCCGGCGCGACGGGCGCAGATACAACGTGCCCGCTTACATCTGCCGCGTGATAGCCAGCGTCTAGGCGAAGTGCGCCAGGCTCATGCGCGCCGTCTGGGCGAGCAGCGATACGCCCATGCCGGCCAGAAAAACTGCGCAGGCCAGGTTTATCCAGCGAAAGAGGCGCTGGCTGAGCAGGCGGCGGCCAAATTCGACCAGCGTGGCAAAGAAAAAACACCAGCAAACCTGGGCGATCATGAAACCGGCAAAAAACACGAGCAGATGAATCGGCTGTGGGTCGAGGAAGCCGATGCCGATGATCGTGCCGCTCATGCCCACCCAAAAGGTGATATTCTGCGGATTGGACAGGGAAAGCATCGCGCCAGCCAGCAGATGATTCGCTTGTTCATCGCCCGCGCCAGCCATCTCGACATCCGCCCGCGCGGCTCGCCAGGCATCCCAAGCGAAGCGCAGCAACAAGACGCAGCCGAATGCGCCCAGCAGCAGGGTTACCAAGCGATTTTGGAAGAGGAGCGAAGCGCCCAGCAATGCGATGATCGCCCAAATGCCATCGCCCAGCAGCGATCCCAATTCCACATGCAGCGCCGCTGTCCAGCCATGCGAGACGCCGCGCCGCAGCGCCTCGAAACCAATGACGCCAGGTTGGACGGCAAATGCCAGCGACATGGCGAATGCGGAGAAAAACAGAGCTTCCAAGGCGGCGTCCCCGGAGCGGCTGAGCAGTCACCTCATAATAGCTGCCCCAAGCGCCAAGCCGCCTTGCGCATTTCCACCAAGATGAGCCCAGGCATTTTGTGCGAAACTGATAGCGCCGCGCTTTGACCTGCCTACTTCTGCCAGACATTCTCCTGCGTGTCGTAGTACCACCCGCCCATAGCATAGGGGCGGCAGGAAGAATCGCGTTTTGGCGTTGAGCGCTGCTTTTCGAAAACGACTTTCACCGGCTTGCCAGTGATGTTGCGAACGAATTCGCCGAGGATCAGTTCGCTCTGGTCAGCGGCATCTCTGTGCAAACCGCGCTCCTGCGCTTGCTTGACAAAATCTCGCATCACCTGCACTTCGGCGAGCCGCCGGGCGCGATCCCAATCCGGATTGCAGATGCTGAAAGAGTTCTTGACCAGTCGGATTGATTCGATGCGGCAGCTGGTGAACTCGGTCGCGGGCAGCTTCAAAGTATAGCTTTGGCTGGCTGAGTCATAGGTAACGCTGTCTGCATCAATTTCATCGAAATCGATACCTGCTTCGATGACGCCGTGAGCAACATAATCGCCGCCGTGGCTGCACAGACCGTCGTTTACGCCGACATGGAAATTGCGGTTGATCAACTCTTCCTTCACCACCACCAATTGCGCCTGCGATTCCATTTGCTGGATGATGAACGCGGGCGGAATCGGCGTGGGCGTGGGTGTGCTAGTTGGAGTCGGGGTGCTAGTTGGCGTTGGGGTGTTGGTGGCTGTCGGGAATGGCGTGTATGTTGGACGAGGGGTCAGCGTTGGCAAGGGTGTGAAGGATGGCAATGGCGTATATGTCGGCAGCCGGAAGCTTTCTTCTTCTTGCAAGACATCTCTCAGCACAGCGAAATAAGCCGACTCATTGGCTTGTCGGCTCACAGCCAGGAATGCCCGGCTGAGCCAAGGCGAGAGAAAGTAAAGCAACAGAGCCCCAGCCACAATCCAGCCGAGCCAGAATAACTTGCCGCGCCCGGCCGGTCTGAAGTTTTTCCGTTTTTCCGCCAAGAGATTATCCTGCCTGTTCAAGATGAGAACGATTAATGTGGCACCGCAAGTGTAGCCATTTCAGCTTGGCAAGGCAATCTACTCGCCCAGCGGGAGTGGTGATTTTGGTGGGTACGCGTTGCTTTGCCCCCACCCCAAACAATGAGGAAGGGGCTACCGCACTGGACCCCCTTCCCTCGTCCTGGGGGCAAGGGGCCGGGGGATGGGAAGCATCCACGCATTCACCACCCCCGCCCAGCCGCTACCAGTCCAGCAAAATTGCCGCGACCACCGCGGCTTGGCGAGGCAGGCTGTCGATGATGATGTGCTCGTCTAGGGTATGCGCGCCATCGCCGTGCGCTCCCAAGCCATCCAAGGTCGGGATACCCAAGGCGGCGGTGAAGTTGCCATCGGAGCCGCCGCCGCTCGCGCCTTCTTCCAGGGTGATGCCGTGCCGGGCAGCGATCTTTGCCGCGCGCTCGAAGATGCCGGCTTGCCGCTCCATAGGCGGGCGAAAGCCGAGCCGCTGGCAGCGAACTTTCGCGCCGGGCATCTTGGGGTAGAGGCTGGCGAGCGCCCGCTCGACGCGCTGCATTTCCGCGCTGGTAATGGCGCGCGCGTCGATATGCGCCTGCGCCTGCGCCGGGATGACATTGCCCGCGCTGCCGCCAGTCACCTGCGTAACCGAAACCGAGGTGCCATATTTGAGGTTGTTCAGCGCATTGATGTCCAGCGCCTGCCGGGCAAGCTCAATAATGGCGTTGATGCCCAGCTGGGGGGCGATGCCGGCATGAGCGGGCCGGCCTTCGATGGTCAACGTGAATGTTGCGCAGCCTTTGCGCGCCGTTTTGAGCGCGCCTTCGGGGGTGGCTGGCTCCAGCGCCAGCGCCAGTCCGGCCTCGGCAGCCTCAGCCTCGATGACGGAGCGGCTGTGCGGACTGCCAATTTCTTCGTCGGTGGTTAGCAGCAGCTTGACAGGTCGCGCCAGTCGTTTCTGGCTATGCAGCGACTGCAAGGCAAACAAAGCGATAACCGCGCCAGCTTTCATGTCCAGCGCGCCCGGCGCATAAAAACGTGGTCCGTCTATGCGGGCGGGCGCTTTCTGCAATGTGCCGAGCGGATGCACGGTGTCGATGTGGCAAAGCGCGAGAACGGGCTGGCCAGGCGCGGTCGGATTCCATTCCGCCAGCAGAAAATCTGCGACTTCGGACTGTGGCAGCCGCCGCACGGTCTGCGCGCCAAACGAGCCCAGCGCGTCTTCCAGATAGTCGACCAACTGGTCCCCGTGGGTTTTATCGGCGGTGAAGGATTCGCGCCGCGTCAATTCGCCAAGCAAATCCAACATGGCGTCTGCGCGGGCGCGGAAGTGGGCGAGCAGGTCAGTCATGCGCAGCCTTTCCACTGGCGAACACGATCAGGCGCTCGCTTTCGTCATCATACTGACCGCCCGCATGATCGCCATGCACAGCATCCACCTGGAAGCGGCAGTTGTCGAGCAGCAAACGCAACTCCGCCAAGAAGAAATAGCGCAATTCATGCGAAGCGATCAACCGGCGCAGGCGGCCGTCGCCATCGATCTCGTCATAAATCCAGTCGACGCGCAGCAACTGCGCCGCCCGGTCAAGCCAACTGACCGATTGCAGCATGACCAGATGCCCACTGGCGGGGTCGAGAAAATTGCGTTCCCAGGTCAACGCGTCGCTGTTTTCGTCGGCATAGGCGGGCGCGGGATTGGGCAGGTCGATAAGCAGCGCGCCACCCGCAGCCAGGCAAGAGCGCAGGTTCGCCAGCAGCGCCAATTGTGATGCCTGCGACTTGAAGTGCATCAGCGCGTTGTAACTGAGCAGAATGAGGCTGAACTGGCGGTCAAAGACGGCTGTTTGCGCGTCTGCCCGCACAAAAGACAGCCGCTCGCGCAAGTGTGGCTGGCTTTGAACTTTTTGCTCCAGCCGCTCCAGCATCCGCGGGTCCTTCTCTATGCCATGAATCGCGTGGCCTTCGTTCGCCAGGTGGATCAGCACCCGCCCCGTGCCACAGCCGACATCCAATATCGCGCCGGGACGCTCGCGCGCCAGACGGCTGAACAAGGCGAGGTCGTCGGTCTTGTCGCCGGTCTCGGCATCATAGAAACGCGCCACGGCTGTATAAAATGCGGACACCTGTTACCTCTTGGAATCACTCTGACACAAGCGTGTCATTTTCAAAGCGCCGCGGTTATTTTGATGATTTCTCGCGGTTGCAATTGCGGCAGAGCATCTGGCAATTGCCTTCGACAGTCTTGCCTCCCTTAGACCAGGGCGTGATGTGGTCGGCTTCCATTTCGGCAAGGTCAAATTTGTTCTTGCAAACCGCGCAGATTCCATCTTGCTTTCGGTAGACTCTGCGCTTCATACGGGCGTCAAAGGCGCGGAGATTTAGATGTCTTTGATCCCGCGTGAGAATATATGGATATATGCCCGATTCGCGCTGCACCTCTTCATCATCAAGCAAGTCTTCTACTTCGGCTTCAATCTCCACGGGGTCTTGCGGCTTGTCTTTGTAGGCGTTGTACAGGCTGCCCCAGTCCACGCCTTTCATTGATTTGCGATAGGTGGTAAAGGTCGATTCAATCCACTCGACTACCGAAAGAAAGTAATTCCAAAGCGGCTCAGCGTCATTCTTCTTATGATGCCTGCCCATATATTCGCGGATTCCTTCTTCATCATTTCTGCCGCTAGCCCACTTGATGACTGTTTCAAGGCACTTCTGCCGATTCACCTGTCCAAGCAAATAGCTGTTTTCAAGGTTGTCCGCGCCCTGCCTGGGCCGGCTGAAATATCGCTTGGCATCTGTAACCCAGGGTCCAGCATAAACCGCATTGCGCAATTCTTGCTTCTCTTGCACGACTCCAGCAATGTTAATCGTCTCGAACCAGTCCAGCCTTTCGCTATCCGTGCCGACACACAGATAGACTTGAAGCCCATAGTCGAGAATCTGTTTCTGCTTGTCTTTTGGCTGATTTTGAAAATACAGCCCATTAAAGGCAAAAACTCGCGTTATATACTGCGCTATTGAGATGGTGCGCTGCTGTCCATCGATAATCTCATAAGTCCCATCGTCGCGGACTGACCAGTACATGACATTGAGCGGGAAGCCTTGCGTGACGGTATCAATGACTTTCTTGCGCTGTTTATTGTCATAGACAAAGGCGCGCTGATATGGTGGGCGAATATCAAGCTTGCCCCCATAACCGACTACGCCATCAGCCCCATCGTCATAGTATCCCTCAACAAGGTCGCGGATGGAGATTTCGCGCAGTTCAATTTTCATGGCTGAAGCCTCTTGTTGCGAATAAATATCCTGCTATAGGCGGATTGGATCATTCGCCCTTCTTTGTTGACAAAATAATTTTTCCGCCCGTCATTGCCAACCAGATTCGCATTTTCATTTGTTTTGTTGCCGGACGAGCCAGTTTTTGTGCCATCTTGTCGAACCTCCCAGTAATCGTTGTATTTTCTCGTGTCGGGAAAGTCGTCATGGCAACCTCTTTGAGTCGATCCAATAATCTCAAACTGCTCAGGGTTGTGCTTGTCCAAGAAAGTTATCGGAACACCCATTGCGCCAGAATAATCTCTTGGGATGTCTTTGGTCTTGGAAACCTCTATCGCATCATAATTGTCGTACTTTGGATATTTCTCTGGAGAATATCGCTTAGTTAGAATCAGGTTCTCGTGACGCTTTTTGTGGTCAAGGTTTGTGAACCAAATACTCTGCGACCTGCCTTTCACGACCCCATCCACAATTTTGTAGGCGCTGCCCTCTTTCTTGGTCTCCTGCAATTCCTGCGCATAATCTGCGGGCAAATCAAATAGCAAATCTCTGCTCATCGGGGTAACGCCAACCCACAACTTGTTTTCCTTTATCAATGGAAAGATCTCCTTGTAGGTTATGGCATTCTTGTTGCCGATAATCAGAAATTTCTTGTCACATTCGATCAACTGCGCGACATACTCCCGAAACAGCGAAAACGGCGGATTCGTCACCACGATGTCGGCTTGCTTCAACAGCTCGATACATTCGGCGCTACGAAAATCACCGTTGCCCTCTAAATGGCGCACGCCAATGTCTTCGATGTTTGGCACGCCAGTTTCATTGTACGTACCGTCGTATTCTAACCAGATGGCTCGTTCAGAATCATTTTGACTGAACATGTCCGCTTGTTGATTCTTGTAGCAGGTTGCAATCAGTTTTTTGAGGCCGAGAGGTTCAAATTGCAATGAGAAGTAGCGAAAGAAATTACTGACTCTGGGATCATCGCAGTTGCAGTAGACAACTTTATCTCGGAAGTGATGCCAATAATGATAAAGTTCATTTTCGATATCCGACAGCTGTGTATAGAACTCGTCTTTCTTGTTGGACTTCGCTTTGTGCAGATTCCGATTCGCCGCCATAACTGCTCCGCTCCTGGATACTAAACGACGCGATTCTCCGGGAGTGGTGAATGTATGGATATGGTAGCCAAGCCTCCCATCCCCCGTCCCCTTGCCCCCAGAACGAGGGAAGGGGAGTTTTCCCAGCGCTTGCGCAGCATGGCAGCTCCTCCCTCATTGTTGGGGGAGGGGTTTGGGGTGGGGGGCAAAGCAACGCGCATCCACAAAAATCGCCACTCCCGATTCTCCTCAGTTGAGATTCTCGAATAAGCCCGCCGCGCCCATGCCGCCGCCGATGCACATCGTCACCATGCCATAGGCGCTGTCGCGGCGTTTCATTTCGTTGATCAACTGCACGGTGAGCTTTGCGCCGGTGCAGCCCAGCGGATGCCCCAGGGCGATCGCCCCGCCATTGACATTGACGCGCTCGGGCTTCATCGCCAGCTCGCGGATGACCGCCAGCGCCTGCGCCGCAAAGGCTTCGTTGAGCTCGATCAGGTCGATATCGTCCAGCGATATGCGCGCCCGCCCTAAGAGCTTGGGCACGGCTTTGATGGGGCCAATGCCCATGATCTCGGGGCGGACGCCCGCCACAGCAAAGCCAACAAAGCGCGCCAGCGGCGCCAAGCCCAACTGCTCGGCTTTGGCGCGCTCCATCACGATGACAGCCGCCGCGCCATCGCTCAGCGGGCTGGAATTGCCGGCGGTTATGCTGCCGCCCGCTTTGAAAACCGGCTTCAGCTTGGCGAGCGCCTTCAGGGTGGTTTCGCGGCGCAGGTGCTCGTCGCGCCCCAGCATCTTCATTACTTCCGTTGGCTTGCCATCCGCGCCGATGATGGTCTCTTGCCACTGATAAGGCACGATTTCCGCGGCGAATTTGCCGGCATCGGTGGCGGCGGCGGCTTTGCGATGGCTTCTATAGGCGAATTCATCCATATCCGCGCGGCTGATAGCAAACTCGCTGGCCACGCGCTCGGCAGTCAAGCCCATGCTCATATAGACATTGGGCGCGTTTTCTGCCATGTGCGGGTTGGGGCTGAGATGATGCCCGGTCATCGGCACAGACGACATCGACTCGGCGCCGCCGGCGATAACCACATCAGCCTGGTCGGCGATGATGCTGTTGGCAGCCAGCGCGATCGTCTGCAAGCCGCTGGAACAGAAGCGGTTGACCGTCTGTCCAGGCGTAGTGGCTGGCAAGCCAGCGCGCAAGGCGATGACTCGCGCGAAGTTCAAGCCCTGCGAGCCCTCGGGCATCGCGCAGCCCATGATGACATCGTCAATGGCCCGCGGGTCGAGCGCGTGGCCGGTCTGGCGCAGCAGGTCTTGTATCACAGCGGCGGCCATGTCGTCCGAGCGGGCGTTTTTTGTGCTGCCGCGGAGCGCCTTGCCGACTGCGGTGCGCGCCGCCGCCACGACGACTGCTTCTCGCATGGGTGGGGTCCTTTCTCGGGCAGTTCCGGCAATTCGCGCCCTGTTCGCAACCTGCCACAGCTCGCAGGGTTTGCACAGCCTGCCGCCCGTTTTGCTGGACAGAGATACGGGCGAGTTGGCAAAAACGCGCTAATTCCGCAGCGGCTTGTTTGTCTGCAGCATGTGCATGATGCGCGCCTGTGTCTTCGCTTGCATGATGAGCTGCAAAAACGCCTCGCGTTCCAGATCAAGCAGGTATGACTGGCTGACCCACTGCGCTTCCGCCAAGCTCGCGCCGCTCAAAATATGCGCCAGTTTGCGAGCGATGAAGGCATCATACTCGCTGGCATAGCCCGCTTCTTGGAAGCCAGCCACCGCCAGCAGCAAAGCGGCATGGGCATCGCGCCCGGCGGCATAGACAGGCTCGGGCTGGCGCTGCTCATAGACTTCGCTCAATGCCAGCGCCAGCGCTTTCGCCTCGCCCAGCAAATGCGCGCGATTCATCACTATCTTGTCATGCTCGTTCAAAAAGCCCAGCGCCTTGGCTTCTTTGGCGCTGCCGCTGACTTTGGCTGTGGCGATTGTCTCAAACACGGTTTGCAAGCCGGCCAACGCGCTTTCCGCGCCGGTTCGCGCCAGCGGGTTGACCACCCGCCGCAGCAGTTCTTTGCAGCCGCCGCCAGCCGGCACCAAGCCGACGCCAACTTCCACCAAACCCATATACAGCTCGGCATGGGCGACTACGGCTGTGCCCGCCATGACCAGCTCTGCCCCGCCACCCAGCGCCATATTGTGCGCGGCGACCACCACCGGCTTTTCGGCGTAACGCAGGGCTTGTGTCAAATCCTGCAAGTCGACCAGCGCCTTTTCAACGCCGGCCAAGCCGTCGGCGAGGGCGCTGGGGTCGAGGTCTGCGCCAACCGAGAATCGTTCGCCGTCATTGCCGATGACCAGCGCCTTGTACCTGTCATCCGCCAGCAGCTCCAGGCCGCGCCAGCCGCTGGCGATCAATCCTGGCGTGATGCTGTTGCGCCTGGTTTGAAATGCCCAAAGCAGCGCGCCATCGCCCATATCGAACAAACTGCCATGGTCGTTGCCATAGACTTCTGCCGCGCCCAGCGCCGCGACAGTGATTTCGCGCCGATCTTTCTCCAGCGGCACATAGACTGCGCGCTGCGGACAGTAGCAGCTCGTGATATTGCCGCCAGCATCACGCGCATAGAAAGTCGCGTTGCCGTCCGCCAGCATAGTTTTGACCCAGTTGGCGACCGGGTAGCCATCGGCTTCGAAGCGGGCGACAGTCTCGGCCACGCCGATGGCATCCCATATCTCGAAAGGACCCATCTGGTGATTGAAACCCCACTTGTGGGCGTTATCGACATGGATGATGCTGTTGGTGATTTCGGGAACGCGCTGGGACGCGTAAGCCAGCAGGAATCCGTGCAAGTGATACAGAAAGCGTCCGCCGCGGTCGTCGGCATGCAGCAGCAGGCGGATGCGCTCGCCCAGCGGCTCGACCGCGCGCAGTTGCGTCACGCTGTCGAAGCGCGGTTGGCTGGGCGGCTCATATTCCAAAGTATTCAGGTTGAGCGCCCACAGCGTTTTCGCGCCGCCTTCGCGCCGCATGTGATAAAAACCGCGGCCGGTTTTGCGGCCCAGCCAGCGTCGTTCCAGCAGCGCGTCAGAAAGCGCCGTATTGCCAGGGTGCGTCAGCAATTCGCGGGCCGGGTCATCAGGGATGGCGGGGTGCAGGTTGCGAGCGACGCCCACAGCGATGTCAAAGCCGACCAGATCATTCAGGTTGAACGTGGCGGTCTTTGGGCGGCCAATAAGCGGGCCAGTCAGCAGATCGACCTCTTCGACGCTATAGGCATGATCCAGCGCATAATTGATAATTTGCATGCCCGACATAGACATGAAGCGATTGCCAATGAAATTGGGGCTATCGTTGCAAAGCGCCGTGCCTTTGCCCAGCACCTCGCTGCCAAAGCGCAGCATAAAGGCGACGATTTCTGGGTCAGTCTCGGCGTGGGGGATGATCTCCAGCAAGCGCAGATAACGCGGTGGATTGAAGAAGTGCGTGCCCAGAAAACGCCGCGCAAATCCAACTGGCAGCCCGGCGGCAATGCTGCCGATGGGCAAGCCAGAAGTATTGCTGCTGATGATGGCGTCTGCGCTGACGACATCCACCAAACGCGCGAACAAAGCTCGCTTGACAGCCAGGTCCTCGACCACCGCTTCAATCACCCAGTCGGCATGAGCGGCTTGCTCCAGATCATCATCAATGTTGCCGATGCGGATGTTGTCGAGGTCGGACGGGCTGTAGAACTGTGGCGGGCGCGCCCTGCGCAAAGCCTTGAGGTTGGCGGCGACGATCGCATTGCGGGTGGCGCTGCCGTCGGCCGGGGCGCTGTCACGCGGCGGGATATCCAGCAGCAGCGTTTTGATGCCACAGCCAGCCAACAGCGCCGCGATGCCGCCGCCCATGGCGCCGCTGCCGATGACCACAGCCGTCTTGATTTTATCGGTCATCTGTCGCTTCGCCTTTCGCCATTGCCGCAATCATTTGTCTCGGTAGATGTCAGTTCGTCATGCGAATACAGCCCCCTATCGCCCAGTCCCTTGCCCCAGAACGAGGGAAGGGGAGTTTTCCCCGCGCTTCCGCAGCATGTCAGCCCCTCTGGTATTTTGCGCCGCGCAGACACAGGCGGTCGGATAGGGGGATGGGCATTCACCAAGGCAATTCGCTGCTGTCATATTGATAGAACTTGCCCTTGTCATCAGGGGTCAATCCGCCGATCAACGCGCGCAGACCACTGCCCGATACCTCTGGATCGAGCGCGGCATTCGCGCCGCCCATATCGGTGCGCACCCAGCCAGGGTTGACTGTGACGGTCGTGATTCCGCCCATCGCCTCGTCAAATGCCAGCACGCGCGCCGCCATGTTCATCGCCGCTTTGCTCATGCGATAGGCATAGGAATCGCCACGCGCCCGCTGCATAGAGCCCATGCCCGATGAAATCATGACCACCCGCGGATTGTCGCCGGCACCCAGCAGCGCCCGGCAGGCCTGCGTCACGATTAGCGCGCCCACAGCGTTGGTGGTGATGACCTCGCTGACATCGGCGGCGAACAAATTGCCCATGCGACTCGATTGATGCGCGCCTCTGGGGTTGATGCCGGCGTTGTTGATGAGGATGTCCAGCGCGCCGGCTCGGGCGGCGATTCGCTCGGTCGCGGCGGTTATGGACTGCGCATCGTTGACATCCAGCTGCGTGATAACGAGCCGGTCGCCCGCCTGCTCCGCCAGCTCATTCAAGGCTGCGGCGTCTGCGGGCTTGCGACAGCCAGCGAAGACCAGCGCATCGCCAGCGGCGGCATATTGCCTTGCCAGCTCAAAGCCGATGCCGCGATTCGCGCCTGTGATGAAGATTCTTGGCATGATTGCAACCCTCCTCTGCTGCGGAATTGACGCGCATGATAGTGGAAGCGGGCGCTGCATTCCAGCCCAAGCGCGCAATACCATTTCGCGCGGCGGGCACTATACTACGGCTCAGCGACTGGCGAGGGACCGGACACGATGCGCGAGACATGGCGCGGCTGCGATTTGATCTTTTTCGATTGCGACAGCACGTTGTCCAAGATCGAAGGCATAGACGAACTGGCGCGGCTGAAAGGCAAGGCGGCGCGGGTCGGCTTGCTGACCAACAAAGCGATGGATGGCGAGCTCGACCTGGCGGATGTCTATGGCAAGCGCCTGCAAGCCATCCGACCCACCCGCGCGCAGCTCAAAGCCATCGAAGCACGTTATTGGGAAGCGCTGGTCGACGATGCGCCAGCCGTCATCGCGGCGCTGCACAACCTTGGCAAGCGAGTCTACATCATCAGTGGCGGGCTGACCGACGCCGTGCGCGGATTTGGCCGGCGGCTGGGCGTCCCGCCCGAGCAGATCCGCGCGGTCGAACTGGAATACAACGAATTGTCTGGCGACTGGTGGCGCTATCACGAGCCGGGCGCTCAGCAAGCCAAGACCTACCTGGCTTATGACCGAGGCCCGCTGACTATTTCCGATGGCAAGGCGCGCATCATCGCCGAATTGGCGAGCGGACAGACCGGGCGGCGGATGATGATTGGCGATGGATCATCCGACCTGGCAGCCAGCGGCGCGGTGGATGTCTTTGTGGGCTTTGGCGGCGTGGTGACGCGCGAACGGGTCCAGACCGAGTCAGAGCTATTCTTGCGGTCAAAGTCACTCGCGGCGGTGCTGGCATTGGCGGGCGGCTGGCGTGGTTGGCGCATGACGCAAGGGGGGCGCTTCGAAGCGGTTTATCGCAAGGGCATAACGCAGGCGCGGGATGCGGGCTTGCTGCGCTTCCGCGATGAGCGCCGGCGCGAGCAATTCATCCATGAATTTAAGGACTTCAGCTGCTGATGAGATTCGAAGCGATCTTGTTCGATATGGACGGCTTGCTGGTCGACTCTGAGCCAGTCTGGCACGAGGTCGAAACCGAGCTGATCGAGGCTTGCGGTTATCGCTATGCCGAAGAAGTGCGCGAACTGGGCGTCGGCTTGCGCGTGGACGAGTTCGCGGCTGTCTTGCAGGCGCATTATCCGAAACTCGGCGACTCGCCCGCGGCCATCGAACACGCCATCACCGAGCGCATGCTGCAACTGCCCGCAGAGCGGATCCAAGCGCGCCCAGGCGCAGAAGCCATCATCCGCTATGCTGTCGACAAAGACCTTCCACGCGCCATAGCCTCAAGCTCGTCGCAGGTCATCATCGAGCATTTTGTGGGCATGTTGGGCTGGGACGCGTGGCTCCCGCGGCGTTATTCCGCAGAATATGTGCCCCGCGGCAAACCAGCGCCGGATATCTACCTGCGCGCGGCTGGGCAGCTGGGCATCCGTCCAGAGCGCTGCCTGGCGCTGGAAGACAGCCGGGCTGGCACGATGGCGGCTATGGCAGCCGGCATGACCTGTTTCACCGTGCCCGACCTGTCGCATTCGACTCTGGACGACTTCGCTCATCTGAACCCGCATGTATTTCGCAGCCTGAACGAAGCGCTGAATGAAATGATCGACAAGCGACTCTTCGCATGACGACAAAGCGAGTCGTCATCGCCACTGATTTGACAGCCGACAGCCTGGACCTGCTGAAGGCTGCCGATGGCATCGATGCCGTCATCGTGCCGCCAAAGACCGCCCAGGTGCGCGAGGCGCTCGCAGAAGCCAGCGCGATCATCACGCGCTCGGACTTTCGGCTGGATGCGCCGCTGCTCGGCCATGCGCCGAAATTGAAGCTGATTGCGCGTATGTCGGCTGGTCTGACAGGCGTTGATATCGACGCCGCCACCGCTCGCGGCATCCTGGTTATGAATGCGCCAGGTGGCAGCGCAATCGCCGCCGCCGAACATACGGTGACATTGATGCTGGCTTTAGCTCGCAACCTGCCAGCTGTGCACGAGAGCCTGCGCGAGGGCTGGTGGCTCTTCGACCGCAGCCAGCAAATTGGCAGGCAGCTGCACGGCAAAACTTGTGGAATCGTCGGTTTGGGGCGCGTCGGCGGGCGAGTGGCGCAGCTGTGTCTGGCGCTGGGCATGCGCGCGCTGGCCTGCGACCCATACATCCACGAAGAACAGATTCGGGATGCGCGCATCCAACTGGTGGGGCTGGACGAGCTCCTGCGCGAATCTGACTATATCAGCCTGCATGTGCCGGCCACGCGCGAAACGCAGAATCTGCTCACAGCCGAGTCGCTGACGCGCATCAAGCCGGGCGCTTGTTTCATTAATACGGCGCATGGCGGAATCGTCAGCGAAGCGCTGCTGGCAGACGCGTTGAAAGAGGGCCGGCTGGGCGGAGTCGCGCTGGATGTCTGGGACGAAGAGCCGCCATTTAACAGCCCGCTCATCGGCATGGACAACGTGATCCACACGCCGCATATCGGCGACAACACAGCCGAGGCGCGCCAAGATTTGTCACTGCAAATCGCGCGGCAAGTCATCGACGCCCTCGCTGATCGCGACTATCGCAATGTGGTCAACATGCCGCTGCTGCCCGGTCTGAGCTATGACGAAATCCGCCCCTATATGCAGCTGGCGGAGGGCATTGGCACCTTGCAGCATGCCCTGGCGCGCAGCCCCATCCGCCGCATCGCCATCGAGATTATCGGCGAAGATATGAATGGGTTGATCAAAGCCATGACCGTGGGCATCCTGAAAGGCTTGCTCAGCCCCTTCCTTGGCGACCAGGTGAGCTATGTCAATGCGCCTTTGCTGGCGGCAGAGCGCGGCTGGCAGATCACGCAGGCCAAGGGCATCCAGATCAGCGAATACCGCAATGTCATCACCTGCCAGATCACCATGGACGATAGCGAAGAAATCAGCATCGCCGGCGCTCTGTTCGACCAGCAGCCCATGATTGTGCAGATCAACGATTATCGCGTGAACTTCGAGCCGCGCGGACACCTGCTGATTATGGGCAGCTATGACAAACCGGGCGTGATTGGCCGGGTGGGGACATTGATGGCGCAGCGGGACGTGAATATCGCCAGCTGGCACACCGGGCGCGCCGAGCCAGGCGGCAACACCTTGACAGCCCTCAGCTTTGATGAAGACCTGCCGGATGATGTCATGGAGACGCTGCGGGCGCAGGACTTCATCCGCCATGTGCATCAGCTGCGGATATAAGCGCGAGCGACTGGCTGGGCAAGGCGGAAGAATGGCTATTTGCGTAGATATGGCAACCAAGCCCCCAGAACGAGGGAAGGGGAGTTTTTCCTGCGCTTCCGCAGCATGGCAGCCCCTCTCTCTTTTTGGGGTGGGGGTAAAGCAACGCGTATCCAGCCGATTCGCCACTCCCGGGCGCGGCGCGGCTTTGTATCTTGGCGATGTTTGTGGTTAAATCCTGTGCAGGGTCAATAATTCCGCGGAAGCGCGCACCACTATGCTGACCGATGCCGAAAAAATGCTGTTTGCCTTGCTGGCTCTGCTGTCTGTCGGCGCGGCGGCGGCTGGCTTCCGCGAAATGTGGCAGATTATCCAGCGCGGCACAGGGCAGCTACATTTGGAGCGCGTCATCCCGCGAATGCTGCGAGCTTTGTCTATCTATCTTACACAGCGCACGACCCTGCAAACACGCCCTTTGACCAGCGTCATGCATTGGGGCGTCGTGCTGGGCTTTACCTACTACTTCCTCATTAACATCATCGACCTGCTGCAGGGATTCGTGAGCGATTTTGATCGGTTGCTGGCGCGATTGGGCGGGATCTACGACATCTATAACCTGCTGGCTGATTCGCTGAGCGTGGTGGTGCTGGCGGGAATCGTCTACTTTCTGCTGCGGCGTTTTGCGCTGCCCAACCGCCAGGCTCTGCGCTTTCACGACAATATCCTGCTGCATCCCCAGGCGGCCAGCGGCGCGATCAACCACGATTCGCTGATTGTGGCTGGCTTTATCCTGCTGCATGTCGGCGCGCGCTTCCTGGGCGAGTCGGTGGCGCTGGCGCAGCATGGGGCGGATGCGCATATGCCGTTTGCCTCGGCTGTCGCGGGGGTCTGGAGCGGGCTGAATGCCGATGCCCTGCAATTTGCGCGGCACTTTTTCTGGTGGCTGGCGCTGGGCGGCGTGCTGGTGTTTTTGCCCTACTTCCCTCAGAGCAAGCACGCCCATTTGTTCATGGCGCCGTTGAACTTTCTCACGCGTCCCCGGCGGCGCTCTATAGGGGCGTTGACGGCGCTGGACTTTGCAGACGAGTCGCTCGAACAATTCGGCGCGGGGCGGCTGGAAGATCTGTCGATGACGCAGCTGCTTGACGGTTTTGCTTGCATCATGTGCAACCGCTGTCAGGATGTCTGCCCAGCCTATGCAACTGGCAAAGAATTGTCGCCGGCCGCGCTGGAAGTCAACAAACGGTTTTATATGAAAGACAACTGGAGCGCGCTGGCGGGTGGCGCAGAGACCGAGCAGACGCTCGTGGGGGGGCTGCTCAGCGAATCAGCTTTGTGGGCATGCACGGCTTGCGGGGCGTGCATCGATATCTGCCCGGTCGGCAACGAGCCCATGTTCGACATCCTGGATATCCGCCGCGATTCTGTGCTGATGCAAGGCGAGTTCCCCGCCGAGCTGGGCGGCGCATTCAGCGGCATGGAAAGGCAAGGCAATCCCTGGCAGATCGCCGAGCCGCGCGACAACTGGACACGGGCGCTGGGCTTCGCGGTGCCGACAATCGCTGAAAAGCCCGATTGCGAGCTGCTGTATTGGACAGGCTGCGCCGTGAGTTACGACCCGCGCGCCCAAGCAACGGCTCGCGCGTTGGTCAAGCTGCTGCATGCCGCCGATGTCGACTTCGCCATCCTGGGCGACCGCGAACGCTGCACGGGCGATGTCGCTCGGCGCGCCGGCAACGAATACCTCTACAGCGAAATGGCGGCGCTGAATGTTGCGGCGCTCGACGAAATCGCGCCCCGGCGCATCGTGGCGACTTGTCCCCATTGTCTGCACAATATCGGAAAGGAATACCCAGCTTTTGGCGGCGATTATGAAATCGTTCATCACACCGAGCTAATCGCCGAGCTGATCGCCGCGGGCAAGCTGCCGGCGCGCGCCAACCCCGCCAGCTGGAGCAATGTGACATTTCATGATCCCTGCTATCTGGGCCGGCACAACGATGTGCTGGATGCGCCTCGCGCAGTCCTGAGCGCCACTGCCATCCCGATGATCGAGATGCCGCGCAACCGCAAAAACTCATTCTGCTGTGGCGCTGGCGGCGCGCAATTCTGGAAAGAAGAAGAGCCCGGCGAGCGAAAGGTCAGCCTGGAACGGTATCAAGAAGCGATCGAGACCGGCGCGGAGGCTTTGGCGGTCGGCTGTCCGTTCTGCATGCGTATGTTTGAAGACGCCCGCAATGAGCTTGACGGCGGTCCGCGCGTTGTCGATATCGCCGAAGTCATGGCTGCGGAGCTATGAAGACCGCGCAGATGGCAGCCTTCGACTTCAGCGAAATTCCAATCTTGGAAACAGCGCGTCTGCGTCTGCGGCGCATCATGCGGGCTGATTGCGACGACTGGCTTTCGGCATTGCAGAGCCCGGGCGCAATCGACTGGCTGAGCGACTTTGAAAGCGCGCCGCGCCGCGAAGAAGTCCAGGGCATCATCGACTGGGCAGAGGCCATCTTCGCCGAGCGGACGGGCATACGTTGGGCGCTGACGCTCAAGCCAGACGACCGGCTGGTCGGCACTTGCGGCTTCCACTTGTATTCGCAGACGCGCCACTGTGCAGAGATCGGCTATGAGCTGCATTCAAGTTATTGGCGGCGCGGACTGATGAGCGAGGCGGCTGCGGCAGTCATGCGCTTTTGTTTTGACCGGCTGTGGCTGCATCGCCTGGCCGCGGATGCCACCGAGGGCAATGTGGCATCGGCGGCGCTGCTGCAAAAGCTGGGTTTTTCGCTGGAAGGCGTACTGCGCGAGCGCGTTTTCTGGCGGGGCGGGCACCACAATCTGTGGCTCTTCAGCCTGCTAGAGCCAGACTATCACGAGTTGGTCGCGGCGGGGCGGCTGGCGTGAAAGCCCGCAATCCCGCTTTTTTGGCTGCGCTGGTCTTGATTCTGCTGCTCGGCTTTGCGGCTGGCGCGGCGCAGTTGAATGCGGATGCGATTTGGACGGACGAACTGTATTCGCTGGCGAATATCGGCGCGTTTGACCCGCCCTACAGCCCGGCGCAGATCATCGACTCGCTGGCGCGCTACAGTCCCCAGCACACGCCGCTCTATTATTTCATCAGCGCGATTTGGGCGCAGTTGGCCGGCTGGTCGCAATTTTCCATGCGCATGCTCTCGCTCTTCGCCGGCAGCCTGTTTATCGCCTGGCTGTATAGGTTATGCGCTGATCTGTTTGGGCGCGGCGTTGGCGCGACCGGCGCTTGCCTGGCGGCGACATCGGCTTTCCTGCTGGTGTCTTTCCACGAGATTCGCATGTATAGCTTGATGCTGGCGCTGGCGGCCATGCACACAGTTTGTTATTGGAAGCTGGCGTATGGGCGCGCGCGAGGCAGAGGCGCGGCGCTGTGTTTTGTCATGACGGCGGCTGCCCTGCTCTACACACACATGTTTTCGACGATCACGCTGGCGGCGCTGAGCCTGCACCACCTGCTTTTTGCGCTGCGCCGCAAACATGGCTGGCGCATCGTCGCGGGCTGGCTGGCGGCGGGCGGCTTGTTCTTGCCCTATGTGCCGGTGGTCTATGCCGGCTTCCTGGAAGAAACGACCAAGCCATCGACCACCTCAGCCGCTTTTGCCGCGCCCGACCTGCTGTCGACGCTGGCGACCTTGCTCGGCAACGGATCGCTCTGGATTTGCGCGCTGCTGGGCTTGCTGCTGCTGTGGCGTCTGTGGCATCGGCAGAGTCGGGTCGCCCTGCGCTGGGCAGCTTTCGCGCTGCTGGCGCTGGCGCTGGCGCTGGTCTTCAACCAACAATTCCGCTTGATCGGTTTGTATCGGTCTCGCTATTTGCTGATATTGTGGCTGCCTATGCTGCCGCTCTTCGCCTATGCCATCAGCGCTGGCGCAAAGCCCCTGTTTGCCCTCGCGTGCCTGCTGCTGTGGGGCGCTGTCGGCTGGGGATTCCAGTGGTCGGATGACTTTCCTATCGATTTCAACGACTATGTGAGCGGGATGATCTTCGCCAGCCGCTATCCCAACTTGCAGCATGCGGTGACGGGCCTGCGCGACCATGTCCAGGAGCACGAAACGATTGTTGGGTTTACAGGCGCGGATTACATCAACAGCGACCGCAAACACGGCTTTAGCGCCGCCGATTATTACACCCAGGCGCAGCTGGGCATCGATGGCGTGTTTATCCCCGAGCGGCTGAGCGGCGAGCCATTGCTCTCGGCGCTGGATGAAAAGATCGCCAATCATCCCTTTCTGGTGTTCGTGCATGAGCCGTATAACCTCCCCGAAAACCTGAACGAGACTCGCGACGCCATTGCGGTCGATTATCGTGCCTGCGCCGTCCTCGTCGACAGCGACCGGCTCTTTGCCCAGCGCTATATCAACAGCGCGCTCGACTGCGATCATGCTCGCCAGGAAATCAAGTACGAAAATGGCATCCGCATTGTAGACCGCTTCGTCCACCGCGATGCCGCGAATGACCGGCTGCGCATCTTGACCGGCTGGGAGGTCCCCAGCGATGATTTGCTGGCGCTGTATAATGTCTCCTGGCAGGTCATCACGGCCGATGGGCGCAATATGGCGCAGCAAGACCGCCACCTCGATGCGGAACTTCTCAAGTGGCACGAGACTGAGTTGTCCACCAAAGGGATGGCGGACGGCGATTATCGCGTCTTTGTCATTGTCTACGAGCGCCAGACCATGCAGAAGGCCTCGGGTTTTGATGAAACAAGCGGGCAAACTGCCGACATGGTTCCGATTTACGAATTTAGCATTGAACGCTAGATGACAGTGTCCGCGCGCTGGATGCCTGTGTTGCTGCTGCTGACGCTGCTGCTGGCTGCGCCGGGCTTGAATGGCGACCTGATCTGGTTTGACGAGCTGACCTCGATCAGCCATGCCGGCGGCGTGAACGGACCCTTTTCTCCGCTGGAAATCGCCGAATCGGTGCAAAGGCACAGCCCCAAGCATACGCCGCTGTTCTTTGAGATTCTGGCGCTGTGGGGCGCGTTGGCGGGCTGGCATCAGGTTGTGCTGCGCGCGCTGCCGCTCTTCTGCGGGCTGCTGGCTTTGGCTTGGATCTATCGCCTGGGCGCGGACTTCATCGATGCGCGGGCTGGGCTATACGCCTGTTTGCTGCTGGCGCTGAATGCTTTCTGGCTGGATTATTTTCACGAAATTCGCATGTATACCTTGCAATTCATGCTGCTGGCGGCGCTGGCTTGGCATTATCTGACCATCACGCGGGCGGCGGCGGCGCGGCGGCTTCACTGGGCGGGCTTGATAGGCTGCGCGGCGCTGAGCCTGTACGCCCAGCCCTTTTCGATCTTTTTCTTGCTGGCGCTGGGGCTGTGGCATTTGCGCTGGCTGCGCCACCCACAGCGGTTCTGGGGGGTCGGGCTGGCTGTGCTGGTCGCAGCGCTGTTTTATTTGCCCTGGCTGCCGGTTACCTTGCATGGGCTGACTACCAAGTTCGATACCGCCGCCGATGCCATGCCCTTGCCGCAAGCCTTGTCAGTTTTTCTGCGCCTGCTGGGCAACGGCCAAGCCCTGCTGCTGCTGATCCCTTTTGCCGGACTGGTGATTGCCATGCGCGCATCATACATGCGCCGGTTGCTGCCTTTCCTTTTTTTGGCTGGCGCGAGCTTGTTGGCGCTGCTGGCTGCCAATGAATGGGTGGGCTTGATCCCGCTGCGGCGTTCGCGCTACTTTTTTTTGACCTGGGGCATGCTGGCGCTGGCGCTGGGTGGCGGCTTGGCTGGCATCCAATGGCGCTGGCTGGCAACGCTGTTTTTCGTGGTCTATGCCGCAGCTGGTTTAAGTTTCCGAAATGCTGACGATTATCTGAGTCATCAAGGCACAGTCTGGGCGGCGCGCCTGTATCCGCCGCTGGAGACCATTGCGCGGGCGCTGCGCGGCAATACACGAGCGCAAGATTTTGTGGTCGGCTTCACCGACGCCAACTTTGTGAACCGCGCCAGCAAGCAAGGCAAGAGCACAGCCGACTATTACTTCGAGACCCTGCTCGGCATCGATGGCACGCTTATCCCCAGCGACTGGGACGGCGATCAGTTGGCTGCCCAGCTCGGCGAGCGGCTGGCAAACAATCCCTATCTGCTGCTGCTGCACGACCCGCAAGCGCCGCCAGCCAGTCTCGTGGCGACAAGGGATGGCATAGACCGCTTGTACAAGCCCTGCGACATCGCGCTCGACCAGCCGCGGCTATTCGTCCAGCGATATGTTGACAGGCGGCTGTCGTGCCAGCGAGCCTACCAGCCGATTCAATATGACAATGGCATCCGCATCGTCGACAAATTCGGCGGCTATGACGAAGCGGCGCAGACTGTGCGTCTGGTAACCGGCTGGGAAGTGGCAAACCTGGCGCAGCTGCGGCAATACAATGTCTCACTGCAAATTCTGTCGGCTGACCAACACAATGTCGCCCAGATCGACCGGCATTTGTATGACAATATCTTGACATGGCACGCCGCCGAATTGCCGACCGCTCATCTGCCGCCTGGCGACTATCGCGCTGTGGTGATCGTCTACGATCGCAACAGCAAATCAAAGCTGACTGGCGTAGACCTGACCAGTGGCGAGACGGGGCCGATTCTGCCGATTGCGCCTTTCACGATTGAAAGGTAGCGCCATGCTGTTCAAGCGCATCTTGCAGCCAGTCTATGCGCCGCCGCTGCGCAGATTGCGTCTCTGGGCAGGCAATCGCGCCGAGCAGCGCCGCATCCGCGCGGAAGTGTTGCTGGCGCGAGGACAGGGGCGAGCCGTCAAGGTCATCATCGGCGCTGGCAAGACACGGTACCCAGGCTGGATCGCCACAGACATCCCCGCATTTGACATCAGCCGCGAGGAGCATTGGCGGCGGCTCTTCCCACCTGCCGGCATCGACCGCATGCTGGCTGAACATGTCTTCGAGCACTTGACAGCCGCGCAATTCAGCGACTTTCTGGCCACTGCCCGCGACTTTCTGGCTGCGAGCGGGCGCATTCGCATCGCGGTGCCCGATGGCAACCATCCTTCGCCAGACTATATCAATCGCGTGCGTCCCGGCGGCAGTGGAGCCGGCGCGGACGACCACAAGATGCTCTATACGCAAGAAGTCATCAGCCAACTGCTGGAATCGCAGGGCTATGAATTCACCGTGCTGGAAGCCTTTGAGGCTGGCGGCGCGTTCCACAGCCAGCCCTGGAGCGCGGACGATGGTTTCGTCAGCCGCTCGGCAGCCCACGACGAGCGCAACCAGGACGGCGTTTTGCGCTACACCAGCTTGCTCGTCGACTGCTGGCTGGCTTAGGCGTTGAGGAAGCTGCCCTCCAAGCCATGCGCCGCTTCTTTCAGCGCTTCGCTCAAGGTCGGGTGCGCATGCACATTGCGCGCGATTTCACTGGGCGTCAGTTCAGCCGACCGCGCCAGGGTCAGTTCTGGCAGCAGCTCGGTTACATCGTGCCCGATCATGTGCGCGCCCAAGATCTCGCCATATTTGGCATCGCTGATTAGCTTGACAAAGCCGCTGGCATCACCCAGTCCACGCGCCTTGCCATTCGCCTGGAAGGGAAATTTCGCCACATTAATCTGATAACCGCGCGCTTTCGCCTGCTGCTCGGTATAGCCAAAGCTGGCCACCTGCGGCTGGCAATAGGTCGCGCGCGGCATCATGTCGAAGTCCAGCGTCACGCTGTCCGCGCCGGCGATATGCTCAGCCGCGGCAACGCCCATAACCTCCGCTACATGCGCCAGCATCAGCTTGGCTGTGACATCGCCGACCGCGTAGATATGCGGCAGATTGGTCTGCATGTGGTCGTTGATGGCGATGCCGCCCGCCTCGTTCAGCGCGATATTCAGTTTTTCCAGTCCAAAGCCAGTCACGCGTGGCGCGAAACCAATCGCCTGCAGAGCTCGGTCGGCTCGCAGAGTCGCCTGCTCTCCAGCGGGCGTCGTCACTGTCACCGCAACGCCGTCCGCCGAATCATCAATTGTCTGGACGCTTGTGCCAACCAGTATGTTGATGCCCAGCTTTTTGAATGCCTTCGTCAACTCGGCGCTGACTTCTGGGTCTTCCAAAGGCAGAATGCGCTGCATATATTCGACCAGGGTAACTTCCACGCCATAGTTCGCCATGATATAGGCGAATTCGACGCCGATCGCGCCCGCTCCCGCGATGATGATGCTGGCTGGCAGCGAATCCTCCATGATCTGCTCTTCATAAGTGACCACGCGTTCGCTTAGCGCTGTGCCCGGCAGCAGGCGCGTTGTCGCCCCGGTGGCGATGATCAGGCGCTTGAAGTTGACCGTCTCGCCGCTGCCGTCGTTAGCCGCGACATGCAGGCTGTGTTCGTCCTGGATAGTCGCCCAGCCTTCATAGGCTGTGATTTTGTTTTTGCGCATCAGAAACTGCACGCCTTTGCTCAGCCCATTGGAGACGCGCCGGCTGCGCTTGAAGGCTTTGCCATAGTCCAGTGTGAAGTCGCCGCTAATGCCGAATTGATCGGCTTCACGCGTGAGGATATGCGCCAGCTCGGCATTGCGCAGCAGCGCCTTGGAAGGGATGCAGCCGACATTCAGGCAGACGCCGCCCCAATACTTCTTTTCGACGATGGCGGTCGCAAGCCCAAGCTGACTGGCGCGGATGGCAGCGATATAACCGCCTGGTCCCGCACCCAACACGACGACATCATAGTCTCTGGCCATTGTCTCACCCGGTTCTGCTTGTTGATTGCACGCGCCTAGTCTACAGCAGACGCGCGCGCAAGGGTAGAGTCGCTGCGCAGACGTTGTCGCTGCGCCTCGAACAAGATGACAGCCGCCGCGCTGGCCACATTCAGCGACTCGCTGGATCGCGCCATCGGGATGGCGATTTCGTGCGCAGCCAGCCTGCGCGCCGCCTGGCTTAGCCCGTGGGCTTCGTTGCCCACGATCAGCGCCCAGTCGCCTGCCCAGTCGCCGCTTGTATGTAGACAATCAGCATCGGCGCGCGCCGCATAGACCTGCAGCCCGCGGCAGAAGTCAGCGATTTCGCGCCAGTTCGCTTCTACGATAGGCAGTCGAAAATGAGCGCCCATCCCCGCGCGCAGAGTCTTGCCGCTGTAGGCATCGCAGCAGCCCGGCGCCAATATCGCCAGGTCGACGCCCGCGGCCGAAGCGCTGCGCAGGATCGTGCCCAAGTTACCCGGCTCGCCGACGCCGTCCAGAATCAACACACGCCGACAAGGCTGCGCGATAGGCGGCTTGGGGATGTGAAAAACCGCCAGAATGCCCGGCGGCTGCTGCGTATCGCTGAGATGGCGCAGGACCGCTTCGGTCACCGCCAGCAGTGCGCAGCCCCGCTTTTGCAGCTGCGCGATGACAGCATAATCTGCGCGCTGCGGGGAATACAAAGCCAGTTCGCCAGCGCCGCCACGAGCGAGCGCATCGGCGATCAAACGGTCGCCTTCCAGGATCAGTTTGCGTTCGCCCCGCCGCAGCCGCGCTTTATTCGCCAGCGACTTCACATAGCGGACGCGCTTGTTTTGTGTGCTGCTGATTGGCTGCATGCCGCGCCACCATACCTGCAGAAACGGTCACCCAAGTGCGACCCTTTGTACGGTTGCCTGGCTGCTTGCTGCCGCGCCTTTTACATATGCTGGCGGGCGGCAGCGGCGATTTGGCTGAAGGTGGCGGCATCGTGCACAGCGAGGTGCGCGAGACTCTTGCGGTCAAGCTCGACGCGAGCGCGCTTCAAGCCATAGACCAACTGGCTGTACTTCATGCCATTTTGGCGGGCGGCGGCGTTGATGCGCTGGATCCACAGGCGGCGCAGTTGGCGGCGGCGCTGGCGGCGGTCGCGGTAGGCATACCACAGGCTGCGCATCATGGCTTCGTTGGCGCGCTTGAAGTTCTTGCTGCGCGTGCCCCATTGCCCCTTGGTCATCTTGATGATTTTTTTGTGCCGGCGGCGTCTGACAAAGCCGGTGCGTGTTCGTGCCATTGCTTATTCTCCGTGGGTGACGCTGGGTCTTAGGCGGGCGGGTTGGCTTTGTACTTGCCCAGATACGGGGCGAGGCGGCGAATGCGGCGCTGCATGGCTTTTTCGCCGACTTGCATGGTCTTGTCCCATTGGCGGCGCACACGCTTGGCAGACATGCGGCGGCGGTGGCTCTTTCCGCCCTTGGTGCGGACAATCTTGCCAGTCCCGGTCATTTTGAAACGCTTGGCTGTGGCTTTGTGCGTCTTGAGCTTGTACTTTCCGCTCTTTTGCTTGCGTGGCACTATTGCTTCTCCGAACTTTGTCTGAATTCCTTGGTCGGCGCGAGGATCATCAGCATATCTCTGCCTTCGATATTGGGGCGCTGCTCGACCACGCCAACATCCTTAAGCGCTTCTTCGATCCTGCCCAGTCGGTCGCGTCCGATGTACTGATGCGTGATTTCGCGACCGCGGAAACGCACGCGAAACTTCACCTTTTTGCCTTCTTGCAGCCACTTCTCAGCGCGTTTGATATCAAACTGCAAATGATATTCGTCGGTTTTGGGCCGCAGCTGTATCTCTTTGACGGTCACTTTGATCTGGTTCTTCTTCGACTTGCGCTCCTTGCGCCGCTGCTCATATTGAAACTTGCCATAATCCATAATGCGGCAGACGGGCGGGCGGGCTTTGGGTGCCACCTCGACTAGATCCAAGCCAGCAGCTTCAGCGCGCTCCTGGGCATAACTGATGCCCACAACGCCGATATTGTTATTGGCGTGGTCAATCAGGCGAACTTCGCGCACACCACGGATATTGCTGTTAATTCGCAGACCTGAACTCGCTATTTTTACACGACCCTTCATTAGGATGAGGCATTCACCATAGACACAGCAAATGCCATGAACCCAGAGCTTAGCACGGCGCGCTACTGGCTGTCAATCGGCAGTCGAAAATGGCGCGTCATTTGTCGGTTTTCGAATAATCGCTGCGCATCTGCGTCACGCGCTCTTGATAAGACCGCAGCAATTCTTCATCGCTTTCCTTGCAGCGGCGCAACGTCTGTTTGGCGCAAGCTGTGCAGCCGCGCATCGCCCGGAAGCTGTCGGTCTCGCAGGACAGGCAGCCGTTCAAGTCGATCATCAGCGACATCAACCCAAGAATCTCGGGGCTGGTTTCTGGCTTGTCTTCCAGATCATCAACAAGCCGCGCCCAGCAACCACTCCGCATGTCGCGCAAGGCGGGGATCGCATAATGCGGAAAGAGAATCTCGTTGTCGCTGTACAAGCGCCACTTCCTTCGCGATTTATTGCTCACGCACTAGCATAGCGTACCCGCTTTTGCGCCGTCTTGCAAGGCATTGCTGCAGATTGCCCCAGGGCAATCGCGCCTTGGCAATCAAGTCGCTGTCATCAGCCTGCTTGCAGAGCCGTTCCGCCGCATCAACACTCGCTGTAGCCACAATAGACGCACTTGCGGCAGCCCTCGGCGCGCACCAGCGTGATCATATTGCATTCCGGGCACATGTCCGCGCCGGTTATGGCGGGGAGCGCCGCGGACGGCGCGTTGATGACCGGCTGCCCTATCCCTGCCGCGATCGGCAAGCCCAACTGCTGCAGCGACTCTTCGGAGAAAAATTCGACTTGCAGCACACGCGCCACGGCATCAGGCAATGAAAGCACGCGCTTGGCACCAAAGCCGATGGGCCGCGCGCCGCCAATATCTTGCAGTTGTTCGATGATCAGCTTCATCATTTCGCGGCGGTTGGGCGGGGCGGTGGTGCGCAGCAGCAGCGAAAGCATCCTGCCCAGACTCTCGGCATCCGCCTGGATATCGCTGCCGGCTTTGCCGATCGCCACGAAGACCTCGAAAGGGTTGTCGTCCTCATCGCGGTTGATGGTGATGTAGGCTTTGCCAAAGGGCGTCAGGGTGGCCACAGTCGTGCCGCGCAGTTTGTCCGGGCGCGGATACACGCGATGCGGCGTGGTGGCGGGTTCGGCGCTGACAGTCTCTTTCAACTCAGCCAGTTCGCTCTCGGCGCGTTCATCGCCCTTGAGCATCAGCACTTGTTCGTCGCGGCTGCCATCGCGGTAGATGGTGCCGCCCTTGCAGCCAAGCTCGTACATGTATTTGTACAGATCGCTGACCTGCTCGACACTGTAGTCATTCGGCACATTGCAGGTTTTGCTAATCGCGCTGTCGATCCAGCGTTGGAATGCGCCTTGCACTTTGATGTGCTCATCGGGCGACAAGTCCATCGCGGTGACGAAGTATTCAGGCAGGGAGTCGGCGGCGGGGTTGGCATCGTGCCACTCTTTGACGATGGGCACCTGCTCCTCGTGCAAGCCGAGGCGGCTTTTGCGATAATAGACCCAAGAGAAAAAGGGCTCGATGCCGGTCGATGTATTGACCATCGTGCCGGTCGTGCCAGTCGGCGCTTGCGTCAGCAGGGTTACATTGCGCATGCCATCATGGCGAATCTTCTCGCAGACTTCATGGGGCATTGTCTGCATGAAGCCGCTCTCAAGAAACATCTCGGCGTCGAACATAGGGAAAGTGCCTTTTTCCTGCGCCAGGTCGCTCGATGTTTCGTAAGCTGTGACTGCGATCTCGCGGTATATTTTGTCGATGAAAGCGACCGATTCGTCGCTGCCATAACGCAGGCCCAGCTTCAGCATCAATTCAGCGATTCCCATCGTGCCCAGCCCGACGCGCCGTTCCGACAGCTGCACCTTGCGGTTTTCTTCGAAGAAATAAGGCGTGGTGTCGATGACATTGTCCAAGAAGCGCGTCGCATAGGCGACTGAGCGGCGCAGCTCGTCCCAAGCGACATCGCGCTTTCGCTCGTCGTAGAATTTCGACAAGTTAATCGCGCCCAGGTTGCAGACGGAAAAAGCGCCCAATGGCTGTTCGCCACAGGGATTGGTGCATATCTGTGGATTGAAGTACCAGCTGTTTGCCATCTTGTTGCTGCGCTCGCGGAACCAGACGCCCGGCTCTGCGCTGGACCACGCGCTTTCGATGATCGCGTCCCAAAGTTCACGCGCTTTGATCGTCTTGTGATGCGTGACTTTGCGCCCGGTCGCCATCCAAGTATCCAGATCGCCATCCCAAAGCGCATCAAAGTCCGCATCATGCGTATCGGGAAAGACCAGCTCCCAATCGGCGTCCGCCTCGACCGCCGCCATCAACTTGTCAGAAACACCGACGCTGATATTGGCATTGGTGATGTTGCCCGATTGCCGTTTGCTGTTGATGAAGTTGAAGATGTCGGGATGCCAGTCATTCAGAATCAGCATCAAGGCGCCGCGCCGGCTGCCGCCCTGCTCGATGAGCCCAGTGACAAAACTATACAAGCCACCCCACGACACCGCCCCGCTGGAGCGCCCATTGACGCCTTTTACATAGGCATGCCGAGGGCGCAGGGTCGAGAGATTGATGCCGACGCCGCCACCGCGCGACATGATCTCGGTCATCTGCCCCAGCGTCGTCATAATGCCATCGCGCGAATCTTGCGGCGATGGGACGACATAGCAGTTGTAATAGGTTAGATCCTGGTCAGTGCCAGCCGCTGTCAGGATACGGCCGCCGGGCACAAATTTCCAACCATCAAGCAGCCAGCGAAATTTCGCTGTCCACTCGTTTTGTTTCGCATGGCTATTCTCAATAGCAGCCACGCCCCGAGCCACTCTGTCCATCATCTGTTCAGGCTCGGTCTCGATCGGCTTGTCCACATGCTGTATGTCGCGCTGTATCATTGTGCCATCCAACAACTGTATGGTGACGGAAGGCATGTCAAGCGCGGTAATCGAGCCGATTTCGCGCTGGCCCGTCGTGGAGTCGATGACCACAATGGCTGTATCGCCAATCGACAAGCTGGAACGGGTCATGTCTTTCTGAGCATAACGGTCGAGAAAAATCTTGTAACCCAGTTCGTGCAGCTTGTTGGCGCTGGGGGATGAACGTGGCAGGTCAGGCATTTTGGGCGCTTCGGCGAACATAGTTTACCCCCTCGTTGGAAGTGTCCAAGGTCGTCAGATTGTGCGCTGCGGATAATCAAATTATGCTCGCTAAGTCGTGAATCGGCTAGTGGCGATTCCGCTTTTCGGTTTGAATCGCGTCGTATTTTTCATACAAACAGCGCAGTGACCAACAGACCCAAAACGAAAAAGGCGACCCGTCGGATCGCCCAAACAAAGAGGAGGGTATTAGGCAGGCTGTCTACTGGCGGCGATTCCGCTTACGCAGGAAGGCTGGCAGTTCTGTGTTCTTGGGGTCGATATTGTCATAGGTTCGAGCGTCATCCGGGGCCGGCGATGGCGGTGATTGGCGCTGGCGCTGGAAGGGCGATCCACTGCCTACCGCGACGCCTTGGCCAGGCGGCTGCGCCTCGACCTCTTCATAGACCGGGCGCTGGGCTGGCGTTGACTGCGGCAGCGGCGTCGATTGGCGGATAGGCAGTTGCCCGGCTTCTTGCATGGTAGCTTCCAGGCGGCTGCGTTCGAAGCCGGTGGCGATTACAGTGATGTGAACCTCGTCGCCCAGGCTTTCGTCGATGTGCGCGCCAAAGATGAGGTTGCATTCCGTATGCGCCGAATCCTTAATGATGGCTGCCGCTTCGTTGACCTCGAAGAGCGTCAGGTCGGGCCCGCCGGTGATCGAGAACAAGATGCCGCGCGCGCCATCGATCGTCACATCCAGCAAGCCGCTGGTGATGGCCATTTCTGCCGCAGACCGCGCCCGATCGTCGCCAGCAGCCCGTCCCACAGCCATCAAAGCCGCGCCGCCTTCGCTCATGACCGTGCGCACATCCGCAAAGTCCAGGTTGATCAAACCAGGCACAGTGATCAATTCCGAGATGCCCTGGATGCCTTGGCGCAGCACATCGTCAGCCAGCGAGAAGGCTTGCTGCAGGGTCGAGCGCTTGTCGGCCATTTGCAGCAGGCGGTCGTTGGGAATGACGATGAGCGTGTCGACCTGGCTCTTCAGCGCTTCGATGCCGGTCTTTGCCAGCTGCGCGCGCCGCGTGCCTTCGAAAGTAAATGGACGGGTGACGACGCCGATAGTCAGCGCGCCGAGTTCTTTGGCAATCTGCGCGATGACCGGCGATGCGCCCGTGCCTGTGCCGCCACCCATGCCACAAGCCACAAAAACCATGTCCGAGCCGCGCAAGACTTCGAGCAGGTCTTCCGAGCTTTCTTCAGCGGCTTTGCGGCCAATCTCCGGGTTGCCGCCCGCGCCCAAGCCACGCGTCAGCTTGTCGCCAATGCGCACGCGCGTCTTGGCTTTGGAAAGCATCAATGCCTGGTTGTCGGTATTGACGGCGAGAAACTCTACCCCGCCCAAGCCTTCGCTGATCATGCGGTTGATGGCATTGCCACCGCCACCGCCGACGCCCACAACCTTGATCTGGGCGAAATTGTCTCCAGTTATCAAATCATTGACCATAATGATGTCCCTCGCCATTGAACAGCGCTGTGGCGCTTTTCCCCCAAGTTCACGCGCATAGTATACGCCGAATCGACAAGCGCGCAAAGAGTACAAACAGCAATTTGCAGATAATAATGTGCAAAAAGCATCCCTCATTCATCCTGTGGCAAAAAGCGCCGCAAGAAATTATTCATGCGCCGCCCCCACTGATTCGCCGGCACGCCGACACTGGCATCCAGATCGGGCTCGAGCATGGCGTCCATCTCCAGCCCCAGCCGCAGCAAACCGACGCTCGTGCTGTAAGAAGGATTCTTCAATGTATCGGCGATACCGGTCACGCGCTCGGGCTGGGCCAGGCGCACCGGCAAGTTGAGAATGCGCGATGCCAAATCGCGATAGCCGGGCAGCAGCGAGCTTCCACCTGTGATTACCGAGCCCGCCCGCAGCAAACCGGCATAGCCCGAGCGCTTGATCTCTTTTTCCACCATTTCGAATATCTCTTCAAAGCGCGCTTCGATCACCATAGCCAGGTCGCGGCGTGATACCGGCAGGATCTCGCCGCCAAATGGCTCGACCGGAAAGACTTCCGATTCATTGACAGCCTGCGTATCGGCATGCCCGCGCTGGATCTTGACTTGTTCCGCCAAGCCAAAGGGCACGCGCATCCAATAGGTGATATCTTGCGTCACATGATTGCCGCCTACGGGTATGATGGCGGTATGCCAGACTGTGTTGTCGATGAAGATGGCGATATCGGTGGTGCCGCCGCCAATGTCGATAACCACCGCGCCCATCTCTCGCTCGTGCGGCGTCAAGACAGCCTCGCCAGCCGCCAAGGGATTGAGGATAAACCGATCGACCAGCACGCCCGCCGATTCCACCGCGTCTTCCAGGTTTGCCAGGCTGGTCGTCGAGGCCGTGATAATGTGCGCGTCCACCTCGATGCGAAAGCAGTGCATACCCAGCGGGCTGCGGATGCCTTCTTGCCCGTCCAGCGTATAGCTGCGCGGCACGACATGCAAGATCTCGCGGTTGTGGGGGATAGCGATATTGCGCGCCACGCTCATGGCTTTTTCCAGGTCGGCTGTCTGGACGCTGCGCGAGCCCACCACTGTCGCCATGCCGCGGCTGGTCAAGGACGAGATATGGCTGCCGGCCACGCTCACAAAAGCGCGGTTGATGTCATAGCCGCTGGATTTTTCTGCCTTGCGGATGGACTGGGCAATCGCGCCGGAAAGCGCGCCGACATCGCTGACGACGCCTTTTTTCATGCCATCGCTCGCTTCGATGCCCAAGCCGACGACATAAACATCCTCAGGGCGCACTTCGCCGACTACCGTGCATATCTTGTGTGTGCCTACATCGAGGCCTACGACCAAATCGCCCATCAGCTCTTATCGCTCCCACAATACCCTGTAGAATGGCGCATCTGGATTGGCGATATTCAGCTCGGCGACATCAACCGCCCGATTGTTTAGATCTGCCACCAGCACCTCGTACATCTTCAATTTTTCGCTCGTTTCTGACGCCGCCCCCCTGCCCATCCACACCTGCCAGCCCTGTTCGTTGGTCCAGCCAAGTCCATGCACGGGGTGGAAGTCCAGGTTCGCTCCTTCTGGCAGCCGCTCGATCATCTGCAGAGCGCCCAGTACCATATCGGCGTTGAAATCTTCGGCGGCGGGCATGGTGCCCGCATAGTCGTCTTTCATCAGATTCACACGCGGCGCCTGCGGCATCTCGGCCCGCGCAGGCATAGCGCGCCCCTGCAAATCAATCCAGCTCTCGACGCCCGCGTCCGACCAGATCAGAGCGGGCTGCCGCTCTTCGACGAGAATGGTGATCAAGTCGGGCGGCCAACCCAACTGGACGACCACATCGGCTACGGATGGCGAGCGCAAGATATTTTCGCGTATCTGCGCCGGATCAAGCCAGAACATGTGAAAATTGGCAATATCCGCATAAGCGAATATCTCTTCGCGCGGCATCAAGTCATTGCCTCGCACAGCTATTGAGCGCACAAAAAATACATCGCTGACAAAAAATATCGCTAGCAAAGCGCCCAGCAGCAAGAACAACGCAGCGCTGGCTGCTCGCCATTGCCAATGATTGTCGCTCGCCTCGCTGTACACCAGCATCTGGCGCTTGGGGACGCTGCCAAGCCTCGCCCGATGCAAGACACCTGGCGCGCGTTCGGGCTGGCGCTGCTGCGTTTGAACATGACTCGCCACTGTGCGTCTTTCAGTCGTTGCCTTTGGCAGCCGCAATAGATTGCCAAAATCAGTTTACACTTGCCACCACAATGGCGCAAACATTCAGGCGCGTTATTTCTTACCAATCGCCAAGCAGCTGGACTTCCAACTCCAGCGTCACGCCAGTCGCCCGCTTGACGCGCTCTTGCACCAGCCTGACAAGCCGCCAGTAATCGCGGGCTGTCGCGGCTCCGTCCAGGTTGACGAAGAAATTGGCATGCTGTGGCGAAACCTGAACGCCGCCCATGCGCTCGCCTTTTATGCCCGCCGCTTCGATCAGCCGGCCAGCGAAGTCGCCAGGTGGATTCTTGAAGATGCTGCCCAGGCTGGCGCCACTCGGCTGGGTGCGCCGGCGATAGGCATTGTTGCGCGCCATCTTCGCGCCGATGACATCGCGATCTGCCGGCTGCAAGGCAAATTCTGCCGCCAGCACAAAGAAGCGACGGTCTGTCCGCGATTTTAGTCGGGAATCACGATAGGCATAGTCCAGGTCTGGCGCGGCCAACCAGTCTGCGCCGCCTGGCGCAAAGACGCGCGCCCGCAGCAAGTTGCTGGCGATATCGCTGCCGTGCGCGCCGGCATTATTGACGACTGCGCCGCCAACAGTGCCGGGCACGGCGATGGCCCACTCCAGGCCGCCCAATGCGCGTTCATGACAAAAACGCGCCAGGTGGATCAAGCTGGTGCCAGCCGCCGCCTGAACACGCGCCCCGCAATGCTCGATGCGCGCCGCCCGATTCACGATCACCAGCCCGCGGATGCCGGCATCAGCGACCAAGACATTCGCGCCGCCGCCGATGACCGTGACAGGCAAGCTATCCGCCCATGCTACGGGCAGCAAACGCTGGATGTCGGTGTAAGCGGGATCTTTGGCGATGTAAAGATAATCGGCAGAGCCCCCCAGCCGCGCCGCTGTATAGCGCGCCAGAGGTTGCTTGGGCTGGACAGCCGGGAATGCCTGCAACAAGGCATCGTTCATGCATCATCGCCCAAAAGCAGCTCGGCGATTTGATTGGCGTCGCCCGCGCTGAATATGCAGACGGCTGCTGGTCGGCGCGCTTCGCTGCGGATGATGGCGGCGGCGGCGGCAAATGTAGGCATATACTGGGCCGGACAGCGCCCAGAGATCGCCTGCGCCAGGTTCGAGCTGCTGAAGCCGGCGATGGGTTCTTCGCGCGCCGCATATATCGGCGTAACCAGGGCGCGGTCGGCTTGGTCGAAGGCTTTGGCAAAATCCGCGGCGAATCGCTGCGCGCGCGTATAAGTGTGTGGCTGCCAGACTGCCCAGATCTGCCGCTGTGGATAACTGCGTCGCGCCGCTTCGAGATTGGCTTGAATAGCCGTCGGATGATGCGCGTAATCATCAATGACGACGATGCCGTCGCGCTCGCCACGCAGCTCGAAACGCCGCGCCGCGCCGATGAACCCCGCCAATGCCTCTGCGCCCTGCTCGATGCTGACGCCCCGTTGTCTGGCTGCGACCAGCGCCGCCAGCGCATTGAGCGCGTTGTGCGCGCCGGGCAATCCCAGCCGCGCCTGACCGCGGATCATCCCAGCATGCCGCACCGTGAACTGGCTGCCGAGGCCGGCGAAGCGCAGATCATCCGCCCGCCAGTCTGCCGCTGCGTCGGCGATGCCATAGGTGATAACTGGCTCGCCCTGTATCCGCCGCGCTGCCGCCAGCTCCCGCGCAGCAGCATTGTCGGCGCACACGACCAACACGCCAGCGGGACGCAGGGAGGCGGCGAATCGGCAGAAAGCTGCCCGCAGGTCAGCGACAGAGGCGAAGAAATCCGGGTGGTCATGCTCAATATTGGTCACGACAGCCAAATCTGGAGACAGGCCGAGGAACATATTGTCGTATTCATCGGCTTCGATGATGAAGGACGCGCCGCTGCCGACCGCCGCATTGCTGCCCGTGTTGCCCATCGTCCCGCCGACTATGTAGCTGGGGTCTTGTCCGGCGCAGCGCAGAATATGCGTCAGCATAGCGGTCGTGGTGGTTTTGCCGTGCGCGCCAGCCACCGCCAGCGTGTCAAAGCCCGCCAGCAGCGCGCTCATGAATTGCCGCCGCCGATATACCGGAATGCCCAAAGCCCGCGCCGCCGCCACCTCGATGTGCTCGTCGGGCACAGCCGATGTCGCCAAGACAGCATCCGCGCCCAAGACAAACTCGGCAGCGTGCCCTGTCTCGACTCGCGCGCCTTCTTTTGCCAGCGCCATTGTGATTTCGCTCATGCGACTGTCCGAGCCGCTGACATGCAACCCGCGTCCCAGCAAGATACGGGCGATCGCCGACAAACCCGCCCCGCCAATGCCGATTAGATGAATGCGCTGCCCAGCCGCGAGCAACATGTCAGCCCCGGCCCGTCGCCAACAGCAGCCTCGCCACATTTTCCGCGCCATCGCGATGGTCTAGCGCGCGTGAATTTTTGCGCAGGTCGGCCATGCGCGCCTCGTCGGCGAGCAGCTCCAAAACCAGGTCGTCCAGCCTGGCGGCCATGTCTTCGTCGTCGAGCCGCATGGCAGCGCCCCGCTGGCTGAGGTAATCGGCATTCACTTTCTGATAGCGCCATGCATAGGGGTAGGGCACCAGAATGGCTGGCAAACCAAAAGCCGGCAGCTCAGCCAAAGCGCTGGCGCCCGCGCGGCAGATCGCCAAGTCGGCCGCGGCAAACGCCAAGCCCATCTCCGCATGCAAATAGGCGAATGCGCGATAATGCGGATGCCTTGCCAAGCTGCCCAACTGCTGCTGCATGCGCGCCCAGTCCAGCTCGCCAGTGATGTGAATGATTTGCAGGTTCGCTTCCAGCAGACGCTCCAGGCTGTTGCCCAGCGCCATATTGATGCTGCGCGCGCCGCGGCTGCCACCAAAGACCAGCAATGTCTTGCGGTCGCGGGCGAGTTTGAAATGCTTGCGCGCCAGCTCGCGGTCTGCGCAGAGCCGGTCGCTTTGCAGTGGATAGCCGGTCACCACAGCCTTGCCGTCTGGAAAGAAGCGCAAGGAGGGCGCGGCCGTGACAGCGACTGCGCGCGCCAGCCGCTGCAAGACCTTGATGGTCAAACCGGGTTCGATATCGGGCAGGTAGATCACAATCGGGATGCGCAGCAGGCTTGCCGCCAGCGCCACTGGAAAGTTTGCCCACCCGCCAGTGAGCAGAATGACATGGGGCTGGGTTCGCCGCAGGATGCCCAGCGCTTGCCCCATACCCGCCAACAACTTCAGCAAGCTGATGCTCATGCGCAGCGGGTTGACGCCGTGCATCGGTCCCGCCAGCGCTTCATGATAGCCGGCAAAGCCCAGCCCCGCCGCTTTCACCAGTTTGCTCTCCATGCCACCGACCGCGCCGACAAAATGCAGTTCGTGCGCCTCAGCCTCCGCGCGCAGCAATGCCTGGGCTGCCGCCAGCGCGGGATAAATATGGCCGCCGGTGCCGCCCGCCCCGATCAGTATTCGCAAGCTCGCTTCTCCGTTCCGAGATAGGTACGCGGCGCGTCGCCACCCGCTGCACGCTGAGCATCAAACCGACGCCCACCATCACCACAGTCAAGGACGAACCGCCGAAGCTGATGAATGGCAGCGGCACGCCAGTCGATGGGACAGCGCCTGTCATCACGGCGATATTCAGCAGCGCTTGAATGATTACCCAAGAGGTAAAGCCGACGCAGAGCAAAGCGCCAAAATCGTCTTTTGCGCGCCGCGCCAACTGGAAGCCGCGGATGGCAAAGCAGATGAACAAGACAACGACAACCGCAGCGCCCAAGACGCCCAGCTCCTCGCCGATCACCGCAAAGATGCTGTCGGTGTGCGGGGCGGGCAATGCGCCAAATTTCTGCTGGGACTGCCCCACGCCGACGCCAAACCAGCCGCCGCGCAAAAATGCTGTGATGGCTTGCAGGGTATGGTATTCCGCCAACGTTACATCGCGCAGCCCAGCCAGGAAGTTGTCGACGCGCCGCTGGGCATAGGGCCAAACCTGCAGCAGGAAGACCCCCACGCTGCTCGACAACACGGCGATTGCCGCAAGATGAAAGATATTCGCGCCCGCCACAAAATACATCGCGCCCGCCGTCAGCACGACGATGGCCGCCGAGCTCAGGTCGGGCTGCTGGGTGATGAGAAAAGCCACCAAGCCTACGACGATCGCAAAAGGCGCCAAGCCAAACAGAAAACTGGCCACCTGGGTGCGCTTGGAACCCAGCCAAGCCGCCAAGTAGAGCACAATGGCGAACTCCGCCACCTCGCCAGGCTGGAAGCGCCCCCCCGAAAACGAACGCCGCGCGCCAAACACTTCTTCGCCGATGAAGAGCACCGCCACCAGCGCGACAACCGTAAACAACAGCAGCCAAACAGCCAAGCGCTTCCAAAAGCGATAATCCACCAGCGCGAAGATGACCATCAACAAAATCGCCGTGCCGATATTGCGCAGGTGCTCTTGAACGAAAAAGCCGCTGGCTGTCCCATAGGTCTCGCGGCTCCAGTCGAATGTCGCGCTGAAGACCATCAGCGAGCCGATGATGAGCAACAGCAGCACGATCGCCAGCAGCGGACGGTCGAACATGGTTAGCCAGCGGCTGCCGGGCAGGTCGAAGCGGCGGGGACGGACTGCGCCGTTGTCGAGTGGCAGGCCTCTGCGCTGCCGCAGCCTGCGCCGCAGTCGCCGATACCGCGCATCGGGGCTGGCTTGCTCGCTCATCGCTCTCCTCTTCTCGCGCGCCATCATTATAGCTGCGTTACCAATTGGCGAAAGTGGTTTCCACGCTCGGCGAAATCCGCATAGGCATCGTAACTGGTGCCGCCGGGCGAAAGCAGCACGACATCGCCCGCTTGCGCCAGTCCAGCCGCGCATTCCACCGCATCAGCCAAGGTGTCGGCGCGCAGCACCTGCTCTTGGCGCGGGCGCATCTGGCTGAGCAAGGGCATCACCTTTGCCGCGACCTGCTTTTGTCCGTCTTTCCCAAAGACAACGATATGCTTTGCCTTGCGCAGGGCGGTTTGCAGCGCCGCTTGCCAAGGCAGGTCTTTGTCCGCGCCGCCTATCAGCAGCACCAGCGGCTCGTCATAGCTGGTCAAGGCTGCGCACAATCGGTCGGGCGCAGTGGCGATGCTGTCGTTGACCCAGCTGACGCCATTCCGCGTGCGCACGACTTCTAGCCGATGCGCGACCGGCCGAAACTCGCGGATGGCGGCGCGCATCAACTTGGGCGCGATACCGGGACGGTTTGCCGCCAAGCCCATGCCGCCAGCGATCGCGCAAGCCGCGAGCACATTCGCGATATTATGATCGCCCCGCAGCGTGATGTCGGCGCGCCGGCAAACCACATGCGCCGCGCCATCAAAACTGGCCGCGCCGGCAACCAGCAGTCGGTCGCCCAGCATAAACGCGCCATTCGCCACCAGTTCATAGCGGCTGAAGCGCAGGGCTTCGCCAGCCACCAAGGGGATAAAAGGCTGGCTGCCTCTGTCGTCCTGGCAAAGCACCGCCACATCGCTCTTGCGTTGATGCCGCAGTATGTTCGACTTGGCCGCGGCGTATTTTTCCAGGCTGCCATGCCGATCAAGGTGATTCGGAGTCAGATTCAGGATGGCGGCGACCTGGGGCGAAGAGACCATCAACTCGAGCTGAAAACTGGAAAGCTCCATGACGACGATGTCCAGGGGTTTGATCTTCGCCAAGTCTTCGAGCAGGGGATTGCCGATGTTGCCGCCCAGCCAGACTGTATAGCCAGCTCGCCGCAGGATAGCTGCCACCAGCGAGGCGGTTGTCGTCTTGCCAGCGCTGCCGGTGATGCCGATGACGGGCGCCGGGCAACGTTCCAGGAAGAGCTGGGCATCGTTGCTGAGGGGGACGCCTCGCTCGCGCGCCGCGGCCAGCAGGGGCAGGTCTGGCGGCACCCCGCCCGAAACGCAGACCAAGCCCGCGCCGGCCAGCGCATCGACCGGGTGTCCACCCAGATAAAAGCGCACGCCTTGCCAGTCGCGGCGGCGCACAGCCAGATCCTGGGCGCTGCGGCTGTCGGTCACAACCACATCCGCGCCAATCGTCGGCAGCCAGCGAGCCAAGGCGCGCCCCTGTCTTCCAAAGCCGAAGACGACGACTCGCTTGCCCGCCAGACAATCGCGTCCGCTCATTGTCGCGCCCGAACTTATAACAGCGCCAGCGCCACGCCGACGAACGCGCTCAATATCGCGATCAGCCAAAAACGCTGCACGATGCGCATTTCGCTCCAGCCCAGCAGCTCGAAGTGATGATGAATGGGTGTGCGCAAAAAGGGCCGCCAGTCCACGCCATAAAAGCGCCGCGTGAGCTTTGCGGAAGCCACCTGGACAATCACGCTGAGGATCTCGACCACCGGCACAATAGCGATAATGGGCAGCAGCAGCCATTGCCCGGTTATGACAGCGATCGCGCCCAGCGTCGCGCCCAGGGCGAGCGAGCCCGTATCGCCCATGAATAATTGGGCAGGATGCGCGTTGTACCACAAGAACGCAAAGCACGCGCCCACAACAACAAAGCAGAGCTCGGCGATGAACAGCTGGTTTTGCAGCACGGCGATGACGCCATACGCGCAGTAGGCGCTGGCAGTGATGATGCCCGCCAAGCCATCCAGCCCATCAGTCAGGTTGGTCGCGTTGGAGCTGGCCACAATGATAAATGCGCTAATCACAACATAAATAACGGGGTTCAGCGGGACGGACACTTGTATCAAAGGCAGCGTCAAGGAATTGGCAAATGAGAATTCAAAATGCGACATCACGATTGAGGCGATCAACGCCAGGATGATTTGAAAGGCGAACTTGATCCTGCCTGAAAGCCCCTCGCCCAGATTGCCGCGCGAGGTCTGGATGCCTTCCCAGTCGTCGATCAATCCCAGCAGGGCAAAGCCGACCAATACGAATAGCGGCAGCAAGATGCTGCGGCCGCTGCCTTCTTCGACGATGCGCGACAGATTCAGCGCCAGCGAAAACAAGACCGCTGGCACGATGATCATGATGCCGCCCATGGTTGGCGTGCCAACTTTGTTGATGTGGCTGCTGTCTTGCAGCTCGGGGCGGATCTGCTTGCCGATCTTCAACAGGCGCAGAATCGCGATGAAAGGCCCGCCCCAGATCATGCCAAGCACGAAGGTCGCGGCGCCGATGCTGAGCGCCAATGGCAGTTGGCTTTCCATCGCTAGCCTTGCTCTGTCCGCGGCGCACGCAGGCTGGCTTCGACCGCTTGCAGCTCGCGGCGCGTCGCGTCGTCGGGGATCTCGAGCAAAATTACCAGACGGTCGGCGATGCGTCTGAAGACCGGCGCGGCCACTTCAAAACCGAAAAAGTCGTCGGGCCTGTCCAGCTTGACCATCGCCACGACTGCTGGCTCGTCGGCTGGCAAAAAGCCGATGAATGACACGACCGATGAGTTGGGACCCGTCTCATAGCCGATGGCGGTGTTGATCTGGGCGGTGCCTGGTTTGCCAGCCACAGTATAGTTGGACATATAGGCTTCTGGAGCGCCTTCGCGCACTGCGCGCACCATCAACTCTTTGAGAATGCTGGCGGTATCTGGCGAAAGCACGCGCCGGACTGTGCTGTGCCGCGCGTCTCTGACGCCTTCTTCGCCGATTATCTGGCGGACGAGGTGCGGCTGGCGCATAATCCCATCATTGGCGATCGCCGCAAAGGCGGTAATCATCTGCATCTGGGTGACCTGCATAGCTTGCCCATAGCTGTTCAGCCCGAAGGTGCTTTCCGTCCAGCCGGTATCGCCCCGCAAGCGCAGCTCGCCCAGATCTTCATTGAACAATCCCACCCCGGTCGCCTGCCCCAGACCAAAAGCCCGCAAGCCGTTGTAAAACTTTTCTTCGCCCATCTCCAGCGCCATGGCTGCGCTGCCCACATGCAGCGAGCGCGTCAGCACGCCAGCGATATCAACAACGCCATGCGCCTGAAAATAGCGATTGCGAAATTCGCGCCCGCCGATCTCGATCACGCCGACATCATTATAGCTCCATTCCGGTGTGATCGCGCCGCTTTCCAGCGCCGCCGCCGCCGTCAGCACCTGCAACAGCGAGCCCGGTTCATACGTCTCTTGCACAACCGGATTCACAAGCAGGTTGGGGTCGGTAATTTCCAAAAAGTTGTTGGGGTCGAAAGACGGATAATTCGCCAGCGCCAGCACTTCGCCATTGCGAGGGTCCATCACGATGACGCTGCCGCGAAATGCCCCATTCTCCTTGACTGCCCGCTCCAGCTCAACTTCCATCCAAAATTGCACATCGCGGTCGAGCGTCAGCACGATATCTTGTCCGCGCTGTTCGGCCGGGAGGTCTTCTGGCAAGTCGAAGGGCACATTGCTGACCGACAGATCCATGACCCGGCCCGCCAGTGTGCTGTTGTATGCGCCTTCCACGCCCAAGGTGCCGATCAGCCCGTCGTCCAATACGATGCCGATAACATGCGCCGCCAGGCTGCCTTGGGGATAAAAGCGCCTGGGAATCTCTTCCAAGCCCAGGGATATGTCGTCCAGCGCCGCGACCGCCTGCCCCTGCTCTGCCGAGATCGGCCCCGCAACAAACTCCCAGACATTGTCGCTGGTCAGCTTAAAAAAAAGCTCTACTTCGTCCATATCCAGGATCACGGACAACTGCTTCATCAAGGTCTCGGCTTCAAAGACCAGGTTGGGGCTGACGCCAAGACGATACTGCACAACATTGAAGGTCAGCGGCTCGCCATCGCGGTCATAAATCAAGCCGCGCTCGGCCGGGATGCGCAGCGTCGTATTGGTGATCGAACTGCCGATGCGTTCCAGCTCCTGCCGCACCGACCGCGGGAAGAACTGGAAGTTCGCCAGGTGGATGATCAGCAAGCTAGCCAGAAAGATCAGAAACAGCGCCACGATGGGCAAACGGGCGTGGATGGTGGCTTGCTGTGTGGATTGTCCCGGCATGCGTCACTCGCCGAAGGTCTGAAATTGCCGGCGCAAGAGATCAAATTGCGCTTGCAGCCAGCCGCCAAAGGTCTCGGCGTACTCTGCGGCGGCTGGTTCGGCGCTGTGCCTCGCCGCAGCCGCAAGTGGCTGTGTCGGCCGGTTTGGATTGTAGCCGGCAAAGACCAGGTATTCGATGTCGTCGTTGATGGCTGGGCGGAAGCCGATTTCCACTGCGCGGGCATACAAACGCGGCACAGTGCGAAAGCTAGCTATCTCGCCGATAAGCCGTTCGTTCTGCTGTTTGACCTCGTCGCGGCGGCTGATGAGGTCTTCGATCTCGCGATTGGTGATGGCGAAAGCCGCCACCTGCGACAGGTACAAGCTGCCCAAAATCAACAGAACCGCCACGCTCAGGATGGCGATAGCTGTCGCCTGGCTTTGCGTCTGGAAGCGGCGGCGGCTGAATGTATGTTGAAACCAGGCTTGCGACATGGCCTACCTTGGCGCGCCAAGCCGACGCGCTGTCTCGTGCCCCAAATGTATCAGAATCGCCAGCTTGCGCAACTTGCCAGCGCGGCGATTACAGCTTTTCGGCAACCCGCAGTTTGGCGCTGCGGCTGCGCGGATTTCGCTGGGATTCTGCCTGGCTGGGGACGATGGGCCTGCGGTTGACCAGGCGGATGCTCGCGCGCTTGCTGCCCAGCGAAGCCAAGCCCGGCGGCGCGGTCTGACTGTGCGCCAGCTCGCGAAATGCCTGTTTGACGATGCGGTCTTCGAGGCTGTGAAAGCTGATGATCGCCAGCCTGCCGCCAGCGCGCAGCAGGTCAACCGCGCTGGGTATGACTCCTTCGACAGCTGCGAGCTCGTCGTTGACGGCGATGCGCAGCGCCTGGAATGTGCGCGTGGCTGGATGAATGCGCATGGAGCGGCGCAGGCGGGCGGGCAGCGCGGCGACAACCAGCTCAGCCAGCTCGCGCGTCGTGCTGACTGGGCGGGCGGCCACGATGGCGCGGGCGATACGGCGCGCATGCCGCTCTTCGCCATAGCGAAACAGCAGCCGCGTCAATGCTTCGTCCGGCATGGTGTTGACGATGTCTGCCGCGCTCGCGCCAGCCGCGTTGTCAAAGCGCATGTCCAGCCGCGCATCATGCCGAAAGGAAAACCCCCGGGCCGGGTCGTCCAGTTGCAGCGAAGACAAACCCAGATCCAGCAGGATGGCGTCCACGGCCTCCCAGCCCAGTTCCCGCACGTAATCATGAATGCGCAGATAGCTGCCATGGAACAGGCGCGCTCGCTCGCCATGCCCTTGCAAGGTGCGGCTGGCTGCGCGCAGAGCATCGGCATCCAGGTCGCAGCCCAGCAGCCTTTCCGCCCCGGCCTCCAGCAGCGCCTTGCTGTGCCCGCCGGTGCCCAGGGTGCCATCAATCACGCGTGAAGGCGCTGCGCCGCCGGGCATCAACGCCGCGATGATTTCATCCAGCAAGACGGGACTATGCGGCATCCAGGACCTCGCTGGCGCGCCAATGCGCAAAATTGCCAAACGCTAGCGCGCCGCAGAATCGGCATCATGCTACACTATATGCGATATTCGTCCACGAAAACTGCCTTGCCGCCGCCCGATGTCGTACCAAAAGCCCGCGCATATCGAGACCATCCTCAAAAACCTGCCCGCCAAACCAGGCTGTTACCTGCTGAAAAACAGCCGTGGCAAGATCATCTATGTGGGCAAGGCGAAGCGGCTGCGCAACCGCGTCCGCAGTTATTTCACCGCGCAGGCCGATGGCAATGGCAAAACCCTGCGCATGCGCTCCGAGGTCGACGACATCGACTTCATCATCACGGAAAACGAAGTCAAGGCGCTCATTTTGGAAGAGACATTAATCAAGAAGCACAAGCCCCGCTACAACATCGAGCTCAAAGACGACAAACGGTATCCCTACATTCGCGTCAGCTGGAACAATGCCTTCCCCAAAGTCGAGACGACGCGCCGAGTCGTCAACGATGGCTCGCGCTATTTTGGCCCATATTCCGCCATGTGGGTGGTGCAAAAGACGTTGAGCGACCTGCGCCGGGCTTTTCCATATTTGACCTGCGACCGCGATATTGATGGAAAAGACGAGCGCGCCTGCCTCTTTCACGACATCAAATTGTGCAACGCCCCTTGCATCGGCGCAGTCAGCCGCGAGCAATACCGCTCGATGATCCAGGAGCTGATGGATGTGCTGAGCGGGCGCGCCAAAGCGGTGCAGCTTCGCCTGGCGAATGAAATGAAGACTGCGGCAAAAGAGCTCAACTTTGAAAAAGCCGCCGCCCTCCGCGATCAGCTGCAAGCCATCGACTTTATCACCAACAAGCACAAAGCCGTGGGCAAGAATCTAAGCGACCATGATGTCATCGCCCTCGCCCGCGAAGACCGCGATGCGACAGTGCAGATCATGTTCATCCGCAACGGAAAACTTATCGGCAGCGACTCGCGCATGATGAACAATACCGAAGGCGAATCAGACGCTGTCGTGCTCGAGCAGTTTATCAGCCAGTTTTACGCCGGCAGCGGCAACATCCCGCGCGAACTGATCTTGCCCGACCAGGTGGGTGAAGCGCGCATCCTGGAAAGCTGGCTGAGCGACAAACGCGCCAGCTCCAAGGTGACAATCCATGTGCCCCAGCGCGGCGACAAACGCAAGCTGGTGCGCCTGGCGCAGGAAAATGCTCTGGAGAGCTTGCAGATGATGCGCGCGCAATATGAAGCCGATACCACGCGGCACGAGCAAGCCATGGCCGAGCTGCAAGCGGCGCTGAGCCTGCCGCGCATCCCCAACCGCATCGAATGCTACGACATCAGCACGACTCAAGGCACAGCCATCGTGGCCAGCCGCATCGTCTTCGTGCGTGGCGCGCCGCGCAAAAGCGAATACCGCCGCTTCAACATCCGCAGCGTCGCCCACAGCGGTGCCGATGATTATCAATCCATGCAAGAAGCGCTGACCCGCCGCTTCAGCCGCTGGAAAGCCGCCAGCGAATCGACAGACGATCTCGCGCCCGACGGGGTCGACAAAGACGAAACTTGGCGGCTGCTGCCCGACTTGCTGCTGATTGACGGCGGCAAGGGGCAGCTTAATGTAGCCAGCGCCGTGCTGGACGAATTCGGGCTGAGCCACCGTGTGCCGGTCGCCTCGCTGGCGAAACGCCTCGAAGAAGTCTTTATGCCCGGTCGAGCGCGGTCTATCTTGCTGGAGCGCCAGGGCGAGGCGCTCTATCTGCTGCAGCGGGCGCGCGACGAAGCCCATCGTTTCGCCATCACCAGCCATCGCTCGCGCCGCCGCAAAATGAGCCTGGCCAGCCGCCTGGAAACGATCCCCGGCGTGGGACCGAAACGACGCAAGCTGCTGCTAAAGCACTTCGAAAACTCCATAGACGCCATTCGCAGCGCCTCGATCGGCGAGCTAGCGCAGGTCAATGGCATCAACAAAGAAGTGGCGCTGGCCATCAAGAGTCATTTAGATTAGCCTTGGGCTGGCGACCGGGCGGACTCCAATCTCTGTCTGGCCGGCAGAATCTGCGCGCGTTCCGCTTCTTACCCAAAATGAATTGACAACTCCGTCGCTTTTTTCGTATGTCCGCCTGTGGCTGGATTGTCTTGTGGGCGCGCAGCAGCCTGTTGGCATTGGTGGGCAGATGCGTTACAGTGAATATGCCCTTTGCGATTCAAATGGAAATGAGGAGATGAAAATGCGTTTCACCAAACTCTTTGCCGCCCTGGCTATACTCATTGCGCTGGCGTCGCTCGGCTCGGCTGCGCTGGCGCAAGATGACATGATTGAGATTGAGTACTGGCAATACAATTTCCAGGCGCGGGTCGATGCGATGAATGAGCTCATCGCGCAATTCGAAGCGGAAAACCCGGGCATCAAAGTCGTGCACAACAGCGACATCCCCTATGCCAACTTCCGTGATGAACTGGCTGCCTCTGCGCCAGCCGGCGTTGGTCCTGATGTGGTCACGCTCTTCTACGGCTGGATTCCCGCTTTTGTAGACGCCGGCTATCTCGTGCCTTTGCCCGCAGACCCCTTCAGCGAAGACTTCATCTTGGAGACATTCTCGCCCATGGTGGCCAACGCCAAGTTCGAAGGCAGCTATTGGGCGATCCCGACAGCCGTGCGTTCGCTGGCGCTGTTTTGGAACAAGGACATCTTCGCCGCGGCCGGGCTTGACCCAGACGCTCCGCCCGCCAACCTGGATGAATTCGTCGAAGCTGCCATCGCCACGACCGCCTATGATGGCGATATGGATATCTTCAACATTACGCAGCAGGGACACGCGGCCGCGCTGGCGGCGCAAGACCATCACTGGTTCCGCGAGGTGCTGCTGCGGCAATATGGCGGCGCGCCCTACAGCGATGATGGCCGCACGGTCACCTACAACAGCGAAGAAGGCTGCGCGGCCTTCAGCTGGCTGGCCGCTTTTGAAACCGAGCACATGACGGGCAGCAATGACATCCTCGACGGCGCGACCAACGCCTTCGTCAACGGCGATACCGCGCTGCATGTCGATGGCTCCTTCCGCATCGGCACCATCGCCAGAAACAACCCCGACTTGAATTATGGCGTTGCCGAGCTGCCCCTGGGTCCCAACGGCGAGCGCCACACCTTCGGCTCGTATTGGACGCACGGCATCACGCGCCGCGCCAATGACGATCCGGCGCGCCTGGAAGCGGCTGTCAAGTTCTTGCAGTTCATCACCATGCCCGCAGCCGGCGCCCTCTGGGTCGACAGCGTGGGCGAGCTGCCAGCGCAGGCTGCCGCCGCCAGCGACGCAGCCATCTTGGCCGACCCCGTCCTGGGACCGTTCTCGGCGGGCTTGGCTTATTCACACGCGACCTTCTTCGTCGATGAAAGCGCGCAACGGCAGGTGCTGATAGACGCCTTCGACAATGTGCGCCTGGGCGGGATGGATCCCTGCGAGGCGCTGGACGAAGCCGCGGCAATCGAACAGGAGTTGATTGATAGCTTCTGGGCTGATCGGGAATAGCTGCTCAGATAATCCACACGAGAGCCGCGCCGACTGGCAATAGTGGCGTGGCTCTCACTAATTTATGCAGACAGGAGCGGAAGATGTCATCGGTATATGGAAAAGGCTACCACGACGGCGTGCGAGACACAAAGGGAGGCAGAGCTGCTGGCTGCATGAAGAGTTGTTTGATGCTAGTCGGTGCGATTACATTGCTATTTCTGTGCCTTGTGGTAACAGGCTTAGGCGGCTAGCAACAACCTCTGGGAGGATAAGGTGAAAGAAAAGAACGAACAAATCTACGAAGCGGGCTTCCAAGATGGCTTAGAAGCCGCCGCCAGCATCGGCGATGCGCAACGCAACGAAACCGCCTTTGTCATCGGCATGCTTGGCGGACTCTTTGGCATCTGGGGCTTGGCGCATGTGCTGAATGACAAAGTCGCGCCGGGCTGTTTGTGGATGCTGATCGTCGGTCCGGTCGTCGCTGGAACATTAGGCAGCATTGTAGTGAGCACAGGTGGCATCGCCGCAGTCATCATCCTGCCGCTTTGGCTGTACATCGTGTACACCCAGGCGAAGAGCGGCGCGGCGCGAGCCTGACCAGCGAACCAGCGCGGAGGGTTTCGGTTTTGGCAGCAAAAGCAAAGCGGCAGCAAGGTAATAGTCCTGTGTGGACGCTGGCTCGGCGCAAGGTCGTCTGGGCGTATATTTTCTTGGCCATCCCCATCGTTTTCTTCGCCTACATCCGCATCTATCCCGCGCTATTCGCCTTTCAGATGAGCCTGCACGATTACAACCCGCTGGCGACCGAACAGCCTTATGTCGGCTTGGACAATTACGAGAAGCTGGTCAATGAGCTGAACAAGCGCAAATCGCCCACCAAGGCGGCTTTCCAAAACACGGCGAATTACCTGCTGCTGGGCGTGCCGATCCAGCTGTGTCTGGCGCTGATGATCGCGTTGATGCTCAATGAAATCCGCTTTATGAGCACTTTTTACCGCATCATGTTCTTCTTGCCCTTTGTCACTTCGACCATCGCCATCGCCTGGGTCTTCCGCATGCTGTATCAGCCGCGCTTCGGCTTGATTAATGTGATGCTGCAGTTGGTCTCGCTGCCCCAGCAGCCTTTTCTCAATAGCCCCAAGCAAGCGCTGCCATCGGTGCTTTCGCTGGTGATCTGGCAGGGAATGGGTTTCGCCGTCATCATCTTTCTGGCGGGCTTGAAGCAGATCCCGCGCACGTATTATGAAGCCGCCGAGGTCGATGGCGCCAGCCGCTGGCACACTTTCCGCTTTATCACGTTGCCGTTGCTGAACCCGACTATCGTGTTTTTGCTGGTCTTGCAGACGATATCCTTCCTGCGCATGTTCGCTCCCGTCTTGGCGATGACCGAGCAAGGACGTGGCGGTCCGCTGGATTCGACGACGACCGTGGTGCTGCGCGTCTATCGCGAAGCCTTCACGAGCTTCGATATGGGTTACGCTTCGTCGCTGACGGTGGTGCTCTTCGCTTTCATTCTGATTATCACCATCATCCAACTGCGCGTCACAGCGCGGCGCGTCAACTAGAGCGAGCGCAATGGAATCGATCACCCCCAGCAACCTCTTTCGGGAACGCAGCGATTCGCGCGCGGTGGGCAGCCGGCGCGGCGAATGGAGGTATCGGGCTTTTTCTTATCTGGTGCTGACAATCTGCGCGCTGACGATGGTCGTGCCGTTCATCTGGATGCTTTCGACCTCGTTCAAGCCTGAAAAAGAGATTTTGCGGCGCAACTTTTTCCCCAATCAAGCGACTGTGGACAACTACAGCGAAGTCATCACCGAGACAGACCTGCCGCTGTGGTACAAAAATTCCTTCATTGTGGCGGTCTTCAGCACAATCAGCGTGGCGTTTTTCGACTCGCTGGCTGGCTATGTCTTCGCCAAGTATCAATTCCCCGGCAAGCGCCCCATCTTCATCATCTTTTTGACTTCGCTGATGGTGCCGACCGAGATGCTGATCATCCCATGGTTCATCATGTCGTCCAACCCGCCCATCGGTGGCTCGTGGGTCGATACATATTGGGGCATTGCCTTTCCCGGCGTCATCACCGCTTCGGGCATCTTTCTGATGCGCCAGTTCATGCAGGGCGTGCCCGATGAGCTGCTGGATGCCGGGCGCATTGACGGCGTCAGCGAGTTTGGCTTGTATTGGCGCGTGGCGGTGCCGCTCAGCCTGCCCGCCATCGGCGCGCTGTGCATCTTCAACTTTTTGGGCAACTGGAATGCCTTTATCTGGCCCCTCATCGCCACCAGCAAGAGCGAGATGTTCACCTTGCCGGTGGGCATTCAGCTCTTTTCGTCCGAGGCGCAGACACCCTGGAATCTGATTATGACAGGCGCGTCGCTCTCGGTCGTGCCACTGCTGATCGTGGTCATCATTTTCCAGCGCTACATCATCGAAGGCATCGCGCTGACCGGGCTCAAGGGCTAGGCATGGCGCGCGCCGATTTAAGCTTTCCACACCCGCTGTACGACAAGTTCGTCTTGCAGCCCTTCTTCGCCGATGCCCAGGTCTATTATTTTGCGCCGATGCTGGCTGCCAATCGCGCCCATGCAGTCATGCTAAGCACGTGCGGCATCATATCGCGAGACAATGCCGCGGCGCTGCTGAATGCGCTGGCGCATGTCGAGGCGCAGGGAGTCGCCGGGCTACGCTATCGCGCCGGCGTCGAAGACCTTTTCTTCGCCATGGAAAACGAGATCATTGCATTGGCTGGCGCGGCGCATGGCGGAAACCTGCAGCTGGCGCGCAGCCGCAACGACCTGGGCTATGCGCTGACACGGCTGGCGCTGCGGACGCTGCTGCTCGAGGCGCTGGACGACCTGCTGTCTCTGCGCGAAAGTCTGCGCGAGTTTGCCTGTATGCACCTGCGCACTTTGATGCCCGGCTACACGCATACGCAGCCGGCCCAGCCCACCACGTTCGCGCATTACATAGCTGGCGTTTTGGCTGGTTTGGCGCGGGATACGGCGCGGCTGCAATTCGCCTGGGCGACCAACAACCAGAGTCCGCTGGGCGCAGCCGCCTTGACGGGCACGGCTTTCCCGATCGACCGAGCGTTGAGCGCGCGCCTGCTGGGCTTTGACAGTGTGATGCACAGCACTTACGACAGCATCGGCGCATCGGACAACCTGACCGATGTCGCGGGCGCATTGAGCTCGCTGGCGGTCAATTTGTCGCGATTTACGAAGGACATGCTATTTTGGGCGACACAGGAAAGCGGCGCGGTCAACATTCACAACAGCTTCTTGCAGATCAGCTCGATCATGCCGCAGAAGCGCAACCCGGTCGTGCTGGAACACCTGCGGGCGCGCATCAGCCGCATGCTGGCGCAGGCGCAGGGAATCGTCCTGCAATGCCACAACATCCCGTTCGGCGATACGCAAGACATCGAAGACGAGATTTTTCCGCTGCTTTTTGGCTCGCTCGAGACGGGAAAGGCCATCTTGCAGCTATACGCCGCGGTTGTGGATACGATGGAGATCAATGTACAGCGTCTGCGCGCGCGGGCTGGGGCGGGTTTTACGACTGTCACCGAGTTGGCTGATACCCTCGTCCGCGAATGTGGGCTGCCATTCCGACAGGCGCACAATGTTGTCGCGGCGCTGGTCGGACATGCGCAGGCTGAGCGCCTTTCGCCAGCTGATTTGACTGCGGAGATCTTACAGCGCGTCGCGGCCGATCAGCTGGGGCTGGAGATCTCGCTGGCCGACGCAGCCTTCCAGCGCGCGCTGGATGCCCAGGCATTCGTCGATTCACGCAGCCTGCACGGAGGCGCAGCGCCCGCAGCCACAGCCGACGTCCTGGCGGCGCAGCATGCGCAAATCCAAGTCGACCGGCGCTGGCTGGACGCCCGCCACAACGCGCTGAGAGCGGCGGACGAATGGCTGAACAACGAGATCGCGGCGCTGCTTACTCCAGCGTGAGCAGATAGGCGATGATGTCGTAAAGCTCGGCTTCGGTGAAGATCTGCGCATAATTGTCGGGCTTCACGCCGGCGTCGTAATCCGCCACCAAATAGTCGGCGGGGTCGACAATGGCGCGGAAGAGGTATTCGACAGCGCTTTGTCCATCCACGCGAGTTGCTGCGCGCGCGCCGACATTTTGCAAGCCAGGTCCAATCAAGCGCAATTCACTGTCGGCATAGTGGCAGCCAGCGCAGGCGAAACCAGCAGCGCTTTGCAGCTCGGCAAATAGGTCGGCGCCTCGTTGGGCATCGGCATCAGCGGGCAGCGCAATCTCGCCATAGGCTGACATATCCACAGGCGAAGATTCGGCAGCGGGGTCGGGGTCGTCGATATCGGAGCGCCCTTCCAGCGTCATCAGATAGGCGACAATATCAAAGATCTCCAGATCGCTGTAAATTTCTGCCCAATTCGCGGGCATCACATCGGCATCGTAGCCCTCGACCACATAAGCGTTGGTGTCAACGATGGACTGATACAGGTATTCCGCGGGGCTTTGCTCGGGCGAACGCTGGGCTGCGCGGTCTTTGATATTCAGCAAACCGGGTCCGATAAGTTTCTTTTCGCTGGTGGGGCTGTGGCAGTTGGCGCAGGAGTAATTGGCGGCGTCTTGAAATGTCTGGAAGAGGACAGCGCCGTTTTCGGCATTGCGTACGGCGACCAGCCTGTCGATAGGCGATTGCGGCGCGCTGGTCGGCTCCGGGGTCGCTGTTGGCTCGGGCGTGGCAGTCGGCGGCGTGGCAGTCGGCGGCGGTTCGGTCGGCGTGGCAGTCGGCGGCACAGACGTCGCGGTGGGCGCGATTGTTGGCACCGGCGTGGCCGAGTCGCTGGCTATTTCAACCTGTGGCGTGGCGGTAAGCGGCTGCATCACCGGCTGCGCAAAGCTGCCACAGCCAGCCAGTTGGATGCACAGCAAGAGGCAAACGCAGATAGCCAGCCGGTTTGTCTTCGCAGTCGCTCGATTCGTTTGTGTCATGCTGGTCACGCCTCGCCGCTTGGATGCCTTGTCAACTGTCGGGCATTATCACAAATCGCCGCGCGAAAATGTAGGGGCAGCCCAAAACAATGTTGCCGATGCGCTATAGACAGCGGGCGCAGGCTGTGCTAGGCTTGCGACACGATTGGTCGCCGTTGCGCGACCGACTTGGATAGATTGAAAGGGGCGCGGGGAAGCAGCGTATCTTCTTCCCCTCAGCAGAAGTTATGGCAAATCACAAATCCGCATTGAAGCGAATCCGCCAAAACGAGAAACGGCGTCTGCACAACCGCAGTTATCGCAACCGCACGCGCACCTTGGTCAAAAAAGCGCGCGCCGCCATCGAGAGTGGCGACTTGCAGCAAGCGCGCGATGCGACTTACGCAGCCGTGCGCGACCTGGACAAACTGGCCAGCCGCGGCGTCGTGCACAAGCGCAATGCCGCCCGCCGCAAAAGCCGCTTGATGAAGCAGTTGAACGCGCTCGAAAGCTAGCCGTCCGCTACACCGCTTCGATAAGTTCCAGCAGTCTGGTTATCTCGGCTCGCGTGTTGTATTGCCCAATGCCGATGCGCACCATGCCTTGCGGCCGCCCCAGCCGCTGCATAATCTCCTGCGCATAATAGTCGCCACTCCAAACATAGACATGACGCTGCGCCAAAAACTCGGCGATTTCGTCGGGTCTAGACCCCTCTTTGACCATGGCCACGGTGGGCACTCGCCAATCAAAGCGCGCGCTGTCGGCAATGCCGGCGATGCTCACGCCTTTGATCGCGCCCAGCCCATCAAGCAGCGCAGCAACCAACTCGCGTTCATAGGCTTGCACAGCCAGCATACCCTGTTTCATTGCGGCAGCTCTGTCCGCATGTCCTGGTAGGTCAGCCGCGCCGAAATTCTCGCCCAGCGCCTGCCAATGCTTCAGGCAAGCCAGCAATCCATGCCAGGTTTCATAACTGGGCGTGCCAACTTCCCATCGCCAGGGCGCGGCATCTTTGGCGGGGCGGACTTTGTAGACGGGCAGCCGATTTAACAACTCTTCGCGTCCCCACAAAATGCCCAGGTGCGGTCCATAAAACTTGTAGGACGAGCAAAGCAAGAAATCGCAGCCCAGCGCGCCCACATCAATCGGCACATGGGGCGCGCTTTGCACGGCATCGACCACATGCCAAGCGCCAGCCGCATGCGCCATATCGGCGATCTGGGCGACTGGGTTGATCGTACCGACAGCATTTGACGCATGCACGGTGGCGACCAATCGCGTCTTTTTGGAAAGCGCCGCTTCCAGCGAGCTCATATCCAGCATGCAGTCGTCGCTATGAATATCCGCCCATTTCACCTGCAAACCGCGGTCGCGGGCGATCATCAGCCAAGGCGCGACATTGGCATCATGATCCATGCGCGTCAGCACAATTTCATCACCAGGCGAAAGGGTTTGGGCGATGGCGCGGCTGAGGGCGAAGCACAAGGTCGTCATGTTGGGACCGATGACGATTTCAGCCGAGCTGGGCGCATTGAGAAAGTCGGCCATGGCGCGGCGCGTCTCGGCGGCCATGGCATCACTGCGCTTGCTCGTGGCAAAGCTGCCGCCCGAATTGGCGTTCATCGTCCGATAATAGTCGCTCACAGCCTCAATCACTGTTTGCGGGACCTGCGTGCCGGCCGGGTTGTCGAGGAAGATGGGCAGTGCGCCATCGTCGGCGCGGCGACTCAATGCGGGGAAAAGCGGACGAATAGCTTCGGCGCGGAAGGTCATAGGGGCATCCTTTGGCGCTGGGATCAACTGTCAGACTGGATGATGCGCGACGATTGGACCACAAAGGCTCGCCCGCAAAAAGGGCGCGCTTGGCAGGGTGGTCATTGCGCAGGCAATTCAATCGCCGCGCGGACAAGCTTCGCCAAGCGCAGGAAGTCGCTGTCATAGAGCAGGTCGGGCTGGCGCGGTCGCGGCAGATCAATGGCGATATCGGCGGCCAGTTGGCCCGGGCGCTGCGACAAAACGACGACGCGGTCGGCCAGCAGCACCGCCTCGGCGATATCATGGGTGACCATCAGAATGGTCTGTCGGTAGCGAGCGCGCAGACGCAACAATTCCAGGCTGAGCTTCTCGCGCGTCAGGGCATCAAGCGCGCCAAATGGTTCGTCCAGCAGCCAGACCTGGGGCGCTTGCACGATGACCCGCCCCAGCGCGGCGCGTTGAGCCATCCCGCCAGACAGCTCAGCAGGATACGCCCGCTCGAATTGCTGCAAGCCCAGCTGGGGTAGCAGGTCGCGGACAGCCTGGTGGCGCTGTGGGCGCGGCACGCCAGCCAGTTCGAGCGGCAGGGCGATGTTGTCCAGCACAGTCCGCCAGGGCAGCAGGTTGGCAGCCTGGAACATAATGGCGACATCATCCAGCGGCGCGGTGATCGGCGCGCCCCGATACATTGCTTGGCCGGCGCTGGGCGCGAGCAGCCCCGCCACGATGCGCACCAGCGTGCTCTTGCCACAGCCACTCGGCCCCACCAGGCAAACAAACTCATCCGCGGCGATCTCCAGCGAAATGGGACCCAGCGCGGGCAGCGGCGCGCTGTCGCCAGCGGAATAGTTGTGCTGCAGGGCGCGCAGGCTGATTGTCACTCAGCAGCCAGGACGAACTGATTGCTGAAAGCGCTGGCGAGCTCAACAGGCGCTTCGCCCAAGAAGCCCATGCGCTGCAATGTATCGCGCATCGCCCGCCACGAAGCCAGATCGCTTTTGCCCAGCTGGTCGGCATCCCAGAGTTCAATCGTGCTCAGCAAAATGACGAACTGCGCCAGGACCGGAGCAGCAAAGCGGCTTTTAAGCTGTTTTGCCAAATCGGCGCGGCTGGCGGCGACTTCGGCACGGCTGGGCAGCCCGCGCAGAAAGTCATGTTGCGCATCAGCAGCCGACTCCAGCGCTTCCAGAAGAGGGGCTGCGCGCGGCAGCGATTCCACATGGGCAAGGCTGGCAAGATAAGCGGCAGCCGGATTGTCGATTGTGGCTCGCAGCGCTTCAGCAAACGCGCCGACCATGCGCTGCGCAGCGGCAGGATCGTCATCCAAGAGCGCGCGGTTGATGATTAACCCGTTAGAAACCAGGTCGACTTGCTGCGCGACCGAAGTTGCCGCGACAGCCTGCACATCGCCACAATCGCCAGCATCGGCAAGCTGCTGGATTTGCAGAGGCTCGTTGTTGATATAGACCACAGCGGCATCCACCAAGCCCAAGCAGAAGACCTCAGGCGCATTAAAGCCGATCTCGCTAATTTCAATATCGGCTTCGGTCAAGTTTGCGCTGTGCAGCAGGGCGGTCAAACCACTGTAGCTTGCGCCGAAGCGGCCGGGGAGTCCGATTGTTTTGTCGCGCAAATCGTCAAGACCAGCCAAAGCGAGTGCGCTGTCATAAACCAATCCGACCGGATATTGTTGAAACCACTCGAAGACATAAACAACATCGCGCCCCTGCGAACGCGCCAGGATGACTTGCTCGCCACTGACAACGCCATAATTCGCCCGCCCGACAGCCACCAGATCAAGCACTTCTGGCTCTTGCAGGTGATCCAGCGAAACAGCAAAGCCCGCTTCGGCAAAATGCCCCGCCTCAATGCCCAAATAGAAGGGCGCGAACTGGATATTGGGGACAAATGTCAGCAAGATGCGCTCGTCCTGCAGCGGGTCTTGCGCGACAGCGGCAGGCGCTGCGACCATCAGCAAGCCGGCGATGAGCATGACAAGTGGCTTGAGCATAAGGATTGCCGATCTCCCGCGAGGCTGGCGCTAAGCCGTGGACTGTCTGCGCCAAGCCATGACTCGCCATTCGATGTAGGCGACCAAGCTATAGAGCGCAAGCGCGAGCGCTGTCATGGTCAGGGCGCTAACGATGACCATAGGCGTATCATAACGGCTGCGCGCGGCGATTACCAGCGCCCCCAAGCCATAACGCGCGCTGACAAATTCACCGACCACAGCCCCAATCACCGCCAGGGTCGAGCTAGTCTTCAAGCCAGCCAGGATGACCGGCAGCGCAGCCGGCAGCTCCAGATGCCGAAATGTTTGCCAGCGGCTGGCGCGCAGCGAGCGAAACAGGTCGCGAAGCCTGGACTCCAAACCGCGGATGCCCGCGATCGTATTGACCAGCGTCGGGAAAAAGACGATGATCGCGGTTGTAACAATCTTGCCGGTGACGCCCGTCCCAAACCAGATCACCAACAACGGCGCATAGGCTACAATGGGTGTTGACTGAAAAGCCACAATCAACGGCGACAACAGACTTTCCAGCAGCGGCGCTTTGGCGATGGCATAGCCCAGCGTCAGTCCAAAAGCGACGCCAATGCACAATCCGGCCAGCATTTCTTCGAGCGTGGTCGCCGCATGCTTCAGCAAGCTGCCATCTGCCAGCGATTTGGAAAGAGCGCCTGCGACCGCAGCCGGCGGCGGCAGCAAGATGGGCGATATCAGCTCCAGGCTGGCTATCAACTGCCAGAGCCCGATCAACAGCAGGATCGTGGCCAAGGGTGCCAACACGCGCAGCCACTTTCGCCACAAACGCGCCGGGAGCGCATCAAGCTGCTGCCGCGACTGCATGATCCGCTTCCCAACCTGCTCCGATGAATCGACAAAGTGAAACTGCGCCAGTGTAACAGGCTACGCCAGCGATTCAATACGAGGCAGCAGGTGCAGGGTGAGAAGTGGGTCGGGTGTTGGTCAGTCTACTCTGGCGGGGAGGTGGCTGAGCCTTGCGCCTGCAATTCACCGGCGTCAATAGCGTCCGGCAGCAACTCAGAATCGGCTTTCAACAGCGTGAGGCCGAAGCGGCCGCCTCGCCCCTGGCTGTTGCTCTCTGCCCAGATTCGCCCGCCGTGCGCTTCGACAATATGTTTGCATATCGCCAAGCCCAAGCCAGTCCCTTCATCGCCCGAGCGTGAAGAATCGCCTTGATAGAAGCGCTCAAAGATGCGTTCGCGCAATGCTTCACTGACGCCCGGACCATTGTCAAAGACCGAAACAACGATCTCGTCCGCCCGCTCGGCTGCGGTGATGGTGATGGCACCGTGGGTTGGCGACCATTTAATGGCGTTGTGAATCAAGTTGCCCAGCGCCCGCTTTAGCTGGTCAGCATCACAAAGCGCGCCCAGCCTGGCTGGCACATGGCTCACAATGGTCAAGTCTTTCATCTCAGCTTGCGCGTCAAAACGTTCGCTGGCTTCATCAATGATTTGCTTGAGCGGCATCGGCACCATGCGCAAGATTTTCTGCCCCGATTCGATCATGGACAGGTCCAGCAATTCCTGCGACAGCCACAACAGGGCGTCGGTTTCCATGGCAATTTCTTTCAAGGACTGGATGCTGGCTTTGCGCTTCGGCTTGTCGGCATCCAGGAACAGGCTGTCGATGATCAAGCGAATGCGCGTAATGGGCGTGCGCAGCTCGTGCGAGATATTCGCCACCATATCACGCCGCGACCGGTTGAGGCTGACCAACTCGCTAATGTCTTGAATCGCCAAACCGACAAAGCGCTGTCCGCCGATGCGCAGCATGCGCGTGCGGGCGCGATAATGCCGTTCGTCAACGACAAAATGCTCTTCCGAGCCTTCATCTTCGCGCAGGGTCAGCTCGACCAATTCCAGCAGATCCGGCACATTGATCAGAGTTGGCAGGGGCTCGCCGAGGCACGCGGAAGACTTGCAGAAATTGGTGGTTGGCTCTTTGCAAACGAGAAGTTTCGCGTCTTCGTCGAGCACCATCACCGAATCAAAACTGACATGGGTGACCGCCGAAGCCATCGCTGCGGCATCGGCACGCTCGTTGCTGGCGACCCGCAGTTGGGCGCGCAGGCGGCGGATTGCTTCATCGCGGCTGGCGAGGCTGGCTTCGAGGAAGATGATCTCGCGCTGTCGCCGGCGGGCAGCAATCGCCAAGCCAAGCGAAAGAGCAAACAATATCAGCGCAACAGCGGCCATGCCTAGCCTTCGAAACGGTAGCCGACGCCGCGCACAGTCGTGATGCGCCTCGGGTTGGATGGGTCGACTTCAATTTTCTCGCGCAGCCAGCGTATATGCACATCCACCGTGCGTTTGTCCATCGGAAAGTAGTCGTGCCCCCAAACTTTGGTCAAAATCAAATCGCGCGAGAGCACGGCGTTGGGGTTGCGCATAAAAACAGTCAGCAAATCAAATTCCTTATTGCCCAGCTTGACTTCGGCATCTGCGCGAAACAAGCGCCGGCTGGTGATATCCAGGCGCAGGTCGCCCGATGCAAGCTGCTTCTGCGTTAGAATGCGGTCGGTGGGCGGGCGGCGCATCTGCACGCGGACTCGCGCCAGAAATTCGCCCAAGCCAAATGGTTTGACAATGTAGTCGTCCGCGCCGCTTTCCAAGCCGACTATCTTGTCGACTTCTGTGCCGCGCGCCGTCAGCATGATGATGGGCACTGCCGAAGCTTTGCGGTCGTTGCGGATCATGCGGCAGAGACTCAAGCCATCCAAGCCCGGCAGCATGATATCCAGCACAATAAGGTCATAGTTGCCATTGCGCGCCAGTGTCCAGCCGGTCTCGCCATCCAAAGCGGTCACAACTTCATAGCCTTCGGCGCGCAATTTGTCGGCAAGGTTGGCGACCAGCCGCTCTTCATCTTCGACCAGCAAGATTTTCTTCGCCAGAGAAAGCATCCGAATGCTCTTTCGCCAGGCGCATCATAGCGACATTGTAATAAATCCGCATTAAGTCGCTGTGACGAGTCGGTTAAGGCTGGCTATCGCAGACAGCGCGCACACCCGCCAGCGAAGTCGCTTGCAGCGCGGCGCGTCTGATCGCTTTGGCAACCATTTCGGCGGCATACGCGCCCACCAGCGTTGTGTCTGCCGATACCGCGCCGGTTGCCAAAGCGAAGATCGTATCGCCATCGAACAGGGTATGCGCCGGATTGACCGCGCGAGCGATGCCGTCATGCGCCATTTGGGCGACTTTTTGCAGCTGTGTTTTGTTCAGCGCGCCATTGGTGGCGACAACCCCGATGACAGTATTTTCGCGCTCGGGCAACTTATCTGATGCCATCGCGGTCATGGCATCCAGCGCCGAGACGAAACCGCTGTCATCGGCTGCGCGCAAGCCCGCCAAGATTTTGCCGTCCGCGCCGATTACATTGCCAACCGAGTTGAGCGCCATCAGCGCCGCCACAATCAGCCCGCCAGGCAACGTGACCGACGCAGAGCCGATACCGCCCTTGCTGGCGCGGGCATTGCCCAATATCGCGGCGATGCGCGCGCCGGTGCCCGCCCCGACACTGCCCATGGCAACAGGCTCGGCAGACGCGTTTTCGCAGGCTTGGTAGCCAGCCTCCGCCCCTGGATAGGCATTGGGGTCGCCAATGGTCAAGTCAAAGAGAATGGCGGCTGGAACGATGGGCACAATCACTCCGCTGCGCGACCGATAGCCAATGCCGCGCTCACTATGCCAGCGCATGACGCCATCGGCTGCCGCCAAGCCAAAGGCGCTGCCACCAGAAAGCACGATGGCATTCACTTCTTCGACCAGATTATGAGCGGCCAGCAGGTCGGTTTCGCGGGTGCCGGGCGCGCCGCCTCGCACATCCACAGCGCCGATGGTTTGTGGCGGACAAAGCAGGACTGTGCAGCCGGTGACTCCAGCCAAGTTAGTGAAGCTGCCTACGCGTATGCCCGGCACGCGGGTAATCGTATCATTCGTCGCGGACATCGTCGTGCCAGACCAACTGCACGGAATCGTTGTTGGCTTCGAGGCTGGGGGCGTTTTTGTCATTCAGCAGCGCGGCTGCCTGGTCATAATCGGCGGGCGCAACCAGGATTTTGATCTCGCCCAGATTGCCATAGGTGATGCCCAGAGCAGTCGCGCCGGCTTCCTGATGCAGCATGGCCTGGATGCCATGAGCGCGCAACCTGCCATGAACGATATGCGACTCGGGCAGGTTGTGGGTGATAAAGACGGCAATCCATGTGTGGTCGGCTGTCTTGTCAGGTTTCTTGGGGATAGACATTTGCGCCTTTCTTTCGCGCTGCAAAGCAGGATGCCATACGAATAGCGGCGCAGAAGAGGCTACACCGCAGCAGGGGAGCAGAGCGTTGGCGGCGGCATACTCTTCCACATCGTCGCCAATGCAGTACCATCTGC
>JAPOSR010000057.1 GCA_026709625.1 Chloroflexota bacterium
ACCCCGGCGGCGACTCCGCAGCCGTGTCTCTCGCTGCCAGAACGTTGGTCAATCCCCCATCCGCGCCAACCAGCTTGACCACCAGCGGCATCACCCAAACCGCCATCACCCTGAACTGGACAAAATCCGCCACCGCGACCAGCTACGAAGTCAATGGCGGCGCGCTCACGCAATGGACGGATGTTGGCGATGTCGCCACCTATACCTTCACGGGCTTGACGGCTGATACCGCTTATACCCTGCAAGTGCGCGCCACCAACCCCGGCGGCGACTCCGCAGCCGTGTCTCTCGCTGCCAGAACGTTGGTCAATCCGCCCGCCGCGCCAACCAGCTTGACGACCAGCGGCATCACGCAAACCGCCATCACCCTGTCCTGGACAAAATCGGCCGGGGCAACCAGCTACGATGTCCAAGGCGGCGCGCTTAGCAGTTGGACCGATGTCGGCGATGTCGCCACCTATCAGTTCACGGGCTTGACGGCTGATACCCCCCAGAGCCTGCTAGTGCGCGCCAGCAACGCCGGCGGCGATTCTGGAGCTGTGTTCATCAGCGCCCGCACGCTGGTCAACCCGCCCGCCGCGCCGACCAGCTTGACCACCAGCGACTTCACGCCGACAGGCATCACCCTGTCCTGGACGAAATCGACCGGTGCCACCGCCTATAAGGTGCGCAAAGCTAGCGGCGACGCTTGGACGAACCTGAATGATGTGGCGACTTACAGTTTCACTGGTTTGACGGCCAACACAGCTTATACGTTGCAAGTGCTGGCCAGCAACGCCGGCGGCGATTCCGCTCCTGCCTCTCTCTCCGCCAGCACCCTGCCCGCCGTGCCAACGGGCTTGACCACCAGCGGCATCACCCAGACCGCCATCACCCTGAACTGGACGAAATCGGCTGGCGCGACCAGCTATGAGGTCCAAGGCGGCACGCTTAGCAGTTGGACCGATGTCGGCGATGTCGCCACATACACCTTCAGCGGGCTGACTGCCAACACGCAATACAACCTGCAAGTGCGCGCCAAAAACAGCGATGGGACAACCGCTGGCGCCACCACCGCCGCGCGCACCCTTGCTCAAGAAAGCGCGCTGTCCAGCCCCTCGGGCGTGAATACCAGCGGCATCACCCAGACCAGCATCACCCTGAACTGGACCAAGGTTAGCGCCGCCACGAGCTACGAAGTCAGCGGCGGCGCGCTTACCGCCTGGACAGATACTGGCGATGTCGCCACATATACCTTCAGCGGGCTGACGGCTGATACGGCGTATACCCTGCAAGTGCGCGCCAAAGACAGCCAGCGCACCTCCGCCGCCGTTTCCGTTTCAGAAGAGACGCTGCCGGATGTCGACCCGCCCCAAAATGTGCAAACCAACATGATCAGCGATACGCAGATTGACGTGGAATGGATGGATCCGATCGCGCCTCAGAGCTTGCAGGCACAAGCTGCAATGGGTTACCAGGTGCGAGGTGGCAAAGTGTCCAGCTGGACCAGCGTTGGCTCTATCAACAGCTACGTATTTGATGGCTTGGATGCAAATACGCCATACATCCTGCAAGTGCGGACTGAGCAGTCCGGTGTATACTCGCCGTCAGCCGAGGTTTCAGCGCGAACATTGCCGCAATCAGCCGACAGCCCCGTGCAGCCACCGCCAACATCTGAAGAATCAACTCCAAGCGTGGACGATGCTGACAACAATCGCGGTTCCGGCAGCGCCAGCGCGGACGCTGTCGTCAGCGAGCAGCCGACTCCGAGCGGGACCGCTTTCAAGTGCACCGACGAACAGAAAGCGATGATCGCCATCAGCCCACAGCCGCCCGGACTGCATGTGCAATGCGTCGGTCCCGATGGCGTCGGCGACCCCAGCTTGGTTGCGCGCGGCGTTGTGATGGGCGTCGATGTCTGGGGCTGGGTGCGCGATTTCGAGGTCTGCTTCAAGCCGGCTGGCGATGTGGTCTTCCTGGATGCTTCTTATTCCCCGCGCCGCTTGAGCGCTATTGGTCTCTACAGCCGCGCTGGCATGATCTGCGCCCAGATGACCCGTCCCGGCACCTTGGTGCTGATGACCGAGGCGAGCAGCGTCCAGCCGCCAGCCGCTGCGACTATTTCGCCGACCACCGCGCCGCGCTCGGCTTCGTTCAGCAATTGCCGGGTGCAGACTCTCGACAACATCAATTTCCGCGCCACGCCGGGCGGCCAAGTCATCTTGGTCTTGGGGAGAGGCATCACCCTGACAGCCTATGAAAAACAGGGCGACTGGTACAATGCCGACTTTTATGGGCGGCGAGGCTGGCTGCATGCGGATTATGTGAGACCGATCGGGGACTGCGGCTAGATATAGCGCGCTGCATCGTAAATGGGAAGTGGCGAGCGTTTTTCGCCATTCCCCCCCCCCCAAGCCGAATCGCTTCGCCGCGGGGCAGATAAGTCATAGGCAATGGCGCAAACGCCATCTGTACTGCTCCGCCAGCCTTGCTAAACTAATGGCGTTTTGCCGCGCTAATCGGAAGTCAGCCTGTGGATTTCGCAGTTCTCGCCATATCGCTGGTTAGTTTCTTGTTCATCACCCTGGCTGCGCATCGCATCGGGCAGTTGGCGTCGTTTTTCCAGCTGCCGCTCATCACCGGTTACCTGGTCGCAGGCATCTTCGCTGGTCCCTTTTTCTTTCACTTTGTGGCCAGCGCGGATGTCGATTCGCTGCGCTTCTTGGACGAGACGGCTTTGGCATTTATCGCCTTTGCGGCTGGCAGCGAGATGGCCCTGGACGAACTGCGTGGGCGTTTTCGCAGCATCGGCTGGAATACAGTGACGCAGATCGTGGCGGTTTATCTGCTGACTGGCGCGGCGATTATGCTGCTGGCGGAGCAGATCCCGTTCATGCGCGATTTATCCACCACTGGCAAGGTGGCGGCGGCGCTGCTGGGCGGCACGATCCTGGCGGCGCGGTCGCCTTCGTCCGCTATCGCCATCATCAACGAGATGCGCGCGCGCGGACCTTTCACCAAGACCATACTGGGCGTCACGCTGGTCAAAGATGTGTTGATTGTCGTGCTCTTCGCGCTGAGCACATCCATCGCGGGGACCTTGCTGATCGGACGCGCTTTTGACATCGGTTTCATCATCCTGGTCACATTTGAGCTGCTGGCGTCCATTGGCTTGGGCCTGTTGATCGCCCAGTTGATGGGGCGGGCGCTGCGCGCGCACTGGGGAGACGAGCTGAAGATCGCTTTGCTGCTGTTCATCGGCTATCTCGTCTTCGCCGCGACTGCCGAGCTGCGCGCTTGGAGCTATGCAAACCTGCCCGTCAAGCTGCTCTTCGAGCCGCTGCTTATCTGCATGGTGGCGAGCTTTTGGCTGACCAACCGTTCGCCCTATCGCAGCGAGCTGCGCCACTTGCTGCATAAGGTGCGGACGCCTATTTTTGTCATATTTTTCACGCTTATCGGCAGCTCGCTCGATATCGGCATTGTCCTGGATCTGCTGCCGGTCACGCTGGCGCTCTTCGCCACGCGCATTGTGGCTTTATTCATCGGCGCGTACCTGGGCGGCAGCCTGGCGCAGGACCCACCGCAATTTAAGCGTCTGGCTTGGATGGGCTATATTACGCAAGCTGGCGTCGCGCTGGGCTTGGCAAAAGAAGTCGCCATCAACTTTCCGGAATTGGGCGCGGGCTTTACAACGTTGATGGCTGGCGTCATTGTGGTCAGCGAACTTTCAGGCCCGCCATTCTTCAAGTTCGCCATCCGCCTGGTGGGCGAATCGCATTTGCCGAAAGACATCCAGGATGATGAAGTCCTCGATGTGGTCATCGTGGGCATCGAGAATCAGTCGCGGCAGTTGGCTGAGCGCTTGCTTGAGCATGGCTGGCGCGTCAAACTGCTGGATATTGACCAGTCGCATGTCTCCAACGCTGGCGACAATGGCAACCGAAAAGAGCAGTGGCTGCCCCAGATCAGCCCAGAATGCCTGGCGCAGATCATCGCGCCCAAGACCGAGGTGGCGGTAGCGCTGCTGCCCAACGACGAAGACAGCTTGAAGCTGTGCCAGATTCTCTATGAAGATTTCGGCATCACCCGCCAGATCGCGCGGCTGCATGCCTATACGCTGGTGGACGAATTCCGCGAGCTGGGCGTGCATGTGCTGCATCCCGCCAATGCCATGGTGCACCTGCTGGATCACTTTGTGCGCGCGCCACAGCTGGCCACCATCGTCTTTGAAGACGACCCCGAGCACGATGTCATCCAGGTGACCATCACCGATCCGAATGTGGATGGCTTGCACCTGCGCGAGTTGATCTTGCCCGATGATGTGCTGGTGATGGCTATCGGACGGCGCGGGCATTCGATCGTGCCGCACGGCTATACCAACCTGCACCTGGAAGACGAACTCACGCTGATCGGTCCCACCGACAGCTTGGAAGAAGTCGCTTTGAAGCTGGGGTATTGACGCGGCGATTGTGCTGCGCAGGTAAGACTCTACGCAATTGAGCCATCCTACTTAGCGAAGACATAGTCGACAGCGAGACCAGAGGGTTGATGCAGGGCTGAGACGGTGACGCCCCCTACGGTTTTCATTCGCAAACCGACTTGGGTGTATGGCCAGCGATCGCAATTCGTTCGCTAGAAAGGACAGGCGCTATGACTCAGTTGCCTACCGCGGTTATCGGCGCAGGCCCCATCGGCTTGGCGGCGGCGGCGCACCTGCTGGAACGGGGCGAAAAGCCAATCGTGCTGGAAGCTGGCGCGACCGTCGGCGCGAGTGTGCTGCAATGGGGGCATGTGCGCATGTTTTCGCCTTGGAAATTCAATGTGGACGCCGCCTGCCGCCGTCTGCTGGAGGGTGAAGGCTGGCTGATGCCGCCTGCTGACGAACTGCCCACCGGCGCAGAGCTGGTAACGCGTTATTTGCAACCGCTCGCCAAGCTGCCCAGCATGCGCAGCGTCATTCGCACCAAGGCGCGCGTCACCGCGATTAGCCGGCTGCGGCGCGACAAACTGAAAGATGCCGGGCGTTGGGATGCGCCCTTCCTGCTGCGCTTGCAGATAGACGGCGGGCGAGAAGAGCCGCTGAAAGCGCGGGCTGTGATCGACGCCTCGGGCAGTTGGCAACAGCCAAACCCGCTTGGCGCGGACGGCATTCCGGCCTTGGGCGAGACGCAGCTGCAGGGCAGAATCGCCTATGGCATCCCGGATGTGCTGGGTGTTGCGCGCAAACGGTATGCGGGCAAACGGGTGGCTGTGGTGGGCAGCGGACATTCCGCCATCAACACCTTGCTCGACTTGCTGCGCCTGCGCGACGATTCGCCCGCTACCGAGGTCGTCTGGGCGCTGCGCGGCGATTCTATGCAGACGATATATGGCGGCGGGGCGGATGACCAATTGCCAGCGCGTGGACAGCTGGGTATGCGCATCAAGGCAGCGGTCGCGGCGGGCGCGCTGGAGATCGCCGCGTCTTTCCCCATCGCGCGGGTCGCCAAAGTCGGCGAACAGCTGCAGCTTTATAGCGACAATCAATGGCTGCGCGTTGACGAAGTCATCGTTTGCACAGGCGCGCGCCCCGACTTCGACATATTGCGCGAGCTGCGGCTGGATATTGACCCGGCTGTAGAAAGCGCGCGGGCTCTTGCGCCCATGATCGACCCCAACCTGCACAGCTGTGGCAGTGTCCCGCCACATGGCGAAGCAGAATTGCGCCAGCCAGAGCGAGACTTTTACATCATCGGTATGAAGAGCTATGGGCGCGCGCCTACCTTCTTGCTGGCGACTGGTTATGAACAGGCGCGGTCCATAACGGCGGCGCTGTGTGGCGACTGGGCTGCCGCGCGTGCTGTGCAGTTGAACCTGCCCGAGACAGGCGTCTGCGCAACAGATTATGCGGATGAATGCTGTGGCGAGCCGGCGCTGCAACGGAATGTCCCGTCCATCGCGCTGGATGAGATCCCAGTCGCGGCCGGCTGTTGTTGACGACAAACCATCAGAGAGAGGTGAACCATGGCGCATCCCATGGTGGAGCAGCTGCGCTTTACCCGCCGAGAATTTGTCCGTTGCCTGGATGGGTTAAACCTGCCGGACGCCTATGTGCGGCATGGGCAGATGAATTGCATCAGTTGGACGATCGGCCACTTGGCCGAGCATGAAAATCGCGTTTTTGTCTTTCTGGGCCAAGGCAAGGCAATTCAGCCCGAGCTGCGCAAGATCTGCAGCTTCGGCTGTCCGCCGTCAAGGCCAAAACTGGACGATATGTGGGCGGCATGGCGCGAGGTGACCGCGCATGCGGATATCTTTCTGGATACGTTGACCACGGCGAAGCTGACTGAACATTTTGAATGGAAGGGCGAGGCGCTGGGCGAGTCGATCGGCACGATGCTGCAGCGCGTCATTTACCACTATTGGTATCATCTGGGCGAGGCGCATGCCATCCGCCAGATGCTGGGACAGCGCAACCTGCCAGAATTCGTCGGCGAACTGGGCGATGCGGCCTATCGCCCCCACTAGCCAGCTATGACTCGCGCCCGCATTGGCATCACCACCAGCCTGACAAATGGGCGGCAGAGCCTCGACACGCGCTACACGCAGGCTGTCGAAGCCGCTGGCGGCATCCCCATCATCGTACCCTTTCTGCAGTCCATGGCAGCGGCGCAAGCGCTGGCTCATCTGTTGGATGGGCTGATCATCACCGGCGGTCCCGGCATCACACGCGGCTTGGTCGGCGAATTGCCAGACGATCTGGCGGCGGTTGATCCTCTGCGCGATGTCAGCGATGCGCTGGCTTTGCGCGCCATGAGCGACAAACCTGTTTTGGGCATCTGCTATGGCATGCAGTTGGTCAATGCCTTGGCTGGCGGCGCGATTTTTGGCGATGCGCAGGCACAGGCCGCCGCCATGGCGCACACGCCCGAGCGCGGCGCAGGCGAGCACAGCATTCAGATCAAAGCCGGCAGCCGTTTGCATGACCTCTTCGGCGCGCAGCAGATGACAGCCAACAGCTATCATATTCAGGCGATTGCCTCGCTGGGGGCAGGATTGCGAGCCACAGCGCATGCGCCAGACGGCGTCATTGAAGCGCTGGAGTCGGTTGATGGGCGGGTAATGGGCGTGCAGTTTCATCCCGAGCGCATGGGCGCGCCTGGCTTGCCACTATTTGTCGATCTTATGCGCCGCGCTATAGCCAGCCAATGAGCCGCGTCAGCCAGCTGTGGCGGATGTAACCATTTCGAGCGTACCATTCATAGGTCTCGCGCAGGCTGGTTTCGATATCGATCTGCGCGGCACATAGTTCGCGCTCAGCCTTGCCGCCATCGAAGTAGACATGCTCGCTGCCCAGGCGCGCCTGGTTCGCATCCATCGGCGTGCTGATGCCAAAGTGGCGCACTCCCTCGATGAAGCGCGCAGTCGGCTCTAGCAGCCAATCGGGCATATTCAGCAGCGGCGGGCGCACCCCACAGGCGCGAGCGATCAAGCGAAAGAATTCGCTATAATTCAGGTTGGCGGCATTCAGAATATACCGTTCGCCAGGGTGCCCCTTCTCGACAGCAGCCACATGGGCGCGCGCCACATCGCGGACATCAATGACCGCCAGGCCGCCGCTGCTGCTGGGCACGAGCCACTGCCAGCGCGCTGTTTCAATCACAAAACTGCCGCTGATGGCATTCAGATCGCCGGGTCCGATAATCACAGTCGGGTTCAGCGTGACCACATCCAAGCCGTCCGCGACAAACTCGGCAACGACAGCTTCGGCTTGGCGCTTGGTGTGGGCGTAATAGAATTGCTGTGGACGCAGGTTGAAAGCCGTGTCTTCATCGGCAAGCTCCTGGCTCGGGCGGATGCCGATGGCCGAGGCGCTGCTGGTGAAGACGACGCGGGCAACGCCGGCTTTTTGCGCGGCTGCCAGCACATTGCGCGTGCCATCCACATTGATGCGCCACAAGGCTTCGCGGTCAGAATCTTTCCAATAATCCGCTTTTGCCGCGATGTGGAAGACGACCTCGCAGCCCGCGCAGGCAGCTTCCAACCTAGCGGCATCATCCAGATCGCCCGCCACTGCCTCGAACGACAGGTCATCAATCAGCCGCAGCTTGGATGGGGAGCGATACAGCACGCGCGCGGCATGCGACCCGGCCAGCCAGCGCCGCAGCACATGGGATCCCAAAAAGCCGGTCGCGCCGGTGATGAGCGCCAGCAAATCTGCCCCCTAAAGCGCGATCAAACCGCGCTGCGTGGCGCGCACCACCGCTTCGGTGCGGCTTTGCGCATCCAGCTTGCTCATGATTGCGTTGACATGATACTTGACTGTATGCGGCGTGATGCCCAACTGCTGGGCAATGGCGCGGTTGGTCAAGCCAGCCGCCAGCAAACTCAGCACTTCGCTTTCGCGCGCCGTCAAGGGGTTGCGCCCATCGCCAGGCGCGTTCGGCGCAGTGGCTGTCAGCAGGCGGGCAAAATCTGGCACCAGCGCATTCAGTCCAGCCAGCAGCGCATCGACCGCGGCAGTGATCGTATCGGCATCGCTAGTCCGCGGCAGCAAGGCAAAACAGGGGAATTGTCGCGCGGCCAAAAGCGCCGTTGCCAGCGTTTCGTCGTCATCGCGCGCCAGCAGCAGCAACGGCAAGCCGCCATCGATTTCGTGCAGCTGCGGGGTTATTCCCGGCGCGCCCCAGCCCAGATCAACCACCAGTATATCGGGAGACAGCCGCTCAAGAGCCTCTGCCAGATGCTCGGACGAAACGCGCGCCAAGACATGACAGCCGCCTTCTGTCAGCAGCGCCGCCAGCCCGGCTCGCGCTAGCAGATCGTCAGCCGCGATCAACAGCTGTGGTGCCTGCGGGTCATGTTGCATGGTCAATAGGGTAACAGAGCTGCGCGCCACAGGGCAGTCCGGCCCGCCTTTCGCTTGCGGCGCGCCAATTTGCTACAATGCCGATTCATCGACAGATATGGATGCGCGGACAAGGAGGCGCCGCGTATAGGGAGGGCTGCGATGGAAGGGGCAACATTAGGAACCCGCGATAGCCATGTGCTGAACACGTTGAATTTGCTCAGCGCGGTATTCGCTGATTATCCGGGAAGAGATTTCGCTGTCCGCCTGTGGGATGGCACACTGTGGGAGCCGAGCGGCACGACGATGCACCGCTTCACGATCGCGCTCAACGGTCCTTCAGCATTGCGGCGAATGTTCTTCCCGCCCACCGAACGCAAACTGGGCGAAGCCTATATGCTTGGCGACTTTGAGATTGAGGGCGAACTCTATGCCGCCTTCGACCTGGCGCGCTATCTGTGGGAAGGCTGGAGCCTGCGCGACACATTGCGTTTCGCTCCCAAGTTGCTGCGCCTGCCCGCGCGCGACCCTGTCAACAACGACCAAGCTGCCCGGTTGGCTGGCAGCCTTCACTCGGTCGACCGCGATAAAGCCGCCATTCAATATCATTACGATGTATCCAATGAATTTTATCAACTGTGGCTGGACGAGCAGATGGTCTATTCATGCGCTTACTTCAAAAACCCCGCCGAAGCCATCGACGCCGCGCAGCGCCGCAAGCTGGATTACATCTGTAAGAAATTGCGCCTGAAGCCGGGCGAGCGGCTCTTGGATATCGGCTGTGGCTGGGGCGCGCTGATCATGCACGCGGCACAGCAGTATGGCGTGGACGCGCTGGGCATCACCCTCAGCGAAAAACAACTGGCGCTGGCCAACGAGCGCATCGAGGCGGCGGGCTTGGCCGGCCAATGCCGCGCCGAGCTGCTGGACTATCGCAATGTCGATGAGAGTCGACCCTTCGACAAAATCGTCAGCATCGGCATGGTTGAGCATGTCGGGCGCGGGAATCTGCCCATCTACTTCGCCAAAGCCTTTCGCTGTCTGAAGCCGGGTGGCGTCTTTTTGAACCATGGCATCACGCTCTTTCGAGCGCCCAGGGTGCCGCTGTATCAAGCCAAAGATTCGTTTGTGCAACAGTACATCTTCCCCGATGGCGACAGCCAGCATATCGCCTATGTGCTGGATGTGGCGGCGCAGGCGGGCTTCGAGGTGCGCGATGTCGAAAGTCTGCGCGAACATTATGCGCTGACGCTGAAGAATTGGCTGGCGCGCTTCGAGGCGCATGCCAATGCGATCCGCGACATGCTGGGCGATATCGGCTATCGGCGCTGGCGCATCTATCTGGCTGGCGCTCGCTGGGCTTTTGAATCTGGCTACAACTCCATCCACCAGGCGCTGCTCTACAAGTCGGTGGATGGCAAAGGCGCAAGCGCGCACCTGCCGCTCAACCGCGATGACTGGTATGCCGAAGCCTAGACCAAGACCGGCGGCCGCGCGACCAGGTTAATCTCGCTGATAGTCAGTTCGTGCCGCTGGCGGTCGATGAAGTAGCTAAGGCCTTCATAACCAGCCTGTTGCAGCTGCGCCAGGGCTTTGTCGAAGTCTGCGCCGACACGATGCGCATCGTGCGCGTCTGAGCCAAGCACGACGGGAATGCCGCGCAGGGCCATCTCGGACAACATTTCTGGGCCAGGATTCAGTTGACGATAGGCTTTGTGCAAGCCGCTGGTATTCAATTCCATGGCTGTGCCGGCGCGGGCGATCCGGTCGAGCGAGCGACAGATTACAGCGCTGTGGTCGGCGTATTTGTATTGGGCAGGATGCACAATCTTGACGATATCCGGGTGGCTCAAGCAGTCGAACAAGCCCGATTCGGCGGCGAGAGCCAGATTTTCAAAATAGCTGGCTTCGTATTCCAGCCGCGTCTTGCCTTGCAGATAGAGCTGCTTGTATTCGTCTGTCTGCGGGTGCACCGAGCCGAGGATGTAGGAGAACTGCGCGCGGCGGTGCAGCTTGTCCAGCCAGCCTTCAAAGCCGGGCAGGTAATCGCTTTCCAAGCCCAGGCGCACATCGACGCGCTCAGCATACTCGTCGCGGGCGCGCGCGACCATGTCGAGATATTGTGGCAGTTCGTGGATGGCCATGCGCGGTTTGGGATTCCAACCGAAGGGCATAGGGCTATGGCATGTGAACGTGATGCCGCGCAGGCCCACGCGCTGCGCCTGGTCCGCATATTCACTGGGCAGGCCGCGGGCATGCTTGCACAGTGGCGTGTGCATGTGTGAATCATAGAGATTGGGTGCGCAGGGCATGGATCTCTCCGCGTTCGGCTGCAAAACAGCGGACATTGTGCTGCAAAGGCGCGGCAATGTCTATGCTGCGCGATTCTCCTCCCCTCAGCCTACCGCGGCGCGCACAATCGCGGCGACGCGCGCTTCGGTCGCAGAGTCCAGTTCATGCATAAACCAGGAGCTGGCGATGAGTTGATCAGTTGCGCTGGGCACCAGGACGATGTTGGCTTTTTCTGTGATGCCGAAGGTGACATAGTCGTCCATGCGGATGAAGACGAGCACTGGTTTCGCTGCGGATTTGGCATAACCGGGCATGCCATACCACAGGCGCGGCTTGAGCTCGGGCGCGGCGGAGAGAATGGTCTCGTGCAGGCGCAGGCCAATGGCTGCCTGGCCGCCGAACATCTGCGGGATCTTCTCCAGCACAGCAGCCAGATTGTCGCTATCTTTCTGGGCTTTTTTCGACATCAGGTTCGCCTTTCTGCATTATGTCGCTGTCAAGTGATTGTGCCCAAACCGGTCGCGATCGAGAAGCCTTTGCGCAGGGCGATGCTGGGCTTGCATTGGCGACTGCCTGCGCCTATGATCGCGTCGCCGCAAGTCACAATCATCACAAAATTTGGGAGATTTGTCATGGCTGTGCATCCATTCGCGATTGGCGAGCTTGATTGCGCCGTGCTGCAAGAAGGCGCTTCGTTTATCGACCGCGACACAGTCGCCGAGCTGTTTCCCGATGTCAGCCGCGCCGATGTCGAAGCCGCTTTGGGGGATGACGAGCCCAGCGGCAGCCTGAACCTGCTGCTGATCCACAGTGGCGGCGCAGGCCTTTTGGTTGATGTCGGCTTTGGCGAGGCAGGCCCCCCAGGCATGGGCGGCGCATTGCGAGGGCTGGGCGAACTGGGGCTTGCTCCAGGCGACATCGACAGCATCTTCCTGACGCATTTTCATCCCGACCATATCGCTGGCTTGCGCGACGAAGCTGGCGAGCCCGTCTATGCCAATGCCCGCTACATTGTTACGCAAGCCGAGTGGGACGCGTGGACGGCGCGCTGGGCGGCATCGAGCTCGGCGGACGATCGCACGCTGCTGGAACAATTTCGCGCATTGCAGGACCGTTTCACATTCGTGAACCCGGGAGACGAGATCGCGCCGGGCGTCACAGTCTTCGACCTGGCTGGGCACACGCCAGGCCAGGCCGGCTTGCTGCTGGAATCGCAAGGCGAGCGGCTGCTGCTCATGGTGGATCTGCTTTTGCAGCCATTCCAGCTGCAGCATTTAGACTGGCGCTTGGTCTTCGACATGGACGGAGCGGCGGCTGTCGATACGCGGCGGCGCGTCTTGGCGGAATGCGCCGACAGCCAATTAGCGACGCTCTTCTATCACCTGGACTTCCCCGGGCTGGGCACGATCACGCGCGATGGCAGTGGCTACGCCTTTACGCCAACCGCCTAAAACGCAGCTGCCAGCTTCAACTAGCCGCGCGGATGAGCAGCTGCTGGCCAGGATAGATCCAGCGCCCCCTGTTCGCCAGCTGGTTGTTCTGGATGATTTCCCCTGGGTCGACGCCATAGGCGACCGCGATGGCGTCTAGCACATCGCCAGTCTGCACGACATGGATGATCGACCCATCCGGCTGCGCGGCTTGGGGCTCGACAAAGGCGGCGGCATAGACCGGCGCGGGCGTGGGAGTTGGCGGCTGAGGCGCGGGCTGCGCAGGCGCTCTCGTGACGCATTCCGGCGCTGGCGGACCGCCAAAGGTGTCGACAATGCCAAAGACGCGCCCATCCAGCGCATTGTCCAGCACGATATTGTGCACCTTGCCTTCTTGCGGCTCCTCGCCCTTGGAAATGACGATGTAGCGCCGCGGCGCCCGCAGATCATCGGCGTATTTGGGCGTGTTCTCGAAGATGCGCCGCAGCTCGGCCGGCAAACCAGTGCGGATCGCCAGCCGGCCATCGGGGCTGCACGCGACAAGCCCTTCACCCGCGGCTTCGACCTGCGGCTGATTCACCGACAGCAGGAAGTCGCCCACCGCCGGCAGATGCGCGCCAGCCGGGTTGGGGCGAATGCGCCAGACCGCAGCGACCGGCGGTTGCACGCGCGGACGGCAGACCAGACCAATCGCGCCCAGCTTTAGGTCGCATCCCTCGAAGGCCGGCTCGGGCGGCGGCGAGGCGCAATGCGGGTTGCACGCTGATTTGGCAGAATCGTCATCGCCAGAGGCATTGGGGATGACTGGCCTTTCTATCTGCGGCGACGGCGGAACCACGGGGTCGACAACCGGGTTGGCGCAGTTGGTATCGCGGTTGTCGGTCACCACGCCTTCGCTGTTCGCGTAGATGTAGGTGTCGGTCGGGCTGTTGCTCTCGAAAACAATGCAGCCGTTCAACAAAATCGTGGCACCATACGTCGCCAGCACACCCAAACCGCCGGTGTTGTTGCGGAAGGTGGCGTTGGTGAAGGTGATAGCCCCTCTTTGATAAAGGTTATCGGCGAAGGCCACTGATCGGTGGTAGCTGCCAGGAGCTGTATTGTCCGCAAACAAAGCATTGGTGAAGCGCGCCTCGCCCCCATTGCTCAAGATGCCATTGACAGTGCCCGTTGCTTCGATTCTTTCGGCGCGGATGTCACCATAATTATAAAGCCGCAGGCCCGCCAGCGCGACATTCTCCAGCCGCAAGCTGCTGGTGGCGGGCACTCGCAAAAGATGACCCGTCGCTCTCGAACGCAGGGTATAGCCATTGCCAATCACAGTAATGCTGATGCTGTCCGAAATATAATAGGGACCGGTCAAGTCGCAGTTGGATTGCAGTGTATAGGTCGCCGAAGTATACAAAGGTCCCGCCGCGGGAAACCCGCAAGACAGCAGACTCGGAGCGGCAGCTGTCTGGCCGCCATTGCCGATCGCGCCGCTGCACCGCCCCGTGCTGCTGTTCGTCCAGGTTGCCCCAGACTCAACATAGACGCCGCGCGGCAAGTTATCATAAGAAGTCAGACAACCGGTTGTCGTCAGTGTAGACCCGCTCCGCAAATGAATCGCGCCGCCGGCACCGTGGTTGCGGCGAATGACGACATTATTCCAAGTATGCGTCGAGTTTGGCTCCATAAACATAACCGAGCCGACATTGCTTATGCCCTGAAGATTGCTGATATTCCCGTGAAACAATACATTGCTCAAGCTGCTGTCCGTGACCCACAGCATTTGGGGGCTATTGCCGCCAGTGAAGGTCACCCGCGTTGCGTTGACTGTTCTCGCTCGTATGAAATGATTGTGGTTGCGGCCGCTGGTGTTTTCGCCATCAATCGTGACATCATTTAGAGTCAAGGTGGCTTCAACACTTTCAATAAAGTTGAAGTTGCCACCAGTGATCGTGTGTCCTCCCCCATTAATGGTGACGGAATGCGCCGGACGAGCATTCTGGATGTGGATCGTGCCAGTCAGCACGCAATCGGCGGTCATTGTGTAGGTCACGCTGCTGCGTATCTCTCCCCCGCCGGTTGGCAAGCCACAAGCCGTGACAGTCGGGGTTGGTGGTGGGGTCGGGGTCTGTGCGAGCGCGGGCATCGTCCCAAACAAAACGACACAGATGATCAACCATGTGAATGACCGCGACAGCCGCATAACAGTCCCAATCCGCCTCTCTATAGCCTGATGCCGAGAGCCGTCAAATGCGGGAGGGGGCTGGCATCACAAGAGGCTTCTTTCTGTTCAAGCGCGGATACTTTCATATTATAGTGTGCAAATCTCAGTCTGGGTAGGATGCGATAGCATGGTGACAGAAACTAATCGTCGATTGTATCGACGATTAACCGGTTGTCAGAGAGTATTTGAATGATATGGCGCAACTCGGACGTATGCCGCTCAGGGGCATCGATTCCTTCGTGCGCATTGTGCAGTTTCATCTTGGTTTGCTTCCCAAATTGGGTTAAATTTGCGGCTTTTTTACCGTAGCCGTGTATATCAAAGCGAACAACCAATCACAAGGCAAGTATACATGATGATCGCGATTCCGCAAGCTGCTAGCCGAATTGGGCGTGGCGATTTTTGTGGATATGGCAACCAAGCTCCCGGCCCCTTGCCCCCAGAATGAGGGGAGGGGGTTTTTTCCTGCGCTTCCGCAGCATGGTAGCTCCTCCCTCATTTTTTGGGTGGGGGTAAAGCAACGCGTATCCACAAAAATCACCCCGCGCGGCTAGTCTTCGGGCGGCGCAAGCCAGCTTTCTGGGATAGCCACTGGATGATCTTGTCCGCTGGCGGCGGCATACCAGCGCAGCAGCAGCAGAGCGCGCTCGGTCATGGCGGTCGTCTGTTCCAACGCGTCCAGCCGCGCATCGACCAGCAGGCCGCCGCGTCCGCCAGCCAGGCGCATCGACAAGCGCCGTTTGCCGGCAAGATGAACGCCGCGGGCTGTTTGCAGCCGCAATTCGACCGACTCGGTCTGCGCCAGCGGCAGGTGCCAGACATCGCCGCTGTTGATTTCGCGTTCGCTGGTTTCGCCATTGCTCTGTTTCATGCGCATCGTCAAAGCAGGTCGCCCGATTGGCGCGCTGCCAGCCAGCCGTATCAAGCTGCCCGCATGTTGCAGAATCCCGCCATCCAGCAGCTGCACAACCGCATTGGGCGCGACAGAAGCCAGCCCGCCCAAAGCCGCAAGCGCGCCATGCGCATCCACCTTGACCTGCATCACCCCCGCGCAGTCCAGCGCATCAGCCAGCAGCAGCAGGTTCAAAGCGCCTTGGCTGCCGCCAGTCAAAGCCGCGCCCGCCAGCAGCAGCAGACTCGGCCGCGGCGACTCGTCCAGCTTTGCCAAGGCATAGCGCAGACAAGCCCGCAGCAGCGCATATTCAATATAGCGCTCGCGCATATCCAGCGGCACATGCGCCAGCCGCAAGCCCTTTTTCAGCGCGTATTGCGCCAGTTCGCCCTTGCGCGGATGAAAAGGCAGCCAAGTGATGAGCGCCGCTTCGCCGACCCGCTCGAGGGTATCAGCGGCGCTGTGGCCCAGGCCAATGTCGCTGCACACGGCGCTGGTCGTCTTGCCAGCCCGCGCCAGCGTGACCATGGTGCGAGCGCTGCCCACATCGACCGCCAGCGCAGCCTGCCGTTCGACGCGCGAAAAATAGGCTGCGAGCGTTTCGATGCCGCGCGCTGTCGGCAGAATGCCCGAATCGGACATGGCAGCCAACTGCTGAAAAGCGGGCAGACGCCGTTTGTGCGCGGCGAAGGCCTCGGCCAGCGCGACACGCAGCCCGTCCAGCGACAGCGCCCCGTCCGCGCGCCGGATATTTGGCGCAAGGATCACCTCGACCTGCTGGCTGAGCATCTCGCGTACCGACGGCGTCAACCGGCTGTTGCCGGCATAAACCACAGTCGGGCGGCTGCCCAGCGGCAGCAGCGACAGCGCCTGACGCGCCAGCGAGAGCATCTCCAGCAGGGGAGCGCGCGCGCCGTCATCGGTGCCGCCAGCCACGATGATGAGCTGTGGGCGGCTGTGCACCAGGCGATTGAGCCGTCCATGCGCGCCCAGCCCGTCTTGCAAGTGGATTTCGGCGACAGCATCCATGCCAAATGGCGCGATAGCTCGGCGCAGCCCGGCGATATCGAGTTGTGGATAGAGCCCGACTAGCAACGCGCGCAACGGGTGCCCGGCGCTGGTGGTCGTCAAGCAATAATCAATGCCGATGTTGTCCGCTTGCTCTGGGCGGATGAGTCGCTTGTTCGCGTCCAGCAATCGGCGCGAGCTAGCAGCTTCCATGTCGCGCAGAATGTTCAAAATGCCGAAGAACACATCGTCCTTGGGCGCGCCAATGGTGGTTCTGCCCGCGCCCTGGCTCACCAGCCGGTATGCGCCATCCACCACATCAAAGAGCAAGGCGCGCGTGTTGACGCTGCCAATATCCACCGCCAAAAGCGAACCTGGCTGGGGCGAAGTCATCGCTAAGCTCCATATTGGAACAGAAAGGCGATGCGCTCGGTCAATATCGTCAAACTGCTCAAGATAGTCGAGGCGTAAATCGCGCCCAGCGCCGTGACGATGAGCGCTTTGCCAATGGTTCGGAAGACCTTGCCCGGCGCATAACGAGCGCCGCCGCTGGGATTGACCTGATAATGAAAGCTGAAGAGCGCCATCAATGTGCCCAGCAGCACCAGCAGCGACTCGAGCAGCGAGCCGATGTCAGCATCCAGAGCGGGCAAACGAACAGTCGCTTCGAGCAAAGGCAGCAGTGTGCCGCGCAGCGCGCCAAGCACGCCGACAGCCGCCCCAATCGCCACGACAGCCGCCAGCACGCTGTTGGACAGCCAGCCCAGCCGCGCCACCGGCTTCAACAGCAGCAGCGCGGCAAAGAGCAGCGCGGCTCCGAAAATGACCGGGTCGGCTTGGCTGCCCAGCGCAGTCCAGCTGATGGCGGGATCTTGCGCCTCTTGCCAAAAAGGCAGCAGCAGGCTTTCGTAACCGACGATGAGTGTAAATGCCGCGCTCATGCCAATGAAGATATAGGCCGCGATGCGATACAAATGGCGTATCAATGGCAGGTCGCCCAGCAAATAGCTGAAAACCATAAGGGTGAGCGCGAAGCTGATCAGCGCGAGGGTGTTTTCTGTCATCCGCCCCGCCCCTCAGCCGCGCCGAGCCAACGCGCCGATAGCTGCGGCCAGATTGCCCAGCGCGATTGCCAGCACAGCCGCCAGCGTTCCCATCGTCATGGCTTGCAAGCGCTGCGCCTCGCCTCCGCGTTCGCGCAGCTGGATGATCGCGCCGCGCGCAGAGACCGGAACCTGGTTGACCTGCGAAAATCGCGGCTCGATCTTGCCATAGCGGCGCGGATAAAAGCGGCTCATCACAGCCCGCTCGCGCGCATTGCTTGCCGACTCATCGCTGGCCGGCGCAGTGTCTGGCACGAGACGCTCGGTCACGACAATCGCCGAGATCCAGCCTTCCCAGCCATTTGACATCAAAATCTTGTACCAGCTGGAATCAGCATTGGTATCCAGCACCTCCAGGGTATCGCCGGTATATGCGAGCCCCAGAGCCGCTTGGGCCGTGGAAGGACCGACGCGGATATTGACGGGCGACTGGGGCGATGTGACTTCTACGATGCGAATCATGGCGATGGTAGGCGCGGGGGTGGGCACAGGCGTATTGGTGGGCAATGGGGTTGGCGTATACGTCGGGCGTGGCGTGGCGGTTGGCAGCGGCGTCGGGCTGGGCGCGGCGGCAAGCACGCTGCTCGCGCCAGAGCCCACGCTGCCGGCGGGCGCTGTTTCGGGCGAAGCCAAGGCATTGGGCGCTGATGATTGTGGCGTGATGCCAAAAGCAGCGTCCAGCATTGCGCCATAGGTATACGCAGCGCGCATGCCCACGAGCAAGCCATCAAAGCGGTCAATGCCTTCGACATAGGCGCGCGCCAGCGGCTCGGCAGCCAGGCTGGTGGCGGCATAGAGACGCCGAGGACCAGCATCGGGCAGCGCCTGCTCGACCCAGTTGCGCACATCGTCGGCGCTGTCGGCAACCACCAGCAGCAGCTTCATATCCGTAAGCTCGCGAAGGGGCAGGCTGATGGGCGCGGCGCGGATGGACCTGCGGGCAATATCGGCAAAGTTTTCGTTTAATTCACGGATACCCAGACTGCCGCCCGGCAAATAGTCCAACAGCAAATAATCCAGTCCATTGACCAGGCGCAAACCCGCCTGCGCAGCGCGGTCGCGGATAGCGGTGATGAGATTCCGCGCATGCAAATAGGCGATCGGGTTGCTGGTGGCCAAGACAGCCCGTCCGCCCCGCGCGAAAATATGCCGCAGCGCCAGATCAGTCAGAGCATCCAACTCGGCGGCAGCGCCCAACCCGTATTCCACCGCGACCAGCGCATAGTCCCCTGGCGAGAGGCTGTCGAGCGCCGCATAAAAGGCCGCGGCTTGCGGATCATCCTCGGCGAAGTCGGCTGGCGGCAAGGCGCCGGGCGCATAGTCGGACGAGACAAATGGCAGCGCGACAAACAGCAGAAGCAGCGCCGAAATCAGCAGACGCGGGATATTGGGCAATGACTGCACAGCCCGGCCAGCGAGACCGCGCTTGGCGGTGCCTTCGGCAGGGTCTGACTGTCCGCCGACAATCTCCGTCAACAAGTCGACCTGCGCCTGCTGCGCCTGCGAGAGGGCGACAGCGCTGATGACGCCGCCTGGCTTCTCCTGCAATGCTGGCGAGGTCAGCGCCTGGTCGACATCATACAGCGCTTGCCGCTCGTCGTGGACTTCGCCTTCCAAAGAGCGCGCCCGCAACGCCTGCAAGCGTTGGTCGAGCTCGGTCAAGGGGCGCTCGCTCTGCCCCTCCAAAAGAGCGGCCGCGCCAGGCTGGTCGGCTGGCTGCGCGGCGAGCCTTCGGCGGCGCAATCGTGGCAAGAAGCGGCGCAAACCCCTGCGTTTGCGGGCCGGTTCGCTGGCGGCGGGCTGCGGTTCTTCCAGCCAGCTGTAATCGTCGGTCATCAGCTAGCCCCGAGCCGAACGGTCTTGTCCCAGCAGCGCGCGCACACCGACCACGATGCTGCCCAGGGCGATGCCCAGCAAGATCGCTCGCGCGCCAGCCTGCGCCGGGATGCGCATCAGCCAGTCGCTGAATGTGGCGATCGGCGCCAACTCGGGCAATGGCAGGCTGCCCAGCAAAACCAGGACAACAACCAGCGTGAATAGAAGTCCCCAGATATCGCTGCGCCTCGTCAATATCCGCGCGCCGCCAGCTACCAATGTCACGCAGAGCAGCGCCGCCAACGCCGACTCGATGGGCAGTTGGATCGCCTCCAGAAGCGAAGGCTCGCCCGGCAGCATGATATGCCAGCCGATGACGCCGGCGAAGCTGCTGAGCAGTACGCCGCTCATCAGCCGACCGCTTGCCAGGCGCCTGATATGCAAGGTCAGCAAGTTGGCGATGCCAAAGACAATGCTCAGCGCCAGCACAATCATCAGCAGCCGCAGCAGCGCATCGCCGGGCAGAGCGAGATTTTGCGCAAGCGCCTCAGCCCCTGCGCCATCGCCAAACAGCGCCGGATTATCGCCCAGCAGCAGGCTTAGCACAGCAACCGAGCCAACCAGGAAACCCGTTACAGCCGCCATTGAGATGCCAGCGCGCGGACGGCGGTTCACTGCTCAGCGCCTCCGCCGGATCGTCCACAAAACAGCGGCAAAGACCAGCGCGACGACCGCGGCCGCCACCAGCAACTGCCAGCTGAGCCAGGGCAGCTGCCCAGCCATGCCCAGAGCCAGCGCCAAAGTTAGCAGAATCATCAGCAGGGCGCGCCAAACATCCATGACAATCACAGCGTCGGCCGCGCGCGCTTCGCCAGCGACATAGGCGGGCGCGGCAAAAAGCTCTTCGCCGATCAGTGCTTCGTCAGCGAGGACATAAGCCACCGCTTGTCCCGCCAATTGGTCACTGACGGCCAGCGTGGCTTGGCGCTTTCGCCGGGCGCTATCCAAGATCAGCCCCAATTCCGCGCCGAAGCTGCCCGCCAAGATATGGGCGGGTGGTTCGTCATCGCCGATCACCGCCGTTACGCCAGCCGCATAGCCGAACGCTCGTTTGCCTTGTGGATACCAATGCACATTGCGCGCCCCGCGCTCGCCCGTCCAGGCTGCGGCGACTGTGGCGCTTGCGAGCGGGATTGTTGCGGGGGCAGACGCAGACAGCGCCGGCGGCGTATCGCCAGCGCCATTTTGATTGATGACGCGTTGAAAAAGTTCCGCATTGGCCAAGGCAATGGCTGTGTTGTCTTCGCCGAGGCTGGCGCTGCCAAATGCCAGGTGCAAGGGGCGGTCGGCTTCGATCGCCTGGCTGCTCCAGTCGGGGATGCGCGCAAAAGCGGACATGGGGCGCAGCGCGCGCCGACTCCCGCCCCGCGATTGCAAAAAACGCGCGGTGTATATCAGCACAGCCGTCGCCAAAACAAACAGAAGGCTGAGCGCTTGCTGTGTTGTGAGATCCATAAGCAGCTAGTCCTGGCGCGTGTTTTCGAGCAGGCTGCGCAACTGCTGCGGGCCATCGGGCGAATCCAGCAAATCAGCCAGTTCGCGGCAGGCATCGCCGGCCCGGCACAGATTCGCCAAAGGCTGCGCGACCAGCAATGTGCTCGCCAAGATTGGCGCGGCTGGCTCTAGCGCGTCGAGCAAGCCCAGCAAGTAGGGCGCTGCCCCGCGGTCTCTAGCGCGAATGAGCAAGTCGAGAATGCTGGGCTGCTTTTGCATGGCGAGCAGTATAGCATTGATGCGAAATGCGCGTTGCGCAGGCGCGAGCGGTTTTTGCGGCGGGCATGCGTCGCTGGCTCTGTCGCGCAGCCCCCAGCCGGCTAAAATCGCCAACATACACACACATCGGGAGAACTCTGATGATTCAAGAATTCAAGAAGTTCATCATGCGCGGCAATGTTGTCGATCTTGCAGTCGGCATCATCATCGGCGCGGCTTTCAAGAGCGTCACGACTTCGCTGGTCAAAGATGTCATCACGCCCCCCATCGGCTTGATCCTCAACAACTTCAACTTTGACGACCTCTTCATCAGCCTGAACGGGCAGTTTTATCCGACTCTGAAAGACGCGCTGGACGCCTCTGCGCCCATCATCAAGGCAGGCAGCTTCATCAATGTGTGCATCGACTTTCTGATTACGGCTGTGGCGATCTTTTTTCTCATCAAGCTGGTCAACCGGCTGGAAGATGTCATCGAAGACCTGGCCGACGATGACGCAGTCGAACCCGCGCCACAACCCGAACCAGAGCCACAACCAGCGCCGGCGCCCGAGCCGACAACAGAAGAGCGTCTGGTCGCGGTATTGGAGAAGCTCTCGGCGCAGCTGGACAAGGCATGACAGCGCCAACTCCATGCGCTATAGTTGGCGGCGCAGATGATGAAAGGCAGGGAGAAACGAAACATGGCAAAAGACAAAATCAAAGAAGTCTTGAAGATGATGCCCTATGGCTTCTACGCCTTCACCACCAAAGACGGCGATGATGTGAATGCCATGGTGGTCAACTGGGTGTCGCAGATGTCGTTCGCGCCGCGGCTGGTGGCGGTCGGCATCCAAAAAAGCTGTTATTCGCGCGGGCTGGTCGAGGCGGGCGGCGTGTTTGGGCTGAACCTCTTCCTGCAAGCCGATTCTGACGCCATCATGGGTATAACCAGCGGGCGAGCGCGCAAGCCCGACAAGATGAACGATGCCGACTACAGCGCAGCGCCAGAAACCGGCGTCCCCGTGCTGGCTGGAGCGGCTGCCTACATCGAATGCAAGCTCACGCAGATTGTCGATATTGGCGGCGACCACGATATTGTCGTCGGCGAAGCCATCCATGCCGATGTGACAAAAGAAGGCGCGCCGCCCAATGTGCTGTCACTGACCGAGCTGGGCTGGAGTTATGCCGGCTAGGCGGGCAGTTCGCCTGTTTGCAGCACCGACATCAAACGGTCGATCAGGCGCGGCAAGCTGTGCTGGCGCGCGACATGGTTGCGCAGCGCAGCGCCAATCGCCGCGCGCTCTCCGCTGGAAAGTTGGCTAATCCGCGCGATTCGTTCTTGCAAGCCACGAACATCTTCTGGCGAATCGGTCAGCAGCAGGTCGCTGTGCTCGCCCAAAAGCGGCGCAAAGGCGGGATTGGCCACAATCGTGGGCAAGCCGCAAGCCATGCTTTCCAACACGGCTTTGTCGAACAAGCCCGGCGGGCTCATGTTGACGGCTACCCAAGCGCGCCGATACCAAGCCAGCGTTTCTTCGCGGCTTTGGTCGCCCACCAGTCGACAGCGGGCGGACAAGCCCAGATCATCAATCAAACTTTGCAGCCCAGCTCGGTATGAATCGGGAAAACCGGGTTGCACGCCGCCAATCAATGCCAGGCGCACGGGCAGCTGGCCGACCGCTCGGATAGTGGTCGCTTGATTTTTAATGGCGGACAAGCGCGCGACCTGCACAACCAGCGGCTCAGCTTCGTCGGCGGCGCGCTGCGAGCGGGGGCTGTGGTAGTCGGTATCGATGCCATGCCCAAGCACACGCAACCGGTCGCTGGCATAGGGGTAGCTGGATTCATCGGCGCTGACGATGCGCCGCGCCCAGGCTTGTCCCAGCCGCAGCTGCCAGGAGTGCTGGCGATGCGTGTACCACAATGTAATGGGGACGCCGCGCGCCTGTAGAACGGGACCGCCCAGCCCAGCGAACAGCGGGATCATATGCGCGAAGCAGGCATCATAGCGCCGCCCGCTCAGCAAGCGCAGCAATTGAACATAAAAATTGACCGCCCGCCGCGCTTTGCCCCAGCCATGTTCTCGCCCCGCAGAGAACACGCGCACATTGTCCGGCAACACATAATCGCCGCGCCGCATGGTCAGCACATCGATCGAGTCGCATTGGCGCGCCAAGTGGCGAATCCAGTCGCAGGCGAAGGCCAGGACGGGGTCGGTCTCGTCGGTGGCCAGGTTGAATAGCAGCAAGCGCATCCGCGAGCCGATGTCGGAGCTATCTGGGATAGCCAAGCGCGTCGATGCCCGCCGCGGCCGCGAAGTCCTTGGCGCTCAATCGATTGCCGGCATCGTGCGTCGTAAAAGACACCTCCACCCGCCGCCAGCCAATCGTCATGTCGGGATGATGATTGGCACCTTCGCACAATACGCCGACCGCCGAGGCGAATGCCAAGCCCGCCAGATAATTGTCAAAGCTGAATTGCTTGACCAAGCGCTCGCCGTCCCGCCGCCAGCCGTCCAACTCGCCCAGCCCCGCTGTAATTTCCGCTTCTGTCAGTGGTGTCGCCATGCCGCCTCCCGCGCGCTGTCGTGAATAGCGTGATTAAACCACAATCTGCTAGGTTGCACAAAGGGACGCGCTGATGCCTATCCACAGCAATCACGACGAATGCTGCAACACAACGCGCGCGGAGAGCGCAGCGGCGGCTTTACGCGGATTCGGGAGTGGCGATTTTGGTGGGTATTCCTTGCTTTGCCCCCACCCCAAACCCCTCCCCGACCGCCTGTGTCTACGCGGCGCAAAAATGAGGGAGGGGCTACTAGGCTGCGGAGGCGCTGACAAAGCCCCTTCCCTCGTTCTGGGGCAAGGGGCCGGGAGATGGGGGCTTAGTTGCCATATCCACGCATCCACCATTCCCGCGGATTCCGTCGCTTGTCTATGGCAATCGCGAAAGGTATGCTTGCTGGCATGTCAACCGAGAGCTTCTTTATCGTCATTGAGGGCATCGACGGCGCTGGCAAAACCAGCATCGCGCAGCGGCTGCGCAATGTCCTGGAGCAAACCCATGGCGATGAGGTGCTGCTAACCCAAGAGCCGCATGCCGATTGTCTGGTCGGCGCAGAGATCCGCGCGGCGCTGGCTGGCGACCAGACGATGAGCCCGCAATCGCTGGCGCTGGCATTCGCGCTGAACCGCAACGATCATCTTGAGCGAATCATTGAGCCATTTCTGCAGCCGGCGGGACGCATCGTCATCTGCGACCGCTATGTGCTGTCTTCGCTGGTCTACCAGGCGCGCGGCACGATCAGCATGGAAGCCGTCTGCCGCTTGAATAGCTGGGCGCGGCCGCCCAACCTGACGATCGTGCTGACTGTCAGCCCTATGAAAGCCTACGAGCGCATGCGCCTGCGCGAACGCAAACGCGATCTATTCGAGAACAATCTGCCCGCTCGCGCAGAAAAATACCGCGCAGCCGTGACATTGCTGCGAGGCGAGGGGCAGCAAATTGTCGAAGTCGAGGCCGATGGCGAATACACGCAGGTCTTCGCCGCTGTTTTGGACGCGCTTAATCAGCATAAACCAAGCTGGATTCGCTTGCAGCCGCCTTTGCTTTTGTAAGGAACTTGGCAATTTGCCAAAAATCTCCTTGACAATCAAACAAATGTTCTATATCATAAGAGCATGGCTAGCCGAATCGTCTCTGAAACGCTTACCAAGCTCTCGCAAATGGGCGATGTAACCCTGCACGAGCCCGCCGGCGACAGCCCGCACAGCGAGCGCGTCCGCCGCAGCCGCAAGCAAGAGTTCAACTTCAGCGATTGCATCGCCAATTTACAGACGCCGCGCGGCCCCAAGCCCGTGCTCAAAACCATGATGACCACCGCCTGCGAGCGCAACTGTCATTATTGCGTCTTCCGCGCCGGGCGCGCCAAGACGAAGCGCGTAACTTTCTCGCCTGATGAGATGGCTGGCGCGTTCGCTACGTTGCAGCGCGCCAAACAAGTCGATGGGCTGTTTTTGTCCAGTGGCATTATCAAAGGCTCGGTCGCCACACAAGACAAAATTATTGACACAGCCGACATCGTCCGCAACAAGCAGCGCTATCGCGGCTACATTCATCTCAAGATCATGCCAGGCATCGAATACGACCAGCTCTACCGCGCCATGCAGCTGGCCGACCGCGTTTCTGTCAATCTGGAAGCGCCGACCAGCGAACGCCTGCACAGGCTCGCGCCCAAGAAAATCTTTGTGCAAGAGCTGCTGCGGATGCTGCAATGGGCAGAGCAGATTCGCCGCGACCATCCACGCGAACGATTGGCCAGCAGCGTCACCCAGTTCGTCGTCGGCGCTGTGGGCGATACCGACCTGGAGTTGATGGCCATGAGCGGCAAACTCTATGCCCAGGCGCACTTGGCGAGGGTCTATTATTCGTCTTTTTCGCCCGTGCCCGGCACCCCATTCGAAAACCTGCCGCCCAGCGACCTGCTGCGAGAGTTTCGGCTGTATCAAGCGAGCTTTTTGCTGCGCGATTATCAGTGGGATGTCGAAGACTTGCCTTTCTTGCGCGATGGCAACCTGCGCACCGATATCGACCCCAAGCAAGCCTGGGCGGATGAACACTTGGCGCACGCTCCAATCGAGATTATGCGAGCCGAACGCGAACAACTGCTGCGCATCCCCGGCGTCGGGATTGTCGGCGCCGACGCAATCCTGCGGGCGCGCCGGCGCGGCAAGCTGACAGACCTGTCGCAGCTCAAGCAGATTGGCCTGCGCATGCCGCAAAAGCTGGCAAACTATGTGCTGTTGGATGGCGCGCGGCCAGCCAGGCAAAAGCGGCTCTTCTAACGCGGCGCAATTTGTTGCCAGTTGCGTGGATATGGCACCAAGCCCCCATCCCCGGCCCCTTGTCCCCAGAACGAGGGAAGGGGTGTTTTCCCTGCGCTTCCGCAGCCTGTAAGCTCCTCTCTCATGTTTGGGGCGGGGGGCAAAACAGCGCGTATCCAGCAGATTCGCCACTCCCTAGCGGCGCAATTTGTTGCCAGTTGTGCGCGCCTTTGCTAGAATGAAAGATGGAACGAAGAGTCCATATTTTGTCGCGCGATGGATAAGGAGAAAACTCAATGAAAGGCATGATCAGGATATTGCTTGTGTTCTGCATCTTTGGGACGCTTGTCTTCGGCATGAGCGCCCAAGACACTGAAATCAGCCTGCTGCAGTGGAGTCACTTCGTGCCGCGTTACGACGAATGGTTCGATGCCTACGCTGCCGAATGGGGCGCGGAAAATGGCATCGGCGTCACTGTCGACCATGTCAATTTTACCGAGCTGTTTTCGACATTGGCGGCAGAAATAGACGCGGGCGATGGACACAGCATCGTCGAAGTCCTTTTCTCGCCGGCTTCCTTCATCGATGGCTTGCATGACCTGCGTGACATCAACGAAGCAGCCGCCGAGATGTATGGCGAGCGCGCCAGCACATGCGAAGCCGCTTCATACCTGCCGGTAACCGATACTTGGTATGCCTTTGCGCATGGCTATGTGCCCGATCCCGGCGATTATGACATCGCCCTGTGGACAGAAGCCGGCTACCCCAACGGACCCAGGACTTACGACGACCTGCTCGAAGGCGGGCGCGCTATTTATGAAACCGCCGGCATCCCAGTCGGCATCGGCATGAGCCCCGAGCTGGACAGCCGCATGGCAACCCGCGCCGCGATCTGGAGCTTCGGCGGCAGCATCCAGGACGAAAACGAAAATGTCGTGCTCAACAGCGATGAGACAATCGCCGCTGTCAAGTATCTGGCGCAGCTGCAAAACGAAGCGATGACCGACGAAGTCTTTGGCTGGACAGCCGCCAGCAACAACCAGGGACTAATCGCCGGCGAGCTGAGCTATATCCTCAATTCCAACTCTGCCTATCGCAGCTTGCAGAAGATCGACGCGGCAGCAGCCGCCAACATCGGCTTCACCCCGGCGCTGGAAGGACCAGCCGGTGCCTATGCCTCGTCGCATGTCTGGCAGATCTATGTAATCCCCAATTATGTCGAAGGCGCCGAGCTGGCAGCCGCCAAGCAGTTCATCCTCGACCACACCGCCAGTTACAGCGACGCCACCTACCATAGCGAGCTCTACAACTTCCCCTGCTATGCCAGCGCCGTGCCCGAGCTGGACGGCTGGCTGGAGGCTGATCCTTGGGGCAGCGAGCCACCCAACAAGTTCGAGGTGCTCAAGACAGTCAACGACTGGTCGGTGCATCTGGGCTTCCCCGGCGTCACGAATCCAGCTGTCAGCCAGGTCTTCGCCGAAAGCATCATCCCCAACATGGTCGCGCAAGTGGCTTTGGGCGAGATGAACGCGGAAGATGCTGTGGCGCAGGCGCACGAACGCATTGAAGAAATCTTCAATGAATGGCGCGCCAGAGGTCTCGTCGGCGGCGGGGAATAACCTTCATCACCAGCCCCTTTCTCCTGCGCAGAGAGGAAGGGGCGAAATCCCGCCGGGTGATTAGATTTCACAAAAGTTCCCCTTGCCGCCCCGTGGCTGCGCGTAGACACTGCGGGAAGGGGTTTAGACAATCAAGGGGAGAGCAGTACCTTTGTCTGTCGTCGAAATCAGCGGACTGAGGAAGCACTTCGACGCCGTGCGCGCAGTGGATGGCGTTGATCTGTCCATCCAGCCGGGCGAGTTTTTGGTCATCTTGGGGCCATCGGGCTGTGGCAAGACCACGCTGATGCGCATGATCGCGGGATTGGAAAAGCCAACGGCTGGATCAATCCACATTGGCGACGCAGATGTAACCGAGCTGCCGCCGCGCAAACGGGGCGTTTCTATGGTATTCCAAAGTTACGCCCTCTACCCGCACATGAATGTCTACAACAACATCGCCTTCCCGCTGAAGGCGCAGCGCCGCGAGAAAAAGTTCGACAGAGCGACCATGCGCGGCAAGGTCGAGGCTATCGCGCGGCTGCTGGAGATCGACACGCTGCTCGACCGCCGCCCTCGCCAGCTGAGCGGTGGGCAGCGCCAGCGAGTCGCCATCGCCCGCGCCATGGTGACGCAGCCGGCTGTGCTGCTGCTGGACGAGCCGCTGAGCAACCTGGACGCCAAGCTGCGCGCCAATGCTCGCGACGAGCTGAAAGACTTCCAGCGCTCGTCCAATATCACCGCCGTCTTCGTCACGCATGACCAGATTGAAGCGATGGGCTTGGGCGACCGCATCGTCGTCATGGCTGAGGGCAAAATCCAGCAGGTCGGCACACCCCAGCGCATTTATGATGACCCAGCCAACGAATTTGTCGCCACCTTCCTCGGCTCACCCAGCATGAATATCTTGCGCGCCCAGAGCCACCGCTTTGGCTTTCGCCCCGAGCACTTCTTGCCCAAGACGCTTCAAGACAACCCCAACAACTCGGTGAGCTTTGATTATTTCGTCAAACGAGTCGAATATCTGGGCTCGGATCGTCTGATATATGGCTATGTCGGCGGACATGAAAACGAGCTGACGCTGGCAAAGGTGCCCTCGAATGTTCGCGCCGCGCTGGATATCGAAAACGAATATGAATTTGCCGTGCAGCGCGAAAACATCAAGTATTTTCACGAGGCATCGGGTGAGCGGATCGAAGCGCAAATGGCGGGCGCGGACTGGTGATGGGGCGACTGAGCCTGGGCAGCTTTCCGCTGGACAATCGGCGCTTGATCGGCGCGCTGTTTTTGACGCCGGCGCTGCTGTATATTGTGCTGCTGGTCGGCTTCCCATTTATCTTGTCGATCGCTTTTGGTTTTTCGGATGTGACTGTCGGCAATACCGACCTCAGCTTCGTGGGTTTTCGCAACTTTCTGGCTGTATGGGAAAACGATATTTTTCGCCAGGTGTTTGAAACAACCATCCGCTTCACCCTAATTTCGCAGGTATTCATTCTCATCTTCGCCAACATCCTGGCGGTCATCTTCACACAAGATTTCACCGGCAAGTGGTTCGCGCGTTTCATATTTATCCTGCCCTGGGCGACGCCGGTCTCGCTGGCGATGATCGGTTGGTTGTGGATGCTGGATACCAAATACAGCTCGATCGACTACCTGCTGCTGCAGTTGGGCTTGCTGGGACGGGGCGGCTTGCTCAGTGACAATCGCAACCTCTTTTGGTTGGCTGCGCCCGATCTAGCGCAAATCAGCGTCATCTTCGTGCAAGTCTGGCGCATGACTCCGCTGGCGACTGTGATTTTGATGGCTGGCTTGTCCTCTATCCCCACCGATATCCTCGACCAGGCAGAGGTTGATGGCTCGCGTTTCATGCGCACGCTGCTGCAGATCAAGCTGCCATTGATCTTGCCGATTATGGTCATCGCCCTGCTCTTCAGCATGATCACCATGTTCGGCGATATGACCGTGGTGTATGTGCTGACTCGCGGCGGACCAGTCGACTATACGCGCGTGCTGGGTCTGTATTCCTTCCAGGTGGGCATCGAAGGCGGCAACCTGGCGCAGGGCGCGGCGATATCCCTGTTTGCCTTCCCGCTGTTGCTGGCGATGGCCATCTTCATGCTGCGCACAGCCAGCCGAGCCGAGGTGCGCTGATGAATGTGTTGGGCTTTGTGCTGACAAACTTCTGGTCGCTGCTGGTCCTGGCATTTTTGGGGTTGGTCGGCTTGCGCATCGGCTGGCGCGCGCGACGCTATGGCGCGACCCGCAAAGAGCTGCGTTATGTACTGCGGCGCTCGCCTTTTTATTTTGTGGTGCTGGTGTTTTGCTTCTTCGCCGCCGCGCCCTTTTTCATCATGTTTCTGCATACATTCAAGACCGATGGCGATTTGTATCGCCGTCCCCAGCCATTTGTCTACCGCCAAGAACCGACGCTGGAACACCTGGACACGCTCTTCAACAACACCGCCTATCTGGATTTCATCCGCAATTCCGTCCTGGTGGGCGTGGCGGTGGTCATCATCACGCTGCTGCTGTCGCTGCCGGCCGCCTATGCGCTGGCGCGGCTGACCGGGCGCTGGGGCGAGCGCGCTGGCATCTTGATGTTTCTTGTCTATCTGGTGCCGCCGACCCTGCTCTTCATACCCATGTTCCGCATCGTCGTGCTGCTGGGCTTAAAAGACAGCCCGCTTTCGCTAATCGTGGTGTATCCATCGTTCACGGTGCCATTCAGCATGTGGTTGCTGCAAGGCTTCTTCAAAGCCGTCCCGCCCGAATTGGAAGAGGCGGCGCTGGTCGATGGCTACAATCGCGTGGAAGCATTTTTGCGGGTGGTCTTGCCGCTGTCCTTGCCGGGCATCATATCGACAGTCGTCTTTGCTTTCACGCTGACCCTGCATGAGTTCATTTATGGGCTGGTCTTCATCGCCGATACTTCGCAGCGCACCTTGAGCGTAGGCGTGCCAACCGAGTTGATTCTGGGCGATGTCTATTTTTGGCAACCGCTGCTGGCTGCCGCGCTCATCGTTGCCATTCCAGTGGGACTCGCCTACAACCTCTTTTTGGACAGCCTTGTGCAGGGCTTTACGATGGGCGCTGTCAAAGGCTGACGCTGGCTCGCATCTGACTTTGTTCTGGCGCAAATGGTTAAGAGTTAGCCGCGTAATGTTCTTAGTCCAGTCAACCCGCCTCGGTCATGCGCGGCTTCCAGCTGTGCAATAATATGACGATGCGCCTGCGCTGAAGAGCCAGGTTAAGGCTTGTGCAATCGCGCAACTGGCGTATGCTTGCCGCCCAATAGCAGCAACTGGAGAGCAGCATGGCAAAATTTGCATTGTTTTATGTGGGCGAGCCCCAATTTGACGACCCAGAAGCAGCGAAGGCGCATCAGCAGGAATGGATGGCCTGGGCTCAAGAACTGGGCGAAGCAGCCGTCAACCTGGGCATGCCCTTCAGCGCGCCCACCCGCGTCAACATCGACGGCAGCAGCCAGGCGCAGCCCAAAGAACTTTCGGGCATGAGCATCGTCAAGGCAGAGGACATGGACGCGGCGGTCGAGGTCGCCAAGAGCTGTCCCTTTGTGCAATTCGCGCCGGTGGATGTCGTGCAGATCTATGAGATGGGTGGCTGACCCGAGCACAGCCCGCGCGCGAGACCGATTCATTTTCCCAGAT